>NZ_JAIZAP010000021.1 GCF_020404745.1 Aquibacillus saliphilus
TCCCTCTCCTTTTCCTTTTGTCTCGACAACTTTAGGATAACAAAAGAGAGGGGAATGAGTGTATTTTTTTGACTTCTTTTAAAGCCTTGATAGAACTGAGGACACCACCACATTTAGTATAGAGCCTCTATAACTCATAAAGCAGGGGGCAGGAACCAATCTGGTTTCCTGCCCATTTTCATTAGCAAGTAGTCCATTACCAAGAATTCTACATAAACTAATGTATCCTAAAAAGAAGGGAGGAATTAAAAACATGGGTGCAGTAGCAGGAGCAGGATATGGATCAGGTTTTGCGTTAGTGGTTGTCTTGTTTATCCTATTGATTATTATAGGGTCATCATGGGGATATGGAGCTTACTAATTAGATTAAGGATGCTCAAGAAAATAGGTAGAAAACCAATTGGTTTCTACCTATTATTTATCTATATTTGTTGGTAATGCTTTTCTGCTATTTTTTTATTTAGTAAGTAATGTATAGTGAAAATCGCTATTGCTAATAGCAAAAATAATAGGATGGTGGTTACCCATAATCCTTGTATGATAGGAATATTCCATAATAGTAAAACGATTGTTCCGAATATACCTACTTCAAACATTAACACTTTTAAACTAATCATTCTAGATTTAAATACTTCTTGTTCGTCGGTCCATTTTAATTTTGGTTTCAAAAAATCTAAGTATGTCCCAACTAAACTTGTAAACCAATTGACTTCAAGAGCCAGAAGCAACCACATGATCAGAATGGTTGTTGGGATGTTTATTAGAAACAGACTAGCTAGAAGGATTAATAGTATAGATAATAAATTAATCATCCATGCCGCAATAATTTTACTTGTGATAATTTGTTTCATGCTAATTGGATAATATAAATTGAGATACCAATCTGTACCATCCTTAGAAATTGCCGAGGTTGAAGTAGGATTTACACCTAATATAAATAAAGTGACTAAAAATAAAATAAGAATCACATATTTACCTTCGAAATTAGCTAGTAATTCACCTAGCGAAGCGGAGTTCTCTAAAAGTAAAATGACTACCAAAAATACTGGCGCGAACAGACTCTGAATTACGCATTGCAATAAGAATGTAGGCGTGCGAAATATTATTTTTAATTCTTTTAAGACATATGTAATCCAGACATGGTGAGAAACTACCTTTGTCCTAGAGATACTTTTGTTTTTGGTTGATTTGTTGCCCTCGTTTAACCCGAGTACACCTTTAAAGTATAATGTTTGCCCCATTGTTAGAAATAGAAGAATTCCTAATCCAGATAGTACAATCATTCCTAATAGATAAAGCAAACCTTTAACAGTATCATGATCAGCTAATGCCATTGTTCCTACGAATGCAGTCGGTATAAATTTTGTGAGCGTTTCGAGTAATCCGTTCTGCTGTTGAAGTGCTCCTGTTAGCATCTCTGCTAGTTGACCTGGGTCCTGATTTAATCGAATTGCTACATTTATACCAATAATAAAAAGAAGTGATAACAGCCCGGCAAATACCTTTGTTCGGTCTTTATTTTTTGATATATTTGCAAAACGCATGAAGAACATAACAATAAGGGCTGATAGAATGAACGGAATAACTGGTATTAGTAAAAAAAGCAGTAATCCATATAAGTAATATAAGAAAAAGGCATGACTGATAGCTCCATAAAAGAGAAGTATTGGCAAGAAAAATATAGCTGTTGTTATGTATAAGTGAATAAAGGGTGTTGCTGCTTTTGCCACCATTAATTGGTAGGGCTGAAATGGGTAAGGAATAAATGATTCTATATCCTCGGAAAAATAAAAAGAACTAAGGATTGAACCAATACTAACCAAGAATAAAATAAAACTAAGGCTAAGAAATGTTACACCAAGAATAAGGCTTTCATTGCCAGAGGGGCTTAACACCTGGTACATTTCCTGGATAATAGTATTAGCTACGGAAAAAATAATGAATGCAAAAGGAATAAGAAATATCAATAAGATATAAACTCCGTACTTCTCTGAGTTGCTTTTTCCAACTGAAGAATACTGCATCTTTAATGTGACCTTAATTAGGTTCCAAGTTTTATTCATTACTAGTCAACTCCAAGAAGATATGTTCGAGTGTTTCTCCCGACTTGAATTGATCTCGCATTTCATCCATATTCCCGTGAAATTCAAGTTTACCGTTGTTAATGATCGCAACTTCATCACAGAGTTGCTCAACAACCTCTAGAACGTGCGTTGAGAAAAACACTGTTTTTCCACGAGCAGCATGTTCTCTCATCATTTGTTTCAATGTATATGATGATTTAGGATCTAGGCCCGATAATGGTTCGTCCAAAATCCAGACATCAGGGTCATGAAGTAAAACGCCACTGACAACAATTTTTTGTCTCATTCCATGGGAGTAAGTATGGATGTGATCGTTTAAATCATGGTAAATACCAAATTCTTTTGTCAAACGCTCTATTTTTTCTTCTCTTATCTCTTTTGGGACGTCATATATATCACCAATAAAATTCAAATATTCAATACCCCTTAGCCTAAGAAAGACATCTGGTCGATCAGGAACATAGCCAAATTTTTTCTTTGTAGCTAAAGGTTCTTTGACAATATCATTACCATTAATAATAATTGATCCTTCGTCAATTGGTAAGATTCCAGTTATCATCTTAATGGTTGTTGATTTTCCAGCTCCATTAGGCCCTAAAAAACCAAAAATTTCCCCGTCGGGTATGCTCAAGTTTAAATTATTTACTGCACGTTTATTTCCTGGATAGTGTTTTGTCACATTATTAATCGTTATCACTTTAATCACCTTTCTTATCTCATTTACCGTCTAAAAACGTACCGTATCTATATTTTTAAGTAGGATAAGTCCATTCTAACATTTTCATTTGCAAAATATGATAAACTTTATAGGGGATTTATAAATTTCACCTTTATGATAATGTATTTATAGATAGAAAGGGAGTAATGAATATGATAACGCGTAAAAGCAGCAGAGAAATTGCTATGATGCAAGAGGCAGGCAAATTGTTAGCCTCTTGTCATAAAGAAATCGCAAAAAGAATGAAGCCAGGCGTCACAACAAAACAAATTGATGATTTTGTTGAAGGCTATTTGAAAAAACACGGTGCAACACCTGAACAAAAGGGTTACAACGGTTATCAATTTGCTACTTGTGCTTCAATAAATGATGAAATTTGTCATGGCTTTCCTCGAGACGAAAAACTAGTAGAAGGAGATATCGTAACCATTGACATGGTCGTTAATTTAAACGGTGGTTTGGCAGACTCAGCATGGACGTATGTTGTCGGTCCTGCAGATGAGAAAACAGCTCATTTACTAGAAGTAACGAAATCAGCTTTATATAAAGGAATTGAAAAAGCGCAAGTAGGTAATCGAATTGGAGACATTGGCCATGCAATCCAAACATATGCAGAAAAAGAAGGATACTCTGTAGTAAAAGATTTTACTGGCCACGGGATTGGGCCAACGATACACGAGGAACCACATATTCCGCATTACGGTGAAGCAGGGAAAGGGCTCCGTTTAAAAGAAGGAATGGTTGTTACTATTGAGCCAATGATCAATGAAGGGTCATGGCATAGTCAAATGGATAGCAATAACTGGACAGCAAGAACAGTTGATGGTGGTCGATCTGCTCAATACGAACACACAATAGTAGTTACAAAAGAAGGTCCAATGATTTTAACAAGTCAGGATGAAATATAGTAGTAAAGAGGGGCAGGTACATAAAGTGACCTGTCCTTTGCTGTGTAACTAAAAAAAATATTGTAAAATTTTTTTGTAATACTTTACCACTTTTATATGATAAAGTATTATTTATGTACGCTTTTGTTGTATAGTTTTAAATAGAATTATTGTTCTGAAGCTACATATGAAAATATTAGTTAAAAGTTATATTATGCAAGGAGTTAGCAAATGCCATCGAATGTAATGCAAAATACACATAGATCAACAAGACTGATAATGATTCAAAAAGGAATTTCAAAGGGGCTTCCAATTATGATGGGATACTTGCCAGTAGCTATTACCTATGGAGTATTAGCTAAACAGGCAGGAATGTCGCTTTTTGAGTTGACGCTAATGAGTGTTTTAGTATTTGCGGGTGCTAGTCAATTTATGGGGGCTGGGATGATTGCTATTGGAACAGGAGCAATAGAAATCATAATAGCAACCTTTGTACTTAATTTTCGCCATTTTGTGATGAGTCTATCATTCATGAATAGATTACGTGGTATTGGGTTGAATTGGAAAGTTCCTTTATCCTTAGGCATTACTGATGAATTATTTACTGTTGCTTCCATTCATAGCGACGAGGCAAAACAAGATAAAGGAGTTTATTTTTATACTGCACTCATTCTCACGGGTTATTTCTCTTGGGTGTTCGGTTCTTTTTTGGGCGGTGTTTTAGGAGATGTAATTCCAGAAGCGTTAAGTCAAAGTATGGGTGTTGCATTGTATGCCATGTTCATTGGTTTATTAATCCCTTCTGTGAAAAAGGAATTAAAATTTGGAATGATTGCAATCATAGCGATGTTAACGAATGCTATTTTTAGTCAATTTTTAGATGTAGGTTGGGCCATCGTAGTTGGAACACTAGTTGGTGGTGCAACGGGTATTTTCTTGTTGAAGGAGGATAAAGCATGATTCTCCTTATAATAATTGGCATGGCTATTGTTACCGCTATTCCAAGAGTTGTTCCAGCTTATATCGTTGATAAAGTTAATTTTCCTAATTGGATAAACAGGTGGTTAAATGCAATTCCATATGCCGCATTAGGAGCATTGATTTTTCCGGGGATTTTATCAGTAAAGCCTGATCAACCACATGTTGGACTCTTAGGTGGGTTGATAGCTATTATTTTGGCTTTCCTAGGTTTTAATATAATATTAATAGTGATAGGATCAATTGCAACCGTGTACTTTTTGACTTTTTAATTTTTTAGACATAGATGAGGGGGATGAATCAAATTGTATCATATTAGAAAAGCTGTCTTAGAAGATGCCGATAAAATTGCGGAGGTACATGTTCAAAGTTGGAAAACAACATATTCTGATTTAATTAATGAAGAAGATTTATCAAATATGACTTTTGAAAATAGAAAGACATTGTGGGAAACAATTCTACAGATGCCTATGAAAGGGCAGGTTGCACTTGTCCTTCATGATGATGATAATGATATAGTAGGTTTTATTTCTGGAGGCAAAGAAAGAACCAAGCGCTTCGGCTATGATGGAGAAATATATGCAGTTTATTTATTAAAAGATTACCAACGAAAAGGTCTTGGAACTATTTTATTAGATGCATTTGCAAAGGCAATGAAAAAAGAAGGATATGAATCTATATTAGTCTGGATTCTAACACAAAATCCATCAAGCAAGTTTTATATCGATTTCGGAGCCGAACAAGTAGACGAAGAAGAAACATCAATTGGAGAAGGAACTTATCAGGAAACAGCATTCGGCTGGCGAAGAATCGATGAACTGATAACTAAATTTAACTAGAGTATATTTACAAAGCTAACACTAAAAAAAGTACCTATAGGGTACTTTTTTGTATAATTCACCAGAGAGTATTAGATAGGGATAAGAATAAATCTTTTAATGTTAATGAAAAGTTGTTTATTAGCTGACAAAACCAAATTTAAGAAAAAGGGATATGTCCAATTAAGAAAAAATTGTTTAATAAACATTACATGTAATAATACAAAACGAATATATATCTTTATAAAGGAATCAAAAATCGACTTGTTATGAAAACATTAAAGATAAAATCTTGACAATTCCGTGGAACTGCATGACAACAAAAACCTGCATCGTAAGTGTCTGTTACGATGCAGGTAAAATGTTAACGTATATTATTTGTATAATGGTCCATATGTTTGACAAGCGCGATAATCTGCACTTTCTTTGTCTTTAGTTCCAAACATATTCCAAGCACTTGGACGGAAGATTGTCTCATCACTCACATTATGCATATTTACGGGGATACGTAGCATAGATGCTAGTGTGATTAAATCTGCACCTATATGACCATAGCTCATAGAACAGTGGTTAGCACCCCAATTGTTCATAACAGAGTATACATCACGGAATGCACCTTCTCCAGTTAAATTAGGTACAAACCAAGTAGTTGGCCAAGTAGGATCTGTGCGATTGTCTAATATATTATGAATGTCATTTGATAATTCAACTGTATATCCTTCTGCAATTTGTAGCACGGGTCCTAATCCTTTGATTAAGTTAACTCTAGCAATGGTAACAGGCATGTCTCCTTTAGATTTAAAATTACTAGAGAATCCCCCACCACGGAAATATTCTGTGTTAGCAGGCCGCCATTGGGTTGCCTTCAAGCATTTATCCGCTTCTTCTTCTGAAATATCCCAGAATGGTTTCATAGCAGGTTTACCATTTATTTCTTGTTCACCGGTACCATCTAATGCAGCAGAACCTGAATTTAACAAGTGGATAATTCCATTCCTAGCTTTACCTTCAAGTTCTTTATTGGATACGCGCTTAACTGCATCAGGACTCCAATACGTACGAACATCAGCAAAAACTTGCGCTGAATTAGTTAATAGGTGTCCAAATAACATCGTTGCAGCATTAAGAGTGTCGTTTTCCGTTGCTACCATATATGGAGTTCGAATCCCATTCCAATCGAAAGATGAGTTTAAGATAGCTTCCATAAAGTCACCATTGGGTAAGTAATCAGTCCATTGACGTTGTCCTTGGAATCCAGATGCAATGGCATTATGTCCCATCGCTTCTTCTTCGTAACCTAATTCTGCTAATTTAGGATTACCTTCCATTAAATCACGAGTAATAATAGTCATCTTAATATTCATTTTTAAATCTTCTTCTTTTTGATCATCCGTACGTTGTCTATCTTTTGCGTTTGTATCAGAACCAAATATAGCATTATCTTTAACCCACTTATAAGCTTGTTCAAATTCCTTTTTATCATAAATCCCTTCATTAACACGACGTGATAGCTCTGTCATATCCACATATTCGTTTCTCATACCTAGATACTCTTGGAAAAAGTCTTCATCTACCATACTACCTGAAATCCCCATAGAAACTGAACCGATAGACAAGTAAGATTTTTCTTTTAACATAGCAACAGCAATACCTGATTTAGCGAAACGTAACAATTTTTCTTGAACATCACTAGGAATGGAGTTATCATCAATATCTTGAACATCTCTACCGTAAATACCAAAAGCGGGGATACCTTTTTGGTTATGAGCTGCTAGAACAGCTGCTAGATAAACGGCACCAGGTCTTCCTGTACCATTAAATCCCCAAATAGCATTGGGACGATTAGCGTTCATATCCATTGTTTCAGATCCATAGCACCAACAAGGTGTTACCGTGATGGTTACCCCTACATTTTCTTTGTCAAATTTTGCTTTTGCTTGCGCTGCTTCAGCCACTCCACCGATACAAGTGTCCGCAATAACCGTTTCTATTGGTTCACCATTGTTATAACGTAAATTACTAGATAAAAATTCAGCTGCTGTTTTAGCCATATTCATTGTTTTATCTTCTAATGATTCACGAACACCTTTTCTTCTCCCATCAATAGTAGGTCGAATTCCAATCTTAGGCATCTCGCCGATTAGTCGTTTATTGTTTGTCATGATATATTCCTCCTATTATTTTTTATAAAAGTAGTTTAAAAACTAATCTATAAAATTCAAAAATTGTTTATAAACTTTTCCCCAATCTTGTTGACTTTCTGGTTCATAAGATTTAACTTCAAAAGATTTTTTTACAATTTTTCTAGCTTCTTGTAAATCATCAATATCACCTAAAGCAATCCATTGTGCAACAGCATTACCAATAGAACTAGATTCTATAGGGCCTGCTAAGACTTCTCGATTCGTTGCATTCGCTGTTAATTGACACAAGTTTTTATTGCGGATTGCACCACCTCCCATATGTATGCGCTTTATTTTCTTCCCTGTTAAGTGCTCTAAACGATTAATAACCCAGTAATATTTTAGAGCTAAACTCTCTAAAATGCAGCGTATTAGTTGACCTCGTGTTTCAGGGATGGGCTGCTGTGTATCCTTGCAAAAACTCCGAATGGCTTCCACCATATTATCTGGATTGAAAAACCTTGGGGCATCTGGATCTATATAAGAACGAAACGCTTCTGTTTTTTCAAATAAACAGTTTTCTTCTTCGTAATTCGTTTCAATTCCTTCTCGTTCCCAAATAACGCGACATTGTTGTAACAACCACATGCCCATATTATTCTTTTGAAGTCGATATTTTCCCTCAAGAGTGCCTTCATTTGTAAATCCCCAAGACTCTGCTTCACTATTCGTGACAGGGTGATCAACGGGTACACCAATCAAAACCCATGTTCCACAACTCATAAAAGCAGATCCATCATCTGTCAAAGGGAGAGCTGCCAAGGCGCATGCAGTATCATGGCCTGGAACATTAATGACTTTCACCGGCTTTATTTGTAATTCATCGTTTATTTCGGATAACGTTTCTCCAGCAATGGTTAATGGTTCTACAATAGGAGCTAACATTTTTTTATCAATACCTAAAGTATTTAAAAGCTCCACGTCCCATTCTGATTTTCCAGCTGATAACATTTGACTAGTCGAGCTAATCGTAAATTCATTACTTTTTACACCTGTAAACAAATAAACGAGCAAATTTGGTGTGAAAAGTAAAGTTTCTGCTTTATCTAAAAGTTCTGGATAATCCTCTTTGATTGTATTTAATTGAAATAATGTATTGATAGGTGCTGTCTCTACTCCTGTTAATTCAAATAATTTGCTAGAAGAGATCTTTTCGAGTGCTTTCTCCATTCCTCTAGCATTTTTCGGATTGCGATAGCTATAAGGATTTCCTAATAGTTCACCAGTGTTAGAAAGTAAGCCGAAATCAACTCCCCACGTATCAATTCCCATACTTTCGATTTCATCATGTCCCTTTTGTACACTAATTAACATTGCTTTTTTGATTTCTGTAAAGAGGTTTAAAATGTCCCAATAATAATTACCGGTAACATGAACAGGATGATTTGGAAAACGATAGATTTCTTCTAAATTCATTGTTTGGCCATCAAAAGTATTAAGCATTAACCTTCCGTTGGATGCGCCAATATCAAAAGTCCATACTTTTTTCATGCTTACCCTCGCTTTCTATTGAGAACCTTTTAATAATTTCGCACGATATTTTTCACTGGATAAATTTTTTAAATCTTCGCATTCGTCATCAGTTAGAAGTCTTGGTGTTCCAACAGTAGAAGAAATTGTGAATACTTTAGCAGCTTCTTCAGTAAGCTGCATGAAGAAATAAGCTTCTTTCATTGATTTTCCGACCGTTAACACACCGTGATTTCGCATTACTATGACGTCTGTATTTTCAATTACATCCGCAACAGCATCTGCAAGAACATGTGTAGTAGGAATCATGTAATCAAGATATTCCACATTTTTTACCATGGCAGGGAAGTCTGGAAACATGCTTGGGATATTTTTTCCAGTAGAAGAAACACCAACCGAATAGCTAGGGTGTGCATGAAGTACAGAATTAATATCGGATCTTTTTCTAAAGCATTCTAAATGCATGAGAATTTCTGAAGATGGTTTTAAATCACTCATTACTTCTCCTGATTCAATATGAATCTTTACCCATTGATCTTCTTCGATTTCTTTTAAATCAAAACCACTAGGAGATAAGTACATGTACTCCCCGTCACGCATACTTAAATTTCCACCAGCACCAACTACTAAGCCAGAAGTTACTAATTTTTTTGCGTACTCACTTAATTGCTTTTTTACATTTGTCATGATATTTCCCTCCTCGTGAAATTTAAGAGATTACTCCCTTTTTTAAAATAATATTGGCATAAAGAGCTTTTTCACTAGTTGCTACAATTGCATACGCTTTCTTAGATCTTTCATAAAAAGAAAATCGTTCCTCATGCTCAATTTGTTCTTTTGAGATTTGATGTTTTTTTAATTTTTTTTGATATGTATTCCAAATTTCAGGTTTTTCGTCTTGGTCAGCGTTCACAACTTCCATAAGAGAAATAGGTTTCTCTACAAAAGTATCTAGAGGGAATAAAGTAAGGATTGCATCTAAAAGTTCAGGTACACCATGTCCATCACAGCGAACTAAACGATTAGCATAATTCGATGCAGGGAAATTCCCATCTCCAATAACGATCTCATCCCCGTGCCCCATTTCATGTAAAATTTTAAGTAGTTCAGGTGATATAATACTAGGAATATTTTTTAACATTCTCGTCACTCCTTATCTATTAATGGTTTAGAAGATTTTCTAATATGGATCTCAGGAGGTAAAATTACTATTCTTTCTTCATCCAAATTATCATTTTCAAGTCTTTCAATTAAGTATTGAGCACTAATTCTTCCAATTTCTAATGCAGGTTGAGAAGCTACTGTGAAAAATGGATCAAAATGTACATGTTCAATTTCATCAAAACAAACAATTGATACATCTTCTGGTACGTTTATATTCATTTCGCGTAAAGAACGAATGATACTAATGGCAATAAAGTTATTGGCTGCAAAAATTGCCGTTGGTTGTTTCTTTTTATCTAAACTCATCAATTTCATTAAAATTTGATGGGCATCTTCTGATTGAACACTTCTAAAATCTAATTCAGATATATAGTGTTCATGGATAGATAAATCATTGAGTTTTAAGGTTTCAACATAAGCGCGTTGACGCTCACGCGAGGTTGATAAATGATGTGGACCATTCACTAAAGCGATTTTTTCATGACCTATATCTATTAAATGTTTGACAAGGTCACGACTACCTTTATAACTATCACCTAGTACATGGTCTCCTACAAAACCATCGATGGTTCGGTCGAATAACACTACAGGAATGTTATGTTGGTTTAACTTTTGAATATGTTTAATACTATTATTATTTGTAGGTGATAGGATTACTCCATCTACTCGAGAGGAGAGCATCCTATTAATATAATTTTTTTCTTTTTCAAAATCTTCATCTGTGTTTGTCATGAAAACACTGTATCCCATTTCAACAGCTTTATCTTCAGCACCTCTGGCAACTTTTGAGAAAAATGGATTGGATATATCAGATAATATTAATCCTAATGTTTTTGTTCGCTTGGATATAAGACTTCTCGCAGCTGAATTAGGAACATAACCTAATTCTTTAATTGCTTTTTCCACTTTTTCTCTTGTTGTCAATCGAATATTCCCAGAATTATTGATTACTCTAGAAACTGTCATAGGAGAAACTTTCGCATTTTTCGCTATATCATAAATAGTAACCATTTTTATACCTCTTTTTTTGAATTCTTATAAATAATGATATCGATAACAATTATTATATGCAAGTATTTTTACTAAAAAATACTATTCAAATATTATTGTAATACAAATAACCATTGATATCACCGGTTATAAATAGTTTTATGCAATCGAATTCAATAGTTAGAAATTTCGAATTTTTATTGACACCTAAGAACGGGTGTGATAATTTTGTGTTACCGATAACAGAAAGCGTTACCAAAAAAGGTGGGAGAGTGATGAGATGCCTTTAAGTACACCGTTGATACTGGCTCATGATATTGGAACGAGTGGTGTGAAAGCAACACTCTTTAATACGAGTGGAGTGGTGAAAGGCAGTTTTACTTCTCCATATCGTACTTCCTATTTAGGACATAATGAAGTAGAACAGAATCCACTTAACTGGTGGCAAGCAATTTGTGAGTCCACAAATTATTTAATTAAAGAAAATAATATAGAACCTTCACAAATTAATGTAGTGACATTTAGTGGCCAAATGATGGGGGTTGTGCCAGTAGATAAAAAAGGTGATTCTATTCATCCAGCTATTATTTGGGCAGATATGCGAGCAACAAAACAAGCAAATCTAGCAACGACGTCTTTAGGTGAAGATTATCTTTATCATATCACTGGTAATAAAATGACTTCTTCTTATAGTGGACCTAAAATAGCTTGGATAAAAGAAAATAAACCGAAAATCTATCAAGCTACTTATAAGTTTCTTCAAGCAAAAGATTATATAGTAGCAAAATTAACAGGTGCATTTTTAACTGATTATTCGGATGCCAGTGGAACCAATTTATTCGATATTCACCAAAAGAAATGGTGTGATGACATCATTGACTTTTGGAAAATAGATAAAAGTAAATTACCAGACGTGGTTGCATCAACTAAAGTTGCGGGGACTGTTAAAGAACAAGTAGCAAGTGAAATAGGATTACTAGAAGGAACACCTGTCGTAATTGGTGGCGCAGATGGCTCTTGCGCAGCGTTAGGAGCAGGTATTGTAAACGTTGGGGATGCATTTAACTATTTAGGATCCTCATCATGGGTAGCTGGTGTAAGTGACAATCCTATAATTGATGAGCAAAAAAGAATCTTTAATTTTATCCATTTAGATGATACAAAAATAATGCCAATTGGTACCATGCAAGCGGCGGGTACTCTGATAGATTGGGTCATTACACAGTGGTATCGAGATTATTCGCTCACAGATAAGAAAAAAGCATATCAAGTGATGAATCAAGAAATAGAACAATCAACCATAGGTGCTAATGGTCTTACTTTTCTACCATATATGTTAGGAGAAAGATCACCCTGGTGGAAAGAAGAAATTAAAGCTTCTATTTTAGGTTTGACACCAGAACACAAAAGAGGTGATTTTTCCCGAGCTGCTATGGAAGGGATTACACTAAATCTAAGATTAATCTTAGATGCCCTTGAGGAAAGCGGCTTATCGATGAAGGAGTTCTGGTTATTTGGAGGGGGAGCCAATAGTATGATTTGGCGACAAATGGTATCAGACTTATTTCAAAAGCCTATCAACATTCCATGTGATGTAGAAGAAACAACATCAAAAGGTGCGGCAATTGTTGGTGGAATAGGAGTTGGACTTTTGAAAGACTTTTCAGTTGCAAAAGAGTGGCAAAACCACGAAACAACAATTTTTTCAAATCAAAAAACACATAAAGAATACAATGAATTATTAAATCGGTTTACAATAGCCTATTATAAAACAGAACAATTTTACTAAGGAGAGAGACAATGGAAATATATTTAGATACAGCGAATAGTGACCATGTTGAATTTGCGAATCGTTATCCGTTTTTAGATGGGATCACTACGAATCCTAGTATTATCGCAAAAGAATCTTTTGAACATAAAGAAATAATGAAACACATTAATGAAAAAGTGAACGGAAAGATATGGATGCAAGTAACTGAAGAAAAAGCAGACCGTATGTATGAACAAGCAATGGAGCTTAAAGATTGGGTAGATCATCCAGTTATTAAATTACCAATGACAGAAGATGGGCTAGAAGCAGCGTATTTGCTTCGCGAGAAAAATATAGAGGTTAATATGACGTTGATTTATACACTATCTCAAGTTGTGTTAGCAGCAAAAGCGAACGTTACATATATCAGCCCTTACATTGGAAGGTTAGATGATCAATCTTTACAAGGTCAACAGTTTATCCAACATGCAAAAGAAATTATTCAATCATTAGGCGCATCAACCAAGATCATTGGAGCAAGTATTCGTACTACTCAAGTAGTTTCAGATTTAGCAAGATTTGGCTATGATGCTGTAACAGTCCCATTTCCTATTTTAAAGAAAATGTTTCATTCACCTTTAACTCAAGAAGGTTTGACTGCGTTCCAAGAAGATTGGGAGAGTTATATGGAAAGAACAGAAATCCATAAACCTTAAAGGAAAGGAGCTTTATAATGGCAAATAAAATATTAGAAATGAGAAACATCTCTAAGTCTTTTCCTGGTGTAAAAGCATTATCTAAAGTGCAATTAGATTTATATGAAGGAGAAGTATTAGCGCTGATTGGTGAAAATGGTGCAGGTAAATCTACTTTAATGAAGATTCTGACGGGTATCTATCAAAAAGATGAAGGAACTGTCGTTTATGATGGAAGAGAAATAGCTCCTGTTAACACAAAAGAAGCGCAAGAAATGGGGATCAACATTGTTCACCAAGAATTGAACTTAATGCGGGATTTGACTGTTGCTGAAAATATTTTTATTGGAAGAGAACCTAGAGCGGGATTTGACTTTTTTATCAAAAGTAAAGAGTTAAATCGAAAGACAGACGAATTGTTTAAACAGTTAAATATTGATCTGGATGCAAAAACTAAAATATCCCAGTTAACCGTAGCGAAACAGCAGATGGTTGAAATCGCAAAAGCTTTATCCTTCAATGCTAAAATTCTAATAATGGATGAACCAACTGCTTCATTAACGGATACAGAAATCAATACACTTTTTGATATGATTAATCGATTACGTAAACAAGGTGTAGGAATTATTTATATTTCTCACAGAATGGAAGAATTAAAAAGAATATCAGACCGAATAACGGTTATGCGAGATGGAAAGTATATTGATACACTTTCGACTGAAACAACAGAAATTAGTCAAGTAGTATCTTTAATGGTAGGAAGAGAAATAACAATCGAACAAAAAGAATCCAATCCAGATGACTTTACAGAAGTAGTTTTAGAAGCAAAGAATTTGAAGAATAAATATTTGAAAGATGTGTCCTTTCATTTAATGAAAGGAGAAATTTTAGGTTTTGCTGGGTTGGTAGGGGCAGGTCGAACGGAAGTTGCTCGAGCAATCTTTGGTGCTGATCCATTTACTGGAAGTATTAAAATTCATGGTGAAGAAGTCAATATTAAAGAACCAGTGGATGCTGTGAATCATGGAATAGGATACTTATCAGAAGATAGAAAACAATTTGGTTTGATGTTAGATATGACAGTGATGGAGAATATATCAATCTCTTCTTTAGGAAAATATACGAAAGCCTTGTTTGTAAAACCGTCACAAATGAAAGCGGATGCACAAGAATATTCTGCTAGTTTGAAAGTGAAAACCCCAAGTGTTAATCAACCAGTAAAATTGTTATCTGGTGGGAATCAACAGAAAGTCGTTATTGCTAAATGGTTACTAAAGAATTCTGACATCCTTATCTTTGATGAACCAACTAGAGGTATAGATATAGGTGCAAAACAGGAAATATACGATTTGCTAGAAAAACTTGCTGATAAAGGGAAATCTATTATTATGATTTCTTCAGAATTACCAGAAGTTCTCCGTTTAAGTGATCGAATTGTGGTCATGAATGAAGGGCGTGTAACTGGAGAATTATTGAATAAGGATGCAAATCAAGAAAAAATTATGGGGTATGCAACAAAGTAACACTAATCATTTTTAGGGAGTGAAAACAGATGGCAGATACTGCAGTTAATAAACAAGGGAATAGCAAAAAGCTATTAGGAGGTTCCCAAGCACTACAACAAATCCTAGCTTTTGCTAGTTTAATTATTTTAATTATCTTTTTCTCTGTTGCATCAGAAAACTTTTTAACATGGTCAAACGTCGAAGGGATTTTATTATCTACGACTGTTATTGGTATTTTAGCATTAGGAACGACATTTGTAATTATCACTGGTGGGATTGATTTATCCATTGGTACAGGAATGACTTTGACGTCTGTTATGACGGGTGTATTTATTGTCTATTTAGGATTACCCGTTATTGTAGGGATACTAGGTGGTGTTCTGATGGGGGGGTTAATCGGATTTGTATCTGGTTTTTCTGTATCCATACTTCGCATACCGCCATTTATTGCAACGCTAGCAATGATGATGATAGCAGAAGGGTTATCATTAGTTATTTCAGGAGCTTCGCCTATTTATTTTAGTGATGTAGAAGGTTTTAATCAAATTGCACTTGGATCTATCATTCCAGCAATCTCTGTTCCAAACGCAGTATTAATATTTTTTGTTATGGTAATTATAGGTTGGATTTTATTATCCAAAACGATTGTAGGAAGATATACGTTCTCTATTGGTAGTAATGAAGAAGCAACTCGATTATCCGGTATTAATGTGAAAAAATGGAAGATGATTATTTATACCATCGCTGGATGTTTTACTGGTGTTGCAGGTGTTATTATGGCTTCTCGTTTAAATTCCGCACAGCCATCATTAGGTATGGGGTATGAATTAGAAGCAATTGCAGCAGTTGTTATTGGTGGTACATCCCTAAGTGGTGGTAAAGGGTCATTAATTGGTACTATGATTGGTGCTTTAATTATGAGTGTTTTAACAAATGGTTTACGTATCATGTCGATTCCTCAAGAATGGCAAACAGTTGTAATTGGTTTTGTTATCTTGCTTGCTGTTTACTTTGATATGTTACGTAAAAAAGGTGAATAAACTATTAATCTTTGGTTTTAACTCATTAAAGGAGTTATTTCATAAAAAAACTTGTACAAAGGGGAGTTTAGTATGAAAGTAAAAAAGTTTCTAGCATTTCTTGTTGTCTTAGCGTCAATGTTGTTGGTGTTAGCTGCATGTGGTAGTGGTGATGAAGAATCTAGTTCAAGTGATTCAAGTTCTGAAAATGGACAATCAAAAGAAGAGTCTTCGGATACTGAAGCAGATGATGATAAACCTTATATCGCAATTATTTCTAAAGGTTTTCAGCATCAATTCTGGCAAGCCGTGCAAAAAGGTGCAGAGAAAGCAGCGGAAGAATTTGATGTAGAAATTACATTTGAAGGTCCAGATAACGAATCACAAGTTGATAAGCAAATTGAAATGTTAAGAGCTGCATTAGATAAAGACCCAGATGCAATTGGTTTTGCTGCGTTGGATTCACAAGCATCTGCACCACTTTTAGAAGATGCTCAAGAAAAAGATATTCCAGTGGTAGCGTTTGACTCTGGTGTGGATAGTGACATTCCGATTACAACTGCTGCTACTGATAACTATGCTGCAGCTGCAGAAGCAGCACACCAAATGGCAAGTTTAATAGGTGAAAAAGGTAAAGTGGCACTAGTTGTTCATGACCAGGTATCTGTAACAGGTGTTGATCGTCGTGATGGTTTTATGGAAACAATTGAAAATGAATATCCAAATATTGAAGTAGTAGATACACAATATGGTAAAGGGGATCACTTAGAATCTACTAACTTAGCCAAAACTATGCTTCAAGCCCATCCAGATTTAGCTGGTATTTATGGTTCTAACGAAGGTTCTGCCATTGGTGTTGTTAATGCGGTTCAAGAGTTAGGAAAAGAAGGAGAAGTAGTAGTTGTAGGTTTTGATTCTGGTAAACAACAAATTGATGCGATTAATAACGGAGTCTTGTCAGGAGCAATTACACAAAATCCAGAAAGTATTGGATATGAAACAGTAAAAGCTGCTGTAGATGCGTTAAATGGAGAAGAAGTTCCGGAAATGATTGACACAGGATTCTACTGGTATGATAGTGAAAATATTGAAGATGAAGAAATTCAAGCAGCTATCTATGAGTAAGTAGAAAAAGTAGTATAAAGAAACCATTTGCTTGTATTAAAAGCGATGGTTTCTTTTTTGTTTAAAAAAGATAGAAAAAGTATAAGTCCCAAAAAAGCAGTACTTTTATCATGACAATCTTCACCGTTAATCTAAAACGAATATTGAAACTAATGAGTTAAACATAAGCAAATTAGAATACATGAATCAATAAAAAGACGACTTTAATTGAAATAAAATTCGTCTTTTTTGATAACAAATTTCACTTAAACTGAATTATCATAAGATTTACAATGTCCGCCGAAATATGCCTTTTTTTCTTAATGAATTTATTTCAAACTGTCCATCTCTTATGATGGTTCAATATGAATATGCGCGTGAGGAATATCATGTTCTTGATTTAAGAGGGCCTCAATACGCTCTGTAATATCATGACTCTCCTGAACGGTAAGCTCCGGATCAACAAATATTGTCACTTCAACTAGAGCTTGATTCCCGTGTAAGCGAGCCTTTACATCTTTTACTACTTCAACCTCCGGAACCTTAGCGATACTTGTTTTAATCTGTTCTAGTTTTTGCTCATCAAACCCGTCTGTTAATGTGTGTGTTGCATCTCGAAATATCTCCCAAGCTGTCTTACAAATAATAAGACCTACAATAAAACCTGCGACAGGGTCTAACCAGAATAATCCGTAATTTGCACCCACAATACCTATAAATGCTCCAATACTAACGAGTGCGTCAGATCTATTGTCCTGGGCGGCTGCATATAGCGATGTGCTTTTAACCTCTTTTGACAACTTTAAGTTATATCGATAGACAAAAAACATAATAATTGCTGCGAATAATGCTGTCCAAGCCGTTATCATGTCTGGTTGTGAGTAGTTATTATTAATAATTGACTCAAACGTACCGTATATGACTTGCAAACCAACTGTAATCATTATAAAAGCTGCAATTAGTGAAGCAATTGTTTCCGCACGGAAATGCCCATAGTGGTGATCTTTATCAGGAGGCTTTCTAGAAATACGTAATCCAATTAATACTGCTATTGATGCAATAACATCAGTTGTATTGTTTAAACCATCTGCCCTTAGTGCTTCAGACCCACCAATAGTAGCAACGATTATTTTAATAGCTGCGAGTAAAAGGTAACTAACGATACTAATCCAAGCACCTTTTTCACCTTTTTTTAAATTTTCATATTGCCCCATTATCTTTTGCCTCCGATTCATTGCCTGTAGCATCAATATCTTATCAAATTGTCATTGTATGAGTCTAGAGAAAAAAATAGTCGTAAAGGAACATGTATTGATTAATAGCAACTATGTTTCCTTAAGTAAAATACTATCTAACATTAATATCACCAAGTATTGGCTAATGAAATATAGGAAACTAATTCCTTTGCTATTTAATTTTAAAATTAATACTTAAGGTGACGGTTGAAACTTGCTGTATTTATTTTATATAACGCCCAAAATTAAATAGAAGAAGCAGTCTAGGTATGTACTTTTTGTAAATGTCTATACTAATTATGATATTTGAAAGGAGAATAAAAATGGCAAATATGGCAATTTTTTACTACAGTTCAACTGGTACAAATTATCAATTAGCTAAGTGGGCAGAAGCTGGCGCAAAAGAAGCTGGAGCAGAGGTTAAACTTAGAAAGATAAAGGAGTTAGCTCCTGAAGAAGCTATTGCCCAAAATCCTGCATGGAAAGAGCATTATGATGCTACAAAAGATGTACCTGAGGCTACAATGGATGATTTAGAATGGGCGGATGGTATGATTTTTAGTATTCCAACTAGATTTGGAAATGTACCATCTCAAGTAAAGCAATTTATGGATACTGCTGGTGGACTTTGGGCACAAGGTAAAACTGTTAATAAAGTTGTAAGTGCCATGTCTTCGGCTCAAAATCCGCATGGTGGTCAAGAAGCAACCATCTTAAATTTCTATACTTCAATGTTTCATTGGGGTGCAATTGTGGCAGCTCCTGGTTATACAAATCAAGAACTATTTGTGGCGGGTGGAAATCCTTATGGTGTAAGTGTAACAGTAGATCAAGACGGTAACATGGTGGAGGATGTAGAAAAGTCGGTTAAACATCAGGCCAGAAGGACTGTTGAAGTTACAAATATGGTTGTAGGCAGTAAGTAATAAAATAACTGTAGGAGCTCATCCTAATAGGGTGAGCTTTTTTTAGCAAACTAAATTAAATCGTTGAAAACAACGTCGTCAAGGGTGATCAAACATGCCTAAAAAAAAGCAACTATTATTTAAGAAAAACGATTGGAATTAATTTTGAAAGGATTGTATGTATGGGGCAGAACAAGAACAAAGAAACAAGGGAAAATTCAAAACAAGAAAACGAAGTTCATGAAAAAAGGTGGGCTATTATCTCCTTAGCCTCGATACCTTTAATCATGACACTGGGAAATTCTATGCTGATCCCTGTGTTACCATTAATGGAAAAAGAAATGGGAATATCGAAATTACAATCGAGCTACATAATAACGGTGTACTCCATTGTAGCTATTTTTCTTATACCAATTGCAGGGTATCTTTCAGACCGGTATGGTAGAAAAGTTGTCATTATCCCTTCGCTTATTTTATCTGGTCTTGGTGGTCTCGTATCTGGCTATGCGGCCTGGAAAATGAATGATCCATTCATGATAATTCTAACGGGTAGAATTTTACAAGGTATTGGAGTTTCAGGCACTGCACCAATAGTATTACCTCTTGTTGGTGATATGTTCAAAAAAGAAAAGGATGTTAGCTCAACTCTGGGACTCGTTGAAACATCCAATACGTTTGGAAAAGTGTTAAGTCCGATTCTTGGTTCTTTATTAGCGGGTATTATTTGGTTCTTACCTTTTTTTGCAATACCTATCTTTTGTTTATCGTCTGCACTATTAGTATTTTTTTTAGTGAAGAAACCTGTTGATGATAAGAAAGGGCCAAATTTCAGTAAATTTTGGAAAAACACGAAAAAAACATTTCACATTCATGGCGGCTGGCTTCTGTCTGTTTTTATAATAGGTGCAATTTTAATGTTTATTTTATTTGGTATTTTGTTCTATTTATCAAGTGTTTTGGAAGAGAATTATGATATTGATGGGATAAAGAAAGGATTTTATTTAGCTGGACCACTTGCAGCTCTTTGCCTAACCTCATTCGTTACTGGAAAAGTCATTCAGGATAATTTGGTGAAAATGAAATGGATAACGTTCTTTGGAATTTTAATTGCTGCGGCTGCAGTTGTAGCTGTACAATTTTCTAGTCAATTTATTTACTTGTTAATTGTTTTTCTTGTTTGTGGGATTGGCATTGGTGCGGGACTTCCATGTCTGGATGCAATGATAACAGAAAGTGTACAAAAAGATGTAAGGGGTACGGTGACTTGCATATATAGCTCTGCGAGGTATGTAGGAGTGGCCGTTGGTCCGCCAATTACTGCTATACTTATGACCAAAAATCTTATTTGGTTAGTAGGTTTGTTAGCTATATTAGCTTTAGTCGCAGCTATCTTATCTTTTAAAACAATCAAACCAAGATCGAAGGACAAAGAATCGGCAGATACTCTGTTTGTTAAAAATTAAACTATACTTCCCAGAATCATTATCCATAAGTTACTGATTCTAGGGTTTTACGTTTAATTTTAAATTAATTAGGGAAAATATAAATAAATATTCAGAAAATTATTGCATTAATCTGAAAAATCTAGGATAATAAAAAAAAGGAACAAGGGGGCTTGTGTTCCATGAAAAAACATAAGGTAATTTACAATTTACAAATTTTTGGTAGTGGAAATGAATCGAAAATCGTTGCTAAAAGGGAAATTTCTTATGAAATTAAGCTCGCATCCAAATTATTACTTGATGAACTTTGCTTTAATTGGAATAAGGCAAAGCTAGAAGAACAGATCAATGATTCCATTGATAGTAATGACAAAAAAACTTTTTTAGACTTAAGTAAACAATATCAACATTACACATGGGAATGATAACTTAATAAGTAAAGATCCTTGTTATTATGACAGGGATCTTTTTTTGATATTTATAAAGAAAAGTTAATTGGTAAGTTTTCCCTTGAGCTAACTTCTAGTTAAGTATGTTATATTTTTATTAACAGAATTGATTTCTAATAGTATAATACGTGGAGTCTGACCTTTGGATAATTAATTTTTTTAGCATCAAGAGTGTTTTTTAAAATAGCAGGGATGAAGGGATTTTTTATGAAATTGACTAAATTATTAACAGTATTATTAGTGATAAGTTTAACCCTATTAATAAGTTGTCAAAAACAAGAAAAAATGGACAACGGTGAACGAGTGAATGAAGGTGAAACCGTGGTTGACGATAAAAAACAACCACCTATTGATAATGACTCTGAAAAAGAAAAGGACAAAAACAATCAAGAAGATAAGTTAGAACAGGAATCAGACAAAAATGGTCAGGAATCCACAGATGAAGAAGAAACAGAAGAAAGTAAAGAAGTAGCTCAACATATTGAAAAAATAGATGAGTTTGGATTAGTAATTGTAAGTAATCCAGAAAGTGTTGAAGTTTTTGTGAATAAACAGAGAAGGCTTCCGGATGGATATGAACCTCCAAATTTAGTTGTACCAAATGTTCCATTCTCTTTTGATTATTTTGATCCGAAGAAACAAATGAGATCAGTTGCAGCTACTCCACTAGAAGAACTCTTCTTAGAAGCAGAAGCAGCGGGATTAGACTTAGTTGCTTCATCAGGGTATCGATCGTTTCAACGACAAAAGCAAATATATGAGAGAAATGTAGAAACAAAAGGCCAAGAGGAAGCAGATAAATTTTCAGCACGACCAGGAACTAGCGAGCATCAAACGGGTTTGGCGATGGATGTTACAACAGCCGAAGTAGCTTTCGCTTTGGAACAAACATTTAAACAAACTGATGAAGGGGCATGGCTAGCAGAAAACGCTCATAAGTTTGGTTTTATTATTCGTTATCCTGAAGGTGATAGTGAGATTACAGGTTATAGCTATGAACCTTGGCATATCCGTTATGTTGGTATGGATATTGCGAAAGAGGTTTATCTTAACCAGATGACTTTAGAAGAGTATTTTGGATATGGATATTAAAAGACTGCACGCCAATTGTTTGTCTAACAATTGGCGTGCAGTTTAATTTCTTGAAATTTGAAGTTGTGTATGTTTCGTGTGTAATAAGCTCATACGATAGGAAGTTGCATTAATCAATCCGCTCAAACGATAGGAGCACAGTACAGGTTCATATAATTAAACTCTAATGGTTCACCAGTATCATAAGATATATCCCCGATTAAAATTCGTAACCTTTCTTTCTTTTGGGGAGATGGTTTTTCCAAAAAGGAGACTACTTCAGACATTATTTCTATTCCTTCCGCACGTCCTGCTTCATACAATTGCAGAAAACTACTCTTCTTAGATTCATTCGTTGCTGGGTGGTACCAAGTTGATTGTTGGTTATTTAAGAAGTCTATGTCTTTTTTTACTGGCTGATGAGAAAAGGATGAGACTAGTGGTGCAAACAATAAATTTTTCCAGCCATAAGGATCAAATAAAACTCGAAGTGCAAGCTTCATGTCCTTGTAAGAATCTAGAATGTAGTTTTTTGGCACACCCTCAAGTGCATCAGGGAATTGCTTAGAAATGTTTTCATGGAGTAGTGTATGAATACTCGAATGTAGCTTTCTTCCAGAATCAATTTCTTTATATACAGGTGCCTTCCAAGTCTTTAGATTGCGGAACTGATCCATCAGCAAAGTGTCAATGATTACCTCTAACTTTTGGTGCTTATTTCCACTATATCCCGCACGATAGTGAATATAAGGATGTGTATTGCGGTCCAAAATATGATGAGTAATAAAGCCAAATACATAGGCTTTTGTCTGATCATCTCCATTTGCTGCATCGGTTATAAGATTCATTAAGAAATCACCACATTTTTTTGTATGTAGTAAAGTTCCTATATTGTTAACTTTTTTATTTTTCATCCATGGCCAAAAGTTGTGGTAAAAAAATGGATCTGGCCCTTGTGCCCCCAAATTTAGATAGGCTTCTTGTTGCTTGTAAGAAGCAGGAGCATCGATTGTATCTAGTAGTTCTTCACAAAACAAAATATGTGTCCAAATATTTGGCATTCGTTATTCCTCCTAATCGGAACAGATTCTCTACTATTATATATTATAAAGATACGCCTCAACTCTTGAGTGGACAAATCGTTAATTTTTTGTGTCAATATTGTATATTTTTTACATAAAGTCACTTATTTTTTTGACAAAATTAAAAGGGACTCTATTTCAAGAGCTCCTTAACCATTTTTATGATATAAAAGATACGAGTACTTGTCTCTAACTGAGTCCTTTAGAGGTCCCCCTCCCATTTTATCGGATATTATAGCATAATTTAACTAGTCTAAAAACTTGTGGATAATGAGAATTTGTTTTTTTATGCGTCATTTTAATTTTTTAATTCAAAATTTGATACAATAGTAAATGAGAATTCAAACTAAGGGGGAAAAGAGATGGATTATCGAATTGAAAAAGACACAATAGGAGAAATTAAGGTACCAGCTGATAAGTATTGGGGAGCCCAAACTCAGCGAAGTAAACAAAACTTTCCTATTGGTGAAGAAAAGATGCCTAATGAAATTATTAACGGTTTCGCTATTCTGAAGAAGAGTGCAGCCATCGCAAATAATGAATTGGGGTTACTAGAAAATGAAAAAGCTGAAGCTATTACATATGCGGCCGATAAAATCATCGCTGGAGAATTAGTAGATCATTTTCCTTTAGTTGTTTGGCAAACGGGTAGTGGAACGCAATCGAATATGAATGTCAATGAAGTAATCGCTTATGTAGGAAACAATTGGCTCAAACAAAATAATAGTAACTATAAACTACATCCGAATGACGACGTTAACAAATCTCAAAGTTCAAACGATACGTATCCTACAGCCATGCATATTGCTGCGGTGCTTAAATTAGAGGATGATGTATTACCAGCATTGAAGATTCTGAAGACAACTTTAAAAGAAAAAATGGAAGCGTTTAAAGATGTTGTCAAAATTGGTAGAACCCATCTTCAAGATGCAACACCGCTTACTCTTGGCCAAGAGATAAGTGGTTGGCATCGAATGCTTGAAAAAACAGAAGCAATGATGTCAAATAGTAACCAATATGTGAGAGAATTAGCTATTGGAGGAACGGCTGTTGGTACTGGTTTAAACGCTCATCCTGAATTTTCCGAAAGAGTTTGTGCAAAAATTAATGAATTTACTAATAAAAAGTTCATTTCGGCTCCAAATAAATTCCATTCACTAACAAGTCATGATGAACTTGTTTATGCTCATGGTGCACTAAAAGCATTGGCAGCTGATTTGATGAAAATAGCTAATGATGTCCGTTGGTTAGCTAGTGGTCCCCGGTCTGGAATCGGAGAAATTAATATTCCTGCAAACGAGCCTGGAAGTTCTATTATGCCAGGAAAAGTTAATCCAACCCAAAGTGAAGCAGTGACAATGGTCGCTACTCAAATTATGGGGAATGATGCCACCATTGGGTTTGCTGCTAGTCAAGGTAACTTCGAATTGAATGTATTTAAGCCAGTCATTGCCTATAATTACCTGCAGTCTGCACAATTACTAGCAGATAGTATGTTATCCTTTGAAGAACGCTGTGTAAGAGGATTGGAACCTAACTTTGAAAATATTGAAAAAAATCTTAATAATTCTCTAATGCTAGTAACTGCATTAAATCCACACATTGGATACGAAAATGCTGCTAAGATTGCTAAAAAGGCATTCAATGAGAATATAACACTGAGAGAAGCTACCGTTACATCTGGTTTATTGACAGAAGAGCAATTTGATTCTTACATCAATCCAAAAGAAATGACCTATCCAAAATAATTTTAGTACAAGCCATCCTAATGTTAGGGTGGCTTGTTTTATAAATACTGAAAGTTATTTTAGATAAATAATGTCACCACTTTTAACTTGATGTAACATATTGCCAGCTAAAATCGATGATAAGATTCGGATTACTGTCCACAATAGTCATTACAGGAGGTGATAGACATGCCAAGTAGCAACAATTCAAACCAATTACTAGTTCCTGGTATTGAACAAGCATTAGATCAAATGAAGTATGAAATTGCACAAGAATTTGGCGTCAACCTTGGAGCTGATACAACGTCTCGAGCTAATGGCTCTGTGGGCGGAGAAATCACTAAACGTCTTGTCCAAACAGCTGAACAACAATTTGGTGGACAAACTAAATAACGCTAGTAAAAATATTGATTAGTTAAGTTACAAAAAACTACCAATAGAAATCGCTAATAAATTATGAAGTTAACATTAATAATAAGGAATATAGGAGGTGAGAGACATGCCAAGCAACAATAGCTCAAACCAATTATTAGTTCCTGGTATCGAACAAGCGCTAGATCAAATGAAATATGAAATTGCACAAGAATTTGGAGTAAGCCTTGGAGCTGATACAACATCTCGCTCTAATGGTTCTGTAGGCGGAGAAATCACTAAACGCCTAGTCCAAACAGCTGAACAGCAATTTGGCGGACAATCGAAGTAATAAGCTATAAATAGGATATCTATAAAGATGGGAGGTGAATAAACATGGCACAAAGCAACAATTCAAACCAATTACTAGTACCTGGCGTTGAGCAGGCACTTAGTCAAATGAAATATGAAATTGCACAAGAGTTTGGTGTAAACCTTGGAGCTGATACAACATCAAGAGCTAATGGTTCCGTAGGTGGAGAAATCACTAAGCGCTTAGTTCAAACTGCTGAGCAACAATTTGGTGGGCAAGCACCACAATAACTAAATAACACATGGCCGGGAGGCACCTTATAGGTGTCTTCCTTTCACTTTGGGCGAAAAGTGTCTGTAGAAAGGAAATAAATTAATTGTTACTATATTGATATATTTTACAAATTAATTGGTTTTATACGGATTTGTACTAAATTTTTTCCAATTGTTTGTAACTTCCATAATCTTTTCGATGGACTTATTTTTAACATCATAAAAAAGATAAAAATGATGATTATTATTTTAACTTTGTAAAATAATAAAAAGAGTATTAGAAAATAGTGATTGGAGGAAGCTTATGTATGCATGTCCTCTATGTAATGGATTTAAAAGTTTAGAACAGTCCTGCCCAGCTTGTGGGAACGCAATGGACGACCAAGGCAGACTTGTTGATTATATGGGAGATTATATAGCGTATTTAGATTACGAGGGAACAAATTTAATTGATGGGATATCTAGCTCGAACGAAAAACACATGTGTCTCCATTTGTTTCTATGCCTGTCATGTGATAAGCAAATACATGTTCCAATTAAAGAAACAGAAGTATTTTAAATTAAAAACAGGCGACCTTTATAAGATCGCCTGTTTAAGATGTATTATTTAATTCTAAGTTCTGTTTCCTGATCGAAGAAGTGTACTTTATTCATGTCTAATGCTAATTCAATTTTTTCGCCACCGTTGATGTCTGTTCTAGAATCAACACGAGCAACGAAATCTTGGTCATTTAATTTAGAGTAAAGATATGATTCAGAGCCCATTAATTCTGCTACTTCAATAGTTGCAGTTATTTTTGTACCAGGACTTGATTCAATAAATAATGGTTCATCATGCATATCTTCTGGACGTACGCCAAGAATAACTTCTTTGTTAACGTATCCTTGGTCGCGTAAAACTTTCATTTTTCCTTCTGGTACATTTACGCTTATATCACCAATCGTAATCTGTCCATCACTTAATGTTCCAGTAAAGAAGTTCATAGATGGTGATCCAATAAATCCACCAACAAAAACGTTATCAGGCTTGTCGTAAACTTCTTTTGGTCCTCCAACTTGCTGGATATAACCATCCTTCAAAACAACAAGTCTTGTAGCCATAGTCATTGCTTCAGTTTGGTCATGTGTAACATAAATGGTTGTTGTTTGAAGACGTTGGTGCAACTTTTGAATTTCAGCACGCATTGCAACACGCAATTTAGCGTCAAGGTTAGAAAGCGGCTCATCCATTAAGAACACTTTAGCATCACGTACAATCGCACGTCCTAATGCCACACGCTGACGTTGACCACCAGATAGAGCTTTTGGTTTACGGTCTAAATAAGCTTCAAGTCCAAGAATGCTTGCAGCGTTATTAACTCGTTGTTCAATCTCATCCTTTTTAAATTTACGTAGCTTTAGACCGAATGCCATATTGTCATATACATTCATATGTGGATACAAAGCATAGTTTTGGAAAACCATTGCGATATCACGGTCTTTAGGTGCAACTTCATTCATTAATGTATCGTTAATATATAATTCGCCACTTGTAATTTCCTCTAGTCCAGCAATCATACGAAGTGTGGTAGATTTACCACAACCTGATGGTCCAACAAAGACAACAAATTCTTTATCTGCAATTTCCAGATTAAAATCAGTTACTGCTGGGTCTTCTTTGCCGTACACTTTATTAATATTTTTTAGCGATAACTCTGCCATGTGAATTCCTCCTGTTTTTTGAAAGCGTTTAACTTATAAACTAAGTTTACCTAACGAAGCCTAAAAGGTAAATGGCAAGCGTGCACAAAATTGTACAACCGTTTTGTGCACGCTTACATATAATTAGATTTTTTGCTTTAACATAAGCGTGAGATAAACTGAAAGCGCGCCCTTAAATTGTTTGACATCAATACTTGATTTTTCTATAAACTTATCGACACGATATTGAAGGCTATTTCGGTGCATATAAAGCTTTTTAGCCGCAAGTGTAGCATTTGAATTGCATTCCAAAAATATCTGAACTGTTTTAAGTAGCTCTTCATCATTAGTTGCATCTTGTAAAATAGAAGTAACAATTAAAGGTATTGACTCTTCATCTAAAGGCTCTAGCAATAAATAGGGTACAGATTCAATATAATCTACAACTGGACTTTTGCAATACTTATGTACGACACAAAAGCAGGATTTCGTCCATTTATATTGTTGTAAACAAGCGTCGATAACATTGAAATACGGACTGATAAATAAGTTAACATTCATATAAAAGTCACTCATAAGAACTTCAATTATTTCATGGTATGAGATATCACTTTCATCACTTTTCATGTTTTCTTCAATGATGACTCCTTGATGACTATTTTCCCAAATAATTGGAACTTTTGTAGAGAATAATCCGTGAATAGCCTCACGAAATGCAACACCATCAATAGTGTCGTCAGACAAAGAGAAATAGACAAATCGGTATATTTGTGGTTGATCATGAAACTGTTTGGCGTTGCCATTATTAAATAAAACATGTATCCATTGTTCTTCACGTTTGGTTACAGGGGGTTGATTTGCGTGATAGGGTGTCAAAAAAGTTTCCAGTAATAAGCTTTCTTTTTTGGAAAGCTCTTTACAGGGAAAACCTACTAGTTTATTTTCAGGGGTTGTAAACCAAAAAAAATTGTCAGTATCAATCGAAACTTCTTCGTTAGCTTCAACTAACGAAGGAAATATTTCTTTTAACTTTTTAATCATTAGTAATAGCCTCTTTCGTGTGATAGTCTAGCAAGATCGTCTTATTTAACTAATCTTACCAAGATGGGCAAGAACAAGAATAAATATATAGCAACCTTTTACTTCTTTCATTATAACAAACAAGTGAAAATTGAACATTTTTAAAATATAAAAGTGCGCACATAAGTAATATATGTGCACACTTTTTAGTTGCTTAGTAATTTATAAAATTGGTTTTGCCAATTAAGCTATGTCCAGATCGAGCACTTATCCCGGCTGAGGCTTTTCTTCTTGTCCAAGGGTGAGAACTATGGAACGTAATTTAGATTTATCTCCGAAGAAATAAATGTCTTTCTTATTTCAAAGGCGCCTTTCGCCTTATTCTTTAACTTTCTTCAGGAAAAGGTTCATTCTCCTCAGGTAAATCTCTTGCCTGCTCGATTTGCATTCGACCATGAATGGATTTGGTTGTCCCTCCAGCCATACCCTCGCTAATCATTCGATCAACATCCAGTTCATGTTCTTTTCGATTTTGATAGTCATCGTTACTGTATTTAGTTTTCTTTTCCATCGACTATTCCTCACTTTCGAAATACAATGTTTGTCCTGTTTGGATTTCTATCAATAGGATTTAACCGAAGATTTGTGAAATAAACTAGATTAATTCACCTGATTAGCTTTTCCACTAAAGCTGGTAAACATGCGAATTCTTTTGTTAATCCTTGTTCATTTTTAAATTATGAAGATAAAAAGCATACATAAACGGATAAGATAAGATGTTAATCGCATCTTGATTGATTACTGGGTGGTTAAAAATACTGAAACCTGGCTTGGAGTTTGCTTCAAATAACCAAACCTTTCCTTCTTCGTCGATGCCAAAATCAAATCCTATTTCACCAATTAGATGAGGCATATCCTTTTCAATCTGAGTACTTAAAAGAATAGCGGTGGTTGTCAGACGGTTGTAGATTCTTTTCGTTTGTACTTCAGAGAATAACTCGTTCACTGTATGAATACTACCACCTCTTTGAACATGTGTAGTAAGACTCCCCTTACCGGCAAATTTTGCGCAAATTAAACTGACTTCCCAACTGTTTCGGTGATTTTTATTAGAGTGAACTCGGAAATCTATTGCACTGTTTCCTTTTTTCATCAGCGGTATTTCCTTCTGAGCAACATAACCTTTTAAACCATTAGGAAAGTGCTGGTCAAGAAAAGATTCTATTTTGGTATAACGATTGACTTGCGATTTATCTTTATAGTAATAGTGACATTCTATCTCTCCTGTTGCTATTTTTTTGCACCGTACAATTCCGGTTCCGCGGCTACCGTGTATTGGCTTAATATATAATGGATGTTTAGCTAATAGATTAATTATTTTTTGTTTAGAAGGATGAAGTGTGGTTTCAGGTAAAAGGTAGGAGCATTGGAGGTTTTTCATTAAATGCTCATAAATCTCCCATTTATTAAAGAAACCTTGATTAAATAAAGTTGAATTCATATTTAGCCATTTCTTTGCCTGAATGACTTCAGGATGATGTTCAATTTTTCTGTTGGGAAGACGATTATAAATAACAGTAGGAATCGTAAAGAAGTCTTGAGAGAATTGTCCCTTGTCTAAATAATAGGCATAAATTTCCCTTCGTCGATAAGAAATATGTTGGTAACCAAAAAATATTGTTTTAAACCCAAGCTTTTCTCCAGCTTCACTTAATGACTTGAATATTTGTGTTCTTGGGCCTAAGACTTCTGAATCAGAATTAAATCCAGCTGTTAAAACACCAAGAGTCAATAATAATGTACATTGATTATCATTTATAGTTACAGCTAGAGTTTTATTTTTAGAAAGGTTTAGTTTAGATTTTAATTTTGACGAAATATATAATGTTTTATCATCTTTATGATGAGCAAGGCACTCAACGTTTGCTTGATGCGGACCATATCGTATATATTGGATGAAGTGAAACTTAGAAAAAAACTGATACGGGACAATCATTCTATTTTTACTGCCTTGGTAAAATTTAATATCAAATGTGTAGGTAGTGATAATGTGTCCCTCCTTAAAAGATAGTATATGGGTAATATATATGATATAACTTATCAACTCATGACTAGCGCTTAAATGTATGTACCCTGAGATAAAAAGAGAGGTCGATTGATGTGACAGGATTTTTCATCATTATTATGATGGTAGTTGTAGGAGCTATAATTGGTGGTCTGACGAATTCCTTAGCAATTAAGATGCTATTTCGTCCATATCAGGCTAGATATATAGGGAATTGGAAGATTCCTTTAACACCAGGATTAATACCGAAACGAAGAGATGAGCTTGCGAGACAATTAGGAAAAACAGTTGTAGATCACCTGCTAACTCCTGAAGGATTAAAACAGAAGCTAAGACAAGCTGATTTCAAGCAACAAGTAACGGTTTGGGCACAGACAGAAGTAACCAGAATTATCGACAAAGACCTTAGTACTAAAGAAATGTTAGCTAAAATCGGTATCTATTTAAATGAAGAACAGGTTAAATTAAAAATATCAGAAATAACAAAAAAACAATATCAGAAATTCATGCAGTCGAAACGTCCTATGACGCTAAGAGAAATAATAAGCGAAGAATCGATAACTAAAGCGGACGAAGGAAAGGCCAAATTGTCAAGTTACCTTCAACAACAGTTGACGGATTATATTGACAGTGAAGATGCCAAAATGAAAATTGGGAAGTTAGTAGATGACTACCTAGAAGGAAAAGGTTTTTTGGGTAATATGATATCATCTTTCCTCGGAAATGAAGGATTAGCCGATCGAATCCAGCCAATTTTAGTTCAATATATACAATCGATTGAAGCAGAACAAGTGATTAATGAATTGTTAACTAAAGAACTCGATCATTTGTTAGACCAACCTGTCGGTGATATTGAAGCCAAGTTTGGTGCAGAGGCAATTGGTGATATTTTGGGAAGAGTTGTGTCAGTTGCTGTTCCTGTTGAAGAATGGTTAAACAAATCTGCTAAACAATTATTCAACCCTTTTGAGGGACAGTTGCTATCTCATATCGTACCAACAATTGTAACCAAGCTAACTGATACGCTTGTAGAACGAGTAGATATGATGATGGGGAAATTAGGATTAGAAGAGATTGTTGAAAAAGAAGTTGAATCCTTTCCGATTGAGAGAATAGAACAACTTGTTTTAAATATTTCTGGAAAAGAGTTTAAATTAATAACTTATTTAGGTGCTCTTTTAGGTGGTTTAATCGGTTTAATTCAAGGTATTATAGTGCTGTTCGTGGGATAAATCAAAAGAAAAACGAGTAAATTTCTCTTTTTTACATCCATGTAGTTGTAGCTTGCTATTGTATCAGTATACACAGCTTTTTTCGTTTGTTATAGTTGTAGAAGTGTAAGAGAAGCAATCACAAGGAGGACATTATAATGGCAAATATTTATGATAGCGCATATGATCTTGAAAAAGCGATTAGAGAAAGTGATGAGTTCCAAGGACTTAAACAGGCTTATGAAACAGTAATGGCCGATGAATCCGCTAAAAACATGTTTGAAAACTTCCGTACAACTCAAATTAACTTGCAAGAAAAGCAAATGCAAGGGCAAGAAATTTCTGAAGAGGAAGTAGAACAAGCAAAACAAGTTGTTGAATTAGTACAACAACATCCTGACATTTCTAAGTTGATGGAAGAAGAGCAACGCCTAAATGTCCTAATTAACGATGTTAGCAAAATTATTACTAAACCATTAGAAGAATTATATGGTTCACCAGAAGAACAGTAAGTAAGTTAGAAACCTTGTCCGTAAGTTGGGACAAGGTTTTTTTTGTCAGGAAATTATAAAATGGACTGCTGTGGATAATTAATTACTAAGCTTTGCCACGTTCAGCTCCGGCGCCTACGCTTTTGTTCTTTGAGAAATGTCATTAATTATTCATTAAATTGAAACCTTATCTCGAGATAAACGTAAAACAGTAACGAAAGGGGTATGGGATCAATGACATTAAAATTAAACGATGTGACAAAGCATTTTGGTAGATTTACAGCAGTTGATGGGTTATCTTTAGAAATCCCTGAACATCAAATTTTCGGGTTTTTAGGGGCAAATGGTGCTGGCAAGACAACTACTTTTAGGATGATCATAGGTTTGCTGGACGCAACAGATGGTAAAATTACATGGAACGGTGAAAATATTGATTATAGTAAAAGTAATTATATAGGTTATTTACCTGAAGAGCGTGGGTTATATCCTAAATTGAAAGTTAGAGACCAACTTGTTTACCTAGGTAGGTTACGAGGAATGGCCAAAAACGACATCATTGTCGAATTAAAAGACTGGTTGGAACGATTTAAGGTTCCTGAGTATTTAGACAAAAGGATTGAAGAACTATCAAAAGGAAATCAACAGAAAATTCAATTCATATCCGCAGTCATACATAAACCTAAGCTACTAATTTTGGATGAGCCATTCACTGGTTTGGACCCTGTCAACGTTGAAATGTTGAAGCAGGCAGTTGTTGATTTGAAAGAACAAGGAACATCTATTGTGTTTTCGTCTCATCGGATGGAGCATGTGGAAGAACTATGTGAACATTTGTGTATAATGCAACAAGGTAAACCAGTTGTTCACGGTTCCTTAAAAGAAATTAAAAGGTCATTTGGTAAGAAAAACTTATTTGTGAACGCTGATTTTAATTTAGAATACCTGAAAGACATTCCAGGGGTTGTAGGATTTAAAGGCTTACCGGATGGTTGTAAGTTACAAATTGAAAGTGAAGCAATATCACAGAAAGTTTTTGCAGCGATTCAAGATAAGGGATTTGTTAGAAGATTTGAATTAGAAGAGCCATCATTAAATGACATCTTTATTGAAAAAGCAGGTGAGTCTTATGAATAAGTTTTTGATCGTTATGGCTCATACATACTGGAGCCGTTTTAAAACAAAATCCTTTCTAATCACTACTGCAATTGTTTTGGTTTTTATTGTTGCTTTGGCAAATATTCAGTCAATTCTTGACTTATTTGGTGAAGAAGACGAACAAAAAAGAATTGCTGTTATTGATGATACAACAAACATTTTTGATCTTTTTTCACAACAAATGGAGAGCACGGATAGTAATATAGAGCTTGTTAACTTTCAAGGATCGTTAGAAATGGCGAAAAGTGAAGTAGTGGAGGAAGAATACCAAGGGTTACTTCATATAACAGCTAATGATGAAGAACTTCCAGAGGCTACCTATCATTCCAATAAGGTAAATTCGTCAGAAGTGGGCTACCTGTTACAAAATAATTTGCAACAAATAAAAGTTATGATAGCTACTAATAACGCTGGAATTGATGAATCGGTAATCCAAGATATATATTCTCCAGTAGTATTTGAGACTGTTATGATTGAAAATACAACTGGATCTGGACAGATAGGAAAAACAGAAGAAGAATTAAGTAACGCACGCGGGTTAGTATATGTTATTTTATTTTTATTGTATTTTGCTGTAATTACTTATGGAAATATGATTGCCATGGATATAGCGAATGAAAAGTCATCGAGAGTAATGGAAATATTGATTTCGAGTTCTTCACCAGTAAGTCAGATGTTTGCAAAAATAATAGGAATTGCACTATTAGGCCTCACACAATATGTATTATTTATTGGTGTGGGATATACAGTTATCAGTTTAAAGCAGGATGAAATGGTCGGAGGTATCTTTGAGTACTTTGGTATTGCTGACATAGAAGCAACTACATTTATCTATGCAATTGTGTTCTTTTTATTAGGGTATTTATTATATGCAACGCTGTCTGCCATGCTTGGTTCATTGGTTAGTAGAATCGAAGATGTTCAGCAATTAATGATGCCAGTAATATTCTTAATTATGATTGCATTCTTTATTGCAATGTTTGGCTTAAATATGCCCGATTCTACGATGGTAACAATAACATCATTTATTCCTTTCTTTACACCAATGTTGATGTTTTTGCGAGTGGGTATGCTAGATGTCCCGTTTTGGGAAGTAGGGTTAAGCATTTTAATAATGATTATAACCATCGCAATCCTTGCACTTATTGGGGCAAGAGTCTATCGAGGCGGAGTACTAATGTACGGACGATCGACATCACTGAAGGATTTTAAGAAAGCATTACAACTATCTAAAAAAGATTAATTTGTCTATTTTAAGTACATTTGAAAGGTCAATGATAATAATTAAAGTTCCTTTTTGAAAGGGTAACTTTACATTATTTCATTGACCTTTTTTAAATTTTATAAAACGAACGTGCATTCGTTTTTTCTATCTGCTAAAATATAAATAAATAGTTTTTATAGAGAGGAATAAAATGATGAATGAAAAGATTTCATTTATTCACTGTGCTGATTTACATTTAGATAGTCCCTTTAGTGGGCTGAGTCACGTATCAAGCAAGATGTTTAACGACATAAGGCAAAGTACATTTACAGCCCTTCATTCATTGGTGTCATTAGCTATAGAGAATAAAGTTGACTTCGTGCTAATCGTTGGTGATCTATTTGATAGCGAAGAACAAAGTTTAAAAGCATTAATCCGTTTAAAGCATGCGTTTGAACAACTAAATAAGTATGACATAGAAGTGTATATTTCATTTGGCAATCACGATTTTCTTGATGGTGGAAATATTGATGTCGACTATCCGAAAAATGTTCATATATTTAATGAAGAAACAGTTACGTATTTTACATTTAACAAGAAGGGTAAGGCTGTAGCGAATATCTATGGATTTAGCTATAAACAACGTGGAGTTCTAGCTAATAAATCTCTAGAATTTAATCCGACAGATGAAAATGTCTATCACATTGGAATGCTACACGGTAGTCTTGCAAGTAATACAGAACACGACGTTTATGCTCCATTTCAATTAAGTGACCTAATCAATAAGGAATTTGATTATTGGGCACTGGGACATATCCATAAAAGGCAAATATTAAAGGAAAATCCCCCGGTTGTTTATCCTGGTAATACCCAGGGAAGGTCAAAAAAGGAGTCTGGGGAGAAGGGTTGCTATTATGTAGAACTAGACAATAACCAGAACAGACTTGAGTTCAAGCCTTTGCAACAATTACGGTTTGAAAATCTAGAAATAGATTCGAGCTGCTGCAAACAACCTCAAGAATTAGAGGCTCTCATCGAGGAAGTAGCTACTAAAACTAGTACCGAACTAGGTTCATCTATTATAACTATTCATATATCAAGTGATTCGGATCATATCGAAGAGTGGCATCAGGCTGGATATATTGATGAAATTCTTGATTACATTAATGAGAGTAACCAAGAAGTAGAACAGTGGGTGTTTATCAGGTCGTATAGTATAGAAAAACGAGTTAATGTAAATAAACAAGAATTAAAACAAGGACAGCATTTTTTAGGAGAATTACTGCGAGAATTTGAAGGTAATCTAAATATAGAGGAATATTTGCAACCATTACTTCAACACAGGCAGGCTAGGAAGTTCCTGTCCCCCTTTTCAGAAGAAGAACAAGAACAAATCAGACAAGAAGCAGAGGATTTGTTGATGTACCAGTTACTTAAGGAATGAGTGAGAATATGAAGATACTTAGTGCTAATATTTATGGATTTGGTAAATGGCAGGATCAACAAATAGATTTTAGGGACAAGGGCTTGGTAATAGTATCAGGAGAAAATGAATCTGGAAAGTCAACGCTCCGTCAGTTTATCTTATTTATTTTATTTGGTTTTCCACCAAAAAAAAGAGAGTCTTATTTACCAAAAACAGGCGGAAAAATGGGCGGAAGACTAAAAGTATCAACAAGGGAACAAGGTATATTTACCATAGAACGGATTCATGACCGAAATAATGGAGCTGCGGTATGTTTTCTAACTAATGGTGTTACCGAAGATGAAAAGTGGTTGAAAGAAAGTATAGGCGGAATCGATTATCGAACATTTCAATCCATTTTTTCTTTTAACTCAAGTGACTTAAATCAACTACATACAATAAAAGCTGATCAGCTGGGAGAAGTTCTTTTAGGTATCGGAATGACTGGATCAGATCAAATATATCAAACCGAAAAAAAGTTAGACAGTCACTTAAATCAAATGTTTAAACCACAAGGGAAGAAACCAGAGGTAAACGAGCAACTTATCAATCTCGAAGAAATAAAGAAACGACTAAATGATTTAAAAACAGAAGAGAATTCCTACCATGAAAAGAAGAACCTAGAAACAAAAGTGATTGAAGAAATAGATGAGTTGCAGCAAGAACTAACTATATGGAAGAAAAAACAATTATATATTGAAAAACAAATACAAGTTTCTCCGTTACTAAATGAATTTCATGAAACGCACCAACAACTATGCTTATATAAAAAAGATGGAGAATTTCCTGAGAACGGAATTGACCGATATAATTATTTGAAAGAACAACTTATGCCTTTGAAAAGTGAATTCTCTGTGCTAAAGGATAATGAACAAAACTATCTAACTGAATTAGAAAGAATTAAGCAACTGTTATGGGATCCTGAAATACTTGAAGAGGCATATATATTATCTGAAAAGTCAGGAGAGTATAGCCAGAGTTTAAATGAAATAGAATACCTTTTTACTGAAATAAGTAAGATAAAGAAAGAATTAACGAACGACATTGACCAGCTTCAAATTGGCCTGCGGATGGAAGACGTAAAAGATTTGTCATTACCCTTTCATGTTGAAGAGACATGGAACCAGCTAAAGAATGAAAAGCAGCGATTGTCAATGGACCAAGAAAATGTTGATAGTGAGACGAAGTCAATCGAGCACCAGATGAAGAATGTTGAAGAAAGCAATCAGCGAATTAATTCTGAATTATTACCTTTAGAAACAATCAACGATTACAAACAAAAGCTAAATAGTCATGAGAATCAAACAAAATTGCAGTTATTTAACGACTATAACCACAATCAAAAAAACAAGTGGCAAAAGGAATCAGGACAGCGAATAAAACAGTCAAATATAGTTGTTATTGTCTGTCTATTGTTGAGTTTAATTGGTGTTGGTACCTTTTTAGTTACAGAAATTAACAGTCTATTAATCTTGTCTATTGTTTTAATTCTGTTTGGAATAATACAAAGGTTATTTGTGAAAAATTCCAACCAACGTATGGAGCGAATTTTAAATCAGGCTCAAACAGTTAGTAATAGTGAATTAAAATTAGAAGATGAACAATTTAAGGAAATCAACACAATATTATCAGAACAAGAGAAGTATCTCACTGAGCTTGAAAAAGGTGAGGATGATTATCAAAAGCTTCGCATCGAACAATTAAAGATTGAGGAAAAGAGAATTTTCTTTAAGACCAAACAAGAAAACTTGGCTGTGCAAATAGATGAACAAATAAAGCTATATCCTTTTTTAGAATCAGTCGATTCAGATTATTGGCCAAAGCTCTATCACATACTCATTACTGTAATCCAGCGTTGGAGTAAAATAACAAATTTAGAAAGTGCGATTGAAGAAAATAAAAAGCAATTAACGGGTTACGAAAATGAAATCACTGTCTTTTTTCAAAACAATGACTTTGAATCGCCTCAAAAAGAAACAAGTGAAAAATTCACTTTTTTAAGACAATTGATAGATCAACAAATGAAGTATAAAAGTAACTTAGAACAATATCAAGAATGGCAAAAACAAGTTCACGACTTACAACGCAAAATAACTCAACGAATGAAGCCTTACCATGAAGAAATAGAAAGTTTATGGAAGCATGCAAGTGTGGAAGATGAGGAGAATTTCATAAAAAAAGGAAATAATAAAAACAATCAACAGAAGCTTGAAAATAGAATAGCAGATATTAAAAGTCAATTAAGCCAAGTGCTAAGTCAAAGCGAACTGGAAAATGCATCAGTTAAACAGCCAAATGAGCAAGAATTAAAACTTGAAGCGGGTATTATAACAGATTATCTAGAAGAAATAGAGTTGAATTTAGAAGGGAAACGTCAAGCATTAGCTGATGTAAAAGCATTATTAGTTAAAATGGAAGGGAGAGAGGACTACTCAATTGTTAAACACAAATTCCATCTGGAACAAGATTTTTTGAAAAAACAAGCAAAAAAGTGGGCTGTCTATCAGCTTGCTAAACAAATGCTAGGAGAAACAAAGCAAACCTTTCAGAAGAATTACCTTCCGAAAGTAATAAAGTCGACAGCTTATTACTTTAAGCAGTTAACAAATAATAAATATACAAATGTTTTCGCACCAAGTGAAGGTGATCCTATCCAAGTTGAAAATCACTTTGGAATACGATTTAATGTAAATGAATTGTCACAAGGTACTAGTGACCAATTGTATATGTGTTTGAGAATTGCACTAAGTGAAGTAGTTAATGAGGATTATCAATTACCCTTTTTTATAGATGATGCATTTGTTCATTTTGATGAAAATCGCACGAAAATAATGGTTAAATTATTAAAGAAGATTGGAAATGAACAGCAAGTAATCCTATTTACTTGCCGGAACTCAAATGAGTTTTCAGAAGAAGAAATAATGGATTTGCAATTGGTTTAATTCAACGTGTTCGCTTTATCGTTTTATTAATGATAGAATATTTTATGATAAAATGGTAAAAATAACTAAATTAATGTCCACTAAATCCCTTTAAAAAAATAATGGGTAAGGATTTTTCAATTTTCAGTTCTTAACTGAAAAAAGATTCACTCTATGTAGTTGGAGGGTTTTCTATTGCCAAACAATGATACAGCAAAAGAATGGCAGGTTTATGAAGAAATTATTGAAAAGTTTGTTCAGGTAATAGCGAAGAATATGAACTTGTATGGTATTACTCCATCTGTCGGGCGACTTTATGGTGCGCTTTATTTCAATGATGGTCCGATGACCTTAGATGATATGAGAGACGCTTTAGAAATGAGCAAGACGAGTATGTCTACTGGTGTAAGGTCATTAGCTGAAATGAAAATGGTAGAACAATCATTTGAAAAAGGTGTGCGTAAGGACCTATATAAGTCTGATGAGGACTGGTATAAATCCTTTACATCTTTATTTGGTAGTCGATGGAGTCATCATACAGAAAAAAATATTGAAGAGGCAGAGGAAGCAATTCAAGAGTTAGAACAAATAAAAGAAGAGACATCAAACGAACGGTTACAGAATAAGATTGACCTTGATATCGACAGGTTAAGATATGCTCAAAACTACTACAGTTGGTTAATGAGATTCATCCAAGTAGTAGCATCGGGTGAAATCTTCCAGTACGTGCCAAAACATGATTTACATAAGTCTTGACTTAATCAGTCTCAAAGCCCTTACTAACATATTTTTTAGTAAGGGCTTGTTGTTATAATTAGACATTACAACCTTGAAAACAACATGGTAGAACAAATAAAACAAACAATTATTACTTGAAAGGGGATTTTATAATTGAAAAAGGGAATTGCTTATTATCAGGTAGGAGATTTATTTGATTATTTTATGCTGATCAAGGCATCAAACAAAGGTGTAGCTAGTAATGGCAAGCCATTTCTAACACTAATATTAAAAGATGTCAGTGGGGAAATAGAATCTAAGCTATGGGAAGCTACATCAGAGGACGAGGAGTTGTTTCAGGCAGAACAATTAGTTAAGGTTACTGGAGAAGTCAATCAATTTCGAGGGAGAGCACAATTGAAGATTCATAGTATTCGTCCGGCTCAACCAACTGATGGAGTACACAAAAATGATTTTATTGAAAAAGCCCCGGTTGAAAAAGAAGAATTGTCAGAACGAATTACTGAAATTATTTTTGAAATGGAGAATTCGAATCTTCAAAGAATAGTTAGATTTTTCATTAAAAAATATCAGGACGCGTTAATGACATATCCGGCAGCAGTGAAAAATCACCATGAATACGTTTCTGGTTTAGCATACCATATTGTTTCTATGCTTAACTTGGCAAAAGAATTAAAAGGTCTATACCCTGCTATTAATAAAGATTTATTATATGCAGGTATCATCCTCCACGATCTCGGAAAGATGAAAGAATTGTCAGGGGTTACAGCGCCTTCTTATACTTTAGAAGGGAAATTAATTGGTCATATTCCAATAATGGTAGAAGAGATAGGTCAAGCAGCAAAAGAGCTTCAAATTGAAACCGAAGAAGTTACGATATTACAGCATATGGTATTAAGCCATCATGGGAAAGCAGAGTGGGGTAGTCCGAAACCTCCTCTAGTCCGCGAGGCTGAATTGTTACACTTAATAGATTTAATTGATGCAAAAATGAATATGTTGAACCGATCGTTGGAAAAAATTAAACCAGGTGAGTTTACAGATCGTTTATTTGCCATGGATAACCGTTCTTTTTATAAACCGACATTTGATGAATAACAAAGTGTATGATTTAGTTGATTCTTCTTGTAGAGAGCATATTTTTTAAAAAATAGCATATATTTTAGCAAATATGGACAAGGGGAGGAATAAATAATGATACTAGGTATCCCGTGGTGGGTATATATGTTTATTATATTTATTTTTTTAAGCGGGTATATGTCTTTTCGGGCATTAGTGGCTGAGAAAAAACTTGAGCAGCAGTATATTGAACGCGAAGGTAAGGTTTATATGGATAGGATAGATGAAAAGCGTAGTGTTAAAAGTGACCAGAAAAGTGAGAATCAAATGACCTCAAGTTAACATAAGAAATGTCCTACTTGTTAGCTTTTAACAAGTAGGACATTTCTTATTAATAATTTAAATTACTGTGGTACAGCAGCTTGTTCTGGTTGTTCAAAAAGATCTTTGTATTCCTCAATTTTTATATCAACATTTGAATCTTCTAGAAGAGTCATTAATTTTTCTTGTGCATTTTTCTGCCCTTCTTGTAATGCCATACTTTTTCTTAAATCTTCTTTAATGTCCTCATAAGCTCCTACTTCTTGCTCAGGTTCGACAATATCTAGTACTTCAATAACATGCCAACCATGTTCAGTTTCTACAGGCTCACTAATTACTCCAACTTCCAAGTTATAAGCGGCATCTTCAAATGGTTTTACCATTTGACCAGGGCCAAAGGGTTCACCTAAATTTCCACCGTTTTGTGCAGAACCATCTGTAGAATATTCAGCAGCTAGTTCAGCAAAGTCTCCACCATCATCTAACTTTTGTTTCACTTCTTTAGCGGTTTCTTCATCTTCAACTAGTATATGACGAGCCTCAATTTTTCCTTTTTTCATGTAGTCATATCGTTTTTGTAATTCTTCGTCAGTTATTTCAACGTCTTCAGTTAGGAATTTTTCTTGAATCAAGTTACTACGAAGATCTTCTTTTAGTTCATCTTCATCAGCGTAATTCCCTTGCTGTAAGACCATTTCAAACTGCTCACCGTATTGTTCTTTTAAGCTAGTGAATTCTTCTTCTACAACGTCATCTTCTACCTCGTATTTGTCAGCTAAAACTTTTTCAATCACCATTTGTTGTAAAATAGTAGGACCTTCTTGGCCACTTTTTAGTTCTTGATAATACTCTTCTTTGGTGACATTTCCAGCGTCTGACTCAACAACGTTTTCTGTCTTTGAATCATCAGATGAACATGCAGATAGTGTAAGAACTGCTGCTGTTATTGATGCTGCGATTGCTAGTTTTTTCATTATATAAACACTCCTAATCTTGTGTCTTTGCTTTTGCCCAATATGAACAAGCCCATAAAATAATATACCACATTTTGATACAAAAATAATAGTTTGATTTCAGATTACACACTTTTTACTTAAAATAGACGATAGCCTATCCCAACTTAAAACAGAATGCATAAGATAAAGTAGATATTGAATAGAGGGGGTGTTCTCATGGGTGCAGCATACGGTGGCGGTTTTGCCTTAATCGTAGTATTGTTTATATTACTAATTATTGTTGGCGCAGCCTGGCTATAGGATAGCAGTAAGATATCTTTTATTTTAAAAGGGATGACAAAGGCTGTTTATCAGCATTTTTGTCATCCCTTTTTCTCGTAGCAAAAAATTATTTGTGCTCTTAAATAAATATTATTGTAAGATTTATTTTTTCTTATACTATGTGAATAATACTTCAACATATGATGATATTAGTAATATAGTAATCAGAATGTTTATCGTGCGAAATACATTAGGTTGGCGTTCTTGTGACATTTCCGTTTGCAGGCACAATTTAAGTGTCAGAGAGTTAAACGAAAATAGAACAAATAAAGCAAAGAAACCAAAAATAATTGCCATAAGATAATGACCTCCTTATACACCTATGAAACTACTTTAACAGAAATTCTACGCGTTGAACAGTTATAAGTAAGAAAAAGAGCACCCTGATTACAGGGTGCTTTGAAATAGGCTAACCAATTAAAATATCATATCCATTTTTCGCATTTTCAATTATACACTTTTTGGGAGCTTTAATTATATGACTCGTATATAAGAAATCAGTGAACGACAACCCTATATTGACCGAGGTGAATAGAAGAATATAGGCATGATATTCAGCAAATAAATAACTAGATATTAACCCCGGAATTGTTATAAGCACAGTGGGTGCTAATAAAATAGTAATTGAAGTTTTTTTAGACATTCTCTTATTAGTTAAAAATGAAAATGTAGGAAAAAGTCCTATTTTAAAACGCCAATTCATTTTCAGGCGCTTTTTTACTAAAAATAACGGTAAAATATGCGTTAATTTGTGTACCATAGGTAAAAGGATGAGTCCAATTAGTAAAGGCAGTAATCCATGATCTTTCAATTCATTGGTTTGATGGACAATAGAAAATGGAAGATAAAGAAATATAAATGACATAAGGCCAGTTAGTAAAGAAATTAAATAGATGCGATTTAATCCAAACTCTCTGGTAACATTGACGGTTTTCCAGCAATTCATCTCCAATTCCCCCTTGCATTTGTATCTACGTTTTATTTTATTTAATGGAGTTTTCCCCCAATGAATATAGTCCTTTTTCAAATGAAAATCAATAGGTATTTCGCAAAAAAAAATTTAAGTTGAAAGTTTTAATGATAACTGTAAACAATAAGTTGCAAAGAGGGGGTTGTGAATGGGCTCATCTTGGATTTGACAACCTCGATAATTTTTTCGTTCAGGCTTCAATTATTGTTTACTTTAAAAGAAGTGAAACAGTATCTTTTAACGACAGATCAAGCACTCATCTCGTTATTTAAATGATGGGGTGAATGCTTGGTTCCATCAATTACTTTTACTTTGGAAGTTCACTTTTTTAATAGTGGGAGGACGTCACAAAAGTTAATTATTGAAAAGGAGTTAGACAGAGATGAGTATGGATGGGTGTTAAAGTTGTTAGAATCGCTTAATAGAGAGTACATTATCCAAAGTGAGGAAGGGGTGATGTGCTTCAATTGAAAATTCATTATTTCTTCAAATTACAGGGATGCTAAATGAGAAACTAAACTCCAATTGTGACTCTTTTTGCATGGCAAAAAGGAAGGTATTTACCTTCCTTTTTGAAGTTTTTGTGAAAATTCATAGAGAAAATAATAGAGTTTAAGGATTTGTTTTATAAATATTTTGGAATGCCTGTTCAATTAGTAGATGAAACTCAATCATATCTCTTAATTTGTTGTTAATATGATTGACTTCACTATTCTCGATACTCTCTTTATCTAAGCTACTTTCTATTTCTTTCAAAGATTGTTTTTGTTGAATTGTTGTTTCTAATCTCTTTTGAACGAATGTTTTCAAAAACCTTTTGTAAAGGTTTTCGTCAGCAGTGTACAAATCTTTTCGATTTCCTTTTTTCCATACACGGTCAACTAATTTCATCTCTAATAGATTACGCACGGCAGTACTAATGGATGTCTTGCTTTTGCCTAATTCTTCACTCATTTGATCTAAAGTCATTGGAGAATCTTTTAAATAGAGAATGGAAAATAGTCTAGCCTCTGCTGAAGTTAAATCAAACATTTCCATTGTTTTTGAAAACTCAGTAATAACCTTATTGTTTATTTCATCAAGATGATTTTCAGTCATAGGAGCCTCCCTTAAGAACGTTAATACATTAAGAGTACAACAAAATATATTATAAAGGAAATTGCATAGTTGTAAGTAATTTGGAGAAATTAAGTGGAAATCGAAGAAAAAAACAGAAAAACATTATACAGATTAAACTGAATATAAAATTCAAACGAAAATAATAGTGTGTATCATTTGAATTTTATATGGGATAAAGGATATAGTATTAAAGGAATGCTTAAGTCGTGGCGTTATCGTAAAATGACTTAAAAGAACCTATTTGTATTACTTATATTTCTTTTGCTAATGTTTATGTAGTAATTTAAAAAGGTACTGTAAGTTATCTAAAAGGTAAATTATTGAAAGTAAAGAGGTGAATGTAGTGCCGGTTATTCAAGTAGAAGGCTTATCAAAAGTATTTGGTAAAAATACGAAAGAAGCACTTAAACTCCTGGACGAAGGAAAAACAAAAGAAGAAATACTTAAAAAAACTGGTAATACAGTTGGTGTTAACAGAGCGTCTTTTGAAGTAGAAGCAGGAGAGGTCTTTGTTATTATGGGTTTGTCAGGTAGTGGTAAGTCAACATTAGTGCGTCTGATAAATCGGTTAATTGAACCGACTGAGGGTAGCGTAATGATAGATGGAGAAAATTTGGCTAAAATGGACAAAACGAATCTTCGTCGTGTACGCCGTGAGAAGTTAAGTATGGTTTTCCAAAAGTTCGGATTATTTCCTCACCGGACAATATTGGAAAATGCGGAGTTCGGTTTGGAAATACAAGGATTAGACAAAGAAAAGAGAAGTAAAAAAGCAACAGAAGCTTTAAAACTGGTTGGACTCGGAGAATATATCCACCAGAAACCCGCTCAGCTATCAGGTGGTATGCAACAGCGGGTAGGATTAGCTCGAGCTTTGGCAAATGATCCTGAAGTACTATTAATGGATGAGGCTTTCTCCGCACTTGATCCATTGATTCGTAAAGACATGCAAGATGAACTACTTGATTTACAGGAAACGATGAAGAAGACAATTATCTTTATCACGCATGATTTAGATGAGGCTTTACGCATCGGTGATCGTATTGCGTTAATGAATGGTGGATCCATAGTACAAATTGGTACACCAGAAGAAATATTAGTGAACCCTGCTAATGATTACGTTGAAAAGTTCGTTCAGGATGTAGATCGTTCCAAAGTATTAACTGCTGAACATATCATGAAGCGCCCGGAAACGATTAATATTGAAAAGCACGGACCTAGAGTTGCTTTAGAACGGATGAGAGAAGTAGGATTATCTAGTATTTACATAACTGATGCAAAACGTAACTTAAAAGGTTATGTAACTGCAGATGATGCTTCTGAAGCACGTAAAAATGAAGTTAGAGATTTAAATGAAATATTGAAAACTGATGTACCAACAGTATCAAAGGATACAACAATGCATGATATATTTGAGGTTATTCATGATTCACCGGTGCCAATTGCAGTGGTAGAAGATGGTAAGCTGTTGGGCATCATTGTACGAGGTGCAGTAATTGCTGCACTAGCAGGTGAGGGTGAGGTGAATTTAAATAATGCTTGATTTTATTCCAAAAATCCCAATCGCAGAGGCTGTAAGTGATTTTACCGATGATATAACAAATGCATTTGCATGGCTATTTAATCCGATAAAAAACCAATTTGGAGACTTTATGGAATGGTCTGCGGATCTTTTAGTTGCAATTCCGCCAATTATTATCATTCTAGTTGTGGCATTGTTGGCATTTTTTATTACTGGAAAACGAATTGGTTTAGCAATTTTTTCAGTTATAGGGTTATGGCTTATTTATAATCAAGGTTTATGGGAAGAATTAATGTTTACTTTTTCTTTGGTATTAATCGCAAGTTTACTTTCAGTAATAATTGGAGTTCCGGTTGGAATTTTAATGTCTAAGAGTAAATTAGCAGAAAATATTATTAGTCCAATTTTAGATTTTATGCAAACAATGCCTGCTTTTGTTTACCTAATCCCTGCTGTTGCTTTTTTCAGTATTGGAATGGTACCAGGGATATTTGCATCATTAATATTTGCAACACCACCAACGGTTCGTTTTACGAATCTAGGTATTAGGCAGGTTTCAGAAGAGTTAGTAGAGGCTTCAGACGCCTTTGGTAGTACGGGGACACAGAAACTTTTTAAAGTTGAACTACCAATGGCAAAGAGTACAATCATGGCGGGTATTAACCAAACAGTTATGTTATCTTTGTCTATGGTTGTTATTGCATCAATGATTGGTGCGCCTGGATTAGGAAGAGAAGTACTATCCTCCTTACAACGCGCGCAAGTTGGAACAGGTTTCGTAGCAGGTATTGGAATTGTAATCCTGGCTATCATTATTGACCGTTTCACTCAAAATCTGAACATGAAGAAAGCAGATTAATTTGTTGGCTACTTTTCTTAAGGGAAAAGTTAACCATAAATAAAAAAATAGGAATAGGGGAGATTTATTAGTTATGATAAAACTACAATGGAAACATTTAGGTCTAGTACTTGTACTAGTACTTTCATTAGTATTAGCTGCATGTGGTGGAGCAGAAGAAGAAGAAAACACTGATGGTGGTGACACAACAGGTGACACTACTGAAGAGGAAGCTACAGGAGTAGAAATGGGTAATGAAGAGCTTGAACTTGTTTATGTAGAATGGGACTCTGAAATTGCTTCTACAAATGTTATTTCTCAAGTACTTGAAAGCGAAGGATACGATGTTAAAATTACTCCTATCGATAACGCTGTTATGTGGGAATCGGTTGCAAATGGAGACGCTGATGGTATGGTAGCGGCATGGTTACCTGGTACACACGGACCTTTATATGAAGAACATAAAGATAATCTTGTTGAGTTAGGTCCAAATTTAGAAGGTGCTAAAATTGGTTTAGTTGTTCCTGAATATATGGATGCAACTACAATTGGAGATCTTGCTAATTTTTCAGAGGAATTAGATGGTAGCATTACAGGAATTGAGCCTGGTGCTGGTGTGGTTCAAGCTGCTGAACAATCTATTGAAGACTATGGTTTAGAGAATTTTGAAGTGCAATCTTCTTCTAGTGGTGCGATGGCAACAGCTCTTGGGCAAGCAATTGATAATGAAGAACCAATTGTTGTTACTGGATGGACTCCACACTGGAAGTTCGCTCAGTATGACCTTAAGTATCTAGAAGATCCAGAAGAATCATTTGGTGGAGCTGAAACAATCGAAACAATGGTACGTCAAGGACTTGAAGAAGATAGTCCTGCAGCTTATCAAATTTTAGACCAATTCAACTGGACTCCAGCGGATATGGAAGAAATTATGCTAGAAGTTTCTAATGGTGCAACTCCAGAAGAAGCATCTGCAACTTGGATTGAAAATAACCAAGATAAAGTTGATGAGTGGACTGCTGGATTAGAGTAAACTTAAACAATATTCATTGAAGTAAATAAAGAACTGCCATTCGGGTAAAACTAATGGCAGTTCTTTTTATTTTGTCAAAAATGAATACAGGAGGTTTGGGATAATGAGAAATAAACGGTTAAACCGAATAGGTATTATCACTGGTTTATCATTTGGAATCTTTATTTCTGGTTGCGGAACAGATGAAAATGAAGAAGAGAACAATCAGGCAGAACAAACAAATTTTGGTGAAGAGATGAATTTCACCATTACAGGTATTGAGCCTGGTGCTGGTGTTACTCAAGCAACAGAACAGGTATTAGAAGACTATGAGAATCTGGAAGATTGGGAATTTGAGACGGCTTCTACTGCGGCTATGTTAACCGCTCTAGGGGATGCCTATGACAAAGAAGAACCAATTGTTGTTACAGGATGGTCTCCTCATTGGATATTTGCTGAATGGGATCTTAAATATTTAGAAGATCCAAAGGGGATTTATGGTGACGTTGAATATATTAGTACAATTGTAAGACAAGAGCTAAAAAGCGACATGCCAGAAGCATATGAAATATTGGATAGGTTTCACTGGGAATCAGAAGATATGGAAGAAGTAATGCTTGCTGCTCAAGAAATTGAGTTTGAAGAAGCGGCCAAAAACTGGATTAAAGATAATAAAGATACAGTTTCTGAATGGACAGAAGGTCTACAACAAGTTGATGGCCAATCAATTGAGCTTGTTTTAACTCCATGGGATACAGAACGCTCATCAGCCCATGTGATGAGTCAAGTCCTACACAACCAAGGGTATGAAGTAACGCTGACCCCGGTCGACCCGTCAGTTATGATTCAAGCAGTTGCTACAGGTGATGCAGATGCATCGCTAGCACCGTGGTTACCTAGGACCCATGGTGACTTTTATGATGCATATGAAGGTGAATTTGAAGACTTAGGTGAAAACTTAAAAGGAGCGAAGATCGGACTAGTTGTTCCAAAATATATGGATATTGAATCAATTGAAGACTTAGAGGAAAAGAAGTAGTTAGAAATAATTGTTCGCACAACAAAAAGTTCGCCATCACTAGGTGAGGGCGAACTTTTTTGTTAATCTTCCCTTTTTGACGTACTTTCTTCTAATTCTTTTAAACTTTTCTCAATCTGCGCTAGGTATTTCTGAATATTTTTTTGATGCGGTTCAATAGTTTGTTTCCAGCTTTCAATTGATTGTTTCATATCCGAAGACAAGTCTTTAATTAAAGAAACACCTTCCTTAGAAGTTTGAGCAATTTGATCGGTCAAATGAATACCTTCATTTTTTAGCTTATCGAACGAATGGACCAAACCCTCACCGCGTGATTTAGCTTGATTGCGGAGTTCTTTTCCAGAAGTTGGAGCACTAAGTAAAGTAGTTGCACCGCCCACAACTCCCCCAATGATTAAGCCGAGTAGTAATGATTTTCCGTTTGCCATCGCTTACACTCCTTTCTATCCATATTATACTATGTTCTCGAATTTTGTAATTATAAAACATAGAAATACTCAAATTTTAATAAAACAACCTCCGAGCTATTTCGGAGGTTGTTTATGTGACTATAACGTAACAGGTTGAGCTCGTTTCATAATGTTTGTTACAATAGGATATAAAACTACGATAAATATCACATTAAACAATGTGGCAGGAAGTACAATACCAGCGAATAATGCGATAAAGCTTCCTGGTAGTAATCCAATCACATACAGTGCCATTACTAGGAACACTGTTCCACTTACAATAGTTCCAACAGCCGCAAGAATTGGTGCTGAAATGTTAAGATTGGTTCGATTTTTAACAAGCAAATATAATCCAAAAAAGATAAAAGCGGTAATTGGCTTGTCTACAATATTAGAAATTTGTCCACCAGGGGCTGTCGTCGTTAATGCCGAGATAATACCGGTAACTATTGACAGTAATAAAACATATTGAGTCTTCGGGAATAATAAAATCCCTAGAAACATCATCGGTAACATAATGTCTGGTCTCATACCAAACAGAATCGGTGGGGCAATTGCGTGTAATACGGCACCAATCCCTATAAATAATGATAAAATAATTAAAACTCTTGTTTTCATAAAACTCTCTCCTCTGCTCGGTCTATACTATTTCCTCCCAATTATGCACTGATTGCTAATTGCGAAGGTTAGTTGTAATTATATCAAATAATAAATAAAATAAAAAGAATTAAATTATTAGAATGTTCCATATATATAAGAAAGTCTCTAAATAGTGATTTAGAGACTTTCTATACTTTTTAAATGAATTTTTAAGATAGACTTGGATAAGTATGTTAATCGGTCAGTTGACTATTAATATCACTAGCAATTTTTTGAAGTTCCTCTTGGCTGTTGTCATTATTTGTTTTCCAAACAGCACCGAAACCATCTCCTTTGCCGTAGCGAGGGATAAGATGTAAATGTAAATGAAAGACGGATTGACCAGCAGGTTCCTCATTGTTATTCAATATATTTAGCCCAATTGGCTGATAAACTTTTTTGATAGCATTAGCTAATTTAGGAACGCGCTTAAATAATTCTGCAGCAACGTCTGATGGTGTGTCATAAATATCCTTAACATGGGTTTTAGGTATTATTAACGTATGTCCTTTTGTCACCTGGCTAATGTCTAAAAATGCATAAACATAATCATCTTCGTACACTTTTGCTGAGGGAATATCACCGTTAGCTATTTTACAAAAAAGACAATCTTTTGAATTACTCATACTTTCACTCCTTTATTTTTTCAATCAGCTAGGGAATTACTCTACTTTATACTATCATAGTAATAGTTTTCCTTGGTTTTAAATATCAACTTGTTTAATTAAGTTGTTTTCTTACAGATTGGGACAGCGGTTACTCGTCCCACTGAGAATGCACAAAAACTACTCGGTTGATTTCCTTTTATATTCTTTATAAGATGAGTGCTATGTCAGCGCTGCGGCAATACACTTCGCTTTTAAAGTGGGTTATCAATTGAAATATATTGATTAATTTTTTCACACAATAACTAGTTGTTTGGAGCGGAGGGCAGTCGACTCCTGCGGGAAAAGCAACGGCTGAAAATCCCGCAGGAAGCGGTTTTCTTCCGAGGAAGTTGAAGCGTTGCCCGCGGAAAGCGACTGCCCGGAGCGGAAATCAACATAGCAGACACGTCGTATTTTCTATCAACTGCGGAGATTAAAAAGTAACAACACTTTCGAAAAGAGCATTAAATTAGACTATCCGTTTTCTTTATTTTATAGACTGTTGTAGTTTTATGTAAAGATTATCAATTTTTTTGGATAAAAACAAACGGGTTAGTCCTTTAACAGTTCAGTCATATGACCTTTCTGTTTAAGGACAACCCGCTGTTTGAAGGAGAAGGATCATTTCATCATCTGTCATGAACTTGAACATAATTTTACTTGAACCAGGGGAATGATTCTTTCGATTACCAAGTTATAAACCTTTCGTCAACACCCCATTTGGCTAGAGTAGTTGCTCCCTTTTGGAAGAGGTTTGTAATACTAGACGATTATCTTTCACCGACACCTCATTTCGTGGATTTCCACAATATCATTGTCGTGAAGTAAAAAAAAATTAGCCTAACTCCTTCTCTAAGTATTCTGTTCAGAAAAGGATAATAATATTCAAGAAAAAATTTAAAGTACACTAGAGAAACTTCTGTATAATTGTAGAAGGATATAATTTTGGAAAAGCTATGGTGAAGTGGTAAAATTTTAATCAATATACATGTGTTTTTAGACTTTTAGGAGGTAATGTTAATTGAAACCTTTATTACATATTGAAGATTTACAAGGAGGATACACTCGCAAAAATGTTTTACATGGCATTTCCTTTGATGTTTTTCCAAACGAAATTGTCGGGCTTATTGGCTTAAATGGAGCCGGAAAGAGTACCACCATTAAACATATAATTGGATTAATGCAAGCAAAAAAAGGAAAAGTGGAAATCGAAGGTAAAAGTTTTGAAGATTCACCGGAAACATATCGAGGCAACTTTTCTTATATACCCGAAATGCCCCTTCTATACGATGAGTTAACGCTTTATGAGCATCTACGTTTAACAGCTATGGCTTATGATATACCTGAAGCAACATTTAAGGCCAGGTTAGATCCTTTACTGAAGGAATTCAGATTAGAAAAGAAATTAAAATGGTTCCCTGTCCATTTTTCTAAAGGAATGAGACAAAAAGTGATGATAATGTGTGCGTTCTTAATTGAACCACCACTATATATTGTTGATGAACCGTTTGTTGGTTTAGATCCTCTTGGCATCCAGTCCTATTTGCAACTCATGGATGAGATGAAGCAAAAAGGTTCAGGTGTACTAATGTCTACTCATATCTTAGCTACAGCGGAACGGTACTGTGATCGATTCATTATCATGCATGAAGGTAAGATTAGGGCACAAGGAACCATTGAAGATTTGAGGGAAGAATTTAGTATGCCAACAGCCAACCTAGATGAATTATATATTCAACTGACAAAGGAAGATAGTTATGTTTAATGCGCAACATTTCTTTAATGAGCGGTTTTCAGCACATCTAAAGGAAACAAGCCGTTATCTACGCTATATATTCACTGGTCATCTTGTGATAGCGATGTTATTTATGGTGTCAGCACTTGCATTCTATTACCAACAATGGCTTGCGACAATGCCTGAAAGTTTCCCTTCCGTCTTCGTAATAAGCCTATTATTTAGCGTTGTAGCTAGTTATAGTCCTGTTCGAACGCTGCTGAAGGAGCCTGATTTGGTGTTTTTGTTGCCTGCAGAGCATAAAATGGGGCGATACTTTAGAAGTACTTTAATTTACAGCTTCGTTGTTCAGTTATATTTAATCTTCTTAGTTGCAGCTGTTCTTGGTCCACTTTATTTCGAAACTTTTCCGGAGGGGACTAATAATCCCTATATTTTAATCATAATTATTTTACTCATCCTAAAGGTATGGAATTTACTCGCGAATTGGTGGATTCTAAAAATAAGGGATGGAAAGAGTCGTTTGATCGACCATACCATTCGGTTTGTATTAAACTTTTTCACATTTTACTTTTTTATTAATGGTGAAATTATATTCGCAGCAATAACAACGGTGCTTTTATTTGCACTATTTATTTACGATTATTATTTGTCAAAACAAAATCCTGGAGTTATATGGGATTTACTAGTTGAAAAAGATCGGATGCGAATGCGAACCTTTTACCGGATTGCAAATATGTTTACCGATGTGCCACACCTTAAAACACAAATAAAAAAACGACATTGGTTAGTAGCTTTAGTTGTTAAAAATCTGCCATTTAAACAGGAGAGAACATTTGATTATTTGTATCGAATTACGACAATCAGGAGTGGAGATTACTTAGGAATATACAGTCGTTTAATGGCGATTGGCGCATTAGCAGTGTACTTTGTTCCGAACTTATGGGTTAAAGTCGCTTTTAGTATATTATTTCTTTACTTGAGTGGTTTTCAATTAATGACATTGTGGCAACACCATCGCACAATAGCATGGTTAGATATCTATCCAATTAAACAAAAATGGAGAACTAAGGCCATGATTTCCTGGTTATCTCGGTTAATGATTATCCAAACCTTTCTCTTTGGCTTATTATTTCTATTTTTAGGAAACATTACAGGTCTTTTCATCGTATGGTTTGGTGGCACCCTATTTAGTTACCTTTTTATTCAGGGTTATGTAAAAAAAAGATTAACCTAAAGGGAGATAATAATGGCACAGTTTACTTACGAACAAGAAGTCTTACTGGAAGCTCAGAGGTTTCAAAGGTCATTACAGAAGAAGTCATCGATTGTGAAACGTACGTCGAAAAAAATCCAATCGAAAATCAATAATAAAGTACCTGAAAAAATCCATCGTGTAGTCACAGAAAGTATAAAGCGTATGATTGAATTAGCATTAACTTCATCTAATTATATTCATCCGATTGAGGTTGAAACCAAATGGACATTTGAAGAAAGAGAAATTCAAGTACACGAGCGGTTAGAACAATACAAGAAAACAGCCATGTTAGAAGGAGCTGGTACTGGTGCAGGTGGAATCTTTCTAGGTATGGCTGACTTTCCATTGTTGCTAAGTATTAAAATGAAATTTCTCTTTGATACTGCTCGAATATATGGATATGATGTAGAAAAATACGAAGAACGGATGTATTTATTACACATTTTTATGCTGGCTTTTTCTAGTGATGAGAAACGAAGCGAAGTATTACGTACCGTTATTAATTGGGAGGAAGAAAAGCTGTCATGGCGAGAAGTAGATTGGAAGACGTTACAATTAGAATATAGAGATACGATTGACCTAGTAAAGATGCTTCAGCTAATCCCAGGTTTTGGAGCAATTGTAGGTGCTGTGGCTAATCGAAGGCTGTTAGATCAATTGGGTGATACAGCAATACAAATGTATCGACTCCGTCTATTATCAAAATAGAAATAAGGCTGTCAATGAAGATAAGTTGGTCATTTTTTGGTAAAAAAACTATATTTGTATATTTAGGAAAAAATGCATGTTAACTTTTGGACAGATAAATTAGAAAAATTGTGAACTTTAGGAGGGTGAAAGTGGCTACTTGGGGATGGATTGCACTATTCATAAGTATGTTTATTGCCATATTTGGAGGTACTTATTCTGGTCAAAAAAGAAAAAACAAGAAAAAATAAGAACACTAGATTTTGAATTAAGTTGTAATTTTTTTCGAGAATTGGGTTATGTAGTTAAACAGTCAAATAACAGATAATACAAACGCTAGGATAGAGTTTTTTCTAACCAAGCGTTTGTATTTAATTTTAGGTACTAAAAGTAGTTAAAAAGCATTGTGAAACACTATGCTACTTGTTTTATGATTTTTAATTTTTTCCACGATAAATGAACCACAATGAAGACAGCCTCTTTTTCATTATATCTTTTCTTGATAAAGTTTAATCGTTTGAATCAAAGTCTGAGCAGCTAGCACCATTGATCGCTCATCAATATCAAATTTCGGGTGATGGTGAGGATAGAAATGCCCTTCTTTTTGAGCACCAGTGAAAAAGAAAGCACCAGGTTTTTCTAAAAGATAATAAGAAAAATCTTCTCCTGTCATGCTAGGGACAACTTCCTCCGCTTTATTCACTCCGGGTACCGTGGCAGCAGCTTTTAGAACGAGTGCAGCCTCCTCAGGATGATTGACAACAGGTGGATAACCTTTTTCATAATTGAATTCGTAGTCAGCTTGATTAGAAAGACATGTGCCCTTAATTATTTGTTCCATTTCACTAATGATTTGATTTTGTAACTTGGGGTCAAAAGTTCTAACTGTACCTGTAATTGTAGCGGAATCAGCAATAATGTTAAAAGTACTGCCCGAATAAAAAGTCCCTATTGTAAGAACAGCGGTACTTAATGGATCTATTCGACGGCTTAGGATTTGTTGTAAATTAGTCACAACTTGTGAGCCAATAACAATCGAATCCTTCGTTTGATGTGGCATAGCGCCATGACCACCTTGTCCTCGAATAGTAATGGTAAATCGGTCTGCGCCGGCCATAAATTCTTTTGGAGCCGTTTGGACAACACCATATGGAGTATTTGTCCATAAGTGTGTGCCAAAAACGACATCTACATCATTTAATATGCCAGTGTCAACAATTGACTTAGCGCCGCCTGGAGCCAGTTCCTCAGCATGCTGATGAATAAATACAAGCGTACCGGATAGTTGCTCTTGAACTTGTTTAAAGGCCTTAGCTAGTGTTAGTAAAGTAGTTGTATGACCATCATGACCACAAGCATGCATGACACCGGCAACCTTTGATTTATATGGTACATCTTTTTCATCTTGGATTGGTAAACCGTCAAAATCAGCTCGAATAGCAATTGTTTTACCAGGGTTACCACCTTTTAATGTGGCAACGACTGCGTTTCCGGCAACCTGTGATTGATATGGAATACCTAATTCTTCATATTTATCAGCAATGTATGCAGCAGTTTTATACTCTTGAAAAGATAGTTCAGGATATTGATGTAAATATCTTCGCATATCAACCATTTCATCATAATAACAATCAATAGAAGATAATAATTCCTTCCACAAAATAATGTCCTCCTCTATAAAACTATCCCGTCCTTGAATCTCGAATTCTATGAAATAGCATGTCTAACGATTCAACGAAATACTCCGCTGGTGAAAGTTTTACTTTATTGATAGTATAGCATACGCGTTAATTAACGCTCTTACCTCGCTTTCATAAACAAAAAAATAACCTTCTGAATTTTTTCAGAAGGTTATTTCTACTTTGTTATTTAGAGAAGATTGGATCAGCAAGGATTCGATCAGCTTCTTCTTTATGGCCTGTTTCGTCAGCAATCATATCCTCTAGTTTAACGACTAGTTCGGTAAGTTCTAACTTTTCAGCCTGTTTTTTTCGTATTTCGTAACGTCTAATTGTATCTTCTTCTGCTCTTCTTGTTTCTACTAGCATATCCTTAACATCAGTTAATTGCTTCACTTTTACAGGTGTAGTTGTCGGGGTTCCACCTAATGTTTTTATTTTGTCTGATAAGTATAAAGCATGACCTATCTCATCATTAATCTCATCTTCGAAAAATGGCTTCAGTATGGAGCGGTATAAACCAGAAACCACGGAGGCATTGTACGTGTACATAATAGTTGCTGCGTATTCGTTTGCTAAATCCTCATTTAAGCCGTCAATTAATTCTTGAAATTGGTTATCATTTTTAATGTTTCTTACATTATCTGCCATTATAAATTCTCCCTTTCATAATTAAATTGATCATATATAAGTACAATTCCCTAATAGATAATTAATAAACATATTATGGATAAGTCTTTTTTGTAAGTGTTTAAATATACTATGAAATAGTGTATAACCATATATGAATACTAGTTTTAGAGGAGAATAAGAATGAAGACTTCTTATCGCAAGTATTTTGCTGTTTCTGTTTTTATACTTGCAGTCGGTGTAAGCATTTTTTTAACTATACGAGTTATTGATAAAGAGATGCCTATTATTGATGAATGGTCTTCACCGGCTGTAGCTGGAATCAATGATTCGATATTATTTGAGATCTTTAGGTGGTTAACAGAATTAGGGTCAGGTACATTTTTAACCCCATTTAGTATTGCGTTTGGAATTTTTCTATGGTTTTATTCGAAAGATTGGATTGCTGCCTTCATGCTTCCAATCGGAACAATGATAGGATATAAGATAAATTACTGGATTAAGCTGTTTGTAGCTAGAGAGCGACCCAGAATATTCGCTGAAGCTGAAGGTGTTGGATTTAGCTTTCCATCTGGACATGCCATGGTAGCGTTGATTGCTTACGGAATGGTTATTTATTTTTTAATTAACTATACGAAATCAAGACGTGTTTCACTTTGGATAAACGTTGGTGGGCTGATATTAATCTTATTAATTGGGGCTAGTCGATATGTAATTAGGGTGCATTACTTAACAGATGTAGTAGCAGGTTATGCATTTGGTTTAATCTTTTTAATGATTTGGATTGTTGTCTACCAGCTTTTAATTAGTTTTAAGAGTAGAATCATTTATTTTCGGTCTCCGTCTTAAGGCGGAGACAAAACCATTCTACCGGTCGTTATAACCCGGATCTAATTTCATTAAAATATAGTTATAGGATGAAGTGATATTTTTTGAAAAGAGAAATTTCTGTGTGGATTTCGGGACATTACAATCAGTATCGATAAAGGATGAAGTGAAAATGAAAAAAAATCTCCTGCGTAATAGTGTAGCTATTATCATTATATTATTAGGTATCGCTTTAGTATTGACGAATATAGGTGTAGTTTCGTTAGAATTTACCGAAGCTTGGATATATATTTATCCATTCTTTTTTATTTTACTAGGTGTTAAGTGGCTATGGGACGGACTCAGAGGAAGATGGGGTCTTGGAGCTGGTTCTTTTATTGTTATTTTTGGTGGTTTACTACTATTGGATCGTTTTGCCATAGTAGACTTCACCTTTTGGGACATCTATAAGCTCTGGCCTTTATTATTTGTTTATTTAGGATTCAGTTTTTTTGGTACTTCTAACAAGCGTGAAAAGAAGAAAAAGTTTCAATTTATTTTTGATTCTGATGATCACCACAATAGTGAGAAGATGTATGGAAAAAAAAGTTTCGCTGTTGGAGACCATAAATTTAATACACCAAATTGGAAAGTTGAACCAATGGAATTATGGAATGCTGTTGGAGATTATCATATTGATTTTACAAAAGCATTTATTCCTGATAAAGAAATACCTATTACTATCCAAGGTTGGGCGGGTGATATTCGGATTCTAATGCCTGAAAATGTAGAGTTTTCGTTAGAGGCGCATGTTAAGGCTGGTGATATTAACGTATTCGGTCAAACTGCAGACGGGATAAATCGACAGGTGACCTATGTAACTCCAGACTACAACGAATCAACTAGAAAATTAATTATTTACTTAAAACTTCAAGCTGGATCAATTCGAGTGGATAAGGTGTAGGAGGGAGAAGAGTTGTTAAAAAGGTTAAATTCGATCCGTTATGCATATATACGTTCCCATTTTTATGGTTTGTTTCTAACTACTGTTACATTACTTGCGATACTGCTTTCCATTCATGTATTGTTTGAACCGATTTGGTTAAGCAAAACAAGCATATTTGTCTTTATTATTCTTTATCTTTTTTTAGCCTTTATCTTTTCTATTTATGTTGGATTCAAATCGAGTGGTGATATGAAAGATCGATTCGATTATTTATCTGTTCTCATTGCCCAGCTCGCCCGAGGTAATTACTCATCAAGGGTTTATGATAACGATGACGATGAGATTTCTAGAATTGGTACAGAACTAAATGAGCTAGGAGAGAAGATGCAAGGACAAGTAAAGTCTTTACAACGATTGGCTGACGAAAAGTCAGAGTATGCCAAGTCTGCACATAAAGCAGCGACAATCGAGGAAAGACAGCGCTTAGCTCGTGACCTTCACGATGCAGTAAGTCAGCAGCTTTTTGCTCTAACAATGATGTCACAAGCATCTATTCGTTTATTTGACAAAAACCCAAACGCAGCAAAGGAGCAGATGAAGGAGATATCAGCTACTGCATTAAAAGCACAAACAGAAATGCGGGCGTTGTTATTACATCTGCGACCTGTTGATTTGTCTGGAGAACCGCTACAAATGGGAATTCACAATTTAATAGAAGAATTAAAGCAGAAGTGTCAAATTGATTTCAACTTACATATAGAAGAGATACGGGAGTTATCCGAGACAGGAGAGGAACATTTATTTCGGATTGTTCAAGAGTCATTATCTAATATATTAAGACATGCGGATGCTACTGAGGTTACAGTAGAACTAGTTAAACGTAGCGAAGAGTTATTTGTTCACATTGCTGATAATGGAAAAGGATTTGACATAGAGAATAATCAAGAGAAGAAAATTTCTTATGGTTTAAAAACAATGAAAGAGCGAAGTGAAGAAATTGGTGGAACCTTTGCCATACGTTCAAAGCAGGGTGAAGGGACACATTTGGATATTCGCATACCACTCTAGCATATTCGTTTATACCTTAAATAAAATGGTACGATTGAACAATTAATAAAATAACCCTTTTGTTAGAGAAGCAAAGGAGTCGATAAAATGATACGGGTAGTTGTCGTAGATGACCACGATGTTGTACGCAAAGGTGTTATGGCCTACTTGATGACAGAACCTGATTTAGAGATTGTTGGGGAAGCATCTAGTGGCAATCATGCTGCAAAAGTGGTAATAGAAAAAAAGCCTGATGTAGTGTTAATGGATTTAATTATGGATAATGGAACCGGTATAGATGCAACAAAACAAATTATGGATGCACTTCCAAATTGCAAAGTTATTATTCTCACAAGTTTTTACGACGACGAGCAAGTTTTCCCGGCGTTAGAAGCAGGTGCATTTAGTTATATGTTAAAAACATCTTCAGCTGATGAAATAGCATCTGCTATTAAAAAGGCCTATAAAGGGGAAACAGTTATTGAACCAAAAGTGGCTAATAAAATGATGACTAGTTTCAGATCGCAAAATAGCAAACCACACCAAACATTGACGGAAAGAGAATTAGAGGTGCTTCTATGTATTGGAGATGGATTGACGAACCAAGATATAGGAGAGAAATTATTTATTGGTATAAAAACAGTTAAAACTCATGTCAGTAACGTATTAGGTAAGCTGGGTGTAAACGATCGTACTCAAGCAGCTGTATATGCACATAAAAACGGTTTATTTAGATAGTAGAATAATAGAATGTTGGTCCTTGCCTATCAAAAGGTAAGGACTTTTTTATTATTTCAGTTTCTTTTTCTTGTCTTTTATTGGAACACTAGTATAATATTTGTACTATCGCAGGCGATACTTTCAGTGATAGGATAGATGGTGTTAACCGTTTATATTACTAGTAATGTAAAAATTAAAGATAATGATTAGAGGGATATGATATGTCTGACAAACAAAGTAAACAGGAGCAAGTTTTGTTTTTTATTTGGGCACAAAGTTTGGTTGCTACCTTAGGTAGTTTGTTTTTTTCTGAGATTATGAACTTTATTCCATGTGAATTGTGTTGGTATCAACGAATTTTAATGTATCCTCTTGTCATCATTTACGGTGTAGCTGTAATTAAAAAGGATATTAAGGTTGGTTTTCCAGGGATTATTTTAAGCGGCATTGGTATAGTCGTTTCTGGATATCATTATCTTATTCAAAAACTACCTAGCCTGAATGAAGCTGGAGCCTCTTGTGGCATTGTTCCATGTAATGTTGAGTATATTAATTATTTCGGATTCATGACAATCCCATTTTTGGCATTAGCTGCTTTCATTATTATTTTTGTATTGCACTTAACATTAATTTTACAACAAAGGAGACATAACCAATGAAGAAAAATATGATTACTTTTATCATTGTTCTAGTTCTATTGTTTGCGGCACTTGCTTTCATTGTTAACTATCAAAATAAGCAAAAAACTGAAGGTAATCCATATGGAAAAAGCAATTTACATCCTGACACAATTGAACAGTTAGATGATCCACTTTATCAAAACCAAATACTACCTGATGAATTAAAAACATCTCTTGAAAATGGGGAGGATGTAACCGTCTATTTTTATGCTTCTGATTGTATTCATTGTCAAAATACAACACCATTAATCGTTCCGATGACAGATGAACTTGGAATCGATTTAGTGAAACTGAATTTACGTGAATTTGAAGAACCGTGGAGTACCTATGGAATCAAAAGCACACCAACGGTTGTCCATTTTGAAGACGGTAAAGAGGTTGCTAGAATTAATGGAGCTCGCCCAGTTATCGAATTTGACAACTTCTTTAACGAACATGTATTAGATTCAAATTCAAAAAGCTAGCTTAAGAAAGCGCAAGGGGCGCCTTGGTTGCCCTTGACTTAAGTTGACCTTAGGCGCTGGAGCTAGTAACTAGTGGACAATCCAAGTAGTTATACTTTCTACTTAATTAAGAAAAGAACCCCGCTTAAATGTTGATCCTGAGCGGGGTTTACTTATATAAACTTGTTTAATTTAAACTTCTTTTTCGAAATCAACCATATGATAGGTAATGGCATATGATGGCCCTGCTGAATAAGAAGGCTTCTCTTTTTTCTTCTTTGCTTTTTGATGGGATTTTGTAAATGCATCAGAGTTTTTCCAGTTCTGATAGCTTTTCTGATCCTGCCATTGAACCATTACAACATATTTATTTCCTCTTAATGGTCGTAAAACACGAAGAGCATAAAAGCCAGCTGTTTCTTCGATCATTCCCGCCCTACTTTTAAATTGACTTTCAAAAATCGGTTTTCCCTCGTCAGTGACAGGTATGTTGTTCATCACAACAAAACCGTCTTCTTTAAGCGTTCCTTTAGAAATTACAGTTTGATATTCCCTCGGTGTGTCAAATATAGTCGCATCTTCATCTTCATAATATGCAATTGTGTTATCACCATCATGCATGAAGTAGAGGTTTAATCTTGGGTGTTGTTCATCAATTTTAATTAAATAATCCAATGTCCCACTTGTCATGAAAGCTTTCATAAGTTTCTCCTTTCAACTGACGTAGTTACGTAAACATTATTTTCTTTAGTTTAGCAATAGTTCAAGTAAGACCGCAAGTATATAAGAGATATTTGCCTTTATGTTAAGGTGTATTTAGCGTATAATTATCAGATATGTGTTAATTAAGCACCATAAGAAAGTAAAGTAGAGGTGAGCATCATGAACATATTCGAACGTTTACCTTCGTGGATTTTAAAAGTTAAATGGCTAATCATACTTGTAGGAGTAACGATTCTTCTGGGGATCATTGGCTATTTGTTTATTCTGTTTGGTGGGCGGTTTGTTGTCGATGATAAAGATTTGATTCTGCCCTCAACCACCCAAATCGTTACAAAGGATGGAAGTACAGTTGCAGAGCTATATGATGAGAATCGGAAGCCAGTAAAAATTGAACATATACCAGACCATGTAAAAAATGCCTTTTTAGCGATAGAAGATCAACGATTTTATAGCCATGCTGGCGTTGATTTTAAATCTGTAACACGAGCGATTTACCGGGATATCATCGCTGGTGGAAAAGTAGAAGGAGCTAGTACTATTACACAACAACTAGCGAAAAACCTCTTCTTATATAATGATAAAACTTGGATGAGAAAAACCAAGGAAGTGATGGCATCCATTTATTTAGAAAGAAACTTTAGTAAAAATAAAATTCTAGAGTTGTATTTAAATGAAATTTATTTTGCACATGGTGTATATGGGATTGGGACTGCAGCAGAATTTTATTTTAATAAACAAGTGGAGGACTTAACGATAACTGAAGGTGCATTGCTTGCTGCGTTGTCAAAAGCACCCAACACATACTCACCGTTAAATGATGCTACAAAAGCAAAAGAACGGCGAGACTTAGTATTACAACAAATGAACAACCTAGATATGTTAAAAACAGAAGAAATGATTCAGTTTCAAGGAAAAACATTAGGATTAAATCAACCGGAAACAAAAGAACGGCCATGGATGGATGATTATCTTGATATGGTCATCAAGGAAGCCGCCAATGATTTGCAACTGACATTGCCAGAACTTAGAAGGGGTGGTTATCAGATTATAGTAAATCTGAATGAACAAGCCCAACAAATTGCTTATCAACAGTTTCAAAATGAGGATAATTTTTATGGTTCAACAGAAGGTGTTCAAGCAGCTTTTGTGCTAGTAAATAATGAGCAAGCAACGATTGAAGCGATTCTGGCTGGAAGAGGTTTCACAGCAGGGGATATTAACCGGGCACTAGTTCCAAGACAACCAGGTTCGGTATTAAAGCCTCTTGCAGTTTATGGTCCAGCAATGATGTTAGATGACTATCAGCCCTACACACTTATTCCGGATGAAAAGCGAACGTATAATGATAATTACACACCTAAAAACGTTAATGACCAGTATAGTGGTGTAGTTACAATGTATGATGCGATTAAGTATTCAAAAAATGCTCCAGCTGTATGGTTATTAGATCAAATAGGAATTGACTACAGTAAAAGTTATTTGGATAAGATGAACATAAAGATCCCAGATGATGGACTAGCAATTGCACTCGGAGGGCTAGAGCATGGATTAACACCGGTTCAAATAGCAGAAAGCTATCGAACATTTATTGATCAAGGACAATGGACAAAAGCACACGCGATTGACAGTGTCTATGATCGAAATGGCGAATTGATTGAGCAAACAAAAAAAGATACTAAAGAAGTTTTTTCAAAACAAGTCGCTTGGAATATGGTGCGAACGTTGGAAGGTGTTACAACAGGTGGTACTGCGAGAGTGGGTAACTATGATAAAGCGTTAGCTGGGAAGACGGGATCAACACAGCATCCAAACGCGCAGGGTCAAACGAAAGATGCTTGGTTTGTGGGCGTTACACCTGAATATACAACGTCACTCTGGATGGGATATGATCAGTCTGATGAATCGCATTACTTAACAAAAGGTAGTGAAGCTCCAACTGTATTAACTAAGAGTATTTTAAGTGAATTAAGCAAACAACAAAAGTTATCTAATAACTTTGACGTACCGGAAGATGTTGAAGATTTACCAGATCCAATCCAACTGCCACAAATTAATGACCTTGAGGCAAACTATAAGCTGGGCGGTTTTTCACTAGTAAGAGGAAGGTTGACGTGGACAGCTGCCGATGATTCGAGAATCATTTACCATATTTATAAAGAGACAGGTGAAGGTGATGGGGAAAAAATAGGGGAAGTTGAAGGAAAAGGAGAATTTACGATTGAACGTGTCAATGTCTTTCAGGATACAACTTATTATATAGTTCCTTATGATCCTATCACAGAACAACAAGGTCCTGAGTCCAATCATACTGTTCTATCTTTTGACCTATAGGTAAGAAATGAATTAAAATTAAACAAGATATTAGTTTGTAATAATTACAATTTAGTGACAAAAACATCAATTGCTATACTTACGATAATTAAATCGTTATAGTGAAAGACGGATGGAATAGAAATGAAGGGTGAAAAAATGTCTAGACAAATAAATGATACAATCTTAAAAGCTTTTAAGGGTGAAGAAACAGACTATACCCCAGTATGGTACATGAGACAAGCTGGTCGTTCACAGAAAGAATATCGCGAACTAAAAGAAAAATATTCGTTATTTGAAATAACTCATCAACCAGAGTTATGCGCATATGTAACAAGATTACCTGTTGAGCATTACGGTGTGGATGCAGCTATCCTATATAAGGATATTATGTCACCACTTCCAGCTATTGGTGTCGATGTAGAAATTAAATCAGGTATTGGTCCGGTGATTGATAAACCAATTCGTAGGTTACAAGATGTTGAAAATCTTGGTTCTATCGATCCTGAATCAGATGTTCCTTATGTGCTTGAAACGATTCGTTTACTTGCTGAGGAACAGCTTGACGTCCCGTTGATTGGTTTTAGTGGAGCACCATTTACACTTGCCAGTTATTTAATTGAAGGTGGTCCTTCAAAAAATTATCATAAAACAAAAGCAATGATGTATAGCGATCAAAAAACATGGTTTGCTTTAATGGACAAATTGGCTGATATGACAATTACATATGCCAAATCACAAGTAAAAGCTGGTGCAAGGGCGATCCAAATTTTTGACTCTTGGGTTGGGGCATTAAATGTAGCAGATTACCGTTACTTTATTAAACCAATCATGAATCGCATTTTTACCGAGTTAAAGGAAACAGGAGTCCCATTAATTCTGTTTGGTGTAGGAGCACGTCATCTTGTGCTTGAATGGAATGACTTGCCAGTTGATGTCGTTGGTCTTGATTGGAGAATGTCAATCACGGAGGCTAGAGGAATGGGAATCACGAAGCCACTCCAGGGCAATTTGGATCCAGCTATTCTATTATCGGACTGGAATATAATAGAAGAAAGAACAAAAGCTATATTAGATGAAGGAAAAGAGCATCCATCTCATGTGTTTAATTTAGGGCATGGGGTAACTCCAGAAATTAAACCTGCAACACTAAAGAAATTAACTGAGCTTATTCATAGTTATTCTAAATAAGAATAGGTGCGTTTACTTTTTACTATAAAATGAGAACCTATTAACTAAAATTAATAATAAAAGGGGTGCTACGACGTGGCAAAGAAAAAAGTTGGCTTGCTTGTAATGGCATACGGAACGCCATATAAAGAAGAGGACATTGAAAGGTATTATACCGACATCAGACATGGTAGAAAGCCAACCCCGGAAGCTCTAGAGGATTTAAGACAGCGTTATAAAGCAATTGGAGGGATTTCTCCACTTGCAGAAATTACACAAAAACAAGCAAAAGCATTAGAAGATAAGCTTAACAGTCAGCAGGATGAACTAGAGTTCGTTTATTATCTAGGTTTAAAACATATCGAACCATTTATTGAAGACGCAGTTAAGCAAATGGCTGAGGATGGAATAGAGGAAGCTGTTTCTCTTGTACTTGCACCACATTATTCTACATTTAGTGTGAAGTCATATAATGGACGTGCTCAAGCAGAAGCTGAAAAACAAGGGAACCCAAGCATTACTTCTGTGGAGAGCTGGTATGATGCGCCAGGGTTTATTGAATATTGGGCTGAGTCAATTGGTGCTGAGTACGCAAAAATGGATGAGGCTGAAAGGCAAAAGGCTGTCCTAGTTCTGTCAGCTCATAGTCTACCGGAAAAAATCTTACAAAATGGTGATCCATACCCAGACCAATTAAAGCGAACAGCAGAGCTTATTTCTGAAGCTACAGGGATCAATCAGTACGAATTGGGTTGGCAGAGTGAAGGGAACACACCAGATCCTTGGTTGGGACCGGATGTTCAAGACTTAACAAGAGACCTGTATCATAACAAGGAATATCGTTCATTTGTTTATGCGCCAGTTGGATTTGTGGCCGATCACTTAGAGGTGTTATTTGATAATGACTATGAGTGTAAGGTTGTTTGTGATGAGCTTGGTGCCAACTATTATCGTCCGGAAATGCCAAATGCATCACCAAAATTTATTGAAACGTTAGCTGCGGTTGTGTTGGAAAAATTTCAAGGTAATGATATTTCATGAGTGAACAAAAACAAATTGCTATTGTTGGTGGAGGAATCGCTGGCTTAACAGCAGCCTATTACTTGCAAAAGGAAATCAACGAGCACCAACTGCCATACAAAATAAAATTAATTGAAGCTAATAACGAACTAGGCGGTAAAATTAGAACGGTAAAAAAGGATGGGTACATGATCGAACGTGGCCCTGATTCCTTTTTAAAAAGAAAACAATCTGCAGCTCGCCTAGTGAAGGAAGTTGGATTAGAAAATGACTTGGTTGGAAACGGGACTGGAGGATCATTTATCCTTGTTAACAATAAGTTACATAGGATGCCCAGTGGTTCCTTCATGGGGATTCCTACCGAAGTAAGACCATTTTTATTTTCTAGCCTTTTCTCAACAAAAGGAAAATTACGAGCAGCTTATGATTTTGTCTTACCTAGAGGAGAACAAATCAGTGATCAATCGTTGGGTAAGTTTTTTAGAAGACGCTTTGGTGATGAATTAGTAGAGAACTTAATTGAACCACTTCTTTCAGGTATTTATGCGGGGGATATTGATGACTTGAGTTTAATGGCAACTTTTCCGAATTTTTATCGTCTCGAGCAAGAACATAAAAGTCTTGTCAAAGGTTTACAGGCAACGATGCCCAAGAAGAAAAAAACAAAAGGTCCAAAACCTAGTATGTTTTACAGTTTGAAAAATGGCCTGCAGTCATTAGTAGAAGCTGTTGAGGCTGAACTAACAGAAGGTGTCGTTACCAAAAACACGACTGTCGATCATATCGAGCGAAAAGAAAATCATTACCATCTGCTATTAGGAAACGGCGAAGTCTACAAGGCTGATGCAGTTGTGTTAGCTACACCGTTTTTTGCCACAAACAGAATCCTTAGTCAGTATGATTTCATGGATCCATTGAAGGAAATGAAAGCTACTTCTGTTGCAAACGTTGCTTTAGCCTTTGATGCATCCGCTATTAAGAAAGACATTGATGGGACAGGATTTGTTGTGTCACGTAACAGTGATTACCGTATTACAGCTTGTACCTGGACACATAAAAAGTGGCCAGAAACAACTGCGCCAAAAGGTAAAGCATTACTTCGATGCTATGTAGGGCGTCCTGGTGATGAGGGTGTCGTTGATTTATCTGATGAAGAGATTGTTGATATTGCCTTAAAGGATTTAAATAAAACAATGAATATCACAGAAAAACCGGAGTTTTCAGTTGTTACACGCTGGAAAAATGCGATGCCTCAATATTCCGTTGGGCATAAAGAGCGGATTGATAAAGTTACCGAACAAATCAAGGAAAACCTTCCTGGCGTTTATTTAGCAGGAGGTTCCTACCGTGGCATTGGTATTCCAGATTGTATTGATCAAGGTGAAGCTGCGGTAGCAAGTGTTTTGGACTATCTAAAATCATAGCATTCTAAAAACCCCATGAGGATTATTCTCGTGGGGTTTTTAGCGTTTTAATGGCAAAAAGGTCATGAAAGGATTTGGTTTAGTCAATTTCATAATACTGATTTTCCTGAAAGTTGTCATCCGCATATAGTTGGGATTACCGTTCCCAAACTATATGCGGATGACAATTTCTGCATAAGGTAACTATAAAATTGATTCAGTTAGCTCTTGATAAATATCATAAAGTAGTATATAGTACATTACAACACTAATGCACTATGTCGGTTAGTTATAGGAGGTGGACTTTTGATTCTTCACGGTGATGGAGCAAAACCTATTTATATACAGATTAAAGAATGGTTGGAAACGGAAATATTAAGTGGAAAAATTAAGGCTGATCAGAAAATATACTCACAGTATCAACTGGCTGAAATGTATAACATTAATCCAGCTACAGCGGCTAAAGGGTTAAATATACTTGCAGAAGAAACGATTCTATATAAAAAGCGAGGACTTGGAATGTTTGTATCAAATGAAGCTAGAGAAATCATTTTGATGAAACGGAAGAATACGACGCTGAAAAATTTAGTGCGCGATTTAGTTGGAGAAGCAAAACGTCTAGAAGTAAGTGAACCAGCTTTAATTGAGATGATTAAGATAGCTAATAGCGAGGAGGAAAATAAGTGAACGTGATTGAGTGTAATCAGTTATCGAAAGCATATGGAAAATTTGATGCCTTGAATCTACTATCCTTTAGGATTGAAGAAAATAAAATCACAGGATTAATTGGAAGAAATGGTGCAGGAAAAACAACACTTTTAAAAATCATTGCCGGATACTTAAAGAAAAGCTCAGGTGAACTGCGTGTTTTTTCTGAAGATCCCTTTAATAACTTAAAACTGTCAGCAAATACAATTTTTGTAGATGACGACATGAATTTTCCACCGGCATTAACTATCAGACAACTGTTACAAGCAGCTGGTACGTTTTATCAAAACTGGGATATGGATTTGGCACTGCGCTTGTTTGATTATTTCGAATTTAACCCAAACCAAAAGCATGATAACTTGTCAAAGGGAAAGAGGAGTACCTTTAATATGATTGTCGGGTTAGCGGCAAGATGTCCAATTACCATTTTTGATGAACCGACAACAGGAATGGATGCAGCTGTAAGGAAAGACTTTTACCGGGCGTTGCTTAAAGATTACCTTGCCCATCCTAGGACAATCATTTTATCTAGCCATCTATTAAATGAAATGGTAGAAATACTTGAAGATATTTTGCTGATTAAGAATGGAGAAAAATACTTCCAGATGTCAATAGCTGATGTAAAAGAATTCGCTATCGGTATAAGTGGTCAGAAGCAAATTGTTAATGAATGGATAACAGGTAAGGAAATTCTATATAAAAAAAGTTACACACTAGGAAATACCTATGTCGTTGTAAGGAATGACTTGTCAGAGGCGGAGCTCGAGAGTGCTAAACGGAAAGGTTTAGAAATATCTCCAGTTGCGGCTGATGATCTATGTATCTATTTAACAGGTGATACGAAGGGAGGAATTGATGATGTCTTTGACAGAGGTTAACCACTGGGGAATCGTAAAAAAACAGTACAAATTCAAACTGAAAGCATATGCGGGTGTATTTACTTCAATGATGGTTGTTCAAGTCATTGCTTTGTTACTCTCGCTTGGGGGAACTGGTGGTTCGAGTGGTTCTAGTTCCTCGGGGTTTTCCTTAACAACAAATTCATACTCTGGAAGTATGGTCATCGCATTTACAATGGTGTGGGCATTCATCACTGCAATACTTATTACAACAAAGGCATATCGAGATGATGATTTTACGTTTGTTACAAATAGGTTAACTAGCAACCTATCCAATATGCTTTTTTTAACAATAGCTAGTATTATTGCTGGTACTACCTCATTACTTACGGGTTATCTGTTAAAAGTCATTGTCTATTTGTTTTTCGATGTTGATTTACTTATTAGTAGTAGTCAAACGTTTTCTACGCTTCTAATAGGACTTGTTGCAACGATAATGTATATTCTTTTATTTGCTGCTTTAGGTTATTTAGTTGGTGTCCTTGCTCAACTAAGTAAAATGTTAATAATAATCCTAGTGGCACTATTTATAGGATATCCGATATATGCCTCCACGGGGACAGGTATTAGAGATGAACCCACTTTGTTTATAACAATTGGACAATTTTATCAAGGAGAAAGTACGTTATTGTTATTGGTGATCAAAATAATTTTAACAGTAATTGTTCTCTTCTTTACATCACTCATCATCACGAACCGATTGGAGGTTAAACAATGACCTTAATAATGCAGTTACTACCACTTATAATTATGATTGGATTAATCGTTGTCATCGTTGTAATCGTCAAAAAAAATGATCTCTTTAGAATTAATCAAATGAGTGGAAATAAAATAAAATGGGTGCTCAGCATTTACGGCATTATTTTACTAGCTTCAATAGTTGTTTTTTTCTCTTTACCAGATGATGAAATCACTTCCATTAGCCAAGTAGATTCCGAAAAAATAGAACGGTCTAATCAGGAATTGTACAACAGAGCGCATTTAGGTACCCTTGAACAATCAAAACAAATAACTGTGAAAGAAAAATGGCAGTTTGATGTAAAAGAACAGTTTTTGCAAGTAACCTCGAACGGGGAAGAAAATCAAGATATCATTATATTCGTTGAACGTAAAGAGAGTAATGATGGAGAAATAGATGTTGTTAAATATGCAACAGAATCCTTAGTCAATCATGGTGGTTATCAAGTGGAACTAAATAATAATAAACTAATCGTGCAGCAACCTGATAAAATGGATTACCATTTTGCGATATTTACAAATGAATTCTCGATTACTCAGTTCACAGGGGAAAAAAGATTGCATTTCCCGACTAGCGCAATTGAAGCAGAGCTACTTTATATCCGTATTCCAAAGGATTTGGAATTGACAGGGGAAGTTCAATTCGTTGAGTTATAGTGTCGGGAATAATAGGGAGAAGTAAAGGAGCTTGTTGTCAAGCTCCTTCACCTTGCTGTCTAGGAAATTATAAAATGGACTGCTGTGGATAATTAATTTCTAAGTTAGCCACGTCCAGCTCCGGCGCCTGCGCTTTTGTTCCTTTTAATTTTTAACCTTTGCACCAGTAAGGAAGTCTTGAAGAGCAATAAATGCTTCATCCACATTTTTCGCTTTAATGATATGGGTGCGCTCCTCAGGATATTGGTTCTTACTGTATTCGTATTTCGGATCGTAGTAATATTCTAATAATAAATGAATGGCAGATGTATAATTTTCTGCTTCTAAATCCATTTCAATTTGTTTGGCAATTGGTGTATGAACTCTCTTTTTTATTATCTGAAAAGCTCTAATAAATTCGTCATAATAATTCCAAGGTTGATATTCTTCAATAATATTTTGGACTCGTTCTTCTCTCGGCATTTCGACAAATAGTTGTATTCCTTCTTCTTTCTTTTTAAGAAGGAAGTCAGGAAGAACTACTTTGCCGATTCGCTTGCTTTCTGCTTCCAATAATAGATACGGTGCCTGTTTGAGTCTAAGTAAGTCATTTAGTATCAGTGTGTCAAATGTTGTCTGATTGCTTGGCTCAAGTCCAATTTGTCCGAAAATAGACCCTCTGTGTTTAGCAAGACCTTCAAGGTCTATTACAGGGTAATTTACATCATGTAATTTGTTTAACAGTATTGTTTTCCCTGTACCTGTATAGCCGTTTAACACGTATGTGTCTGGAGTGGATGTAAACGTTGCTAAAGAATCAACTACCCAATTGCGATAGGATCTAATCCCACCTTCTAAGCGAAATACATCCATTCCCATTAAGTCAATCATCGTTGCTGCTGTTTTACTGCGCATTCCGCCGCGCCAACAGAAAACTACTTTAGGTTCACAAAGAGCCCTGAATTCCTTCATAAATTCAGGTAACTTTTTCGAAAAGATTTCGAGACCACGTTCTGTTGCAACATCAGGGCCGGCTTGTTTGTATAGTGTACCTACTTCAGCTCTCTCTTCATCTGTGAAAATGGGAATATTAATACTACCAGGAATAGTTGAATGATTAAATTCTGATGGTGAACGGACATCAATCATAGCTATTTCCTGTTTTTGTTGTAAATCTGATAAGTGGTTTATATCGATATCGTTAAACATGTTTTCACCTCTGTGTAATGGCTGGTCGTGTATATGATAAACTTATTATATCTAGAATTGTTTTATCTAATGATAGAACGAAGAGTACTCAATTGTCACTTTACTAATTAACCATACCACAAATTCACTTATAGTTTAATAATTTGGAGTTTGGGGATGAAAATTTGAACACACAAAAAAGCAGCTTAGAAATAAGCTGCTTGGTTATACTGTATGAATGTTATTTTGTAAAATGTATTCGCTTTAATTATTTTTATAAGCGAGGTTGAAATTAGTATCGCCGTTATAATGCAGGGTGATCACAATTGTCACATAAGTTAACGTAACAATCAGCTTTTTCAACGATGTCATTACCACATTTTGCGCACTTTTTACGCGGAAGATTTCTGAAAAACTCAACGATACTTATCATAAGGATCCCTCCAAAATATTATTATATATCTATTGTATTATAACAACTAGATAATTACAATACCCTGTTTTATAACAATTGTGTCAATTTGTTTACAATTGGATGAAAGGATGAAAAAAATGAAAGTAACTGTAATAGGATTTTGGGGAGCATATCCCGGGAATGGAAGTGCGACATCTTCCTATTTAATAGAAAAAGATGGATTCACATGCTTGATAGATTGCGGTAGTGGTGCATTGTCAAGGATTCAAATGTATAAAGATGTTATGGAGATTGATGCGGTCATCTTATCTCACTATCATAATGATCATGTGGCTGATATTGGTGTGTTGCAGTACAGTTGGTTAGTCCAAAACTCAATTAATAATACAGAGAAGATTTTACCTATCTATGGGCACTTGGAAGATAAGATTGGTTTTGAAAAACTGACACACAACTTTACTGAGGCAATTGCATATGATCCTGAATCTGTTTTAGTAGTGGGACCATTTTCATTTACTTTTATGAAGACAGAACATCCAGTTCCTTGTTATGCGATGCGAATAACGGATGGAGACAAGGCAATGGTTTACACAGCAGATTCTAGTTACACCGATAATTTTATTTCATTTAGTCAAGACGCTGACTTACTTATCACAGATTGTAATTTTTACGAAGGACAGGATGGTAGAAAGGCTGGACATATGAATAGTAGGGAAGGCGCTGAAATAGCTAAACATGCAGGAGTCAAACAGTTAATTCTAAGTCACCATCCTCATTTTGGAAATAGACAAGATTTATTAATACAGGCAAGGAATTATTTTAACGGACCTGTTCAATTGGCAGATGAAGGACTCATTTGGGGCAAATGAAAATGGTAATGCTTAAGTTCCATAAATTGCCTTGTAATTCAGTTTATTTTATACTGAACCTTTACAGGTATTAAAAAATATAGTTCAGTAAAGAGCTTTTTTAAACAAGGACAAGCTTATAAAAAAGGGAGATGTTAAAAAATGAAATTTATCGATAATGAGGGGATTACAGATCCTCATATTAATCTGGCCATTGAAGAGTACGTATTGAAAAACTTTGGTGAAAAAGATACATATTTGTTATTTTACATTAATGAACCGTCTATTATTATCGGAAAGAATCAAAATTCTATTGAAGAAATTAATACCGACTATGTAGATTCCAAGGGTATTCATGTCGTACGTCGACTATCCGGTGGTGGCGCTGTATATCATGATTTAGGTAATCTTAACTTTAGTTTTATTACTAAAGATGATGGGGATAGCTTTCAAAATTTCGCTAAATTTACTGAACCAGTTGTTAAAGCTCTAAAAGAATTAGGAGTTCCAGCTGAGCTGTCTGGAAGAAATGACTTAACTGCAAACGGTCGTAAGATTTCTGGAAACGCTCAATTCACTACTAAAGGTCGTATGTTTAGCCATGGCACGTTAATGTTCGATTCAGAAATTGAACATGTCGTTTCTGCTTTGAATGTGAATGCAAAAAAAATTAAGTCAAAAGGAATTAAATCAATCCGTAGTCGTGTAGCTAACATTATTGATTTAATGGACGAAAAGATGTCTATGGAAGCATTTAAAGAGCATATCTTATGTTATGTGTTTGGTGTGGAAGATGTAAAGGAAGTTCCTAAATTTAAATTAACAGAACAAGACTGGGAAAACATTCATCAATTATCGAAAGATCGCTACCAACAATGGGATTGGAATTATGGGAAATCTCCAGCTTTTAATGTTCAGCAATCTCATAAATTTGATTATGGCTTAGTTGACGTTCGTTTAGATGTTAAAAAAGGAGTTATTAATAATTGTAAAATCTATGGTGACTTCTTTGGTGTTGGTGATGTTACTGTTATTGAAGAGCGTCTTATTAATGCTCGTTATGAAAAGCGAGCAATTGAAGAAGCAATTAGTGATTTAGACATCCCACATTATTTAGGTAAAATTTCTAAAGAAGACTTCATTAATCTGATTTATTAATCATAGACTAATAACGATAATCCCTTGTCCAAATAGACAAGGGATTATCTATATATCAAAGTTAGGCTGAGCATAGAGGGGAGAATACTAATGAAAAGAATACTATTAATTTACTTCGTTTATCTCCTTTGTATCTGGAGTTATTTTCTGTTTTTTTACCGATTAGAGACGTTTAGTGATTCTAATTATGCTGCATTAGCCCATGCAGTATTTTTTTCAAAACTACCCTTAGAATGGATTCTGTTATATAGCCTTATCAGAAGTAAATGGTCCAAGAGATGGGTTAGTTCGATTGAGGTAATAACACGGTTTGAATGGATGAGAACCTTGCTATTCTCAATACTCCTTGTGCTTGCCTACGGAATAATTCGATTGCCTTTTAATTTATTGTGGTTTTTTATATCACATCAAGAAGGAACTAGTCACCAACCATTAGGGGATTGGTTTTATGAAATAAGCTTAGATTTATTTTTTTACTGGATAGTTTTAACACTTGGGATAATTGTCATTCGACTTCTAATAGAGCAATTTAAAAAAACGTGGTGGTTGTTATTATGGTTATTAGCACTACCGCTCGTTTTGTTTGTTGTCTATGTCCAACCAATCTGGATTGATCCACTATACGAGGATTTCACTACTATGGAACAAGGCCCGCTACGAACTGAAATAGAGAATTTCACTAATGAAATTGGCTTAGACAATGCAACACTGTTACAGGTAAATATGAGTGAGAAGGTTACAACCTTCAATGCATATGTTACGGGCATCATGGGAAATGCGAGAATTGTACTGTGGGATACAACGTTAGAAGGTATGGAGCAAGATGAGATTTTATTTATTCTAGCACATGAGATAGGACATTATGTTAAGCATCATGTGTTTATAGGGGTCGCGGGATATTTAGTTTTAAGTTTTGTAGTGTTCTTTCTTGCAGCTGTTATTTATGACCGCGTATGGCTGAATATAAAACGGAAAGAAAGTTACAAGTCAAAAAGTGAACTCAGAGCTATTCCTTTATTATTATTAATTCTGTCATTGCTTTTGACAGTAACGCAACCGATATCTAATTATGTCTCCAGACAAATAGAAAGGTCGGCAGATGACTATGCGATTGAACATACAGACAATCTTGCCCCAGCGCTTGAGGGCTATCATAGAATGGCTGTTCAATCGAGAAGTGACATTGATCCGATTTTTTTGGTTAAATGGATGCGTTCTAGTCATCCTTCTACAAAAGAAAGAATTGCACGAATAGAGAGGGAAATTCAAAAACGTGAAACAAATTAAATTTCTGTTCGTAAATAGTAGGAAGAGGTGATTAGCTTATGTTAAATGAATACCAAAAAAAATTAATTGATGAAAAAGAAAAATTGCGTGATGTAGAAAGACTAGAAAGGCAAGCCGTGGCGTTAAGAGATGAGTTAAACAAGCTGCAAGAAAAAGAAACAAATCATAAAATAAAACTAGATCAAGAACAAGTGGATGTCGACAAGTTGGAAGGCGTTAGTATAACTGGTATTTTTATGAGTCTTACTGGTAAAAAGGATGAACAATTAATCCAGGAGAAAAAAGAGGTTGTGGCTGCTCATTTAAGATGGAAAGAAGCGAGCGAGGCAAAACAAGACGTTGAGTATGAACTTGCTGAATTAACCAAAAAAATTAACATTTTGGGTAATCCGAAAGAAAATTACCACCAATTGTTAATGGAAAAGCATCAGTATTTGTTACACAGTAGCCATGAGGACGGGGAACGAAGCTTTTATTTACTTAATAAAATTTCTGATCTATCTTCAGATATCAAAGAAATTAACGAAGCGTTAGAAGCAGGAACATTAGCTTCTGAGTCTTTATCGTATGCAACTGAGTCGTTAACTAAAGCTAAAAATTGGGGAACCGTAGATATGTTTGGTGGTGGATTAATTAGTACCTCTATAAAGCATAGCAATATCGATACAGCTAAGGAAGAAGTACACCGGTCCCAACAACTTCTTAGAAAATTTTCTTATGAATTAGATGATATTGGTCAGACCTTTAAAGTTGACCTTTCTATTTCGGGTGGATTGACCTTTATGGACTATTTCTTTGATGGATTGATTTCCGATTGGCTAGTTCAGGACAAAATTCATGATTCGACTGAACAAGTAGAGAAGATGCGTTTGGAAGTGAATAAAACACTAGATCAACTAAGTCAACTATTAATTGAAACGAGACAAACAAACGATTCGCTACAAAAAGAATGGCAACGTATTGTTGAACATGCTGATTAAATGGTTTTTATTCAGAAGGTAAAACAGGTGCGTTTGTACCTGTCTTTACTAGGTCAAGGATGCTAGCTAGGTTTCTTGTAAGTTATTAAATATTCTTCATCTGTTAGGTAAAATGCTAGTTCAGGGCGGTATTCAATGAGATTTAATTTTTCAAGCTTAAAGAAGCTCACCTTTTTGTACGGGTCCCCGTTAATAACCGGCAGTTCCTTCGTTTGTTGCATGTAATCATCAACTGCTTTTTGAATCATGTCAATATCGAAGGCAAGCTGCTGATCTTTTTCTTCAAATAAATCGTAGGTCTCTCGTGTCATATAATAGGTTTGCTCGGGAATACCTTTTAAAAATGGAGCTAATAATTGGAAGTTTAGCGTTAAATCATCATTGATTATAACGCTTAAAGGAATTTGATTTGGTAATTGATCACTGTATTTATCAATAGCTTTTTTTAGTTCAAATAAGGGAATATCACGGATAGGGTATTTTGGTAATTTAGCTTGTTTTTTTTGCTTTTTATTTTTATTTTTTTTCCACATTTTAAGCCCCCTGTTCTATATTTATATGCAAATTCAACGGAACCTTAAAATAAGATAAATAATCTATTTTAAGAATACTAATCATTCCATTGAAAGCCCTTTCTTTATATTAATTATATCAAAAATAATCACTTTATAGGGCTGAATTGTGACAATTTTTCGATATTTTCATATTTAAACTACCATTTTTTTCTTTTTATTGGTAAATTGTTTTTAGGTCTTTTACTTTTCATTTAACAGTTTGGAAAGGGACGATATAATGTTAGGTGAAATGAAATTAAATCATGAAATAACCCCAATGACGCTAGCTGTCATGACTAAGGAATTAAGTGGAAAACATATTACGCAAATTCTAGAGGATGATGAAATTATTTACGTTAAAAAATCTCCTGGAAAAGTAATTGATTTAGCTTGTAAATTCTTTGGAAGTAGTTTAAAAGGTCGTCAGGATGGAACACGAGATATTTGTGGCATCACTCATAAAGCGCCTATCGTAATTGACCCTTCAAGTGGTATGTATTTTTTCCCGACATCATCTCCACAAAACCCTAAGTGTGCTTGGATTTCGCACTCCCACATTGATCAAATCGTTAAAGCCCCAAAACAAAGAGCACAAATCATTTTCAAAAACGGACAAACGGTTATATTAGAAGTTTCTCACGGTTCGGTGTTAAATCAAGTTCAACGGACAGCTCAATACAGGTATTTACTTGATAACAGGATTAGGTATATCTTGAAGAATAATGTGGATATTGTAGCAGAGCCGTTTATTTAACACTGATTAAAATCCTTTAAAAATAAAACTAAATACTAGATAACTAATAAAATGATTAGTGAAAGACCTAAAATTAGTTAAATAATGTTTAAAATTCCCTTTTTTTATGCAGAATAAGATTACATACATATATTTGGTATGCTCTTGTGACTGACAACTAGAAGGGAGCGTAAATAGATTGGAGCAACTCGGCAGCTTTTTCACAGAGAACAAATTTTTGAGTTTAATTGTAGTTGTTATTTTACTTTTCTTTGTAGTTAAAATTGTGAAATCATTAGTTAAAATGGCTGTGGTAGTTGCAATTATTGCGTTAATTATGGTTGTGTTTTTTGACTTTAAACCTCAAGAGGTTGTTGATAAGGGAACGTATTTGGCTAAAACTGGTACAGGGTTAATTGAAGAGAGTTTCAAGCCAGTCTTTCTAAACACATTCAACTACTTTATTAAGCGAGAAAATGGTGATACGATAATAAAAATTGACTCACTAGATATGAAATATAATTTAACTGAGTTAATTGAGCAAATAAATCCTAATGAACAATCAGAAGATACATAGAAAGCAAAATAGAGTAAACTAACTAATAAAGAGCGCATTATGCGCTCTTTATTAGTTAGTTTACTCAGCGTGACCTTGAGACCACTTTCTTATCTGTAACTATTTTCTTTTGCATAAGCTCATTCATTATAGTCTCTACTTTTTTTCGAATGGCTGGATTAAAGTAATTTCTCTTTTCTTCTCGCCCTTTACAAAGGAATAGAAAAGAGGAAAAAGACTCGTTTTTGTTAAGAGAAACCACTTGTAATTGTTTCTCGTTCATGCTTTTTCGCAATTTTCCGCGTTCCTTCGTTGCTTCGTACTCCATCATATCAAGGAGCTCGATATATGGCTCTTTAATTTTGAATGATGTTCCCTTTTCTATACTTTTGAGGTCTTGTTTGATAACGAGGATAGCCATGGAAAGGAATAAAAAACGTGAAGCTAATTCGAATTCTTCTTTGCTGAGATAACGCAAGTGCTTTCCCTCCTAAAGAACGTGTGTTCTATTATAACTTAAATATATGGAATAACAAACAAAAATATACCGAAAAAACTATTTCTCAAGTAAAATCATCTACGTTTATAGAAATTGAGCGCTACGAGTGTTTAATATTTTGTTAATATTAGAAAAATCAAGCCTCAACGATAGGCATTTTTGTTTGTTTACTTTAAAATAAAATGAGGAAACTAAGTTAATGAACTTAAAATGTAAGAACGCTTAAGGGGTTTATGAGTATGTATATACTAAACATAGATGTATCAGAGATAAAGGAAATGATTGAAAGTAATGAGTATAATGATGTTCTTATTGAGTTATTAAAAAGTTATGAAAGTTTGGGACCACTGCCAGGTGTTTTATTGCCATTCTTCGAGGCATTTTTCTCCTTTCTTCCATTAGTAGTTTTTGTGATGACGAATGCAGCTGCATATGGTTTATTACAGGGTTTCTTGCTGTCTTGGATAGGAGCGAGTGCGGGAGCAATATGTGTCTTTTTACTTGTCCGAAGGCTGGGAGAAAAGCGTTTCTTTCGGTGGATTAGAGGGAATAAACAGGTAAAGAAGGTAACTAATTGGTTGGAAAAACATGGATTTGGGCCACTGTTTTTATTAATGTGTTTTCCCTTTTCTCCTTCAGCGATTATTAATATCGTAGCTGGAATGTCAAAAATCAGTTTTCAACAATTTGCTTTAGCTGTTTTACTCGGGAAAACAGTCATGATATTTACGATCTCATACATAGGCGAGAGTATTATGTCCTTCGCTCAAAATCCAATGAGAACAATCATTGTTGGGATAGGTATCGCTCTTTTCTGGATATTGGGTAAATTCATAGAGAAACACTTACAAAAAAGGGCGAATGCTCGGGATAAAGTACAAAGTAAAGACGAATAAAAAACTATCGAGTGGGTAAAATGTATATAGATGGAAAATTTGGAGGAAAATGCTATGGAGAAAATAAAGTATTGGGCAATTTTGCGTACGGTTCTCATTGCCATTGCTTTAGCTGTATTATTCCGATCTTATTTGTTTGCTAGTTATGTTGTTGATGGTAAATCAATGGAACCTACCTTAAACGATGGTAATTTACTAATGGTGAACAAACTAATCTATGATATACAAAGCATTAACCGATTCGATGTTATCGTTTTTCATGCAAGCGAAGAGGAAGATTACGTAAAAAGGGTAATTGGTGAACCTGGGGATAGGATAGAATATCGTAATGACCAGTTATATATAAACAATGAGCAAGTGGGCCAAAGTTATTTAGAACCTTTCAGAAAAAATGATGGAGAACCGCTAACCGAAGACTTTACGCTGGAGCAGGTGACAGGTGAAAAGAAGGTACCTGAAGGAAAGCTATTTGTTTTAGGCGATAATCGAAGAGAAAGCTTAGACAGCAGATACTTTGGCTTTGTAGATGCGACTTCGGTTGTTGGTAAAGTGGACGTTAGATATTGGCCAGTCTCTCAATTAGGATTTCAATTTTTAAATTAGAGTATGAACCATGTGGTTTGTACTTTTTTTTTGGTTCAGGAATCTATAAACAGCTAGTTAAATAATTTGATACAGGAGTGTAAATAGTGTAAATTTAATTAAAATGGCAATAAATAGGAGTTTTTAAATTGGGAAAGAATAATCTGAAAAAAAGAAAATTCATTTACTTGTTTTTAGGTGTGGTGGGGATAGCTATTATCTTAATAATTTGGAAAACAATTAGCGATGGCGACCAATCCACTGAAATAACCGAGGAAGAGATGGAAGAAATTCAAGAAGAACAAGAAGAAATTCAAGCATCCATCGATGAGAATTTTGAAAATGACTCGACTCCAACAGATCAACTCAAAAAATACGAAACGATGAGTGAAAACTCTATACTTCAAGAAGTTCATAAAATGACACATCAAAAGGTGTTAGCTGATAAGAAATGGGGCACTGTTGAAATTACTAAAGAACGTGTCGAAAAATTATATACAGTAGTAAAAAATAGAGATGATTTAGAACATGATGCGCTGTTATTAGATTCACTTTCCCCATGGGTAGAAGGTGATTTCGACAATGCCGTAGAAGTACATAATAGAATTTGGACTATTCAAAATGGCAGTGTAGGTAAAGCTTCTCGATTATTAACACCAGAAGAAGAACAGGAATATATTAAAAAGAATTTTGACTAATTATTGTAACCCTACTCCAATGAGTCAATTTCATAATTACACGATCAAGCCATATCCTGACAGCATATAGTTTGGAAAAGATTTAATCCCTGATGCGCCGGTAATAGGTATTATGAAAATGATTACAGTATTTAACTTTTATTTTTAAAAGGGGGTTTAACCATTGGAAAAAGTAACAATTAAAGAATTAGAATCTGTAGAAGAGATAAAACAGGCTTTTCCGATTATGAAACAACTAAGAACGCATTTAGATCAAGAATCCTATATTGATTTAGTATTGGAAGCGCGTGATTATGATCGGTATAAAGTGGTCGGATTATTTGATGCAGGAGTACTTGTTGCTGTAACTGGTTTTAAGCCAATGATTACACTGTATAATGGTAGATTTGTCTGGGTGTGTGATTTAGTAACAGATGCTTGCTTCAGGTCAAACGGATATGGTGAAAAATTACTAGATTACGTACAGACTTGGGCGAAACAAAATAAATATGAAAGTGTCTCCTTATCATCTGGTTTAAAGCGGACCGACGCACATCGTTTCTATGAGAAAAAAATGAACTACGATAAAGTTAGTTATGTATTTAAACTACCTCTAACTTAAATATCAAAAAATTGCAGGGTGCTACGATAATGAATCTGGCGACTTTTTTTGGTATTTTCAACATTCTAATCTATAAGGGTTAATTTTTTATCATTATCACCAAAGAAAAAAATTATGTTTTAAAACAAATACGGGATGAACTAACAAGAAAAAAGAGTGTCGAGATAATACTTTAAAAGCTTAAAAATAGCTTAAATTACTTAGTCTAAGTAATTTAAGCTATTTTTGATTAGAATGAATCATCAATCCGCTAAATAAACAAAGTCCAATAAAAGCAATTGGGATGATCGTTATAACAGTAGTAAACGAAAGGTAGGATGCTAAGGTCGAACCTAGACTCGCGCCTATTAATAGTGTGAAGGAATATACAGCCACTGCAGTAGACTTATGTGAAGAGGCGTGTTTTCCAACAAGTAAAACAACCATTGGAATTGTTAATGATGTGGAAGCAATCATAAGTAAGGAAGCAAATAGAGCTGTTGCTACATTCAAGCAAATGACGATAGGAATAAATCCTACAACCATAACACCTAATTGGAACATCAAAATATTTTCTGATCCAAATCTTTTGATTAAGGGACTGGCAAAAAATGCAGGTATAATACCAATCAAACTAATAGTACGGAATAACTGAAGGGAAAAAGGGAAATCTCTCCACTCAGTAAACAGAAAAATTTCAAATGATCCATAAAATAACATAATCGTTAATAGTAGGAAAAACGTAATAGCGTAGAGTTTTTGCAATGATTGATGCTTGAAACATGATAAAATGGTAGAAAACAAATTGTTTAAACGGTATGTTTGTTTTGATGAAGATGATTCTAAGGTTAGAAATAAACCGATAAAGCAACTTAAATAAAAGCAGAAAAAAGCGATAAATACTGCTTGGTAAGAAAATAAATCAGCAAAAAAAGCGGAGATTATTTGACCAAATACACCAGCAAACAAAAAACCTGTATTAATCATAGCAATTACAAATGCTTGTAAGGAGCCTTTAAAGTGTTTGAAGCAGTATGCAAATGATACTGGTGCGAAGCTAGCAGCTAAAATTCCTTGGAATACTCGAAGGAAGATTAAGCTGTCGATAGAATTAGTTAAACTAAGTAGCCCTGTGACTATGGCAAGTAACGCCATGCCGACTAATAAAATGTTTCGCAGTGGAAGTCTGTCTGCTAATACGCCAAATAAAAGAAGACCAAATGCGTAAGGAAAAACAAATAATGTACTAGACAGTGACATATAACTTAGAGATACATCAAACGTTTCTGCCAATATCGGTTGTAAAGGAATCATCACATAAATACTACTAGCGATAAAAACTGAACAATAAATAAGTATAATGGCTGTAGTGATTTGTTTTGACATCATCTCACCTCACGATTGTAATGGCCTATTTTACTATATGAAAAGACAATTATTATGTGCAGAGACAAAAGGGAGTTAGACTATGGGGATTCGATTTTTACTAGGAAAAGCGAGTACTGGAAAAAGTGATAGATGTTTAATGGAAATAAAGGAAAAGTTAAAGACAAACCCCGAGGGTTCACCAATTATTTATATCGTCCCAGATCAAATGACTTTCCAGCAAGAATATGCACTATTAAACAAAGACGAGCTCTCAGGTAGTATTCGAGCGCAAGTGTTTAGTTTTTCGCGATTAGCTTGGAGAGTTTTACAAGAAACGGGTGGTGGAACAAGGAAATTCATCAGCTCGACGGGTATCCAAATGATGCTTCGCAAAATTACTGAAGAACGTAAATCTGATTGGAGCGTATTTCAAAAGGCAATTGAAAAACGAGGGTTTATGGAACAATTGGAATCAATGATTACTGAATTTAAACGATATCGAATAACCCCGGAAATGTTGGCCATGCAAATAACAGAGATGGATCAGTTTCAACATAAATATACAGGAGAAGTAGCATTAAGAAACAAGCTAGAGGACCTAAGTTATATATATGACAGGTTAGTGTTTGCTTTAAAGGATAATTATATTGATAGTGAAGATCAGCTCCAGCAATTGGCTGATAAAATTGGTGATGCTGATTTCCTAACAGGAGCAGATATTTATATCGATGGTTTTCATCGCTTCACACCACAAGAATTGTTCGTAGTAGAAGCCTTGTTAAAAAAGACTGAACAAGTTTCTGTAACACTTACGCTTGACCAACCAAACGATAGTAATATTTCAGAACTAGATTTATTCTGTCAGACAAAAGAAACGTATCAGTCGTTAATTGAATTAGCAGAAGCAAACAGCATAGAAATCAAAGAGACTGTATTGCTGGATGATGCAGAAGGAATCTTCCATGAACGTCCATATTTTTCCCACTTAGAAAAATACTTTGATGTTAGACCGGCGCCAAAATACCAAGGGGAAGTTCCAATAAAAATAGCTCAAGCCGTCCATCCAAGAGCGGAAGTAGAAGGAGCGGCACAAGAAATTCTTCGGTTAGTTCGAGAAGAAAATTATCGATATAAGGACATAGCTATATTAATCAGACAAACAGATTTATATCAAGATTTAATTGAGACTGTATTTAGTGACTATGGTATTCCAGTGTTTATTGATGAAAAGCGAACGATGATGAATCACCCACTAATTGAACTAATTCGCTCAGTCCTAGATGTCGTAGAGGGCAATTGGCGGTATGATGCTGTTTTTCGTTTGTTGAAAACAGGATTAATTCCAGTGAGTAATCCTCGTTTTCCGCTTAATGAAGATGCGATTGATGAGCTCGAAAACTACGTGTTGGAGTACGGAATTCGTGGTAGAAGCCGCTGGTTAGGTGAAAAGCCATGGATTTTCCAACGATTCCGTGGCTTTGAACAAGCATCGCAAACAGATCAGGAAAAAGAAACTCAACAAAAAATTAACGCCTATCGTTCTCAAGTAGTCCAAGCATTACAGTCGATCGATCAAAAGATAAGAGAAGCTGTTACGATTCATGAGAAAGCTATCGTCTTATTTGAGTGGTTAGAATCGATTGGTGTATCGGAACGTTTAGAAGCTACACGTGACCAGTTAGATCAACAAGGAAGAATAGAGCGCGGGCGTGAACAGGAGCAAGTATGGGAAGCAGTTATTCAATTACTTGATGAAATGGTTGAGATTGCTGGTGATGAGAAGATGTCCTTGCAAATCTTTCAAACAACGCTTGAAGCTGGTTTTGAATCACTGAAATTTGCTCATGTACCACCAAGCATGGATCATGTCGTGACAGGGACTATTGACCGCTCAAGATTTAGTGGTATTAAATGTGCATTTCTGCTTGGAGTTAATGAGGGTGTATGGCCAATGAAGCCATCAGCTGATGGGATGATTTCTGAGGATGAAAGAGATCTACTTGCAGAGCATGGAATGAAACTAGCTGAGGGTAGCAAACGTCAACTGCTAGATGATTGGTTTTACATTTATTTAGCCTTCACTATTGCTAAAGATAAATTATGGGTTAGTTATCCACTAAGTGATGAGGAAGGGAAATCAAAAGTACCATCACAGCTAATTAAAAGGTTACAAGATTTGTTTCCGGCATGTAATGATCAACTTTTACTTCAAGATCCAGAGGAAATGGTAGATGCCGAACGATTTGTCACAACACCAAATAAAACTAGATCGGCTCTTACTTCCCAGCTTGCTAGGAGACTCAGGGGTTATCCTGTTGATGATATCTGGTGGAGTGTGTTGAATTGGTATATGAACAATCATCAAAAGAACGGTACAACAAATCGAATTCTGGAAAGTTTATTTTATAAGAACAAGCCTATTAATCTTTCAGAAGAGACAATAAATAAAATTTATCCGAAACAAATAAAAGCAAGTGTATCACGACTAGAAATGTACCATCGGTGTTCCTATCAACACTTTGCGCGCTACAGTTTAGGGCTAGAAGAAAGAAAAACATATAAACTAGATGCACCAGATATTGGTCAACTATTTCATGAAGCATTGAAAAAAATTACTGAATGGATTAAGGAGGAAGGCCTGGATTTCTCACAAGTTTACCAAGATGATGCTAGAAAATATGCACATAGAGCTGTAGAAAACCTTGCGCCTATTCTGCAACACCAAATTTTGCATAGCTCCAATCGCTATCAATATATTCAACAGAAATTACAAGATATTATTTCGCGAGCTGCATTTGTACTTAGTGAGCAGTCTCGTCAAAGTAATTTCTCACCAGTAGGACTAGAACTTGGCTTTGGTCTTGATGAAAACGAGTTGTCACCGATAAATCTACAGCTTCCTAATGGATTTGAATTAGTTCTAAGAGGAAGAATTGATAGGGTGGATCGTGCTTTAAATCAAGATGACTTGTTCTTAAGAATAATCGACTATAAGTCCAGTTCAAAGGGATTAAATCTTGTCGAAGTCTATTATGGTTTGGCATTACAGATGCTGGCATATTTAGATGTTGTTTTGTCTAATTCCGAGAAATGGTTAGGATCAAAAGCCATCCCAGCAGGTGTGTTATATTTCCATGTCCATAACCCAATGATTTCTGGAAGCAAAAAATTAGATGATTCGGCAATTGAAAAAGAAATAGTTAAGAAATTTAAAATGCAAGGTCTCTTAGTAGAGAATGAACAAATTGTGAAAATGATGGACACTAATTTAGATAGTGGTTCGAGTCATATTGTCCCAGCAGGTTTAAAAAAGGATGGACAATTCCGCAAAGGTTCAAATACAGCGCCAGCAGAAACATTTAGCCAACTGCAGGGATATGTTCGTGAATTAATGACAGATGCAGGAATGGATATAACGAGTGGTGGAGTTCATCTAAATCCGTTTCAACAAAAACAGCAAACAGCTTGTACATTTTGCTCATTTCGTTCGGTTTGCCAATTCGATCCGACCTTAGAAGAAAACAACTATCGACGGTTACAAGAGATGAAGGATGAAGAAATTATCGATGCGATTGGACGAAAGGAGGAAGGAAAATAATGCCAAAATGGACAAAAGAACAAGAAGAAGCAATCTATGCTAGTGGTAGTGATATATTAGTTGCTGCTGCGGCGGGATCAGGGAAAACAGCTGTACTAGTTGAAAGAATTATTCAGAAGTTGCTCAACCGGGAGAACCCCGTTGACATTGATTCTTTATTAGTTGTGACATTTACCAACGCGGCTGCTCAAGAAATGCGCAACCGCGTTGCAGAAGCGTTAGAGGCTGCTCTTGAAGCAAATCCTTCCTCGCTTCACTTAAAAAAACAATTATCATTATTACAGCGGGCATCGATTTCTACCTTGCATTCATTTTGTATGGATTTAGTTAGACGCTATGCATATTTAGTTGATATTGACCCAAGCTTCCGAATCGCTGATGATGTCGAAGCTGATATGATCAGACAAGAAGTGTTAGAAGAGTTATTTGAAGGCTGGTATGGAAAAGAAGGAGAAGAACAAGCAGCTTTTTTTGCTGTGGTAGATCGCTTTTCAAATGATAGAAGTGATTTAGAAGTAGAAGAACTTATTTTAAAGTTATATAATTTTGCAATGCAAAATCCTTGGCCAGATACATGGTTAGATGAGATGACTAGCATGTATGATGTCAAAGAAGACGAAGATGAACAGGCGATTCCATGGTTGGATATTTTAAAACGCGAAGTAAAAAGTCAGTTGCAAGCAATGAAACAAGAAGCTTGGTATGCAATGGAATTAACAAAAGAAAGTGACGGCCCGTACCATTATGCTGAAACGATTGATATGGATTTTGCTTTAATTAATGAAGCTAGTGCACAACTGGAGATGTCATGGGACAATGTTCAATCTACTTTCAAAGAGGGGAAGTTTAAAGCTTTGTCTCGCAAGAAAATAGATTGTGATGAAGAGAAAAAAGATAAGGTCAAATCGCTCAGAAAAAGCTATAAAAAAAGATGGAATGACCTCGCAGAAGACTGGTTTTCGAGAAAACTTTCCTCTTACTTAAAGGATATGAGCTCATTGTATCCAACTATTAAGCAATTGACGGTACTAGTCAAAGAGTTTAAACAAGGATATGCAAAGTTGAAAAAAGAGAAGGCTTTAGTAGACTTTTCGGATCTAGAGCACTATACATTACAAATATTGCTTGATGAATCATCAACAGCTGACAATGCGGTGCCATCTTCAGTTGCTAGTGAATTACAGAAAAAGTTTTCGGAGTTATTGGTAGACGAATACCAGGATACAAACCTTGTACAAGAAACATTAATATCGCTTATTTCTGATAGACAGGGAAATGGAAATAGGTTCATGGTCGGTGATGTAAAACAAAGTATTTATCGTTTTCGTCATGCCGAACCATCCTTGTTTCTTGAGAAATATAAGCGTTTTGCGGGGGATGATTTTCCTGCTAAACGGATTGATCTTGCACGAAACTTCAGGAGTAGAGACCAAGTTCTGTCAGCAACCAATTATATATTTAGACAGTTGTTAAGTGAAGAAGTTGGAGAAATGAATTATGAAAAAGATGCGGAGCTTATTTATTCAAATAAGGTGTATGACCAGCTAACACTAAGTGATGCAGATGCTGAACTAGTGATCATTGACCGGGAAGGTAAAGAAGAAACACCAACTGAAAATCAGGGTGAGGAAGATTTTCAAGACTTAGAAAAAGCTCAAATAGAAGCCAGAGCCTATGCGGAAATGATTAAAAAATGGATTGGACACGCAGATAAGGCTCCAACACAAGTCGTTGATAAAAAAACGGAAACACAGCGCGACTTACAATATCGAGATATTGTCATCCTCCTTCGTTCAATGACCTGGGCGCCGACGATAACAGAAGAGTTAAAACAGCAAGGAATTCCTGTCTATGCGGAACTATCAACTGGTTATTTTGAGGCAATTGAGATAAAAGTGATGCTCAGTCTTCTAAAAGTAATCGACAACCCGAAGCAGGATATTCCACTTGCATCTGTCCTGCGCTCCCCAATTGTTGGGTTAAATGAGGAAGACTTAGCACAGATTCGGTTAGCGAAAAAACGTGTTTCTTATTACGATGCCCTAACTAATTTTGCAATTGAGACCGACAATAGTAAAAAAAAGTTCCAAGTAGAACAATTCTTGCTTCAGTTAAAAGATTGGCGGCTTAGAGCAAGACAAGGGTCGTTATCTGAACTAATTTGGCAAATCTACCGAGAAACAGGGTATTATGACTTTGTTGGTGGTATCCCAGGTGGTAAGCAGCGTCAAGCCAATCTACGTGCTTTATATGACCGAGCACGAACGTACGAATCTACATCATTTCGTGGACTGTTTCGATTCTTACGTTTTATTGAACGGATGGAAGAGAAAGGTGATGACTTAGGAGCAGCTAGAGCTCTGGGAGAACAAGAAGACGTCGTTCGAATTATGACAATACACAAGAGTAAAGGACTTGAATTTCCGATTGTAATTTTAGGGGCAATGGATAAACAGTTTAACCAACAGGATTTACGTCAGAAGTATTTGCTTCATAAAGATCTTGGTTTTGGAAGTAAGTACATTGATCCCGAAAAAAGAATTATCTATCCGACGCTGGCTTACCATGCGTTAAAAAAAGAAAAACAGCGAGAGTTATGGGCTGAAGAGATGAGAGTATTATATGTTGCGCTGACACGAGCTAAAGAGAAGTTAGTCATGGTTGGAAATGTTGCTTCATTTGAAAAAAAACAAAAGAGATGGCTTGAAATAATTGACCATCATGATTGGGTGTTACCGCCACACTATCGTTTAGAATCTAAAACATATCTAGACTGGGTGGGACCTGCGTTAATTAGGCACAAACAAAATGATGCGTTAAGAAATGTTGAAATGAGCGTTCAAGTTCCTCAGGCAATCAGAGAGGATGATTCGAAGTGGAAGGTACAGCTTGTTCATGGCAGTGAGTATTCAAGCCTAGATCAGCTGGAACAGAAGCAGGAATTAGATTTACAACATACGATTAATGAGTGGAAGCCGGTTGATGATATAGATGAAAAACTGAGTACAAAGGTTGATGAAAGGCTATCGTTTGTTTACCCACATAAAAACGCGTCCAGATATCGTGCAAAACAAACGGTTACTGAAATAAAACGTCAACGAGAAGTGAAGGATGATTATAGCGATTCTGAGCTGATTCAACCATTTAAAGCTCCGATTATTAAACGTCCTAAATTTATGCAAAAACAAAAGAATTTGACAGCGGCCGAAAGAGGTACGGCGATGCATACAGTCATGCAACATATTCCCCTTACGAAAAAGTGGGGTATAGAGGAAGTAAAAGAATTTGTACAACTAATGGTTACTAAAGAAATACTAAGACAAGAAGAAGCAGATGTTGTTGATGCTGTTGCAATTCAACAATTCTTTGAAACAGATATTGGTGAGCGTGTTGTTCAATCTGAAATAGTTCACCGAGAGGTTCCGTTTAGTTTTACTCTAAATGCTAGTGAAGTTTACCACAATTGGCAAGGTGAACCAGGGGAGAAGGTCTTGATACAGGGTGTCATTGATTGTTTGATTCCTGTTGAAGACGGGTGGTTACTATTAGATTATAAATCAGACAATATTGCTGAAGAAGTGACCACAGAGGTAAAAGAAAAGTTAAAGCAACGCTATCAAGTTCAGCTCGATTTATATGTTAAAGCTTTAGAAGGTATATGGAAACAGCCAGTTAAGGAGAGATATCTATATTTCTTTAATCATTCTTTATTAATTGATAGTATTGATTAATTTTAGTGTTGGGCACAACGGTTGGAAGCATTCAGCCGTTGTGTTATTTTTTTGATAAAATAATTGATGGGGGCTTCAGATTTGAATTTGGGCGAATAACCTTAGGTTTGGTTAGAATAACTTCGGTTTCTTTTAAGCCCCCTTATTCCTTTGGACACCTAAATCGATTAAGAGTAGAATGATTTTAATAAAAAATCAATCGATAAAGGTGGTGATAAGATGCCAAGAGAAGCAGAAATCATTGAGGATCTAAA
>NZ_JAIZAP010000022.1 GCF_020404745.1 Aquibacillus saliphilus
CCCGGAATGCGCACTCCCCCCGGATTCATTCTCACTCAGCGTCCCCCAGAATGCGCGCTTACCCCGGTTTTATTCTCACTCGTCGTCCCGGAATGCGCACTTCCCCTGGTTTTATTCTCACTCGTCGTCCCGGAATACGCACTCCCCCTGGTTTTATTCTCACTCAGCGTCCCGGAATGCGCGCTCGCCCCGGATTCATTCTCACTCAGCGTCCCGGAATACGCACTCACCCCGGATTCATTCTCACTCAGCGTCCCGGAATGCGCACGCCCCCTGGTTTTATTCTCACTCGGTGTCCAACTTCGAAAATTCAGGCCGAATTTAAGATGCAACAACACCCCCGAAAAGCGCCTGAAAAATAGTTGCTTTATTATGTTGTGTGCCCCCAAGAGTATATTAGTATGCTTTATTAAATGATCCATCTAGCGACTGATATAGATTGGCATACTCGCTTGCTGAATCCTTCCAACTAAAATTGCTCTTGTTAACATTTTTCAGTAGAGCAGACCACCTAGTTGGATCGTGATAAATCGCGAGCGAATACTTTAATATGTGTAATAACTCATGTGCATTGTAATTGGAGAAGCTAAAGCCATTACCAGTTTCTTCTGTTTCATCAAAAGGGATGACCGTATCCTTTAGCCCACCTGTTTCCCTAACGATTGGTACTGATTTATATTGGAGGGCAATTAGTTGTGACAGGCCACATGGTTCAAATAGGGACGGCATCACAAAGAAATCACTAGCTGCATAGATTTGCCTGGCAAGTGCCTCATCGAAACCCAAATAAGAAACTAACTTTTGGTTGTTTCGTTGTTGAGCATGGAAATAGAAGTTTTCAAATTCATCATCTCCTGTTCCTAACAAAACAAATTGAACATCCTCTTGCAAAAACTCGTCGAGGATTGTTTGGACTAAATGAAGTCCTTTTTGTTCTACCAGTCGAGTAATCATTACATACATTGGTTTTTCGGAATCTATTGGTAAGCCTAGTTTTTCTTGGAGGTTTTCTTTGTTCTCCTTCTTTTTAATTCGTGAATATTTATAGTTTGATGTTATGTGTGGATCTGTCATTGGATTGTATTCATCTAAATCAACACCATTAATGATACCTATTAAATCATTTCGCCGTTCAGCAAAAATGGGATGTAGACCTTCACCATAGTAAGGTGTCTGAATTTCTTCGGCATAGCTTGGACTAACTGTGGTAATTTTATCTGCATGGAAGATGCCACTTTTCATGCAATTGAGGAGACCATTCCATTCCAAGCCACCGATATGTTCTTCTGGTATATTGAACAGTTCCTGGTATGCATCTTTTGGAATAATTCCCTGGTACTTGATATTGTGAATGGTAAAAACTGTTTTCATGTCTTTGACGGGATCTGATATCTTCGCAAATGCTACAGCTAAGCCAGCTTGCCAGTCGTGCGCATGAAGGACATCTGGTTGGAAATCTAATACAGGTAACGCCTCGATTACTGCTCGACAGAAAAAGACAAAACGCTCGCCGTCATCATAGTAACCATAAATTCCTTTTCGTTCGAAGTAATAATCGCTACCAACGAAATAGTAATGAATACCCTGATGAACTAATTGGTAAATAGTTGCTTCCTGATTTCTCCAACCTACTTGTACTTGAATGGATGTTACAAGTTCCATCTGACTATGCCAGTTAGCAATAATCTCTTGATAAAGAGGAAGAATGACTCTCACATCAGTCTTTTCATTTTTATTTAGTTCTTGCGGCAGGGAACCGACTACGTCTGCAAGGCCTCCAGTTTTGACAAAAGGGCTACACTCTGATGCGACAAATAGAATTTTTTTCCCCATAACAACATTCGCTCCTTATATTTTTCTTCTTTTGGCAATGACAAATGGTTGTTCTTTTGCACCTTTTAACACTTGATCCTTGGTTATCGTTACATCCTTATCCATGATGACATTTTCTAACCGAGCTCCGGGTTCAATCGTACACCGTTGCATGATAACTGAATTTTTGACAACAGCTCCTTCACTTACTTTCACGCCACGGAACAAGACACTATGATCGACTTCACCGTCAATGACGCAACCTGTAGCTACTAATGATTTAGTTACCTTCGACTCACCACTATATTTTGTTGGTGCTTGATTTCCGACCTTGGTTAACACATGTTCACCATCTGAAAATAGCTGTTTGTATGATTTTGTTTCAAGGAGTGCCATCGTTTGTCGGTAATAGCTATCAACTGAGTTGATGATTGAACTATAGCCGTCATAATGGTAAGACTGAATCGTTAGTCGGTTGAGATTAGCCTTAATACCGTCCATAAAGAAATGGTTTTTGTAATCTGCTATACATTCATCTACTAATTCAAGTAACAATGATTTTCGAATCACATATACACCTGAAAAGACGTGTGGATTTTTAGGGTCGTTTGTCAGAGAGGCGACAGAGCCTTCTTCAGCTACTTTTACCTTAATACAGCCATTATGTTCTGGAAGTAAATCTTGATATGTTGTCGTGAGTAATGTTACATCAGCTCCTGTTTCAAGATGGTGCTCAAAAAGCTGCTGGTAAACCGTATTAGAAATAAACTGGCTGCCACTAATCAAGACATAATCGGACTTACCTCTTTCAAAATAATCACGGTTGTTGTGAAAATGACTGAGGTCACCTTTAGAGATATCAGTGGGGTCGTTCCAATCTGGTGGTAGGATAAACAAACCACCGTGTCGCCTGTCCAAATCCCAGTCTGCTCCAGAACCGAGGTGATCCATCAAAGAACGATACTTATTTCTAGTGAAAATAGCGACTTCACTGATGTTGGATTTTGCCATGTTTGACAAGGTGAAATCAATCATTCTAAAACGTCCAGCAAACGGTACCGCTGCACCGCACCTGAAATAGGTTAATTCATTTAAGAAATCATGTTCATGTTCTAAATTTATTAAACCCATCATTGTGTCTATTCTAAAAACCCCCTTAAGTAATCGAACCACTTTGTATTTTAAATGCTTTACCGATATTGATGCTAGATGGTAACTGCTTTCAGGTTACTGTTAGATAACACAATCGGTTCTTCGTTTTTACTTGCTGCAATTTTTGAACCATCTGGAATTGTTACATTTTCCTGTACGATTACCCTTTCTAAAAAGACATTGGCTCCTACACGAACACCTGGATGAAGAATCGATTGGTTGATAACAGAACCTTCGTCGACATAAACATTTTCAAATAAAATAGAATGATCAAGCTTCCCTGAAACAATGCAACCATTATTGACTAATGAATGGTGCAGAACTGCGGTTTCTTCAATTAGTTGTGGAGCAAAATTCGAATCATGAGAATAGGTTCTCCATTCATTATTGTTAAGCGACAGTGATAGATCTTCTTTCAATAGATCCATGTGGGCTTCCCAGTAACTTTCGATTGTTCCAACATCTTTCCAATAGCCATCAAAGCGATAAGCATAAAGCTGGAGATTATCTGCGATCATCGCAGGTAGGATGTTTTGCCCGAAATCATGTTTAGATTCTTGGAGTTTTGCATCCTCCTCAAGGTAGCCCTTCAATACCTTCCAATTAAAAATATAAATACCCATTGACGCTAGATTACTCTTAGCATTTGTTGGTTTTTCTTCAAACTCATAGATTCTTAGATTGTCAGTAGTATTTAGAATTCCAAAACGAGATGTTTCTTTCCATGGAACTTCAACAACAGAAATCGTAACATCTGCTTCTTTTTCTTTATGGTGATTTAATAATGCATCGTAATCCATGTGGTATATGTGATCGCCAGATATGACAATTAAATATTCTGGATCATATCGTTCAACATAGTTTTTATTTTTAATGATGGCGTCTGCAGTCCCAAGATACCAACTACCCCCATCTTTTTCGGTGAACGGGGATAAAATAGTGAGCCCATCCTCCATTCGGTCTAAGTCCCATGGTTTTCCTACACCAATATGCTTGTGAAGTTCTAGTGGCGAATACTGTGTCAAAACACCGACTGTGTGCATCCGGGAGTTCAGGCAATTGCTTAACGCAAAATCAATAATCCGGTATCTACCACCGAACGGTACGGCAGGTTTAGCTAAATTCTTAGTCAACAATCCTAGCCTAGTACCAACACCCCCGGCTAAAAGCATCGTAACGCATTCTTTTTTCATAGCTTTGCCCCCTCGTATATTATATTTAGGCCCTCTATTAAGAGCCATCATTCTTAAAAATTTTCTTGCTGTATATGTCAAAAAAATCTTGGACACCCTGAGATAATTCTAGATAATGGTCTTAGGATCATTTGGGACAATTCTTTCCCCCCTTAAGTTGTAAGTTCAGGTACTTGTTTAAATACACAAATGGCGAGTGGAGGAACCTTTAATTTAATATGCTGTTTTTGTCCATGCCATTCGTCTGGGATACTAAAATGAAGTTCGGTATTAAGCTGGTCTGAACCACCATAGATTTCTGAATCAGAATTGAACACTTCCTGATAGCTGCCTGACTCGGAAACGCCAACTTTATAGTCGTAGTAAACATTAGGTGTAAAATTACAGATGATAAGCAAATCTTCTGTCAAAACACCGCTTTTTCGTTTAAAAGCAATGACACTTTGCTCCATGTTGTCTGCGTCAATCCATTCAAATCCTTTGGAATCATGATCTAGACTATATAAAGAAGGCTGATTTAGGTAAAAATGGTTTAACTCTTTAACATAATCAAACATCTTGCTATGCAACGGATACTCAAATAATAGCCAATCCAATTGATGTTGATCTCTCCACTCGATGTATTGACCGAATTCTCCACCCATAAATAATAATTTTTTACCTGGATGTGCCATCATATAGCCATAAAGAAGTCTGAGGTTGGCGAATTGTTGCCACCTATCGCCAGGCATTTTATTTAACAGTGATTTCTTTCCATGAACGACCTCATCATGTGAAAGGGGTAGTACGAAATTTTCGCTGTATGTGTACATAAATGAGAAGGTAAGTAGGTTGTGGTGCCACTTTCTGTAAACTGGATCATATTCCATGTAGGTAAGCATATCGTTCATCCAGCCCATGTCCCATTTAAAGTTAAAGCCAAGTCCACCTAAGTAGGTAGGTTTGCTAATGCCTGGAAGGTCTGAGCTGTCCTCTGCCATCATTAAAGCGGTTGGAAAGTACTTAAAGACTACTTCATTCAACTTTTTAATGAACGCGATTGCTTCTAGATTTTCATCTCCACCGAAGCCGTTTTTGAGTTTCACCTCGTCATCTGCTCGGTCAAAATTTAAAGAGGTCATGCTGGCAACGGCATCAATCCGAAGTCCATCAATATGAAATTCTTCTAACCAAAAGACTGCATTTGAAATCAGGAAACTTTGTACCTCAGGACGACCGAAGTCAAATGTTAATGTGCCCCATGAGCGCTTTTCTGCTTTGTCGGGATCACTGTATTCAAACAAGGGTTCGCCGTCAAATAAACGTAAACCTTGGGAATCCTTACAAAAGTGTCCTGGTACCCAGTCCATAATGATGCCTATTCCATTTTGGTGGCATTGATCAACAAAATACCTGAAGTCATTAGGTGTCCCGTAACGACTTGTTGGTGCAAAATATCCAGTGATTTGATAGCCCCAAGACAGGTCAAAAGGATGCTCGGAAAGAGGCATTAGCTCAATATGGGTGTAGCCAAGCTCTTTGACATAGGGGATTACTTTGTGGGCTAATTCCCGGTACGTGTAATACGTGTCATCTTCCTTTGTTTTCCAAGAGCCAAAGTGCATTTCATAAATAAGAATTGGCTCCTGATAGGGATGATACTTTTTCTTTTTAGCTTCCCACAACTGATCATCCCACATATACTTAGTAGATGAAGGTGTTACTGATGCAGTAAGTGGGCGAAGTTCAGCCTGATAAGCATAAGGATCGGCTTTTAAAAACGATTCGCCTGTGGCGGGTGTGATCCGGTACTTATACGGGCTGTTTGACTCAATTCCGGAAAAAGAACCAATCCAAAGTCCAGCCTGGTTAATTCGTTCGAGTGGGTAATCCGTACCTGTCCAATTGTTAAAATCACCAGCAAGTTCTACTTGAGATGCATGTGGTGCCCAGACTGCAAATCGTAGTCCGTTTTCACTTGGATGGCAGCCAAGCAAGTGGTAGCTGTGATAATGCGTTCCTTGGTGGAAGAGAAAAACATCTTGGTCTGCGATTTGATTCGACATAAAAAACTCCTTTCAGGTTACGTTTCGACAACAAATTACAGAATTTTCTGACTATTTTTGTCGAAAAATAAAAGAGCACTACGTTCACAGGTATCATTTTCTGATAATGTGAAGTGTAAGATGCCCCGGCTGCCCGATGATTTCTTTATACTATTACTCTACGAGTATATCATGTTTAGGACTGAAAGTGTATAATATTGGGTATATTTGTAAAGAAAGAAAATTTAGAAAATTTAAGATCAAAGAAATGAGGAGCTAACAATGGAAAATTCCATTGCTTGGATCGATGGAGAAAAAAGCATAACTGTCGAGTTAAGTGGGCTTGAGATTGAGGGCTTGATTAAAACAAATACTAGAATTGTTGTTGAGGGTCAAGAGTATCCAATCAATAAAATTGAACATTTAACTTCAAAAACAGCTACGATAAATTTAGAAACTAGCTTGCCACTTGGTCAAAAGATGTACCTTGGATGGAAAGACAACGAACTACCGATTTATCCGAGAGGTATTGTGCGGACTGCTTGGTTTGACCAAAGTTATGATGCTAGTGATGAGCAACTTGGATACATTTATTCTCCAGAAAAAACTTCCTTTTCTGTCTGGGCTCCAACAGCTACTACCATTGATTTAGTTCTTGAAGATTACCGGATTAAGATGGGGAGGAAAGCTAATGGTGTCTGGCATACGATTGTGGCAGGCAACTGGAACCATTCTCCTTATCATTTCGCGGCGGTGATTAATGGAAAAGAGCAATTAGTTAACGATCCTTATGGCAAAAGCATGACAGCCAATAGTTCGCGCAGTGTTGTGTTAAATCTTGAATCAACAGACCCGAGTGGGTTTGATGTGACTGATTACCCAAAAATATCAAAACAAGATGCAATCATTTATGAACTTCATATTCGTGATGCAACTAGTTCCAATGAAAGTGGTGCGACAAATAAAGGTAAGTTTCTCGGACTGACTGAAACAAACACGAAGAATTCTCAAGGATTTTCAACGGGTTTGTCCTATATCAAGCAGCTCGGTTGTACCCATGTCCAATTACTTCCTGTCGGGGACTTTGCTCGTGTTGATGAACGGAACCCTGACAAAAGCTATAACTGGGGCTATGATCCGTTGTTTTATTTTGTGCCAGAAGGAAGCTACGCAACAAGTGCTGATAACCCATACTTACGAGTGAATGAATGCAAGCAAATGATACAAGCCTTTCATCAAGAGGGTCTATCTATCATTTTAGATGTCGTCTATAATCATGTCTTTTATCATCAAGATTCAGCTCTAGAAAGGTTAGTCCCAGGTTATTATTTTCGCTACAAGGAAGATGGTAGTCTTAGTAATGGTAGCGGTACAGGTAATGATATTGCGACTGAACGAAAGATGGCGCGTAAGCTTATTCTAGATTGTATTGATTACTGGATAACGGAATACAAAGTAGATGGATTTCGATTTGATTTGATGGGTGCGATTGATCTTGACACAATGAAAGCCATCCGGATCCGTTGCTTACAGGAAAATCGACCAATAGTACTGCTGGGTGAAGGATGGGAGCTTGATACGGAACTACAACCTGAACAAAAAACGACTAGTTCGAAGTCTAATCAACTACTTGAAGTTAGTTTTTTTAATGATACATTCCGCGATTCACTAAAGGGGAATTTATTTGAAACAATGGATGTTGGCTATGCCAATGGCAACGGCCATTACATCGAACGGTTACCACAACTTGTTTCAGGTTCATGCCTTGACAGATTTGGTGATAAGTTATTTTCGAATCCACTTCAATCAGTCAATTATGTGGAGTGTCACGATAATCATACGTTATCAGATCGTTTAATGATATCCAGTCCTGATACGACTGAACAAAATCGTAAGCGTATGCACCAGCTAGCGACCGGATTAACAATCCTTAGCCAAGGGATTCCGTTTTTACATGCAGGTCAGGAATTTTTTAGGACAAAACAAGGTGATGAAAACAGCTATATCTCTGGTGATGAAATCAACCAAATTGACTGGCAAAAGCGTGGGATAGAAGATGAGAATGTTCAGTGGATCAAAAATCTGATTTCGCTGCGTAAAAAGTATCGTTTATTTGGTCTTAGTTCAGCTAAAGAAATTCAACACAGGCTGCACATTATATCCACTCCGGACCCAGTATTTGGTTACATGCTCATTGGTGAAAGTGAAGACTTTGCTATTTTCATTAATCCAACAAATCAAGTAATGGAAATTGGGATGCCAGCACAAGGTAGATGGGAAAAACAGGTTAGTAATTTATCCGGATCAATTTCCCCAATTAGTTGCTTACTTCAGACGAAGACAGAAATAGGTGGATATGAATTAGCTGTCTGGAAAAAGAATCGGGTGTAGGGTGGTGTCTATCCTGAAAACTTTATACCCAGGGATACATTACACCTTTTTTGTTGTGTGGTATCGTATTAAATACTATCAATAACGAACTAAAAGGGTGGAGTCAATATGAAAAAGGTATTAGCTTTTAGTGTAATGGTATTTATCATGATGTTGGCTGCTTGTAGTGATGACAGTTCAGGCGATGATAACGTTGAAAATGAAACGACTACAGAAGAAAGTCAGTCGAATGAAGTTCAAGCAGATACAGATGGGGATAAAACAAAAGGTGACGAACAAGAAGAGAATGCTGAAGAAGAGGCGGATCGTTCTAGTGATCTGGTTGCGACTGGCGCCGAGCAAATTTTACGAGAATCCGCTGAAGCAATGGCTGGGGTTACGAGCTTCCTAGCAGAAGGCCAATACATCGACAATACTACGACTAATGGACAAAACGAACGTGCAGAAACAAGTTTATCGATGACTATGATTCTAGATGACTCAACAAAAATGCACGCAAAATCAAGCACGGAGTCTAATACTGATGCAGGCGGCGATATCGAGATGTATCGGGTAGAGGATGCGATGTATGTTATGTCTGAAGGGCAATGGATTACGATGCCAACGACCGCTGATAATGGACAAATGTCTGAAATGTTCCAAATGTATGATACGGAACGAGTGGAAGAATACGTCGCTCAAAGTGAGTATTTTGAAGTAGCCGATAACGGGGATCATTACCTGCTTTCTTTTGCTGGTGACGGGGAACAATATAAGTCAGTTGTGATGGGAGCATCGGCCGAAGTGATAGGTGACACGCTAAAGGAACATTACCAGAATATGGAGGTTAGCGGCACATATGAAATAATGATTGATAAAGACAGCTATTATATGACGGGCTATAACACCGAATATGAATCGTCAACTACAGGTGAAATGGGAGAAGTAAAAACCCATCATAAAGCATCCTATTCGATGAGCAATTACAATGAATACGATGATATTACTGTTCCGGATGAGGTTGTCGATCAAGCTATGGCTATTGGAAATTAGTTTTTACACTTGGAATTATTGTCGCAGGAAAGTATCGAGTCTTTTTAGATTCGGTACTTTCTTTTGTTCTGATCTAGGAAATTAAAAATGGACTGCTGTGGATAATTAATTCCTAAGCTTAGCCACGTCCAGCTCCGGCACCTACCACCTCGAGGTCTTAAGTCAATCCTCTCTGTGGCAAAGAACACCACGCCGAGGCTTGTCTTAAGCTTGTCGGTGGTGAGCTAGGCGCCTGCGCTTTTGTTCTGATTTTTTGAGACTCGATATTAACTAACTTTTAATCTTTTGCTCCTTTCCTATATACTATAGAAAGAAAAATCTTTTTTAAGCGGGTAAGGATGTGAGTGTCATTCGAAAAAGAGATAAGGCGGATAAATTGTTCGAGATTAATCATTTACTAACTAAGTCATTAGATGTTCAAGTTATTTTACGAACATTAGTGGAAGAGGCTAGAAATCTGCTTGAGGTTTCTGACACAGTTATTCTCTATTTATTTGATCAGGAAGAAAAAGTTCTTCGTGTCGCAGAAGGTGTAGGAGTCGATATGGAAGCAATGAAGGATATCAGATTTTTACCTGGCGAGTCATTAACGGGGAAAACGTATGCTAATCGGAAATCATATCTATTTGCTGAAGAAGATATAATACGAGAAAATATGTCAAATATGTCATCTAGAAATTATTCCCACTATTTTAAAGGAGTTTTTAAAAGACAGGTAAAGAGTGCATTTTCAGTACCGTTATTACATCAGGATGAATGTCTCGGTGTGCTTGTAGTTGACAATTTCGAAAATGATGGAAAATTTACTGATGATGATATTCGAGTTATTGAAATTATTGCTAATCAGAGTGCGATTGCAATTGTTCATTCTAATTTGTTTCAAGACCTAAAGGAAAAAAACGAACAGCTTAAACATTCGATTGATATACATAACAAATTCACTAAAGCCATTTTAGATGGTGGTGGAATTGATACGATTTTAACTTTACTAACACGAAGTCTTCATGTGACAGCTGAATTTCACGGTGAACGTAATGAACAAGCTACGCAATCATATCCAATTATTCGAGGACGGGAGACGCTTGGGTATATTGGAATTGGAAAGGAAATAAGTGATTTATCTAATCTTGAAATTATTGCAGTAGAGCATGCGGCAACAGCGCTTGCCCTCGAGTTAGTAAAAGTAAACGCGCTATATGAGAAAGAGCTTCATTTTCGAGAAGAAGTATTTCAGCAAATGATAGAAGGAATTCCCGAAAGTGAACTGAAAAGAATCCAAAACTATGTGAATTGGAATATTAATTCACAGGTCAGTTGTATGATTATAGAAGGGGAAAAGACGGCTCTTTGGAGTCCGGAATCATTACTTGAGAAAGAACGCTTTATTCGTTCGTTAGAATCAATTTCTAAAGTCGTCAGCGGATCAAGCTTTGTCCTGACAAGAACATTTCAAGCGATATTAATTATCCCAATAACCAATCAATTTGTTGTAGAAAGTATTGTTGATCGAATTAAAAATCAATGGGATGAAAAGGGGCTTCTTTTTGGGATTGGTAGAAAAGTCGCTGTCAACGAGCTTGGGAACTCCTATCATGAGGCACTTGATGCTGTTCGTTATGGGAAGAAAAGTGGTGAATCATATGTTGACTATTCTAAACTTGGTATTGAACGATTGCTTGAAAAAGTAGATTCAACGACATTAAATTTCTTTATTGATGATAAAATGGGTCCTTTAATTACGATGGGTCCGATTTATATGAAAACCTTGTCTACGCTGATTCAATTAAATAAAAATCATAAACAAACAGCCGAGCAATTACATATTCACCCAAATACGCTCTACCAGCGCATTAAAAAAATGGAAGGCCAATTAAATATGTCGTTTGATTTAGAAACGGATTGGTTAAATCTAGTCGTCGCGTATAATCTTTATGTGACTACCAACAACAAATAGTGAGATATGTTGTTGGTAGTCACATTTCCTTTTATTTTTCTGAATATTATAATTATTGGAAGATTACTATAAAGGAGTAGTGTAGTGTGGGAAACGAGAATGTACGTCAAAAGAAAAGTCTTATCGATAAGTTAACTGAAATAAGGCATGAATTGCACCGGTTTCCAGAGGTTAGCCAAAAAGAATATAAAACGACTGAACGACTTAGTAACTGGCTAACAGAAGCGGGTTACACGATCTTACCGTTTGATATAGAGACAGGACTTGTTGCTGAAATTCGTGGTGGATTACCGGGCCCAACAGTCGCTTATCGTACTGATATTGATGCTCTACCGATTCAAGAACAAACAGGACTCAGTTATGCGTCAACCAATGATGGCGTTTCTCATGCATGTGGACATGATTTTCACATGACGATTGCTCTAGGTGCAGCGTTTGTTTTGGCTGAAAAAAAAGAGCAACTAAAGGGTACGGTTCGATTTATTTTTCAACCAGCGGAAGAAACTACGCAGGGTGCTAGGCAGTTGATTGAAGCCGGATTATTTACAGATGAAAAAATTGAAGCTATTTTCGGTTTACACAATCAACCTGCAATTGCAGCGGGTAAAGTAGGGCTCACTGATCATCATTTAATGGGAGCTGTAGATACAATCCGAATTACGATTAACGGCCATGGCGGTCATGGCGCAATGCCTCATCAAACGATTGATTCTGTTGTAGCAGGATCTGCAGTTGTCATGGGACTTCAGTCAGCAGTTAGTCGAAATATCGACCCTTTTGAACCAGTTGTCATCACACTCGGTTCGTTCCATTCTGGTACAACTCATAATGTTATTGCACAATCAGCTGAATTATTCGGAACCGTTCGAAGCTTTAACCCGAAGATTCGTGCCAAACTTCCTGAATTAATCGAACGGATTTCAAAAGAGATTGCAAAGGGTTATGGGGCAGAAGCTGAAGTAGAGTTTATTCCACAAGTCCCAGCTATTGATAATGACACATTAATGACTCAGTTTGTACAAGAAGCTGTAGAGGAAGTGCTTGGAAAAGATGCTGTTGTAAAACCAAATCCTACACTTGGGGGAGAGGATTTCTCTCTTTACCAGCAACATGTACCTGGTTGCTACTTTTGGATGGGTACAGGGGATGCGGAAAAAGGAATTACAAAGCATTGGCACGATCCAGCCTTTTTAGTCAATGATGACGTCACTTTAGATGCAGTTACAGTGGTAGTCAATACACTAGAAAGAGCACTCGACCATTTCTCAATACAAACAAATAAAGGGAGGAATACTTAGGTGGTAGCTACTTACCAAAATTATCTAAACGGCCAATGGACAGATTCTGAGACAGGAAACACCTACCCAAGTTTTAATCCAGGAGACAGTAATGAAATATTGGGTTATTTTCAAAGTTCAAATACTGAAGATGTTAAAAGGGCAATAACAGCAGCAAGTGACGCTTTTCCAGCTTGGTCAAACACATCTGCGCCAACCCGTGGCGATGTTTTATTTCGGCTTATCCAAGAGCTGGAGTCTGAACGCGAAGTCTTAGCGGAAATTATTACAAAAGAAGTAGGTAAATCTCTTCCCGGAGCACGAGGAGAGGTCGATAAGACGATTCAGGCAATGAAACAATTTAGCGGAGAAGCGACTAGAATGAATGGCGAAACAATTCCATCCGTTGATGCCAATATCTTCGGATACACTGTTAGGGAACCGCTTGGTGTTGTTGGAGTAATTGCTCCCTACAATTTCCCACTAGGGATAGGGATTTGGAAAATTGCGCCCGCGCTTGTTGCCGGTAATACTGTCGTGTTTAAACCAGCTAGTAATACATCACTTATTAGTATTAAAATTATTGAGTTGTTCGAGAAAGCTGGTGTACCAAAAGGAGTGCTTAATCTTGTTACTGGTTCAGGATCTGTTGTTGGCAAGGAATTTGGTGAAAACACAGACCTTAAGGCCGTTTCTTTTACAGGTTCCTCAGATGTTGGAATTAAACTTGGAAAAGCAGTAACAGCTCGTGGTGGGAAAATCCAAGCTGAAATGGGAGGGAAAAACGCATCGATCGTATTAGAAGATGCTGATATTGATCGTGCTGTTGATAGTTTAATTGTTAGTGGATTCTTGGATAATGGTCAGCGCTGCACTGGAACGAGTCGATTAATCGTACCAAGAACAATTGCAAAAGAAGTCATTGACAAGCTAGTAGCTAAAGCTAACGAACTTGTGATTGGCAATGGTTTTGATCATGGGGTAGACAATGGACCAGTGATTGACGAATCTCAACTAAATGTCTATTTGCATTACGTTAATCGTGCAATAAAAGAAGGCGCAAAGCTTGAATGTGGTGGTAAAAGATTGACTGATAATGGTTTAAATAAAGGATATTTCGTTGCGCCTACCGTATTTAGTAATGTAACAGAAGAGATGACAATTGCGAAAGAAGAAATTTTCGGACCAGTAATTGCTGTCATGGAAGTCGATTCATACAGGGAAGCAATCCGAGTCGCAAATAATACCGAGTTTGGGCTATCTTCAACCATTTACACAAAGGATTTAGAAAAGGCATTTCATTTTGTTCGTAATATCGAGTCTGGTGTTACCCATGTTAATATTCCCTCCAATTACTTTGAAAATCAGTACCCGTTTGGTGGGAAAAAGACGTCAAGTATCGGCCCACGTGAACAAGGCAGTACAGCACTCGACTTTTGGACCGACTACAAAACTGTTTATATCAGCCCCTAAGTGAGTCCATTTCATCATTACCATATCAAGCCATATCCCAACAACATATAGTTGGAAAACATTTAATGCAACTGTATGTTGTATCCTGATGGCGGTAAATAGTTATGATGAGATTGATTTAAGTAACCGCGTATGAGATTACTAATTAGGACTAAAGGGGGAAGTACCGATGGGAAATGAAAAGGTCGGTGTAATTGGTTGCGGAGCAATGGGGAGAGGGATTATTAAGAATCTTGTGTTAGGTGGATATCAAGTCCTTGCTTTTGATGTTAATCAACAGGCGCTGGATGCTGTCGAACAAATCGGAGCCAGTCCAACGAGTCAGAAAGAAGATATCTTCAGGCAGGTAGATTATTTGATTACTTCATTGCCATCACCGCAATTAGTCAAAGAGACAATTAGCGATGCTCTAACGTTTATGAAAGAAGGCAGTTATATTTTAGATGTTAGTACAACAGACGTAGCAACGTCGCGAACTATTTTTCAACAAGCAAAAGACAAAAGGATTGCCTTTTTCGATTGCCCATTAAGTGGGGGACCAGAAGGGGCAGATAAAGGAGAACTTACAATTGTTGTCGGTGGTGATCCAGATGAATTTATAACTGTTTCCCCGCTTTTAAAAGTAATTGGCAAAGAAATTGAATATATCGGTGAGTCGGGCTCTGGCCAGATTGTTAAATTATGCAACAACATTGTCGTAGCAGGAATTATTACATTGCTCAGTGAAGCTTTTTTAACCGGTGTAAAGGCAGGTGTGCCTGCTACAAAAATTGCAGAAATGATGCAAAAAGGCTCAGCTCAAACGAAGGCAATGTCAATCTTTGGTGCGAATTTGTTAGATGGGAACCACGAAAATGTTAAGTTCATGCTTCAGCACATGTCTAAGGACATTGATTTATATATGGATCTTGCCAAACAGGAAAAGATTCCAACCTTTTTCAGTGCTTCAATAGAGCAATTCTTTACCACCGCAAAAAATAATGGGAAAGGAGAGTTGGATACATCTGCTGTGAGTCAAGTGTTAGAAGAATTAGCAGATTCTTTAATCGTACCCAAATAATATTCTAGGAGGAACTTATATGACGGAAGAACGAAAAAATCTTTGGAAAGATTGGCGTCTCCATGCTGTTGTACTTGCCATTGTCTTGGTTACAGAATTAATTGGAACGCACCAATTTTCGGTTGGTCCTGGTGTGATTTTATTACTTCCTATGCTTTATGCTATTATTATCGGTCTTGCATTATATTTCACCCCAATCATTAAGGACAAACAATCAAAAAACGCAGAGCCGCTGATTATCTTAGGTGTAACATTACTGATTGCTAAAATCGGTGTTATTATTGGGCCATCTTTACCTCAGATAATCGAAGCAGGTCCGGCACTTTTATTACAAGAGTTTGGCAACTTAGGGACAATCCTTATTGCATTACCAATAGCCGTTTTTCTAGGATTAAAAAGAGAAAGTATTGGTATGACGCACTCTGTTGCACGTGAGCCAAACGTTGGGTTAATCATGGATAAGTTTGGTTTCAACTCACCTGAAGGTAGAGGTGTAATGGCTATTTATATCTTTGGTACTGTATTCGGTGCTGTATTCATGGGATTAATATCTGGCTTTTTAGCTACTTTAACTCCGCTCCATCCATTATCGTTCGCGATGGCTTCTGGAATTGGTAGTGGAAGTATGATGGCAGCTGCTAGTGGATCGTTAGTTGCAGCTTTCCCTGCTATGGAAACTGACATTTTAGCATTTGCAGGAGCTAGTAACTTACTGTCATTATCGACCGGTTTATACATGAGTATCTTTATTGGACTTCCACTTACGGAAAAATTATATGATGTATTAACGAAGCGAAAAGATAAAAAAGACCAAAATAAAACAAGGATAGGGGCGTAAGTATATGCTAAAAAACATTCAAGAGTGGACATTGTTATTAGTCATATTCGGCTTTGTTTCCCTACTTGGTAACTGGGTAGGATATGAGGTCATGCCTGTTGAAGCAGTACCTGGTATTATTGTTCTTGTGCTCATTTGTCTTGTAGGTTTAATTATTCAAAAACTAATACCTGTTAATATTCCTAGTGTTGCTTATGTTGCTATTGTTGGTGTACTAGTTTCAATGCCATGGATGCCAGGCTCTGAACAAATAGTAGAATGGACGAATAGTGTGAATCTATTGGCACTTGCCACCCCGATTTTAGCCTATGCTGGTATAGCGATTGGGCGCTCATGGACTGATTTTGTTAACTTGGGTTGGAGAAGTATTGTTGTTGCTGTCTTCGTTATGCTGGGGACATTTATTGGTTCAGCATTAATTGCAGAAATAACATTAAGAATTCAAGGGATTATTTAATAAAACGGATATTTTATTGGACTGTTGATTATCTAACGTAAACAGAGCTTTGAGGCATTATGCCTCGTAGCTCTGTTTTTGTTTTATCAACTAGTTTTAATTCACAGAATTGCTTTAACTGTTATTTTACTTTAAAATCACTAGTACAATAGACTTACTTATTTTTAAAATAAATTACTAAAAGAGTGATAGCTTTTGAATGGTTTTTCATTACCTAAAGGAAAACGATTATATGTATTATTTATATCGATAATGGGAGTAACTGCGTTCTTATTACATAATCCTTTTCAAGCAGTTGCAGAAATTTCTGGGATCTCAGATTGGCTGTTAACTTTATTGCTTGTTGCTGCTGTTATTCTTTCCAATCGCTACCTGGTTTATTTACCACCAGAAGGAAATTCATTGTCAATGGATTCTTCTATTTATATAGCTTCTACATTTATTTTTGGATTAGAATTAACACTTTTTCTATTATTTGTTGGAAGCCTTCTAGGTGATTTGAAACAAAAAAGAGTTAGGTGGCAGTTTCAAGTATTTAATTTTGCTTCCTTCACCTTAATTATATGTGGAGCGTATTACCTGTTTGCTTTTACAGGGGGGAAAATAGGTTATATCGAATTCGCTAGTATATTTTCTTATCTATTAGCCTTGGTTGGATATTTCTTAATTAATATACTTTTAATAGGTTTATATTTTATCATACCTTCGTCCCAAAACTTAATTTCTTTATTGAAAAAAATTCTAATAGAAGCACTTCCGACCTATGTTGTTACTTTTGCTTTAGCATTTATATTAGCGCTACTATTGGAATCAAGTCCTATTTTTGGTGTAATTATATTTACTTTTTTAGTTACATTACTTTCATATGTCTTTAGAAGGTACTTTGAATTGTATGAAGAGGCATCAGGTGATCGAGCGTATATAGAACAAATAATGAACTCTTTACCAGTTGGAATTATTACCTTTGATGAAAAAACAGGAGATATATCACTCAACGCTTTTGCAACAAATTTACTGGGTGTGAGTAAGGAAGAAGTAAAAAAAGTCATGTCGAGTACCGAAAACCATAGATATGAAAACAAATCATTTTGGGATATAGTACAAACAAAACAAGTAGTGCAAAACGTTACAGTCGACTACAAAACTGAGAAGAAGACGAGTATATTGTTAGTTTCACAATCTGAATTGATTAGTTTCGATAAATTAATTGGAAGAATCTATCACTTTGTGGATGTAACCGAAAGAGATGAGTTAGAAAAGCGAATGCATCAATCAGAAAAATTAGCTGTTCTAGGGGAGGTATCTGCTGGTGCAGCACATGAAATTCGAAATCCATTAACGGTAATAAAGGGTTTTTTAACATTGATGAAGCAGTCGCTTTCAAAATCTGACCAAGATAAATTTTATATACCATTATTGCTAAAAGAATTTGACCAAATTAATACAATTGTAGAAGAAATGTTATTGCTTGCTAAACCGGGACAGCCTCAGTTAAAGGAGGCTTATATAAGGGACATTTTTAATGAAATAATCCCACATTATCGCCCAGCATCTACGATATATGACATCCGGTTTAACATAGATATAGATGAGACACCACTATTACTTGATACAAAGCAAATCAAGCAAGCATTGTTTAATTTAATACGAAACAGTAGTGAATCAATGGATGGTGAGGGAACAATTACTGTTTACTCAAATACCAAACGAGAGTCCTACCAGCTGTTTATTCAAGATACAGGTCCGGGTATTCCTGAAAAATTACAGGATTCTATATTTGATCCATTTTTAACAAATAAGGAAACAGGCACTGGTTTAGGATTATCAATCGTCCAAAGAATTATAGAAAATCATCATGGTAGAGTTGAGTTGTTTGAAAGCTCGGATAAGGGTACTACGTTTTTAATTACATTTCCCTTAATAATTAACAAAGCGACCAATTAATTGGTCGCTTTGTTAATTATTAAGGCTTTTTGAGTTTCGTTGCTTTTAAGCTTCGGTTTTGATAGAAACTGCGACGTAACTTTTGCTTTCTTCCACTCTAAATAAAACGAGTGTAATACGGTCGCTTCGTCAGAATACTTCGCTTTCCGTGGGCACGGCCTAAAGCCTCAGAATCAAAGAACGATTCTTCCGGGGTCTTCGGCTCGTGGGACTGCGATTACTCGTCCCATCGAAAACCTTTTGCTGTTCCCACAGGATTCTCCGTATTCTGCCTACGCTGAGTAGTGGTGTTCTGATTAATAAGTACCTTACGCCGCCGTCAAATCAACATTTCGTGGAATTCTTCCAACTTGAACAGAAAGCCATTCTTTGCTGCGGAAATACACTTCGCTTTGTACAGTACTTACTATTGTTTATAAATATCGTTGTACTGATTGATTGGAGCGAAGGGCAGTCGACTCCTGCGGGAAAAGCAACAGCTGAAAATCCCGCAGGAAGTGGTTTTCTTCCGAGGAAGTTGAAGCGTTGCCCGCGGAAAGCGACTGCCCGGAGCGGAAATCAACTCAGCAGTTACGTCGGAGTCTATAGATTTTGTATTTTAAAATAATAACTATTTACGGTGGGAAAAGTAACGTAGTCCCGATCTTTTAGAAAATAGCTATTGTTAAAGAAGTACTCTGTTAACTATTACTTATCTAAGGAAACCCTTAAACATACTCACAACTGGTCCAGCTTGATTTACCACGCCCATGACATTCTGTACTCCATTACCAATCTTGACTAAATCTATTTTTCCATTTTCATCTCTTATTAGCGACCCGACTCCTTGTGTTGGTCGCCTCTGGCCAAGTGGTTTTTGACCTCTTGGGCCACTACGTGGTTGTTGCGGCATGATAAAATCTCTACGTTGAATGTGCTGATTAGGGTACTGAAATGGATTAACCCCTTGTGGATGATGGCCTCTTGGATGTCTAATGTTCGGTGGAAACATAATAACCTCCTAACTATACTAAATATACCTTACCTAGTCCGAATTTAGAATATAGTGTTATAGATTATAGATTATGTCATTTCAGAGATAATGAACCGGTTAAATAACTATAATCAGGTAAAAAAGAAATAAAAAACACCTATTTTTTCTTAAAAGACAAAGTAGTTATAAATGTCCAACCAACTACACCAATTCGAAAATAGACTAATTAAGAATAGCGGATGACGTTAGATGAGCTTTTCGCTTTAATAAACGAGTGTAAAAGGAGGTTAATGATGTCTGTAAACCATTATTATGAGTTGTGTCATAAAAGCATAAATAAAGAAGTTGTGATAAAAGATGTTCGTGGAACTGTCTACGAAGGTGTTATAGAAAAAGTTGATTATCAAAAAGTATATGTACGTCAATATGGCGGGGGAGTTTCACCGGCGGGGCCAGGAGGACCTGGGCTATTTCTTTTTGGACCTGCCTTTGGTGCTGGTGCGTTAGTAGGGATTGGTTTAGGTTCAATCGCTTCATTAGCATTTAGGCCATATCCTTATTATTGGTAAAAGGTGTGATCAAGGAGTGGCCTTCGTTTAAGTGTCACTCCTTTTTTAAAATTGGCTGAAATTTACTTGGGATGTGTACGTATGTTAAATAGACCGGTAGTGATTCAATTTGAGACGAATAGTTTGTTAATCAGAAATATAAACTTGAATGATAAAAAAGAGATTTATTCTATTTATTCAGACCCAGGAGTACTTAAATTTGATAATAGTTCTGGATTTAGCAACATCAAAGAAGCAGAAGATTTTATTAGACAAATCCTAAATCCACATCTGGATGATAATTCAATTAGGTGGGCAATTATTAATAAAGAAACAGGGAATCCAATTGGAACTTGTGGTTTTAGAAACTGGGACCGAGAGTCCAGGCATGCAGAAATAGGTGGGAATTTCATGAGCAAATATTGGGGAAAGGGATTTGCAACGGAACTGATACCTAAGATTGTGCAATACGGGTTTGATCATTTAAGGCTTAATAAAATCCATGCCTATACCCTTAGAAAAAACAAAGCGGTGCTAAAATTATTAGAGCGGTATCAATTTAAGAGAGAAGGTTATTTACGAGAGTATCAATTAGTAAATGGTAGATTTGAGGATGTAGTAATTTATGGGAAATTAAAAAGTGATGGGCATTTATAGAAAAGTTTACATGCCTATTCGTAGTGTTGTCAGTAATGAAACTCTGACAATTATAAACAAAGAGAGAGGGCATTGATCTATTTAATCAATGCCTACTCGTTTTATTCAATTATCTAAATCATCGATGGAGATAGCGATTATCTCGCCTGTGTAGGCATCGATATCCAGTTCCACTTCATTTTTATCAGTATCTAATTGAAGTTCATAGAGTAGATAACCATCATCTTCATCTAATTCAAGTTCAGTAATCGTACCTTTGAATTTTGCTAGGGCGATTTCCTTTGCTTTTTCAGCTGAGATTGGTGTGTTCTTAGTTGTGTTATCTTTCTTTGTAGTGTTATCGTCGACATCATCATCGTTGGTGTCTTTATTTTCATTAGTAGCTACATTGTTGTTATCAGTGTCATCATCTTTCTTCTTATTTTGATCATCACTGTTATCATCTTTTGTTGTACTACCAGTCTCTTTTTTTGTGTTTTTCCTGTCTTCTTCTAACTTTAATATCTCACCTGTGTTTGCGTCTATCGACAACTCATAATTGCGGTCAGATCCTTCAATGTCCACTTCATATACATAATTTTTACCATTTCGTTCTAATTCGATTTCAATTACTTCACCCGGAAATTGACTTTGGGCTTTCGTCATTGCTTCCTCTTCTGATAAATTAGCGGAAGCTGGTGAAGCCGATAATTGATAAATACCAGCAGCGCCACCAATAACTACTAGTGCACCCACAATTGAAATAAACGTTTTGTTTTTCATTTTTTTTCCTCCTAATTTTCACACGACCCTAATTTGGATTACGGATAGTGTATGAAAAACGTAAACTATCGTTTTAAACTAAAGGACGATGTCTGTTTTTCTTATTAGCTATAGCATAAGCAATTTTTATGAAGGAACGATGTGATTTAAATTAGAATTTGATGAGAAATCAATAATAGACTATTAATATGGAAGATGGATCGTGAAAACAGACCACTCTCCCTCGTTGCTTTTCACTTTTATATCTCCGCCATGAGCTCGAACAATATAGAGTGCAATCGATAAGCCAAGCCCAGTCCCGCCTGATTCTCTGTTTCTAGCTTTATCAGCTCGGTAAAAACGGTCGAATATATGCTCTTGTTCTGTTTCAGTTAACCCTTCACCAAAATCCTCGACCGATATTTGTATTTCTTGTTCAAACTGATCAATACTGATATTTATTTCTGAATCACTATACTTGCAGGCGTTATCGATCAATATATATAATGCCTGACTAATTTTTTCTTTATCAGCACTATGTTCAAGATTTTGAAGCTCAGTAAATAAGGTGATTTTTCGGTTGTAAGCAACTGATAAGGAGCGTATGATATCTTGTGTTAGGGCGATGAGATTAACTGATTCAAAAAGTAAATTCTCACGCTGTTGATTTTTAGCGAGTGAAAGCATTTGTTCTGTCATATGTTGCATTCTGTTTGATTCGGAGTTAATCGCTTGAACGGCTTCATCAAATATCTCAGGTTTTTCATTGCCCCAACGCTTTAGTAACTGAGCATAGCTTTTAATGATCGTGATTGGTGTTTTTAATTCATGGGATGCATCAGAAACAAATTGTTCTTGACGATTAAAGCTTTCGTTTAATCGGTCAATCATTTGATTATACGTATTACCCATTAAGTATAATTCATCTTTGGATCTGTTATGAATATCTATCTTTTTCCATTCACCATCCTTAGGGTTATCTGTCATCGAATGTGTCAGCTGTCTGATTGGCTTTATCACAAAGTTTCCTAGCCACCTACCAGCGATAAGTGCCGGTACAATCATAATTAGAGATGCAAAAACAAGCACAATGAAAAGTGTAGACATTGTTTCCTTTAAAGAGGTAAGGTGTTCTGCAACTTGCAGTGTCATCACTTGCCCATCATTCCATATCAAGGGTACAGAAATAATTGCATATCGAGTGCCAGAATCACCTTGAATTACTTGTTGTGATTGTTTTTTTACAAAGGTAAAAGGTAGGTTATAATACTCAACTTCTTTGGAAATTGATTCAATTACTTCATTTTGGTCATTAATGACTCGAATCATTCCATTTGACGGAATGTACGCTCTTAAAAATTGGTGTGGATCGGCGTCAATGTTTTCGTTTTCAGCTAATGCCTCCATTAAGGTGTTTGCTTGTGATTGAACACGTTCCACTTCAGCATCTAGTGATACTTTATAGAATAAAAAATAAATAGCCGTATTAATGAAGATAATGACTATTATCATGATAAGGCTCAGAAATACTTGGATTTTTGTTCGGAGCTTCATGATTTATTTTCCTTGATGGAGTAACCTACACCTCGAATAGTATGAATATATTGGTTTTCAAACGGTTTATCAACTTTCTGTCGTAAATACCGAATGTAGACGTCCACAACATTTGTGTCCCCAAAATAATCATATCCCCATACTTGTTCAATCAATTGTTCACGCTGTAATACCTGATTTTCATTTTTCATTAAGTAAACAAGCAAATCAAATTCACGTGGGGTTAATTCGATTGTCTGCTCACTTCGAATAACCTCCCTGGTTTGGATGTTTACAGAAAGGTCACCAATCGTTAATTGTTCCGTTTGGACGGTAGGACGACTACGTAGATGGACACGTATCCGGGCTAATAATTCTTCAATTTGGAATGGTTTTGTTATATAATCGTTTGCCCCTAAGTCTAATCCAGAAACCTTATCATGTACCTCATCACGCGCAGTTAATAGAAGTACCGGAGTAGATGTATCTTTGTTACGAACTCGTCTTAGAACTTCTAAACCACTTAGTCCAGGCAATAAAATGTCTAATAAAATGAGATCCCAGGACTGGTTTAGAATTTTTGTTAAAGCATCTTTTCCATTGTTGGCTATTTCTGTTTGATAGCCTTCATAGTCCAACTCCAATTGAATTACTCTTGCCAGCTTTTGTTCATCTTCAACAATTAGAATGTTGGGCATGTAAAAATCAACTCCTATTTTAATAGTAAAAGTGAGACTTTCTTTTGGATTAAATTACAAAAAAATCAATATTATGAAATAGACTAATATATAAAAATGTGAACTTAATTATTTAAATCACTCTAACAATATAATAACCTATATTCTAAGCTTTTAAAGGCATATTCTATTGAGATTCAGTAAATTGAATGGTATTTAATAAAATTAAAAGTAGTGAGAGTATAAATAGTCAGTTTTGATTGGGTTAATAAAAAAACAGCCTGCTCCTTTTTGAAAAAAGAAACAGGTTGCATCAGTTATTCTTTGAAATCGTCTTTGATTGCAGTAGCTTTTGTAACTGTTTCGTCCATTAACAATGAAAGTTGATGATTTCCAGTTGTTAAATTATCGACGGTCGCATTCATCTCTTCTAGGCTCGCTGATGTTTGTTCGATAATTGCTGCGAAGTCGTTGGTTGATTTCTCTACATCATTCGATTGTCCTTGTACTTTTTCAGCTAGTTGAGTAAAATTCTTTAGCCCGTCATTGAGTTCCTGCATGGTAGCAGATATTTTTTCGAAATATCCAGTAACATCATTTGTTGAAATAACTCCAAGTTTAATATTTTGTGTACTTTCGTCCATTTGGGTGATTGCTTGTTTATTGCTAGTATTTAATTCATCTAAGTTCTTGGTAATCTTTTCAGTTGTTTGACCAGTCAAGTCAGCGAGTTTTCTGATTTCATTCGCGACGACAGCAAATCCTTTTCCGGCGTCACCAGCTCTTGCTGCTTCAATCGACGCGTTTAGAGCTAGCAAGTTCGTTTGAGCCGTTATTTCTTTAATTGTTCCAGCGAATTTATTTGTTTCCGCTATTTTTTCCGTTAATATAGTGAAAGTATCATTTAAATCATTAATGACTTTTTCTAACGTTGTATTATTTTCATTTAGATCATTAATTTTCATTTTCCCATTCTTGGTTAATTCACTAGCGTTGCCAGAAGCCAGGTAGAGTTCAATTGATTTGCTATGTACCTCATCAATAGTAGACTTTGTTTCATTGGTGTTTTGTGATATTTCAGAGATTTGTTCGGATTGCGTTTGGCTGCCGACGGATACTTCATTAATTGCTGAAGCCATTTCATTTTGCGCAGTTAAGTTTGTCTGCAGATGATTATTTACCTCAGAGATACTAGTTATAATTGCATTTACATTTTGTTGTAATTGAAATTTTTGTGCTTCTTTACGTTTGGCTTCTATTTCAGACTTTTCGAGAACATCGATTAACTTTTTCGTTTGTTCTAAGGAAAGTCGAATTACTACATTAAATATTAGTCCAATCAACAGATAAATTAAAATTGTATAACTAAGAAGACTTTGGATTACTTCCTTATCAGCCGTTGCCAAAAAATGATTGGCTAAAATAACAACTATTCCTAAACCATACCCATAAAAGAATATTTTCCTATTCAGCTGAATGGCTGAATAAATTGTCAGAAATAATGAAATCAAAATAATGTTAATGCTGCTCCCATTGACGACTACGAATAGAAAATTAAAGGCATATGCAACAGTAATCAATAAATAAGGTAATATATTATGTTTCTTAAGCACTTTTTGGAAAATAAAATAAAGTAGTACTAAAAAAATCAAAGTTAAACCATAAAACATAAGTGTGAAATATTCCTGTTGAATAAAATTTAAAATAATTCCTCCAGCTAATGAGATTGCAATCGTCATCAACATTAACGTATTTTTTTTAATAGTATCGTGCAATTTCATGCTTTCAGCTAAATTCAAATCACATGCCCCCTCTTTTTTGAAAAAGTGTAAAACTTTGTCGTATATTCTGATTATATGGTTATATCCAAAAATTAACAATCAGTTTTGAGTAGAATATCAAGTTAAGTTTAGTATAAATTTCCGAAATTTTAATTTTTCCCGCGTTTTGTAATAGTTTTAGTTATTTTTGGAAAAATAAAAGCTAACTATTCATGTGGAGGTATTAATTTAAAAATGGAAACAAACCATCATCCAAATCTAACATCAGCAGAATTATCGTTTTTGTGGATGGCATACCAAAATAGCACTCTAATAGAGTGTACTACTTCCTATTTCCTAGAAACAGTTGAAGATGAAAATGTTCGTTCACTGTTAATTTATTCTTCAGATCTAGCTAGTAAACATGCCGAGCTATTAAGAGGAATTTATCGAGAAGAAAAACATCCAATCCCAATCGGTTTCACTGAACAAGATGTAAATTTACGTGCAAAAAGGTTATTTACAGATACGTTTATGCTTTTTTATCTTTCACACATTGGAACAATGGGATTAAACTCATATGGTGTTTCTTTGTCTATGTCAGCTAGAAAAGATATTCGTGAATTTTTTTCAGAAAGCTTATCTTCTTCAACGGAACTATTTAATCGTGTAACAGATGTTATGCAGAAAAAAGGTGTATTTATTCGTGCACCATATATTCCTTATCCGGAGCAAGTGGAATTCGTTCATAAGCAACATTTTCTATCTGGATGGTTAGGAGAACAACGTCCGCTGACATCGACTGAAATTTCATTTTTATTTAGCAACTTAGAAAGAAATGTTCTCGGAATGGCAATGCTAACTGGATTTAGTCAAGTAGCAAATTCAAAGAAATTAGCTCACTATTTTATTAGAGGTGCAGAGATTGCTAAGCACCATTGTGCTGTTTTTAGTAAATTTCTGGATGAAAGTAATATTATGACACCAATGACTTCCGATTCAACTCCAACACGCTCTAAGGAAGCCCCGTTTAGTGATAAATTAATGATGTTTCATACTGCTGCAGTCCAATCAGCGGGAATGGGTTTTTACGGAGCAAGTATGGCTGCTAGTCTAAGAAGAGATTTAGGAGCTTCGTATAGTCGGTTGATGGCAGAGGTTGCAGAGTACTCCGAAGATGGTGCTAACCTGATGATTGATAATGGCTGGATGGAAAAGCCGCCTACTGCACCAGATCGAAGGAACCTAGCAAATGATTAAAGGAATGTAGGTTGGGATCAGTAATGAACCTTATAAAAAATGAAGGTCAAGAGCAACAGCTCTTGACTTTCATTTTAATAATTTGATAATTCATTAACTGGCGCTTGAATGATAACTGGATTTTTTGCAGGATCTACCCATTTGAGGATAGAAACCATATTACCCTGTGAAACCCCAGTACAACCCAATGTATGACCTGTGGAAACATGAAGGAAAATAGCACTTCCTTCCCCTGGTACCTGACCGGTATTATAATTGATTACCAATCCATAGGTGTACGGACCAATATCCATATCCTCAGCACTAGACCACTGGTCTTGTGTTTCCTGTTTAGATTGCTATGTATTATATAACTGCGATTGTGGATCATCTACCCAAACATCGTCAGCTGTTATGTTTCTAAATGGAAGTTTTGTACCAGGATTTCCTTGCCGACCAAAAGCAGTTCCAATTGTGTACTTACCGCGCGGACTTTTTTGATCGCCTTCTACTTTATTTTTAGCAAAGCCTTTTTTGCCAATATGCCCTGATGTTGAGAGGATTCTGTCCCAAGAACCGCTAGCATTTCGCTCAAACGTTTGAATTTTTGCAGAGCTTGTCCCATAGTCATTCGAAGTAACTAATATTAATTGGTTATTCTTGCTTACTGTCTTAAGCTTGTCCGCATCATTTGTTTTTGGCTTAGCTGGAGGGTCCGTTTTTTCAGTCGATTCTGATTCGTCTTTTTCCTTTGACTCGTTATCCGTTGTTTTTTTATTTTTAGAAGCTGCTTTTTCGCTACTTGATTTAAGTTCAATTTTTTTATCTGATAGATACTTTCCATTTACAAAGCCTGTGAATTTTTCAGTTTGAACTTCAACCCATTCGGTTGGTGAACTACCTTCTACTGCTTCTATTGCTTGGTTCAAAGTGACTACCCCACTGACATCATAATTGGTACTTGGTCCTGCTCTCACATTTAACGAGGAGACTGATACATATTTTGTCGAAAGAGTTTTAACTGCTGTCTTTTCAGGTTTATCTTCTTTGTTTTGTGGATCAGGTGATTGTTCTTGATCTACTTCATCAATAGTATCATCTGTATTTTCAGTAGCTGTATCTTCTGACTTTTTTGCTATTAAATCAGATTCAGTTTCTGTTACTTCTGTTATCAGGGAATCCTGATTTGTTTTGACTTTTGTTTGAGCTTTTGATTGGTTATATATGTATCCGAAGCTAGACGCCGCGACAATGAAGATTAATAGACTTCCAATAATTAAAAATGATTTTCTCTTGTTCATCCAATCGTCCCCTCCACCTATTAGTAGGTAAATTATACCAGATGTTGTCACTTTAATAAATGTAACGCTGTCAATTACTTGATAGGGTAGAAGTTTGATAAGTGTGACATATTTTGGAATTAAGAGCATGGCCAGTGGATGGCAATCATGTATTACATGCGAAAAAATACTGACTGGAAAATAGTTTGTTTAGATAGAAGAGCTAAGTGACCTGTTAGCACCTCTGAACAGGTCGATTCACATTTTGTGTTAGAAATGTGATAACCTTACAAGGAGACGAGCTAATTAGTTTATTTCTAAATAAAAGCTTTATTGACAGCGCTGCCAATTTTGGGTTTAATAGTTTCAATGACTGAACTAGCATTTAAAGGAGGACTATCTAAAATGGAAAAAAAGATAAAATGGGGGATACTAGGTACAGGCGGAATAGCGAAAAAATTTGCCGAGGATTTGTCGTATGCCAGTAATGCTGATCGAATTGCAGTAGGTTCAAGAACAAAAAATAGCGCTAAAGAGTTTGCTGAAAGATATGGGATTGAACGTGCATATGGTAGCTATCAGGAATTAGCAGAGGACAAAGATGTAGATGCAATCTATGTAGCGACACCGCATCCTTTTCATAAAGAGAATGTAATGGCTTGTCTTCGAGCAGGTAAAGCTGTTCTTTGCGAAAAACCATTTACTGTTAGAGCAGAAGAACTTGAGGAACTTATTGATTTTGCTAAAGATAAAAAGCTGTTCCTTATGGAAGCAATGTGGACAAGGTTCCTTCCTCCGATTGTTAAGGTTAGAGAGTGGATTAACAATGGTAAAATAGGAGAAGTACGTTTAGTAAAAGCAGATTTTGGATTCCGGGCACCGTGGAATCCAGAGTGGAGACTACTAAACCCTGATCTTGGTGGGGGAGCACTGCTTGATGCTGGTATCTATCCAGTTTCCTTTGCATCGATGATTCTAGGTGCAAAACCAGAGAAAATAACAAGCACAGCTCATATTGGGGAAACTGGTGTTGATGAAGAATTCTCTATTATTATGTCATACCCAGGTGGTAAAACAGCATCTTTAAATGGTGCAGTTCGACTTAACCTAACCAATGAAGCATATATACTTGGAACAGAAGGCTATATTCACATTCCTAGTTTTCATTCTGCTAAGTCTGCATCATTATATATTGGTAAAGAGAAAGTAGAAACGTTTATCGATGACCGAGAATCAACCGGCTATGCTTTTGAAGCAGAAGAAGTAGGGCGAGCCTTGAGTGAGGGACTAAAAGAAAGCTCCGTTATGCCTCTTAATGAATCGTTGGAAATTATGAAACTAATGGATGAAGTACGAGGACAGTGGGGACTTAAATATCCATTTGAATAAATAGAAATGCCTGTTATTTGTCTTAGGAAGACAAGTGACAGGTGTTTTTAGTTTCGTTTAAAAGATGTTTCTAATCGTTAGTGGGGAGAAAAAAAGGAATCTAGCTTAATGGATAGAAACGACTGTATCAATAAAAAAGAACTTGTCCCTATTTATATATGCCTTATGAATAGGGGCAAGTTTTCTTTATACTACAATCGCTATGCTAATCTTCACCTAAAATCACTCTAAAAATATGGGGGTTTTTGATAGCTTTGGTAGAGTTGTTTCTCATCTTCTCTTGTAAAGTGTTCGTGTAAATTGTAAAATGGACCGTTTTCAATTGTTTCTTTGGATAAATCAACAACTACTTTTTGATCAATCCAAGAGATATTCTTGATCCAATCAATTGATAATAGCACGAATTTTCCTGGGAGAAAGTTTTTTGTTTCAACAATGAAATAGCGCAGCTTCCAGTTATAATCATCAACAAGAAAGTCTGTCACATGTCCAATTTCACCATTAGTAGCTTGAATGGTGTAGCCACCTAAATCACCTGAAATTTCGTCAACACTACGCAACTTTGTACTTTCTTGCTGTTCTTTGGCAAGTTCTTCTCCAGTTTGACCTGTCTTCATTAACTCTGCGGGAGTTGCAAAACCGCCCCACATCTTTTCGTTATCAAGATAGCTCCAGTAATAAGGCCACTCAAAGTAGGTATTCAGGCTAGATTCTTGTTGTCTGGAAACAGGTTGATTTTCGTCGATATTAGGACTATTTTTGATACTATCTTTCGACTCGAAAATAGTCACTGTTGAATTTTGATAGTCCACATAATCAAAAGAAATAGGAGAGACTAATACCTTTCTTCCTGGCAACCATTTTTTCGTATCCACAACAAGGTAACGTACCACCCAACTATCTTCATCAAAATAAATATCTTTCACTTTTCCTAATTTGTCATCTGTTGCTTGCACTTTAAAATCTTGTATTCGATTTGTGAAATGTAACATTCAACTACCTCCTCAAATAGTTATCCTGTTATTTTTCTTTTACCGGTTATCGTTAGTTTTAAACATAAGGTTTTTATGCAACGGGGAATGCCAAGTCGATGTCAAGTGCATTTAACCATGTTGCGCATGGCGGTAAACTACTTGTTAAGGAGAATATTAGCTTCAAAGATCCGGAGTTTCATAAAAAAGAACTGACTTTAATGGGTAGTCGAAACGCGACAAAAGAAGACTTTCAGGTGGTAATTGAAACAATCAAAAGCGGACAGATAAATGCCGAATCGTATATCACCCACAGAACCAGCTTTGATCAAATGACCGAGGTGTACGAAAGCTGGTATAACCCAGAAGAGAAAGTTATTAAGGCAATTGTGACCTTATGAGGAGCTTGATATAGAGATTGGGAAATAGAACAACAGAAAAAAACAATCGAGCGACCATAGCTGCGGTTGCTCGATTGTTTACTTGTAGTCCAGGAAATTATAAAATGGTCTGCTATGGATAATTAATTACTAAGTTAGCCACGTCCAGCTCCAGCTCCAGCGCCTAGCCGGAAATAAGCGGTTTTCTTATTTCGAATGGACCCGCCTGAGGTCTTAAGACAAGCCTCTCTGTGACAAAAAGCGTCACGTCGAGGCTTGTCTTAAGCTTGTCGGGGCTAACAAGGCGCCCTTATCTTTTCTTGTATTATTTAACTTTAATCACAATTTTACCTTTGGCATGATGTGTTTCGCTCAGTCCATGTGCTTCTCGGAGTTGCTCAGCAGTAAAAGTGAATACATGTCCAACTTGGGGTTTTACAATTTCTTTTTCTAAGAGATCTCCAAGCGTGCTTAGTTGTTCACCATTTGGAGTTAGCCAATATGACATCGCATCGACGCCGTGTTTTTTAGCTAAATCCTGGTCAGGTTGCCCCGCGATTGTCACAAGTTTACCTCCGTGTTTTAGCACTTGAAAGCCTTTTTCTAACACTTCTCCACCCATGGTATCAAGGACAACATCAAAGTCTTTCAATACCTCTTCAAATTTCTCGGTTTGGTAGTTAATGAATTGATCGGCGCCAAGTTGTTTTACATATGCTTCATTGGTTTCACTTGCTGTTGTGGCAACGTATGCCCCTAAATGCTTGGCCATTTGAATAGCTAAACTACCTACACCGCCAGCACCGGCCTGTATTAATACTTTATCGCCTTTTTTTACCTCAGTTTTATCAACGAGACATTGCCATGCAGTAAGTCCTGCGAGTGGAATGGAAGCAGCTTCTTCGTAAGAAAGGTTTTTTGGCTTTTTTGCTAGTAAGTTTTCATCGACAGTGGTGTACTCCGCATATGTTCCGTCAGCTGTTGTATCTGGACGAGCGAAAACCTCGTCGCCGACAGCAAAGTTTTTCACGTCTTTACCAGTCTCGACAATTATTCCTGCGACATCCCAACCTAAAATAATTGGAAATGAAAAATCAAGCATAGCCTTCAAATAACCTTCTCTTAGTTTCCAGTCGATAGGGTTAATAGAAGTAGCATGGACCTCCACTAATACTTGGTTATCATTAATCTCCGGTTTTGGTACGTCTTGCTCCTGTAGGGCTTCTTTGCCACCATACTCATTTATAACAATTGCTTTCATCACTTGATGCTCCTTTAATCATATTGATTTTAGTATGACCAAGTCTAGTAAATGCAAATCAAAAAATCAAAGAATAAGCTTGTAGAACTTAGCATTGAAAAAGTGGTTTTCGTTAGTGATAGTTGGCGATAGCTATAAAATAATAATGTATTCACGATGTCATTTGAGGAGATATATCCAAAATGTGTCGGAGAAGCATTGGTATATATAAATTTACTCGATAACTTTAGCAGTCGCGCTCAATCAGGGCTTATTTGCAAAGGCCTATAACATAGGAACTGGTTCTAATTGGAGTATTTCGATTAAGGTTACATAACTTGTTTATATTATTAAAATAGATAAGTCGATTTTGTCAAAAAAAGGAGTATTTAGTAGAAGTATAAGATGTTTTAAAATTTTGTTGACTTGTTCTTTATAAAGAATTAGAATGAAGATTATTAAGGACGTTAGCATCTCTATATATTCTTCGTAGTTAAAAAGTAAGACTACAATGCAAAAGAAAATTTAAATGTAATTATTGTTCTTTATAATGAATAAAATGTAGAGGTAGTGTAAATAAAATCGAGTTTTTTAAAAAAAGGTGATTAACGTGAGTAAATTGAGTAAGGATTTTATTCAAGATAATAGAAAGGTTAGAGAGATAAATTTAAAGGAGTACTATGATTTATTTAGAAAAAGATTGTGGATAATTCTTTTAATCACTACTCTGACAACGTTAGCAGGTTATTTTTATGACAGCCAAAATAACTATGTTCCATTATATGAAACTTCAACAAGAGTTATTATCGGACCAGAAGCAGAGTCAATGGTAACTTTAATGGTAATGATTAAAGATCCAATCATTTTGGAAAAGGTAATACAAGAGTTAGAACTAACAAGAACTTCGGATGTTTTAGCAGAACAAATCGATGTAACGAGAATTGATGAATCAAGTGTAATCAGTATTTCAGTTATCGATGAGGATCCCGTTTTAGCAATGAATATTGCAAATGCAACATCAAAAATATTTAAACAAGAAATTGTAGGGATTTTAAATTTCAATGGAGTACAACTATTATCAGAAGCAAAAGAAAACTCACTTCCAATCAATGAGCCATCAAGAGGAGTAACTCTTTTTGCTGCAATATTTGGAATTATTGTTAGTGTAGGATTTGTGTTTTTATTGGAATCGTTAGATGGAACTGTTAAGAAGGAACGAGATGTTGAGGAAGTACTTGGAGTACCAGTACTTGGGGTGATTTCAAATATGAATAAGAGAAAATTCATCCTAAAAAAACAAAAACACCAGCAAAAGCAGGAGTCGGAGATAAGGGGTGAAACAATTGGCATTGAATAAAAGGAGTCAAGTGAAAAATTTTAAGAAAAAGAATCTCGTGACCTATTCAAACCCAGATTCAGCGATTTCAGATCAATTTCAAACAATTAAAACAAATATAAAATTTTTGACAGAAAAAAGAAATAATCAAATCTTTTTAATAACATCTCCAGGAATAGGAGAAGGTAAATCGACTATAACTGCCAATTTATCTGTGTCTATGGCTCAACAAAAAGAAAGAATTTTACTAATTGACGCTAATCTCAGAGACCCTATTATTCATACTGTCTTTAAGCTCTCAAATGAGACTGGATTAACAGATGTACTACATAATAAAACATTACTTAATCAAGCAATTAACAACACTGGAATTGGAAACTTAGACATCTTGACTAGCGGCAATTATTCCCCTAATCCTGCAGAATTAATAGGTCATGAATGGATGAGAGAAATATTGAAACAATTAGCAGATTCATACGATATGATATTGATTGATGGTCCTAGTGTTTTAAAATGGACAGAAACAAGAATATTAGCAAATCTGAGTCATAGTGTAGTACTTGCAGTAGCGCGAGGAAAAACAGGAATGGAAAAAGCAGAAGAGGCTAGGAAAGTCTTAGAATTAGCACATGCTAATTTAGTTGGAGCAATTATTATCGAGAAATAAAAGGGATTTTTTTGATTCTATCGTTCGTTATTAAGAATAATTTATTCGTTGGTCTTGGTGATGTCTACTTATCAATAACAATGTAGGCAATCGGTCATGCTGTGGGTTGGAGTCAACCTTAGACGCGTTCGTTGTCGATAGTGTGATGTGAGGATGGGTTAAATGCCCATAATTTTTTATTTTTAAGTGCTTATTTATGTGGCTTTTAAATAGGACATGTAAATAAACACTTAACTATTTTTCCGAGATAAAAGGGGATTATTGAAAAAAAGACTATAGAAAGGGGGAAGTACATGACTTACCGCCAGCGGTTGTCATTATTTATCATTCTTGATTCAGTTATTGTAATTACCGCCATTTTTATTAGTAGATTTCTTGTAAATGCTAGCATTCACGTGATTACTATTCCACTAATTGTTAGTTCGATTATCATTCTACTGAGTCATCATTCTTTTTCAGTCATGTATAAGTTATACAAAAAGGCCTGGGAGTATGCCAGCGTAGGTGAGTTAGTCATTATTACTAAGATTGTCAGTTTTTCAATGCTTATCGCGCTGGTATTTCAACAAGCTTTGTTTCAGGAAACACAATTTAGGCTACTAGCCGTCACCTGGTTACTTCATATGTTGTTTATAGGTGGTTCAAGGTTTGTCCTAAGAATGTACCGCGATTCGATTATTAATAAATCTATCAGCCAAAAAAGAACCCTTATTATTGGTGCAGGTGCAGCTGGAACAATGGTGGCTAGACAATTACTAAAGAATAATGAGGGTCTGTTACCAATTGCATTTGTCGATGACAACATACGTAAGCATCATTTGGATATCATGGGGATTCCAGTTACTGGCGGAGTTAATGTTATTGAGCAGGTAGTACTTGATTACAACATTGAAAATATAATTATCTCGATACCATCGCTAAGTAAAAAAGAGTTGAACGTTATTTTTAGAGAGTGTGCCAAAACAAAAGCAAAAACGCAAATCATGCCAATGTTGGAAGACTTGGTTACGGGTAAGGTCTCTGTTAGCCAATTTCGTGATGTTCAAGTTGAAGACTTGTTAGGAAGAGATCCGGTTAACATGGATATAGAAAAAATATCTGAATATGTAACCGATAAAGTTATCTTAGTTACTGGTGCTGGTGGTTCAATAGGCTCGGAGATTTCAAGACAAATTGCTGTTTTTAAACCACAGACATTGATTTTACTTGGACATGGAGAAAATAGTATTTATTCGATTGAAATGGAATTAAAGGATAAATTCAAAGATTCACAGGTTGAGTTTATTACAGAAATAGCCGACTTACAAGACCAGGACAAAATGTTGAAGATTATGAGTGAGCATAAACCAGATGTAGTTTATCATGCCGCTGCTCATAAACATGTGCCATTAATGGAACGAAATCCTGAAGAGGCTGTTAAAAACAATTTAATTGGTACGATGAATGCAGCAAAAGCTGCTGACCAGTATGGTGTAAAAACTTTTGTAATGATTTCTACTGATAAAGCCGTAAATCCAACAAGTGTCATGGGAGCAACAAAGAAGTTAGCAGAGATGGTTGTTCAAGGTATGGGTAAGTATAGCAACACCAAGTTTGTTGCAGTCCGGTTTGGAAATGTATTAGGAAGTAGAGGTAGTGTCATCCCGATATTTAAGAAACAAATTGAAAAAGGTGGGCCAGTGACAGTCACTCATCCAGACATGTTGCGTTATTTTATGACAATACCCGAGGCTTCAAGGCTAGTCATCCAAGCAGGTGCACTTGCTAAAGGTGGCGAAGTATTTGTTTTAGATATGGGAGAACCAGTGAAAATTGTTGACTTAGCAATGAATTTAATTAAGTTATCTGGTTATTCTGTAGAGGAAATTGGCATTGAGTTTACAGGAATGAGACCAGGAGAAAAATTATTTGAGGAATTATTAAAGGAAAACGAAGTACAACAAGAACATATTTATCCAAAAATTCACATTGGCAAAACCGCAGAGTTATATTTAGAAGAAATTGAAGAACTAATAAACAACTATGCTAACTTCGATAAGGTCTCGCTTAGAAATTATTTATTAGACTTAGCTAATGGAAAAGTAACAAAAAGACAAAAGCCAATTATGTCAGCATCAAGTTAGAAAGGGGTGTAAATCAATGAAAGTGAAAAAAGCAATCATACCAGCTGCCGGCCTTGGTACTAGATTTCTTCCGGCAACGAAAGCAATGCCGAAAGAGATGCTACCAATTGTTGATAAGCCGACCATTCAGTACATAGTTGAAGAGGCAATTGAGTCAGGTATTGAAGATATAATTATCGTAACCGGTAAAGGGAAAAGAGCGATTGAAGACCATTTTGATAACTCATTTGAGCTAGAACAAAACCTGTTTAACAAAGGAAAATTCGATTTATTAAGTGAAGTACAAAAGTCTTCGAAGCTAGTCGATATTCATTATATCCGGCAAAAGGAACCGAAAGGATTGGGTCACGCAATTTGGTGTGCCCGCAAATTTATCGGAGCTGAACCCTTTGCAGTGCTTTTAGGAGATGACATTGTGAGGTCCCAAACTCCATGTCTAAAGCAACTGATTGATCAATATAACCGCTACAATGCGACGATTTTAGGAGTGCAAACCGTTAAGGAAAGTGAAGTTTCGAGATACGGTATTGTCGGTGGAAGTATGATCTCTGATCGGTTATATAACGTACACAATCTTGTAGAAAAACCTAAACAAGAAGATGCTCCTTCAAATTTAGCAATTTTAGGACGCTATATTCTAAGTTCTAGTATTTTTAACATATTGGAAAGCCAAAAGCCTGGCACTGGTGATGAAATACAATTAACAGATGCCATTGCTGAACTTAATAAACAGGAAGCGGTATATGCTTACGATTTTGAAGGGCGCAGGTATGATGTTGGAGAAAAAATGGGTTTTATCAAGACGACAATTGACTTAGCGCTAGAACGAGAAGATTTACGCAAGGATTTATTGGAATATCTTTCTACTATAGTAGAGAAAGAGTTAATGAGATAGATAGGTGAAAAACATGGCCAATAAAATACTGTTTTGTGCCACAGTTGACTACCATTTTAAAGCATTTCATTTGCCATATATGGAATGGTTGAAAAATCAAGGTTGGCAGGTTGACGTCGCAGCATCGGGAAAGATTGATTTACCCTATACAGACAATAAGTATGATATACCGATTAGGCGCTCGCCATTTAATAAAATTAACCTGCGTGCTTATCAAAAATTGAAAAATGTTATCGATAAAGGAGACTATTCGATTATTCATTGCCATACACCAATGGGAGGTGTGTTAACCCGTCTGGCAGCAAGAGATGCTAGAAAACAGGGAGCAAAAGTAATATACACAGCTCACGGATTTCATTTTTGTAAGGGTGCACCGCTGATCAGTTGGCTTGTCTATTATCCGATTGAAAAGTACCTGTCCAAAGTAACAGACACGCTAATCACGATTAATATCGAAGATTATCGTTTTGCACAAAAGCATATGTCTAAAGCTAAAAAGATTGAACATGTACATGGTGTTGGTGTTGATACAGAACGTTTTAAGCCAATTACAGAAAATAATAAAAGCGAAATGAAAAAGTCATTCGGTTATGGACCTGATGACTTTTTATTGTTTTATGCAGCAGAATTTAATAAAAATAAAAATCAACAATTTCTGCTAGAATCATTAGCCTTGATTAAAGATGATGTTCCGAATGCTCATCTTGTTCTAGCTGGTGAGGGTCAATTACTAGAGCGTTGTCGCTTACTATCGTCAAATCTTGGAATAAGTCATATGGTTACTTTTTTAGGATTTCGAAATGATATTCAACAAATCCTTCCAATGTGTGATATTGGTGTTGCATCAAGCCTTCGTGAAGGATTGCCAGTCAATATAATGGAAGCAATGAGTTGTGCCTTACCAGTTGTAGCTGTTGACAATAGGGGGCATAGGGAACTCGTACAAAATAATAAAAATGGTTGGACCGTTGCGAGCGATGATACAAAACGATTTGCTAATAAAATAAAAACGCTCGCAAATGTACCAGATTTAAAGAATAAACTTGGAGCAAACGGCAGGGAGATAATTTTGAAAAGATATAGTACGAGGAAAGTATTGATTGAAAAAAGTAGAATTTACAGAATATATATGAATAGAGAGGAGGTTACGGAATGGGCAACCCATTGAGAGTACTTCATGTTGTAGTCAATATGAACCGAGGTGGAGCTGAAACTTTACTAATGAATCTATATCGTAATATCGATCGTTCGAAGGTTCAATTCGACTTCTTAACTTGTAAAGAAGGTGTTTTTGATTCGGAAATCACTGCAATGGGAGGGGAAATTTTCAGAATTCCTTACATCTCAGAGGTTGGTCATTTGGGATACAAACAACACTTGGATCAATTCTTTAAATCAAATAACCAATACAAGATTGTTCACTCACATATGGATAAAATGAGTGGGTTTGTTCTTTTGGCTGCCAAGAAAGCAAATATACCAGTCAGAATAGCACATAGTCACAATACGAGAAGTGAGGGTGGTTTGGCATCAAAGTTATATAAATGGTATGCAGGTCAATATATTAGATACAACGCCTCGCATTTCTTTGCATGTTCAACAAAGGCTTCAAAATGGTTGTTTGGAAACAATTCAACGGAAGCATATATTTTAAAAAACGGAATTGAAACCGATCAGTTTCATTTTTCTCTAACTGCTCGTGAAAAAATCAGGAACGAGTTAACTATTGAAAAAGACACAATCGTTTTGGGGCATGTAGGAAGATTCTCTCATCAAAAGAATCACTTATTCTTGTTGGATATTCTCGCAGGTATGGTCAAGAAAATACCGAACGTTGTCTTGGTGCTAGTTGGTGATGGACCATTGAAACAAAAGGTGAAAGAAAGAATAAAAGAGTTAAAACTAGATAAGAAAGTGAAGTTGTTGGGAATAAGAGACGATATTCATCTGTTGCTTCAATCCTTCGATGTTTTCATTTTCCCTTCCTTTCATGAGGGGTTGCCAGTTACATTGATCGAGGCCCAAGGAGCTGGATTACCATGCATTATTTCTGATTCAATCACGGACGAAGTGGATATGGACGTTGGTCTAGTTAGCTATCTACCAATAACAGATCAAAACTTATGGATCCAAAAGATTACACAGTTAGCGAAGGCGAGACAGACCAGAAAGTCATCGAGTAAATCCCTGACGCTCAAAGGGTATGACATCAAGAAAACAGCAGAGCGGTCACAGTTATCTTATCTATCGTTAGGAGATAAAGTGATATGAAGAAACTGACTGTATTCACTCCTACTTATAATCGTGCTTATTGTCTTGATAACTGTTATGAAAGTTTAAAACGTCAATCATGCAAAGACTTTGTTTGGTTAATTATTGATGATGGTTCTACAGATGATACAGAAGCTCTCGTTGATGGCTGGATAATCGAAGGCGTTATCGAAATACTCTATCTGAAGCAAAGAAATCAAGGGATGCACGGGGCGCACAACACGGCCTTTGAGCTTATCGATACCGAATTAAATATTTGTATTGATTCGGATGATTATATGCCAGGTGATGCAGTTGAAAAAATTCTCGCATTTTGGAATGCTTTTGGGAATGAAAATGTGAGTGGAATCATTGGACTTGATTCCTATACAGATGGCCGAATTATTGGTACAGAACTTCCTAATAGTTTGAGAGAGTCCACTTTGTTTGATCTATATCAGAAGCATGGTGTAACAGGTGATAAGAAGCTCGTTTACCGAACTGAACTAACAAAAAAGTACCCATATCCCATTTTCACGGGTGAAAAATACGTTGGGCTTGCCTACAAATACCACATGTTAGATCGAGATTATCAAATGTTGCTAATGAATGAAGTTTTATGTTGTGTTGAATATCTTAATGATGGCTCATCGTTAAATATGCTAAATCAATATCGAAATAATCCACAAGGGTTTGCTTTTTATCGTAGAGAGTTGATGAAGTTACCATTCGCGAATGTTTTGTTTAAATACAGGCAAGCAATCCATTATGTATCTAGTAGTTTAATAAGTAAAAACTGGTTGTTTTTAAAAGAGGCACCAAAGAAAGTTTTAACTATCCTAGCATTGCCACTCGGAATCCTGTTATATGTTTATGTTACAACAAAATCAAGAGTTGTTTAAGATTATAAAAGAGCGAATGGTTCATGTTTTTATATCGAAAGGAAATTTACTATGACTCTCCTCTGGGTAAATCTTTTTTTAGTTTTTATATTTGCATTTTTTGCAAGATACGCTGCAACTCCTAGATTGACCATTAATGCAGCTGTTCCGATTAAACCAAATAAAGTTCTTATTTTTGGAGCGTTAGTATCTTTGGTTGCAATATCTGGCCTCAGGTCAAGTATTGGAGACACTGGAGCCTATAAACGTATTTATGTGATAAATGATTTTTCCTGGGAGTTTATTCAGTCTCAGGGTGATATAGGCTTTGGAATTCTACAGATGCTATTAAAGAATTACGTATCCGATGATCCTCAAATACTAATTTTCACTACAGCATTAATTACAAATTTGTTAGTGGTAATCGTATTGTATAACTATTCTAGAATGATTGATTTAAGCTTGTATGTGTATATTACCGGAGGACTATTTTTAGTGTCGATGAATGGAATTAGGCAAGTACTAGCCGCTGCAATTCTTTTCATCGGTACGAAGTATTTAATAGAAGGTAATTTCTTTAAGTATTCACTGATTGTTGTATTAGCCTCTTTCATTCATCAGAGTGCACTTATATTGTTACCAATTTATTTCTTAGTCAGATTAAAAGCTTGGTCAAAAGCTACTGTAGCTCTTGTGATTTTTTCATTTTTTATTGCATTAGGATTTGATCGGTTTTCAGTATTGTTGTTTTCTGCAATTGAGGGTAGTCAATATGGAGGGTATCAGGATTTTAATGAAGGTGGCGCTAGTATTTTAAGGGTAGTTGTAGATGCTGTTCCGATTGTAATTGCATATTTAGGAAGAAATAAGCTTAAAAAAATTTGGCCTGATAGTGATTACATAGTCAATATGGCATTAGTAGGGATGGTATTTATGATTATTGCTACACAGAATTGGATATTTGCTAGGTTTTCAATTTACTTTGATTTATATCAGTTAATTTTAATCTCTTGGATTATTAAGATATTCAGAGAAAAGGACCAAAAGCTGATTTATTTAGTCATCATAGTTTGTTACTTTGCTTATTATTTTTATGAGAATGTGATTACTTTAAACATTAATTATAGAAGTGATTACTTCATTTGGTAGTCAGTAAACTTATAATTTTGGATGTTTTAATTTTTGAAAGGAGGAATAGTAGATGGCTATTCTCGTAACGGGTGGAGCTGGATATATTGGTAGTCACACTTGTGTGGAGCTATTAAATGATGGTTATCAGGTAATCGTTGTTGATGATTTTTCAAATAGCAATCCTGAATCATTAAAAAGAGTGGAACAGATAACCGGAAAACAACTTAAGACGTATCCGATTGATTTATTAAATCAGATTGATTTAGAAAAAGTATTTAAAGAGAATAAGATTGAAGCGGTTATTCACTTCGCTGGATTAAAATCAGTTGGAGAGTCAGTTGCGGTGCCACTTAAATACTACCGTAATAATGTGATAAGCACATTAATTCTATGTGAGGTGATGAGAAAACACCGAGTGAAAAATCTTGTCTTCAGTTCATCAGCAACAGTTTATGGAGCAACGGATAAAATGCCTGTTTCAGAAGATGCTTTTCTGAAGCCAGTCAATCCATATGGACGAACGAAACATTTAATTGAAGAATTGCTACGGGACTTGTATCAATCAGATAAGGAATGGAGTATTACATTATTAAGATATTTTAATCCAATTGGAGCTCATGAAAGTGGCAATATCGGTGAGGATCCAAATGGTATTCCAAATAATTTACTACCGTATATTTCGCAGGTAGCAGTAGGGAAACTGCAACGTCTTAACATATTTGGAGATGATTACCCAACCAAAGACGGAACCGGGATAAGGGATTATATTCATGTCGTTGATTTGGCTAAGGGGCATCTAAAAGCCTTAGAAAAAATAACATCAATAACTGGTGTAGAAACGTATAATCTTGGTACGGGTAGAGGTTATAGTGTGTTAGAAATGATTGACGCGTTCGAGAATGCTTCGGGGAAGAAAATACCTTACACGGTTGTAGATCGGCGAGAGGGAGATTCAGCTATTTGTTATGCGAATCCGAATAAGGCAAGAGAACACCTAAAATGGCAAGCTAGTAGAGATATTCATTTGATGAGTAAAGACGCATGGCGATGGCAACAAAAAAATCCAAAGGGATATCAAGAAATAGTTGATCCAAGACAAACTGGTGTTTACTAAACGCTAGTTTTTTTAAATGTCTATAAAAGCGGGGAGTATAATGAAAAGCACGACTAATTTAACAAAAAGAGATGTAAGAGAAATGCTGGTAAAGGCTAAAAAAGGAAGCGAATCGACTAATATTAGCGCACTTGAAGTTATCAATCAGATGAAAGACCAGATAATGGAAATCAAATTCGCTGATAAGAAAGTAAAATAAAGTTTTAAGAAATTGGGGTTAGATCATGATTAAGCGATTAATTGATGTAGTTATCTCACTAATACTGCTGACGGTGTTGTCTTCACTTGTTTTAGTCATTGCTTTTTTAATACGAATTAAATTAGGAACACCAATACTATTTAAACAGCTACGTCCAGGTTTAAACGGCAAGGCATTTTACGTATATAAATTTCGCACAATGAATAACGAAACAGATGAGAAAGGTAATTTATTATCTGATGACTATCGTTTAACTGGTCTTGGGCAATTTCTTAGAAAATACAGTTTAGATGAATTTCCACAACTAATTAATGTTCTTAAAGGTGAGATGAGTTTGGTTGGTCCGAGACCTTTGTTACTAGAATATTTACCTCTTTATACAAAGGAACAAGAGAAAAGACATAACGTTAGGCCAGGTATAACTGGATGGGCACAAGTTAATGGGAGAAACGCGATTAACTGGGAAGAAAAATTCAAGCTAGATACATGGTATGTCAACAATTATAGTCTACTTCTTGATTTTAAAATAATGATTAAAACACTTAGTAAAGTGGTTAAGAAAGAGGGGATTAATTATCAAGGACATGTCACGATGGAAAAATTTAAAGGCTCAGAAGAAGTGATGTAGCATGAATATAATTATTGTCGGAAATGGTGGGCACAGCAAAGTCATTCAAGAGATGGTTTCTTTGATAAAGGAGCATCAGGTTATTGCAATCCTAGATGATAAATATACGAGTGAATTCCACGTTAATGGAACTGTACATGGCCCTTTAACTTTGTTAGATCAAGTACTTGAACAAGACGGTAAGGTGATCATTGCGATTGGAAATAATTTAACCAGAAGACACATAGTAGCTTCATTAAACTTAGAAATCGAACAATTTTTAACAATTATTCACCCAACAGCGATAGTAAGCTCCACAGCAAGATTAGGTTATGGAACAGTTATTATGCCAAATGCAGTAATTAATGCAGAAACAATGATTGGTGATCATTGCATTATTAACACGGGGGCTATAGTGGAGCATGAAAATGTTGTTGGTGATTACACACATATTTCTCCCAATGCTACCTTGACAGGTAATGTCTTCGTTGGTGAAGGTGTACATATAGGGGCAACAGCAACTATTATACCAGGGATGAAAGTAGGTAACTGGTCGGTTATTGGTGCTGGGTCAATCGTTATCAAGGAAATTCCAGCTGGAAGTAAGGCAGTTGGATCTCCTGCAAGAATTCTTTCAAACAATAAATTAAATAAAACGCAGGAAGAAAAGGTGGTGGTTATAAATGACAAAACCTAAAATTCTTCTTTCACCACCACACATGAGTGGGAAAGAGATAGATCAAGTTAAGGAAGCATTCAGAACAAACTGGATTGCACCATTAGGACCGAATGTTGATGCATTTGAAAATGAAATAGCAAGTTATCTAGGAGCAAATGGAGCTGTCGCGGTAAGTTCAGGAACTGCAGCGATTCATTTAGCTCTTTCTTTATTAGGAGTGCAAAAGGGAGATAAAGTGTTTTGTTCCACGCTTACCTTTGTTGCTAGTGCAAATCCAATTTTATACCAAGATGCAGAGCCCGTTTTTATTGATTCAGAGCCGGATACATGGAATATGTCTCCACAAGCACTTGAACGGGCGTTAACAGATGCAGTACTTGAAGGAAATTTACCAAAAGCAGTAATTGTAGTGAATCTTTATGGACAAATAGCCAAAATGGATGAGTTGGTGTCTATTTGTAATCGGTATAATGTTCCAATTATTGAAGATGCGGCCGAGTCTCTGGGGTCAACTTATAAAGGAAGACCAAGTGGTGTTTTTGGTAAGTTCAGTATTTTCTCTTTCAACGGAAATAAAATTATTACCACATCTGGCGGGGGAATGCTTGTATCGGGTGATCTAGACGCGCTGAAAAAAGCGCGTTTTTTAGCAACACAGGCAAAGGATGCTTCGCCACATTATCAACACAGTGTTTGTGGTTATAACTACCGGATGAGTAATATATTAGCGGGTGTTGGAAGAGCTCAACTAGATGTTTTAGAAAGTCGTGTGGATGCAAGAAGACATATATTTGATCGCTATTACCGGTGTCTAGTTAACTTACCTGGTATAAACTTTATGCCAGAATTACTACATACAAGGACAAATAGATGGCTTACGGCATTCACGATAAATGAACATGAAGCTGGTGTTTCTGTAGGACAATTGTTGGAAACACTTAATGCCGAAAATATTGAAGCACGTCCGGTATGGAAACCACTCCATTTGCAGCCATTATTTAAAGGTGCAAAGTACTACCCACATGAAAGAACAGGGCATGTCGCACAAGAGCTATTTGAAAAGGGTATATGTCTTCCGTCTGGATCGAGCCTAACAGACGATGAACAAGACAGAGTAATCGACTGTATAACAGAGACAATAAACGGACCCGTTACTAGCGAAGAAGTAATCTTAGAAAATATGAGGTATAGATAATGATAGGTGATAACATATACAAGATTCGGAAGCAAAAACGTTTAACTTTATCAGAACTAGCAGAGCGTGCGAATATTTCTAAGTCCTACTTGAGTAATATAGAACGTAACTTAAATCAAAATCCTTCTATTCAAATAATAGGGAAAATCGCAAAAGAATTAAACGTCAACATTGATACGATCTTAGGATTGAATCAGAAAAAAGCAAATCAACCCGAAACAGAGTGGTTAGACTTTGTTAATCAACTAAAAGCGTCTGGAATCGAAAAAGAACAATTACAAGAGTATAAGACTGTTATTGAGTTTGTTAAATGGAAGAATGAGAAATTAGGGGAGAAATAATTTACCCATGCAAATATATTATGGAAGGGAAATGAAATGGATAACCCAATCAAGGTCCTTCAGGTTGTTGGAGCAATGAATCGAGCAGGCACAGAAACGATGTTAATGAATATTTATCGAAATATTGACCATCAAAAAGTACAGTTTGATTTCATTTCCTATGGGAGTGGTGATGCAGATTATGATGAGGAAATAAAAAATTTAGGTGGGCAGGTGATAAAGTTAACCAAAACGAGCTCAGTTGCACAGATTTACAAGGTTATAAAAAAGAATGGACCATATGATGCTGTTCATTGTCATACACTGTTTCATTGTGGGCTTGCTAATCTAGCAGCATTTCTAGCCGGAGTGAAAATTAGAATTTCCCATGCACATACTACCTTAGATGATACTAATGGGCTGGCTAGAAAGATATATATTAATCTAATGAGGTGGATGATTAGTACTTTCTCAACCAATCTACTAGCTTGCAGCAATGGTGCTGGGAGTTATTTGTTTGGAGAAAAAGAGTTGTCAAATGCTAACTATTCCTTTTTTCCAAATGTGATTGATTATTCGAATTTTTTACAGGTTCCAGGTACAACTATTAAGAAATTTAAAATGGAACAGGGAATTGGCAATAGTATAGTGATTGGCCACATAGGAAGATTTATTGAACCAAAGAATCACCTTTTTTTGCTAAAAGTAATGAAAGAAATTATTAAGAAAGAACCATCTAGCAAACTACTGTTAGTTGGAGATGGAGATTTAAGGCAAGAGATTGAAGCAAAAGCAAAAAAAGAAGGATTATACGAGAATATCAAGTTTGTTGGGGTGAGAGAGGATGTGCCAACAATGCTACACAGCATGGATATATTTGTATTTCCTTCCATTTATGAAGGTTTAGGGCTCGTACTTTTAGAGGCCCAAGCTAGCGGATTACCGTGTATTGTATCGAATGCAATTCAGCCCGAAGCTGACATAAATATTGGACTTGTATCAAAGCTTTCCTTGGACGGTGGACCAGAGGCTTGGGCAAGAAAAATTTTAAAGGAAGTAGGTAATAAAGAAAAGAACCTTAACATGATTAACAATTGTCTTGATAAATCTGGATATTCTCTAAATGATGGAATTACCAAATTAATCAACATCTATTATCCAGAAGAAGGAGAAGTTTATGAAACAGATATTAGTCGCCTCTTTTGATATGGAAGTAGGTGGAGTCGAGAGAAGTTTAATCAGTATGTTAAACAATTTTGATTACGACAATTATGCAATTGATTTGATGTTATATAGTCATACCGGTGATTTTATGGAACTGCTGCCCAATCAGCCTAGTTTACTATCCGAACTACAACCGTACAAAACTTTTCGGATGTCGATCGGGCAAATACTCAAGTCTGGGAATCTTCCAATCGGACTCGCAAGATTATTAGCAAAGTATAAAGCAGGGTTACATCCATCTTCAGAAAATGGATATAAACAGATGCAATACATGTGGAAGTATTCCATCCCATTTTTACCAAAAATAAAAAAAAGATATGATGTCGCTATCAGTTATTTATGGCCGCATTATTTTATTGCGGAAAAGGTTAAAGCTAATACAAAGATTGCATGGATTCACACCGATTTCTCGACAGTAGAAACGGATGTAGATTTGGATCTTAACATGTGGAATAACTATCATCATATCGTGGCAGTATCTGATGAATGTAAAAAAGCCTTTACCAGAAAGTATCCGTCATTAGAAGAAAAGGTCAGTGTTATTGAAAATATTTCTTCGCCAGCAATAGTTCAAACACTTGCAAATGAACAAATAGAAAATCCAATGGTTAATGATAATCGTTTTAAAATTATCACAGTTGCAAGACTATCTCATGCGAAAGGGATTGATCAAGCAGTCAGAGCTATGAAATTGTTAAAGGATAGCGGTTATCAGGATATTGCTTGGTATGTCGTTGGCTATGGTGGAGATGAGCAGATGATAAAAGAATTAATTAACAAGTATCAGCTTGAGGATTCATTTATCCTATTAGATAAAAAAGCGAATCCGTATCCATATATGAAAGAAGCAGACATCTATGTACAACCATCCAGATATGAAGGTAAGGCTGTAACAGTTGTTGAAGCACAAATTCTAGCAAAACCTGTTCTCATCACGAATTATCCAACTGCAAAAAGCCAAGTAAATGACGGTTATGATGGGTGCATTTGTGAGTTATCACCAGAAGGGATTGCCAATGGAATCAAAATGCTTTATAACAATGAAGCCCTAAGGAGAATCTTGTCTGATTACTGCAACAATAAAAACTACGATAACAACGAGGAACTCAAAAAACTATATCAATTAGTTTAGGGAGGGGAACAATAGATGTTACACAAACAACTAGTTAGCGTTATTGTTCCTATCTACAAGGTAGAAAAATATATCCATCGTTGTCTTGAAAGTATTTTGCGGCAAACTTATCAATACTTAGAGGTGATCTTGGTTGATGATGGTTCCCCTGATCAATGCGGAAAAATCGCAGATAACTACAGTGAACTGGATTCCAGAATCATTGCCGTGCACAAGGAAAATGGCGGATTATCTGATGCAAGAAACCACGGGATGGGATATGTAACAGGAGAGTTTACCATGTTTGTGGACAGTGATGATTGGTTGGAATTGACCATGATTGAGACGATGGTAAATGTCATTTTAGATTATCAAGCTGATGTGATTCAATCAGCTTTTTATTATGCTTACGATGACAAATTACTTTTTGATAGTAGGCATCATAAAAAAGATGATGATCCAATTTTGTTAAACAATAACACATTAATGTACGAACTAGTAGTTAATGAAAAAGTGAAAAATTTCGCCTGGGGCAAGCTTTACAAAACGGAATTGATTCGTGATATTCCATTTAAAAAAGGTGTGTTATTTGAAGATGTGTTTTGGGCTCACCAAGTCATGCATCGAGTTGAAACTTATGTCATGATTCATCAGCCAATGTATTATTATTACCAACGTGATGATAGCATTGTCGCAAACTATACACCTAGAAATTTAGATATTATTAATGGATTAAAGGAAAGACATCGATTTATAGAAAAGTATTATAGTCATTTATCGAACGAGTCCTATAAGTTGATGGTAAAGACATGCTTGGTTCACTATAATCTTTTGTTAGCCAATCGAAAAAAAGACAAACATGGGATTTACAGAAAAGAAATTCGGTATTATATCCATAATAATTATGGGGATTTAAAAAAAGCGGTAAGAGATGACAAGCAATTGTTGAGAGAATTATCGTTTTTTTCATTGCATCCATTGCTTAATATTTTACTTACTGGATTAAGAAAAGTAATAAAAACACTAAGAATAAAATCTCAACCAGATGGGCTATCTTGGATGAAGTACGAACAAGACATTATAAAATCACATAGGAGTAATAGTGATGGTTAATATGATAAAGGAAAATGAAATCTCACAAAAACTTAATTTAAAACGGCTTAATCAAGTAAGAATTGATAAAGATTTGCCAATTCTAGATGTTGAACCATACAATTTAATTAATCATAAAAGATTCGACATTATGGCTAAGTATATATATGGGGAATTCCAAGAAAATGCGTGGAATAGTAGTTGGGGTTATCGACTTTATGAAAATCATATGTGGGTTTTTAATCAGTATGATGAAGATGATGAGTCAGGAAAAAAAGGAATAAAATCTTTCATTAGTTCTTTTAATTTCACTTTGAAATCTGTCAAGGATAATGGTTTTGATGATACAGTTTCATTACTACCAATTAACGAAAATAACGTTCCAATTGATGGAGCACATCGCCTAACCGCAGCATTACTTTATGACAAAAAGGTAAGCGCAGTGAAAATAAAGAATCACAATTTAAATTATAACTATGAGTTTTTTAGAAATAAAGGTCTTCTTAGTAAATGGTCCGATGCCATGACTTATGAATATTGTAAGTTAAAAAGTAATACTTTTATTGTTCTATTATTTCCAAATAGCATTGAAAAAAAGGAAAAGGTCAAGGAAGTTCTCGATAACTTTGGGGATATTTATTATGAAAAGGAGGTTTACATAAAGAAAGAAGGTCCAAGAAACCTTATTAAACTATTGGCTGAAGATGAGAAGTGGTTAGAAGACTTTAGTGGATATAAGAACGATCCTGAAAGGGAAATTGGTTCTTTTTTTAATGGCGATGGAACAATAGGTGTTCTGATTTTTGAAACGACTGATTTTAGAAATCTATCAATGGTGAAAATAGGACTTAGAGATATTTATGGCGAAAGTGATTTTAATTTTTATATTAATGAAAAACATCAGGATACTATTCGGCTAACTCAAATGCTATTAAACGAGAACAGTATTCACTTTTTGAATAACGCTATTTCAGATTCGCCATTTAAAGACTTTGAAGAAAACTTAAATCAATATAAGAAATTCATTAAAAGAGTGGATATTGACATTGATTCTATTTGTTTGATTTCTAATGAAGTGCTCGCAGCTTATGGACTACGCGATTCAGTTGATTTTGTTTTTATTCAAAATGGACAAATGCATATAGAGGATGAAAACTCTGGCTTTGAAAGATTAATAAATTACAATAGTGAATTGATTGGTTTTAAAAGACACATTGACGATATTATATTCAACCCGGAGAATCACTTTTATTATCAAGGTGTTAAGTTTGCATCGTTAAATGTTGTAAAAGAAATAAAGAAAAAACAAGGAGTATTTTATGACAGGGAAGGTATTCTTATGATTAAAAACATCTTAGGGATCTGGTTGAATAATATCAATAAAGAATTAATAAGATATACCATTAAAAAAAGAACTATGATACTAAAGTTGAAAGTAATAGCAATAAAATTAGCTCTAAGTAAATTTTATAAAAAGTTGCGGCAGGAAAAAGTTTAATACAATAATTAATTAAAATGGAGTTTTAAAATATGAAAAAAAGGATGCTATTTGTAATAGATTCATTAGATTGTGCAGGAGCGGAAAAGAGTCTATTAACGTTATTATCACTTTTAAACTACTCGAAATACTCTGTTGACTTGATGTTGTTTGCACATGGGACAATACTGGAAAGTTTAGTTCCAGAAGAGGTTAATATTTTGAAACCATTAAAATATACAGAGTTTACTAAATTAAGTGTTAAGAAATCATTTTTTTATACTCTAACAAACAAGGAATACAAAATGTTCTATTCAAGGATTAAATATTCAGCGAGAATTCGTAAGAAAAAATATCGTAATTCACAGAAAGCTAGAGTATTTTGGGAGAGCGTTTCTAACACCATTGAGAACAACCCTAAATACTATGATGTTGCAATAAGTTATGCGCAAGGTATTCCAACTTTTTATGTAGCCGAAAAAGTAAAAGCGAAAAAGAAGTTCGCCTGGGTTAATGTAAGTTATAGATTAGAAGTGAAGGATAAACAATTCCAAGAAAAATTTTATGAGAAATATAAAAAGATTGTTGCTGTGTCAGATTCCACCAAAGAAATATTTTTAGAGACGTTCCCTAATTTCACCAACAAAATGAAAGTAATTCATGACATTAATAACCCTGACTTTATAGCAAATATGTCCGAAATAGGAAATGGTTATCAAGATAATTTTAATGGGGTGAAATTATTAACGATAGGGAGACTTGATCACCAGAAGGGATATGATATCGCACTAAGAGCTTGTAAGAAGCTTAAAGAAAGTGGTATTGATTTTAGATGGTATGTATTAGGAAAAGGGCCTTTAAAAGAAGAGATTCAAAAGTATATAGAAAAAAACAACCTAACCAAACATTTCATTTTATTAGGTGTTAGATCCAACCCTTATCCTTTTATCAAAAATACTGATATATATGTTCAAACATCAAAATTTGAAGGTTTCGGCTTAGCAATTGCAGAAGCACGAATGCTAAATATTCCAGTTGTTACTACAAGATTCGACGCAGTTTTTAGTCAGATGGTAGATGGGGAAAATGGCTTGGTGGTTGATATGAATGCTGACGCTGTTTGTGATGCAATATTGAAATTAACTAACGATAGAGAACTAAGAAATAGGCTGATTAGTTATTTAACTATCGAGAAAAAAGGAAACGTGGAGGAAGCAGAAAAGTTTTATCAACTAATAGGATGAGTGTGGTAAATCCAATGAAGATTAAAATAGTATTTATGGTCATTAACATGAACATCGGTGGAACTGAAAAGGCATTGCTAAATATGATTGAAGAGATGCCTAGGGATCAGTATGAGATCACTATATTAATGTTAGAGAAATATGGTGGATTTTTAGAGTCTATTCCAAGTCGAGTTAATGCTGAGTATTTAGATGAATATTTTGAAATGAAAGATGAGTTAAATAAGCCGCCAAAAACAGTAGCATTGAATCTTATAAAAAAAGGGCAGTTTGTTAAAGGAGTAGGCTTCACTTTAACTATATTATTATCAAAGGTTATAAAAAACAAAGGACTTCTTTTTAAATTTCTTTTAAGAAATGTTCATGAATTAGAAAAAAAATATGATGTTGCTGTAGCTTATGCTGGTCCGATGGACTTCATAAGCTATTTTGTTATTAAAAAAATAAAAGCTGATAAGAAAATACAATGGATTCACTTTGATATCACGAAAATTGGATTTGACGTTAAATTTGCCGAAATATTCTATAAAAAGTTTGACAAAATATTTGTAGTTTCAAAAGAAGGTAAGAAAAAAATTAATCAAAAATTACCGAAATTAAAGGAAAGAATAGAAACTTTTAGTAATATTCTTTCGACAGATAAGGTTTTAAGAATGGCTGACGAGGGCCTAGGATTTACAGATGATTTTAACGGTATAAGAATTTTAACAGTTGGGCGATTAAGTATAGAAAAAGGTCAAGATTTAATCATACCTATCTTGGCGAGATTAAGGGAAAAAGGATTGAATATAAGGTGGTACTGTATTGGCGAAGGGAATGCTCGATCAGAGTATGAAACGTTAATAAGTGACCATCAGGTAAAGGAAGATTTTATTTTACTTGGAGCGAATTCAAATCCTTATCCATATATGAAAGAATGTGATATATATGTTCAACCATCTAGGCATGAAGGTTTTTGTATAACTCTTGGTGAGGCAAAGTGTTTTAATAAGCCAATTGTTAGTACAAATTTTACGGGAGCAAAGGAACAAATATCCAACAATAAAACAGGTTTAATTGTTGGATTTGATAAAGATCAGATGGTTAATGCCATTGAGCAAATGATTAATAAAGATTTTAGAGAACAAATCGTAACGAACATACAGAAAGAACACACTAGTAATACTAGTGATTTCAAACAATTTTTTTAAAAATAGATGTTCCGTAAATTTATTTGCTGGAGGTGAAAAAGATTAAAAGAAAAATTTTATTTATGCTCACTAGCATGAACATAGGTGGTGTGGAAAAATCACTATTGTCCTTACTCTCCGCAATGCCTATAAATAAATATACTGTTAAGGTCCTTTTATTAGAGAAAAAAGGAGCATTTTTAAAGCACATTCCAGCTTGGGTAGAGGTGGAGGAGGTTAATTGGTTTGAAGAAATCAAACCAATTATTATGCAACCACCTCAACAGACAGTAGCTGACTATTGGAGTGGAAAGAAGTTCTTTAAAATCCCTACATTTGTTGGTAAGTATTACTTATCGAAAAAACTTAATGATAGATATATCTATTATAAGGAAGTTTTCAAAAGTATTCCTAATAACTCAAATGAATATGACGTTGCTATTGCTTATCAAGGACCGACTGATGTGATTGATTATTATATAGCAAACAAAGTAATAGCAAAAAAGAAAATAGCGTGGATACATTTTGACGTCGAAAATCATTTGATTAATCAAAAATTATATAAAAAATTGCATGAGAAATATAATAAGGTGTTTGTTGTATCAGAAGAGGCTAGGCAACATTTAGTTAATCTTATTCCTAATGATAAAAATAAGACGGAGGTCTTATTTAATATCATTTCACCTGATCTAGTTGAAAAAATGTCTCAAGAAAAGGTAGTAGATTTTGATGAAAAGCATAATGGAATTAATATTGTGACAGTTGGGAGGCTTTCTTTAGAAAAAGGTCAGGATATCGCGATTAAAGTTTTATCAAAATTGAAAGAAAATGGTTATAACGTTAACTGGTATTGCATAGGTGATGGAAAAGCCAGAAAGGAATATGAAAATCTAATTACTAGGTACAATTTAGAAGATTCTTTTATCCTATTAGGAGCCAAAGAAAACCCTTACCCTTATGTCAAAAATGCTGATATCTATGTTCAACCCTCAAGACATGAAGGGTTTTGTCTAACACTTGCAGAGGCAAAATGTCTATGTAAGCCACTTATATCCACAAATTTCACTGGAGCAAAGGAACAGATTAAAGATGGTTATAATGGGTTAATTGTGAAAAAAAATATTGATGAATTACTCGGAAAAATAAAATTTCTAATTGAAAACCCTAAAAAAAGAGAAAATCTTTCAAGTAATCTATGGAAACAAAAAGTGGATACATCAAGTGAAGTAGCAAAACTATTGAATTATATAGATGATGAGAGGAGTCATGGTTATGAATCCGAAGATAAGTATAATAGTTCCAGTGTACAAAGTGGAACCATACATTCATAAGTGCATTGATTCTATACTAGCTCAAACTTTTACAGATTTTGAGCTAATTCTTATAGATGATGGTTCACCTGATCGATGTGGTGAGATATGTGATGAATATGCTAATAATGATAATAGAGTTAAGGTTATACATAAAGAAAATGGAGGTGTTTCTGAAGCTAGGAACTCAGGAATAGATAGAGCGGTGGGTGAATATATTATATTTGTTGACAGTGACGATTGGATTGAAAGTTACTCTTTGCAAATGTTAAATGAAAACATTAGCGACCCTAAAATTGATGTAGTTATATTTGGTCTAGTAAAAGATATTCATTCTAAAAACAAACTTATAAAAAGTGAATCAAACGGGTTTTATAAAAAAATAAATTTAAATATTACTGAACTAAGTAACAACTTTATTTATTTTCTTAATTCTGTTGGAATGCATCCATCTTGGATGTATCTATTCAAAGCAAAAATTATAAAGAATTTTAATCTGTATTTTAATAGTGATTTAGTTCTGTATGAGGATTTTGATTTTAATTTAAGATATTTAATGAACTGCAATAAGATTACGTTACTTCCGGATGCTTTGTATCATTATAATCTGTATGTTTCAGTAGATTTATTGGCAAAGCGAAATAAAATTAATATAATATCAGATATTTCAACTGTATGCACATCTTTATTCGATTTCTTAAAAAACACGGTGGGGAAAAAAGATATTGAAAAACAGGTTCTTGAATATATTCTCCCGATATATACTTTATGTTTTCGAAATATTGTAATACACAGAAATAAATCCGACTTAGCATACAAAATCATAATGATGAAGCAAATAAAGAAAGACTTAGTGTTTAATATTTTGATACAACAATATGGATATTCACTAAAATTTTATAGAATTCTAGGTTCACTATTGAATAAAAATTTATATTTGGCGGCTTATTTCCTTATACTAGTTAAGTTTAATAAATAATTAATTTTGTGTGAGGAGGTGTTATGTTGGAGGAAAAGATAAGTATAATTGTCCCAGTTTATAATGTGGAGAAATACTTGGGGAAATGTGTTAATTCAATTTTAAAACAATCATATCAAAATTTTGAATTAATACTCGTTGACGATGGTTCCCAGGACAATTGTGGGATGATTTGTGATCGTCTTGCAAAAAATGATAAAAGAATCAAAGTAATACACAAAAGTAATGGAGGCTTGTCTTCGGCTAGGAATGCAGGGTTGAAATTCGCAACTGGGAAATATATTTCATTTATTGATAGCGATGATTATATACATCCGAATATGTACGAAATTCTCTATAATTATTTGCAGAAGTACTGCTCAGATATAGTTATATGTGATTTTGTAAGAGTTCTAGAGAATGTAAAACATCCTTATGAGAAAATTAATGTGGATCAAAATGTCAGAAATTATTCAAATATAGAAGCACTAGAAAATATATATACGAGTTTGGGTACAACATTCATTGTATCCTGGAACAAATTGTATAAAAGACATTTATTTTTTAATTTAAAATTCGAAGAAGGCAGAATACATGAAGATGAATTTATAGCACATAAAATTTTGTATAAAAGTTCAAAGATAACATATGTACAGTGTGAATTATATTATTATGTTCAAAGAGAGGATGGAATAATAAATTCTCCATTTAATATAAAGAAAATAGATGCTATTTATGCAAATTTAGATAGAATAAATTTTTTGAATTCAATAAATCAAATACAACTTCGCAGAAAAGCCGAATTCAATTTTATACTATTATTTTTTCAGCTTTACTTTAAAGTGAAAAAAGAGTGTGATAAACCTAATTATGAGTTGAAAATTTTAAGGAAAAAGTTCCGTGGTATTTTATTATTTTTAATTAAGAATCCTTATTTTAAATCTAAAGAAAAACTAATGTGGATTATATTTATAATACATCCTAATCTTTATGAGAATCGAATTAATAAGTAAAACACTTTAAATCTAATTATGCAGAATAATAGGAATAATTAGATTTTAATTAAAGGGGAACAGTATGGGAGGTTAATTAGTTGAATGAATTGAAGGTGTGACTGCTTAAATGAGACAAAGATAGTTATACCAGTAGGGCTTAATAGCTGAAATATTAGAATGAAAAGAGCAACAATGATTTATTTGCATACCATGTCAAACCATATTCAAAAAATATTAGAAGATTTAATAAGTTCTAATAGCAACTTAGTTTTTTAAATAAACAAATGAAAGGAGATATTTTGTATGGTTAAAGTAAGCTTTATTGTTTCTGCATATAATATTCAAGACTATATATCGAAATGTGTACAATCATTAATGAATCAAACACTTGAAGATATTGAAATAATTATTGTTAATGATGGTTCTACAGATAATACTTTTAGTGAAATTGAAAAGATAACTAAGGAAGATAATAGAATCGAAATAATTGATAAAAACAATGAAGGAGTAATGAGAGCAAGGGAAACAGGGTATGAACAAGCAAATGGAGAATATATACTCTTTGTTGATGGTGATGATTGGCTTGATGAAAACGCAGCAGAAAAATTATATGAAAAGGCAAAAGAAAAGGATTATGATATAGTGTCTTTTGGTTTTTATTTTACTGATGGAGAAAAGAAGGTAAAAGGGATTTCAGTGAGAAATGACTTGTATGATAATTTAAAAGGTGACAATTTTTTAGTAATGGTACTAACAAATAAAATATATCCACCATTGTGGAGTAAGTTAATAAAAAGAAGTTTTATTAAAAGTAATAATGTTGTATTCCCTAATTTTATTGAAAAAGCTCAAGATTTAGCTTTTTCATGTTCTCTAGGGATTCATTATCCAAATTCTTGCGTTATAGACGATTGTCTATATTATTATTTCACATCTAGAAGTACCTCGGTTACAAATACAATGTCCCCAATAATTTTTGAAGTGGAAAAAGCCGTTAGCTTTATTCGAAAGCAATTAAAATTTAATAATATGTTAAAGAGTTATAAAGAAGAGTTTGACTTTTTAGCTTTCTATCATCTTTATTGGGTCAATAGAAGGTTGATATATGATAATAATAAATTCAGTAAACCCATTTATAAAATGTGGAAAAGCACGGGAATAGACCTCAGAAAAAATAAGTATTTTAATCATTTAATAATGAAAGAATCATTTAAGGCAAGAGTAATCATAAAGATGATTATATATAACTATACTTTGGGAAGATTGATTGTAAATTTTCATGGGTTTTATATTAATATTTTAAAAAAGCGAAACACATTTGTTTGAATTGTGTTTTATATAATAAATGTATTGAAGTGGAATAATACCCACTTGCAAACCGATCCAATTATTTAAACCTTGTTTCAGTTTAAAAAAATTAATAATAAGGAGGATGAAAAATGAAAGTTACTTTATTAAAACTTTTAACACTTTTCAACAAAAGTGAAAAGAAAAAACTATTAATATTGTTCTTTATGATGATAGTTGCTGCTATATTTGAAACGATTGGAATAGGATTAATTGTTCCATTTGTAGGTATTATAACTAATCCTGATATCATTCAAGAACAAGCAATTTTATCATTTTTATATCAAGTGTTTAATTTCCAATCAACCAAAGCTTTTATCGTATTTTCAGTTGTTTTATTACTGACGATATTTGTTATGAAAAATCTATATTTACTACTTTTTAATTACGCACAATTTAAAGTCATTTTGAATCAACAAGTTAAGTTATCAAGTATATTGTTTAAAGAATACCTAACAAAGCCATATTCATTCCATTTACAGCGAAATACAGCAGACTTACTTAGGAATATAAATGGGGAAGTATCCAAATTGTTTCAAGGAATTATCATGTCAGGTTTTCAGCTATTTACCGAAATTCTTGTGACTACATGTATTTTAGTGTTGTTATTAGTAACAGCACCAATTGCAACTTTAGTAGCTGCTACCTTATTAGGTGGGAGTGTTTTTTTATTCTTTGCATTTCTTCGTAAAAAAATCAGCCTTTTGGGAAAAGAACAGCAAAAGGTAAATGGAACGATGATAAAGTGGGTAAACCAAGGGTTAGGAGCAAGCAAAGAAGTTAAAGTATCAGGAAAAGAGAGCTTCTTTATTAACTCTTATACTGGTCAAAGTCAAATCAAGGCTAACAACAGCCGATATATGAAGATGTTAGAACTAGTACCTAAATTATTTATTGAAACATTATTGGTATCTATTGTTCTAATTACGATGCTTATACTTGTTTTTCAAGGAACAAATACAACGCAAATTGTATCAACGATGGCACTGTTTGCTATGGCAGCTTTTCGATTAATGCCTTCAATTACACGAATTGTGTCATTGATTACCACTATCCGATACAGCCAACCAGCTCTAACTGTTGTTTATGACGATTTGTTTCAGAATAAGACAGAAATTACAGAGATTAATCTTAATGAATCAATATTCGTTAATAGAGGGGGAAGAACCTTTACTGACTCAATACAATTAAATAATATATCATTTCGTTATCCTAATCAAAATGATTATTCAATAATGAATGTATCATTAACCATCCCTATTGGTAAATCTGTTGCATTTATAGGGGAATCAGGTGCTGGAAAAACAACAATTGTTGATATCATTTTAGGACTATTTCGTCCAGAAAATGGAACTGTATTAATTGATAAAAAACCCCTTTTAAATCAAAAAAAGTTATGGCAGCAAAAAATAGGTTATATACCACAATCAATTTTTCTATCTGACGATACAATTCGTGGGAATGTTGCTTTTGGAATAGGCCTTGATCAAATTGAAGAGGTTGAAGTTTGGAGGGCCTTGGAACAAGCGCAATTAAAAGAATTTGTTGAAGCACTTCCTGATCAACTTGAAACTTCTGTAGGCGAGAGAGGCGTTAGACTTTCAGGTGGTCAACGACAACGTATTGGTATAGCCAGAGCACTATATCATAATCCAGAGATATTATTTATGGATGAAGCAACATCAGCATTAGATAATGAAACAGAAAAAGAAATAATGAAGGCAATTGATGGATTAAAAGGTGAAAAAACCCTAATCATAATTGCCCATAGGTTAAGTACTATAAAAAACTGTGATATCGTTTTCGAGATGAATAAGAGTAGACTTGTAAGTATAAATAATAAACAAGAACATTCAATAATATAATCTATTTGACGCTTACTTTACTAGTGGTTATGAACTCTAGTTCAGCCTAGGAAAATTTAATATATCAACATCGAAGTTTAAGAAAAATTTCATTCGGTCTTTAAGTTACTTAGTGTTATTAATTTTTATAGCAATTCCATATCTTGCTGGCAAACCAGAAGTCTTGTCGGGTGGTATCGACAGAGTCTTGCTTAATTTCTTTTTATTATCGAACTCTTACAACGGTGCATGGTGGTATTTACAGACCTACGTCATTGTTGTATTGTTAGCGCCACTATTAATTAAACTAGTGCAGAAGCATAATTCTTTTTTCTATTAATGGTCTCAGGTATTATCTATTTCATTACCTATTGTAGCAATTTAATTTTGTAATTGATTTCGGTGATAATTCAATTGTAAATATTTTAGAGAATGCAACAGTTTAAGTTTATTTCACGACTTGTAAATTACTGATTTGTTCTTTATAACGAAATGAGTGATTGCATTTATTTTGATAATCATAAAATTTTTAAATTGAATGGCAACCAGTTATTTTTAATTGGGAATTTATTTTAAATTGGAGAGTGAACTATGAGTGCTATTGCTGGAATCCTTCATTGTAATAAAGAACCTATACCAATTGGACATAGCAATGGAATGATGAAGAAATTACAATTTCCTGCTGATGATATCAAAGTGTTGTATAGAGATTATCTATTCTTTGGATGTCATGCGCAATGGATTACACCTGAGTCAGTTGGAGAGCCGTTACCATACTATGACAACGAAAGGAAACTAGCAATTACTGCTGATGCTATTATTGATAATCGGAATGAATTGTTTCAGAAGTTGCAGGTAGGTAAGGATGAAGGAAAGATAATGCCTGATAGCCAGCTGATCTTACTCGCCTACTATAAATGGGGCGAAGATACACCGAAGCATTTAATTGGTGATTTTGCCTTTATGATTTGGGATGAGAAAGAACATAAGCTTTTTGGAGCGAGAGATTTTTCAGGAAGCAGGACACTATATTACTTTAATAATCAAAATCGGTTTGGTTTTTGCACAATAATGGAACCATTACTGTCATTACCATACGTGAAGAAGAAGTTGAATGAACAATGGCTTGCAGAATATCTTGCTATTCCTAATATGATTGATAGTGTTAATGCTTCTTCGACAGTAATAAAAGATATTAAACAGGTTCCCCCTTCACATACTATTACTATGATTGATGGGAAAACTACTATTTCAAGGTACTACACTTTAGATCTGAACAAAACAATAAAATTTAAGAAAGATAAAGATTACGTAGAATCTTTCCGAGAGGTTTTTCAGGAAGCCGTTGATGCAAGGTTACGTACGGATTATCCTGTGGGCTCTCAACTAAGTGGGGGACTGGATTCGAGCTCCGTTGTTGGTTTTGCTGCGAAACCATTGATGAAAAAGAACAGAACTTTACATACGTTTAGTTTTATTCCTGAAAGAGATTTCATAGATTGGACGCCTAAATATAGAATGGCAGATGAGCGACCATTTATTAGTTCAACCGTTCAACATCTGAGCAATATAGATGATCACTATTTAGACTTTGCGGGTAAAAGCCCGTTGTCAGAAATAGATGATTGGTTAGAAGTGATGGAAATGCCCTATAAATTTTTTGAGAATTCTGTATGGGTGAAAGGAATATATGAAAGTGCAAGTCAAAAAGGTATTAAAGTGTTATTAAATGGTTCGAGAGGTAATTTCGGAATTTCTTGGGGGCCTGCACTAGATTACTATGGAACTTTAATAAAAAAAATGAAGTGGATCAGCCTTTATCGTGAATTGAATCTATACAGTCAAAACACAGGAGTGAAAGATAAATTCAGAATACTCTCAATAGCAGGTAAAAAAGCATTTCCATTTTTAAATAAATCAAAAGAAGTCTACCAACTACCCATGATCATCAACCCTAACCTTGCAGAAAAAACTGATGTTTTTAAAACATTTCATGAACACGGCATTGATAAGAATGGCTCTTCTAATTCAAGTATATACGAAAAAAGAAATGACCACTTTACGAATCCTGCTATCTGGAATACAACTGGCACAAGCGGAACAAAATTATCTCTTCGTTATTCAATTTGGAATCGTGATCCTACTAATGATCTACGTGTTATTCAATTTTGCTTATCGTTACCAGAAGATCAATTTGTCATGAACGGGATGGATCGGGCACTTATTCGAAGAGCAACAAAAGGGTATCTGCCAGATGAAATTCGTTTGAATCAGCGAGTAAGAGGTATCCAAGGTGCAGATTGGGTCCACCGTGTAGCTCGGTCTTGGGGCCTGTTTATAGAAGAGTTACTACAGCTAGTTAATGATCCGTTAGTTTCTGATTACTTAAATATTCCCTTACTTCAATTAGCAATTTACAACGCTAAGGAGGGTCCTAAGTTGAACAATGCATTTGACCCAGAGCTTAGAATATTAATGCGTAGTTTAATCATTTATCGATTTATAAAAAGATTTCATTTGAAAGGAGGTGATAATACATATGAAGAAGATATGGAAACAGCCAGCGTTGGAGGTTTTGGAAATTAATATGACTATGCAAGGCGCAGGAATTAGAGATGTAGATGCTACGTTTGAAGATGAAGATGAAACTGTACACCTTCATGAAAGTTAAATCAGAAAAGAGTATGTGTTACTTACCCTTATAAATTTAAACGAATTTATAAGGGTCTTCTTTAATGAGTCAATGTTTTATTTCTCAACATTAATTTGAATTTTATTGACATTAAAATACAATAATGATAAGTTATATAGTATAATTTGTTCTTTATAAAGAATTAAAAGTCATATTAACTACTGAAAATTAGTTTCTTAAATAAATGACCATACCTTAGGGGAAGACTTTCTGGAAAAATGTTCTCTATAAAGAAAAAACATTTGATTATTAAATGCTATAGGAGGAAATTATGAGTGCAATCGTTGGTATCCATAACAGTAATCATGAACCTGTAGCTGTAGAATATATGCAAAATATGATGAAATCCCTGAAGAAGTATCCCGCTAAAGACATTCAAATCTGGAACAATAAAAATACCTTCTTCGGTTGTCATGCACAGTGGATTACACCGGAGTCGATTGGAGAACGATTACCATATCATGATTATGAAAGACAGCTAGCAATTACAGCTGACGTAATCATTGATAATCGAGAAGAGTTATTTAATAGATTGCAAGTGAATCAAACAGATAGAAAGTCAATACCAGATAGCGAACTAATTTTATTAGCTTACCATAAGTGGGGCGACGAGGTACCAAAGCATCTCGATGGTGATTTCGCTTTTATGATATGGGATGAGAAAAAGCAGAAGTTATTTGGAGCTAGAGACTTCTCTGGTGCAAGGACTCTTTATTTTCATCATGACCATAGACGGTTCGCATTTTCAACAACAATAGAACCATTGTTTACACTTCCTTACATAAAAAAGAAGTTAAACGAAGATTGGCTGGCTGAATTCCTTGCAATACCAACGATTGTTGAATCGGTAGACATGTCGACCACGGTATATAAATCGATCTCTCAAATTCCTCCTTCCCATACCATCACTGTAGTTGATGAGAAAGTTACTGTTTCAAGGTATTGCACGATAGAAGTCAAGAAAGGGATAAAACTTGGGTCAAATGAGGAGTATGAGGAAGCATTTCGGGATGTTTTTCAAAAAGCAATTAGTGCTAGGACGCGAACACACGGGCAAGTAGGATCACATTTGAGTGGCGGCTTGGATTCTGGATCAGTTGTTAGCTTTGCTTCAAAAAACCTTATAAAACAAAATAAAAAGTTACACACGTATAGTTACTTACCAGAAGATAGTTTTACAGATTGGACACCGAAATATTATCAAGCTGACGAAAGTTCGTTGGTAAAAGAAACAGTGAATTATGTAGGTAATATTTCAGATAATTATTTAAGATTTGAAGGTATGGATCCTTTTACTGAAGTAGATGATTTCATTGAGCTAATGGAAATGCCTTACAAGTTTTTCGAAAACTCATTTTGGTTAAAAGGTATCAATGAAACAGCTAATAAACAAGGGATTAAGGTTCTATTAAATGGTGCAAGAGGAAATCACTCGATTTCTTGGGGTTCATGGAAGTTGAACATTAACTATTACACTTCACTATTTAAGAAACTGAAATGGTTAAAGCTTAATAGTCAACTAGACTACTACACTAAAAATTATCATACGGGGAAGTCAAATATGCTTCCTATTATTACAAAACAAGCAATTCCAACGTCAGTGAATTGGAATAAAAAAAATCATCAATTTAGAAATGAATTTCCTACTATTATTAATCCGTCATTTGCTAACAAAACGAATGTAGTTGAAAGGCTTAAGCAATATGGACTTGATCCAAAATCAGGGCCCGTTGAGAACTTAACAAAATATAGGAATAACTACTACAAGCAACTACATGCTTGGAATAAAAGCGGAGTTGCAGAAACAAAGTTATCTTTGCGTTACTCATTGTGGAATCGTGACCCAACAAACGATATTAATGTTATCCGTTTTTGTTTAGCTATACCGGAAGAACAATATGTTCTAAATGGAATGGAACGTTCATTTATTAGAAGGGCTACAAAAAACTTTCTTCCAGATAAGGTGAGACTTAACTATCATACACGGGGGATTCAAGGGGCAGATACAATTCACCGTATTGCTAAACATTGGGACTGCTTTATAGATGAATTACAACAATTAAGCAATGACTCTCTAGTTTCTGAATTTATAGATTTGAACGTGATTAGAAATTGCTTATCAAGGATAGGGACTAAACCACGGCAGGAATTAATAGTTGAAAATGATTTTAAGGTTCTAACTCGTAGTTTAATTGTGTACCGATTTTTGAAGAATATTGGCTGATTGGGGGAGGTGATAATAATGAAAAGAGAGTGGAAAAAGCCATTGTTAGAAGTTCTTGATGTAAGCATGACAATGAACGGACCAGGAAATGCAAACGCGGATTGCTTTGATGTTTCGGAGGGTAAGGATGAAACACACGAAGGAAGATCTAACGCGAGTTGTTTAGGTAGTTAATTTTTTGTTTGAACATTTACTTAACCCTTATACATTAAAGTATAAGGGTCTTTATTAAACTATAGGGGAGCATGTTGATGATAATCTCAGAGAAGAAACAGGCTTACAAAGTCTTCGGGTTAGCTGTATCAAGTGAATACCACCTACCGGAGTTACAACAAGTTAGCATAAAAGAAGATTTAGTGGATGTCACAATTACCAAAACTGATTTATCAGTAACTTGGTTTGAACTAGCTGAACCAAACAATTATTTTATTGTTAAGAAAGATTTTATTTTATTTCAAATACCTGAAGTGGCCATTTTTTTAATTGAGAATGGAAAAAAGATTACTGTTTCACCCATGGTAGGTTTTGATGAAGACCAAATTCGTCTCTACCTACTAGGAACTTGTATGGGAGCACTTTTAATGCAAAGAAAAATCCTTCCTTTACATGGTAGTGCGATAGCTATTGATGGTAAAGCCTATGCCATTGTTGGTGATTCAGGTGCAGGGAAATCAACCCTAGCATCAGCATTCCTAAAAAGAGGATTCCAGTTGCTAAGTGATGACGTAATTCCAGTTACGCTATCTGACCAAAATGTTCCGATTGTAACGCCTGCATATCCACAACAAAAGTTATGGCAAGAAAGTTTGAATGAGTTTGGAATGAAATCGACCCAGCTACGTCCAATTATTGATCGAGAGACTAAGTTTGCTGTCCCGGTTTTAGACCAATTCGCTCAAGAACCGATCCCGCTTGCAGGTGTTATTGAATTAGTTAAAACAGAAACTGAAGAAATCAAAATACGACCAGTTCTTGCCCTCGAACGACTTCATACCTTATTTGTTCACACGTACCGCAACTTTTTGATCAACAGGTCGGGTTTAATGGAATGGCATTTTGATACTACAACTAAGATTGCTAATAAAATCGATTTATTTCGCTTAGAACGACCTACATCGTGTTTCACGGCCCATGAATTAACGGATGTCATTTTGTCTGAGATAAAAAAGGAGGAACCAAGTTTATGATTGAAAATCAAGTTGTTTCGGTTAGTCAGGTTGTTAAACAAAATGAGGGCAACATCGTTAGTGACATGGATGGAGAAAAAGTCATGTTAAGTATTAACAAAGGTAAGTACTATAACTTAGGTGAAATGGGTGGAGAAATATGGGATCAGATTAAGGAACCCACGTCCGTTAAGGAATTGATTGAATCATTACTTGCTCAGTATGATGTTGAAGAAAGTGAATGTCGGGATCAGGTCATTTCGTTCTTAGGTATGTTGGCAAGTGAAGAATTAATTCAACTATCATAATTAAGGAAGGAACTAAGAAATGAGGAAGTTTAAGACTTTTTTATTATTGGATCGAAAACTAAAACTACTATTATTTGAATCTTATTTTTACTTAGGCTGGGCTCGGATATTAAAAAGCGTACCTTTTTCAAAGGTAGCTCCTTCCTTGGGAATTCAAATGCAAGAGACCACGACCAATAATGACTTTGCAAACAAACAATTGTTAAGCAGTGTATCTCAGGCAATCCACATGATGAGTCGTTACACTTTTTGGGAGAGCCAATGTCTTGTGAAAGCAATTGCGGCAATGAAAATGTTGGAGAAACGTAATGTGGAGAGCACACTGTACTTAGGAACTGCAAAGGATGAATCCGGAAAATTGGTTGCACATGCATGGTTACGAAGTGGTTCGTATTATATTACTGGATTAGAAGTAATGAAGCAATTTACTGTCGTTAGTAAATTTGCTAAAAATGTCTATAAAGAAGGAGAAAAATATGGATAACAAATTTCGTCTCGATTTAGCAGGAATACCGAAAGAATTGCTTTTAATCCTCGAATTGCTGAAAAGGGACGAGTATGCCCCTCTAAATGAACCCCAATTGTTAATAGATATCGACTGGAAGTTATTTATCAATCTAGTGAATCATCATCGTCTTTATCCCTCTTTATATCGTAAATTAAAGTTAGTAGAAAATGGCCTCATTCCAGAGTACGTTATTGAAAGTATTGAACAAAGTTATAAGCAAAATACATTTCAAATGTTGTTACTTAGTGCCGAAATGGAGCAAGTCAGTAAGTTATTTAATGAAGAAAAAATCAGGTCTCTGTTTCTAAAAGGCCCAATGCTTGCACATGAGCTATACGGTGATGTTTCTCTTCGAACCTCGAGTGACTTAGATATTCTAATTCCACTCAATAAACTAGAGAATGCGGAAAGACTGCTTGAGAATCTAGGGTATGAAAAGGACGATTATATCCAAACCGTGTTGAACGATTGGAAATGGCGTCACCACCATGTTACTTATATTCATCCACAAAAAAGAATGAAACTAGAAATACATTGGAGATTAAATCCAGGACCAAGTAAAGAACCGAACTTTGAACAGTTGTGGGAACGGAAAAACAGAAGCTCACTTACCAGTTATCCCGTCTATCTACTAGGTAAAGAGGACTTATTTTTACTACTCGTTTCTCATGGTGCTAGGCACGGTTGGTCCAGATTACGCTGGTTGCTCGATATTAAAGAACTGGTAAAACAAGACTTGGATTGGGATAAAGTTCGCCAACTAGTAAAAACATACCATTTTCAGCAGGAAGGTGGTCAGTCGCTGATTTTATCCTCCCAACTGTTGGATTCAAAGATTAGTAATAAGATGACCCCTTTGATTTCAAAGAAAAAACCAGGTGAAGTGGCACAAAAAGCCACATTTTATTTTAGACAAAGGGTCAGCTTACATAACAACCCAGTCCCAAAAGAAATAGCTGTATATCATAAACGCTATTTATTTTCATTAATGTCATTTCAACAAAAAATAGTGTTTATTTTAACTTTTCTGCATCCGTATCCAGAGGATGCGCAGACATTGTCATTACCAAAAAAGTTCCATTTCCTTTACTTTCCACTGAGACCTTTTTTATGGGCATGGAGAAAAACGAAGAAAGATGCTTTATCCTAGGGGGACAATCAAATGCAACATATCTTGTATTTCTTAAAGCAAATTCATGCATATTCCGGTAAGATTCTTTACATAAATATGTTTGCAATGATGGGAATTAGTTTACTAGAGGGGGTTGGTATCCTTCTGCTTGTTCCGATGATTAGTATAAGCGGGATTGTTGATTTAGGTACAGGGGCAATCCCTATTGTCGGTAATCTGTTTAGTTTTTTGGAGGGGATACCAAGTTCAATCGCTCTTCCTTCAATATTAGCTGTTTATGTTTTAATTGTCATAAGCCAAAATGTGATGAATAGGCAAATATCAGTAAAAAACACGATAATTCAACAAGGGTTTTTAAGGCACGTACGAATAGAAACATACAGTTCTTTACTACGTTCTAATTGGGATTTTTACATTAAAAAGAGGAAATCTGATTTAATTAACTTATTAACATCAGAGATTGCACGCGCGAGTGCAGGAACGAATTCGTTTTTGCAATTTGTGGCTTCACTGGTCTTTACTGTAATCCAAATCGGACTGGCCTTTGTGCTCTCACCAAATATAACTGTTTTTGTATTGTTGTGTGGTTTAATGCTGATCTTTTTTAATCGTAAATTTCTTGCTCGTTCACTAGAACTTGGAAATAAAAACTATGAGTTAGGAAGAAATTACTTGGCTGGAATAACGGATCAAATGAATGGAATTAAAGATATAAAGAGTAATACCCTAGAAGAATCAAGATTGGACTGGTTTAGCTCAATAACTAAACGAATACAAACAGAACAAGTCGAATACACGAAACTTAGAAGTACCTCTCAGTTATATTACAAAGTTGCTTCAGCGATACTAATTGCAGGATTCATATTTATTGCTATAAATATGTTTAGCGCGCAGGCAGGGCAACTAATGTTAGTGATTGTAATATTCTCAAGGCTGTGGCCGAGAGTTGCTGGTATTCAGGCTTCACTCGAACAGATCGCGACCATGTTACCTGCATTTAAAGCAGTTAAAGCCTTACAACAAGAATGTAGGGTTTCTCAAGAATTTACAAGTAAATCAGACAAATCGATTAAACCGCTTGAGATTAAAAAAGGGATTTTCTGTGAGAATATTAGTTTTAAATATAATCAAGATACGGAAAAGTATGCTTTAAATAATGTTAATCTTTCTATCCCATCAAACCAAATGACGGCTTTTGTTGGCAAATCAGGAGCTGGGAAGAGCACGTTAATTGATTTATTGATGGGCTTAAACCAACCGCAAAAAGGACGGGTGCTGATTGATGACGCCTTATTAACAAGTGATAATTTAGTCGCTTTAAGGAAATCGATTAGTTATGTAGCACAGGAACCGTTTTTATTTAATACGAGCATTAAAGAGAACTTAACACTAGTAGTGCCGGATGCAACAGAGGAGCAGTTATGGTCAGCGTTGGAGTTTTCTTCGGCTGCTGAATTCGTTAGCAAGCTTCCAGACGGATTGGATAGTTTAATAGGCGATCGAGGAGTTAAATTGTCAGGTGGAGAGAGGCAACGGCTTGTTTTAGCCCGTGCTATTTTACGGAGTCCTTCGATATTAGTGCTTGATGAAGCAACGAGTGCACTCGATACGGATAATGAGGCTAAAATTCAAGAAGCACTAGAGAGGCTTAAAGGAAAGATGACAATTATTGTAATAGCACACCGGCTGTCGACAATCCGAAACGCTGATCAAGTTGTCGTACTAGATCAGGGAGAAATAATTCAAACTGGTGAGTTTGCCCAGCTTGCTAATGAGAAGCGAAGTATGTTTAGTCATTTGTTAAGAAACCAAATGGAGGCAACAAACTAAAAACACTCACTTTGGTGGGTGTTTTTTGTCGTATGTATAAATGACTATGTTGGAGAGGGATTAGAATGAAGAAGGTAGGTACGATTATGGTCGGTCTCATACTATTATTTATTGTTCTATTTGGTTACACAATTTGGGACAATAACCGGATAAAAGTAGTCGAGCAAGAAATAGTAATAGAAGATTTATCAGATCAGTTGGAAGGTTTTTTAATCCTACAAGTGAGCGATTTACATGAAAAAGAATTCGGAAATAATCAAAAAAAATTGATAGAGAAGATCAATCGAATTGATTATGACGCGATAGCTTTTACCGGTGATATGCTAGATGGTATTCAAAATACAAATTATCAGCGGTTCCATTCATTATTAGAAGGAATCGCTAATAAGGAAAATGCCTGGTTTGTTCCAGGCAATACTGATCCAGAAAGCTACGTTGTCACGACGAATGTTGAAAAAAGTGAGTTTATTAACGGGATGGAAGAACAAGGGGTTAAATTATTGGAAACTATTGATACAATAACTGTTGGGGATTCTGTCCTGGATTTTGTTAATTTCGAGATGGCTATCAAGGATGGTTATGTTGGCATAAATGAAGGAACCCCAAGACCTTCCTATGCTAATAATAAATTGTTTTTAAAAAATCAAGAAAGTTTGTTAGAGGAAATGAAAGTGCTGGATGATAAAACAGCCAATGATGTATTAATAGCACTAGGCCACTATCCTGTAGTAGATGCACGGATTGACCAAATTAAAGTAGATTCTCGCTTACAAATGAGAGACTTCGATCTTATTATGGCAGGTCACTATCATGGTGGTCAAATACGTTTGCCTTTTATAGGTGCGTTTTTTGTACCAGAAGCATGGTATCAAAATCAATTCTTCCCGCCACGAAACCGGGTGAAAGGACTATGGGAATATAAGGGTAGTAAGCAATATGTTAGTACGGGGCTCGGCAGCTCGGATGCAGTCGCGTTTTTGAACTTTCGATTTTTAAATCCACCGGAAATCAATCTGTTAAAATTAACAAAAGGTGAGTAGTTTTACTTTTGTTAAACTGTCTTGGGATACTATGATAGAATTCTTCGGCACTCTTTTGAAGGGATACCATTTTCTGTCTATCCTTTTAGCGTTGCTTTATGATAGATATGTCCTATATTATTTAAATGAAATTTTTCATTATCTTAGAGGAAAATGGCAGTTTTTGTTGAAATAAAACGACAACGAATTATTTTCTTTTTTATATTTGCATGTGAATCAATTGCTAGTAATCTATGAGACTACCAAGGATCGCAAGGTACTTTACTAATGAAATTAAGTATGAAAATGCTCTTTACAGTCCGGGAGATTAAAAATGGACTGCTGTAGATAATTAAATTTCTGAGTTACCCACGTCCAGCTCCAGCGCCTGCCCCGCCTGCGGTCTTAAGTCAATCCTCTTTGTCGAAAAAGCACCACATAGAGACTCGACTTATGCTTGTCGGGGGTGACCAAGGCGCCCTGCGCTTTTCTTATACCCTAACCTATCCAGTCTAAAAATATAACATCTACGAAAAGAGAGGAGCGTTACGCGTGTTTGAATTATTCACTATATTGAAAGACGTCATCTTACCTGTATTTATCTTAATGGCACTGGGCTACATCTTACATAAAAAGTTTCACCTCGATATTTCTACATTAGCGAAATTAAACATCTACTTTTTGGTTCCTGGTTTTATCTTTGTGAAATTATATAATACGCAAATTTCTTGGAACTTATTTTCTGATATCTTTTTATTCTTTTGCTTATATGTTTTCATGTTATTTCTTATTTCCATTGTTGTCGGTAAAATGATGGGTTTAGATAAAGGGGAAAAAACTGCATTCTCAAATAGTGTCATGTTTTACAATTCCGCTAATTATGGTGTGCCAGTCAATGATTTAGTATTTAAAAGTGATCCATTTGCTATGTCAATCCAGGTTATTGTTTTAACATTACAAAATATCTTTTTGTTTTCCTATGGTATCTTTTCTTTACAGTCAGTTAGTAAAGGGAAGCTTAAAGCAGCACTAGGTTATTTCAAAATGCCTGTTTTATACGCAATGTTGGCTGGGATATTGCTAAACATCTTTCATGTTCCAATCCCTTCATTTATTTGGGTACCTTCGAATTATATTTCTGATGCACTGATTTCATTGGCGCTAGTTACTCTTGGTGCACAGGTAGCTGCATTGAAATTTAAATTTGGCCTTCTGTCTGTCTATATGAGTCTTGTTATTAGACTTTTAGTGGGTCCTGTTATTGCCTTGGCAATTATATTTATCTTCAAAATGGATGGGATGTTCGCGCAAGCATTATTAATATCTTCAGCAATGCCTACTGCTGTAAATAGTGCCGTCATTGCACAGGAATATAAAAACCACCCGGAATTTGCTTCTCAGGTGGTAGTGCTTTCTACTATTGTTAGTGCATTTACAGTGTCAATGATTATCTACCTGGCGAGAATTATATTTTAGACTAACTGTTATCAGGACACATCCTAAACTATTTCATTTTTTAAAACTACAGTTTTACTAAACTGAACAGGTGGATGTTCACTCTTCGAATAGAGCTTCAAACAAAATGCACGTAACTTTTTTACCAGGTTAGTCTAATCATAAAATCCTTTAAAGAAAAAAGAGGATACCCTCTAACTGTGTAGAAGTATATTTAATATTAGCCATCTAAGAAAACAACTTGATACATAAAGAAAGAGGCGATTCTATCAAACATTTAAACGAAGTGCGCTGGGGAATAATTGGTTGTGGCGATGTAACTGAAGTAAAAAGTGGTCCCGCACTGCAGAAGGTTGAGAATTCGCAACTTGTAGCTGTGATGCGTAGAAATGGCGAGTTAGCTAAGGATTACGCGAGAAGGCATGATGTTCCTAATTGGTATGATAATGCTGACCAATTAATTAATGATCCATTAGTGAATGCAGTTTACATCGCTACTCCACCTGCCTTTCATATGGAATACGCGGTAAAGGCAGCAAATGCGGGGAAAGTAGTTTATGTGGAGAAACCGATGGCGTTAAATCCAAACGAATGTCAAATGATGATTGATAGTTGCAAACAAAACGCTGTTCCACTTTTTGTCGCATATTACCGTAGAGAATTAGATCGGTTTTTAAAAGTAAAAGAAATCATTGATCAAGGATTAATTGGTGATACCCGTTTTGTATCCACGGTACAATACCAGCCAACTGCTGAAACTGAAATGGATCAAACAAATCCACCTTGGAGAATACAACCTGACCTTGCTGGTGGAGGACTGTTTTTTGATTTGGCTAGTCACACTTTAGACATTCTCGACTTTTTGTTGGGACCGATTGAACAGGTACGTGGGTTTGCAAACAATCAAGCCGGCCACTACCATGCAGAGGATATTGTAACAGGTACCTATTCGTTTAGATCCGGAGTACAGGGAATTGGTAGTTGGTGTTTTAATGCTTTGGACCGGGAAGATAGGAATGAGATCATTGGTTCAAAAGGGAAAGTTACATTTGCTACTTTCGGCGAAGGGCCAATTCAATTGAGTGTGAATGGTAAGATCACTGAATGGGGTTTTAAGAATCCGGTCCATGTGCAGCAGCCATTGATTCAAACGATTGTCGATCAACTGACAGGCAACAATGAAGGTATATGCCCAAGTAACGGGGAATCTGGGATTCGGACAAATTGGGTAATGGAACAAATGGTAACTGGAAAAGTTTAATTTAATAAAGTGATTATAGAAAATGAGTGATGATATTATTAATAAGGTATGAAATACTAGCTCCGGCACCTGAGCTTCTTTGTAGCGTAAATAACACATAGAAGCTCCGGCTTGTAGCTTTTTCTTATTATAAAATTAAAGCGTTTTCAAATTATAAAATTGGAGGTATTTAAATGATAAAAGGAATTGGTCATGCGGCCTACACTGTAGCAGATATGGAAAAGTCATTGGATTTTTACTGCAACGTATTAGGGTTTGAAAAGCTATTTGATTTACACAATATCAAGGACGAACCATGGATTGTTTATTTAAAGGTTTCAGAAGGGCAGTATATTGAATTGTTTTACGGTGGAGAGAAAAAGGTTCAAATTGACGGCAGTACGATTGGCTATTCGCATCTATGTTTTGAAGTGGAAAACATTGAGGTAATAGCCAATCACCTTAAAAGTAAGGGTTATACATTGGATGTAGAACCAAAGGAAGGATTGGACGGAAATTATCAATGTTGGGTAAAAGACCCTGATAAAAATCGAATTGAATTTATTCAAATGCGACCTGATTCGCTACAACTAAGAACGTAATATAGAAAAATGAATAGAGGTTGTCCGCCTAAGTAAATAGGAATGTTGTTTAAAAGGTGCTTAATGATTGTTGAAATTAAACGAGAGGATGTTGACGATGTCGAAATTAAAAATTGGAATAATTGGTGCTGGTGGAATAGCTACAGACGTACACATTCCGAATTACTTAAAGCAAGAAAGTGTAGAAATAGGAGCAATTGCTGATGTTGCGTTAGTTAGGGCACAAGAAGCTGCAACTAACTTTTCAATTCCACATGCATTTGGATCATACCAAGAAATGCTTGAGAATGTAGAACTCGATGCAGTTAGTGTTTGTGTCCCAAATAAATTTCATGCAGAAGCGGCTATTGCTGCACTAGAAGCAGGATGTCATGTTCTATGTGAAAAACCACCAGCGATGACTGTCGACGAGGCAGAACGTATGCAACAAGCAGCAGAAAAAGCTGGGAAGTTTTTAACTTATGGTTTTCATTATCGCCATCAATCAGAAGTTACGACTGCAAAAGCGTTTATTGATGGTGGTGAACTAGGAGATATTTATTCTGCACGGGTTCAAGCAATTCGCCGGAGGGGGATTCCGGGCTGGGGTGTCTTCACGAACAAGGAACTTCAAGGCGGTGGACCGTTAATTGATATTGGTGTCCATATGTTAGATACTGCCCTTTATTTGATGGATTATCCAGAGCCAGATGTCGTGTTAGGGAAAACACACCAACAAATAGGCAATAAAAAAGGTGTAGGATTACTTGGTCAATGGGACTGGGAAAATTTCACGGTAGAAGATATGGCTGTCGGGATGATTACATTTAAAAATGGTGCTTCTTTAGTCCTTGAAGCTGCGTTTGCGGCGAACGTTGCTGAACGTGATACGATGCAGGTTTCTTTAATGGGAAATGAAGGTGGAGCAGATATATTTCCACTAAAGATTTATCAGGAGAAGCACGATTCGTTAATTGATATTACACCTGCTTATTTACCTGAAGGTGGTGGGCATGAGCGCGAAATTAAGCACTTTGTAGAAAGCTGCCTGAAAAATGAACAGCCTTTAAGTACACCGCTCCAAGGTACAATTATTCAAAAAATAGTTAATGCTCTTTATCAGTCAGCCGAATCGGGAAAAGCAGTTCAATTGTAAAATCATTTTGAATGAATTAAGAGATAGAAAGGGAGATTTTTGTGGGGAAATTAGGAATTCAACTATATTCTGTGCGAGATAAAACAAGTAAAGATTTTCTTGGCACCATCAGTGAACTAGGACAAATGGGTTATCAAGGTGTTCAATTTGCAGGATTTTTTGAAACACCCGCTAAACAATTAAAACAGGTAATGGATGATTCAGGAGTGATTAGTGCAGGTAGTCATACTAGATATGATATGTTGCTAGATGAACATCTGATGCAATCATTAGAATACAATCACACGATTGGGAATGAATTAATTATTTGTCCATCTTTACCAGAAGAGTTTAAAGGCAGTGTCGATGCTTTTAAGCGGGCAGCTGATTCTTTAAATGAGATTGGTCGTAAATGTAATGACCAAGGCTTTACCTTTGGATACCATAATCACGACTTCGAATTTAGTGATTTGGGTAGTGGAAAACGTGGGTTTGAGATTTTATATGAGAATACAGACCCTAATTTTATGAAGATGGAACTTGATTGTTACTGGGCACTACATGCTGGTTTTGATCCTTTAGAAATAATAAAACAAAACAGGAACCGTTGTGTGTCACTGCATATTAAAGATATGAAACGTGTGGAAGGGAAAAAAGTCAGCACAGAAGTAGGTCAAGGGGAACTGGATATCCAAGCATTACTAAAAGAAGGGAGAGAATGCGGTGTAGACTGGTTTACAATAGAGCAAGAAGATTTTGATAAAGATACACTGGAAAGTGCGTATATAAATCTAACAAATATAAAAGAACTAATCTGACAGTAGTTAAGAAAGAAAATATTCAATCATTCTACCGGGTGAAGATTAATTGATAACGAATCCCTTTCCCTCCTTGTCTTATTTTAGAGGGAAAGGGATTTATCAATTTTCTTATTCGATTTCAATTGTTTTGCCTCTCCTGTTTGTCGACGATTTGTTGATAGTAATCAGACCGTTTCGGATTGATGTCTATTACTCCAGATAAATACCACTTTCATTTTGCTCATCTAGTTAGTTACTTAAATATACATGACCATACCCACTGATACCGACTAATACAATTGATACTTGCTGCTTCATAAGAATTCTCCATATTTTAGTGAAATGTTCGAAACTTTTCCGGTGGTATGCCAACAATCTTTTTGAAAGTAGCTATGAAGTGACTTGGTGACCTGAATCCTATTTCTTTTGCTACTTGATTAATGGTCATTTCTTTTGATTCAAACAACAAATGTTTCGCAGTTCGAATCCGTAAATCTAAGAAATAGGCATAAGGTGAAACATTAAATGTATTTCGAAATAGACCATTAAGTTGTCTAGGTGAGATATCTAAAAACTGCGCAAACTCAATTAATCCAATATTGGGGTTGGAAATATTAGCTTTCATCCATTTGATTAAAGGTTGTAGTTTCTCCAAATTACCGGAGACAGCTAGATTTTTTTCGGCTCCAGCATAATTTTTTACCATCAATAAAAACTGATAAACATTCGTTGATGCATGAATGCCGAAAACATCATTCGTGTCCTCAATGTTCTGCATAAAATCTATGATTTCAGTCCTAATCGGATTGTCACTTTCCCACTGATAAAATGCTTCTGATTGTAATCCTATGTACGACATCACATCGGCAATGATTTTTCCGCCGAAAGTTAGATATGTAGTTTCCCATTTGTCAGTAAGTGCTTGGTAGGAGTGACTTACATGAGGACTAATTAGCATCCCACAGTTAGGTTTCAGGATGTATCTTTCCCCGTTAAATGCAAACTCTCCTTCACCGGCAATTGTTTGTAGCCAGTGATAATGGGGGTAACCATGGGGACGGGTTATTTTTTCTTGATGGGGATTAAAGCCAATACTTTCTATATAAATTGGTAAGAGTGGCCTGCTCTGAAAAGGAGTTAGTACCATTCTTCGTTTATTCACTATTGATCCCTCCGAAAAATGCCATTTTCTTATATCAGTGTTAAAAATATTATATATAAAAGAATATTGTAAGCGAATACAATGATTATATATTATATCACAAGGGTGGGAGTAAAAAATGATTAATGAAAAATTAGCAAAGATTTGGTACGGAGGAGATTATAATCCAGAACAGTGGGATCAATCCGCATGGGATGAAGATGTTCGGATGTTTAAGCTAGCAGGAATTGACGTCGCAACCTTGAATGTATTTTCTTGGTCGCTAAACCAGCCGGATGAACATACATATAACTTTGAATGGTTAGATCAAACAATTGATCGATTATATCAAAATGGAATATATACGTGTCTTGCGACTAGTACCGGAGCACATCCTGCTTGGATGGCTTCTAAATATCCAGATGTATTGCGTGTTGATTTTCAAGGTAGAAAGAGAAAATTTGGTGCAAGACATAACTCTTGTCCAAACAGTCCAACTTACCGAAAGTATTCGGAAAGAATTGCAGCTAAACTAGCGGAACGATATCAGGATCACCCTGCTGTTCTCGTTTGGCATGTGTCGAACGAATATGGTGGATATTGTTATTGTGACCATTGTGCAGAGGGATTCCGTGAATGGCTAAGAGAACGATACGGGACACTTGAAAAGGTGAATATTTCGTGGAATACAAGGTTTTGGGGGCACACATTTTATGATTGGTCAGAAATTGTTCCTCCAAATGAACTTAGTGAGGAGCAGCCTGGTGATGTTAGTTTTTTTCAAGGAATTTCGCTTGATTACCGAAGGTTTATGTCAGATAGCTTACTAGATTGCTACAAATTAGAATATGATGCAATTAAACAACATGACAAAAACACACCGATAACTACTAACTTAATGGGTACGTTCCTAGATCTTGATTATTTCAAGTGGGCAAAACATTTAGATGTTGTCTCATGGGACAATTATCCGAGAATTGATACACCAGTTAGCTTTACAGCTATGACCCATGATTTAATGAGGGGACTAAGAAGTGGGCAGCCATTTATGTTAATGGAGCAAACGCCTAGTCAACAAAATTGGCAAGCATACAATTCATTAAAACGACCTGGGGTAATGAGATTATGGAGCTATCAGGCTATAGCGCGGGGTGCTGATACGGTCATGTTTTTTCAATTGCGTCGTTCTGTCGGGGCTACTGAAAAATACCATGGTGCGGTAATTGAGCATGTTGGTCACGAACGAACAAGGGTGTTCAAAGAAACAGCTGAACTAGGAAAAGAATTAAGTGAGCTATCTGATCAGCTGTTAGATGCAAGGGTCAATGCGAAAGTAGCGATTGTATATGACTGGGAAAATAGATGGGCAATAAATTTATCAAGCGGACCGTCAGCAGCGCTTGATTATGTGACAGAAGTACACAAGTATTATGATGCATTTTATCAAGCGAATATCCAGGTTGATATGATTAGTGTTGAGGAGGATCTTAGTAACTACGATGCCGTGATTGCTCCCGTACTCTATATGGTAAAACAAGGGTATGCAAAAAAACTTGAGGAATTCGTTAAGAACGGAGGTACATTTGTAACTACTTTCTTTAGCGGGATTGTAAACGAAAATGATTTAGTTACATTAGGTGGTTATCCAGGTGAATTAAGAAACATGCTAGGCATTTGGTCTGAGGAAATTGATGCACTAAATCCAGACAGTAAAAATCAAATTGTTATAAAAGGCCAACATGCTAATCTTACAGGCGAATATGAATGTAACCTTTTATTCGACTTGATTCATTCTGAGGGAGCTGAGGTAGTAGCTGAATATGGAGATGATTTTTATCAAGGGATGCCAGTTGTAACTAGAAACAAGTTCGGTAAAGGGAATTCTTGGTATATTGCATCTAGTCCAGATCAAGCTTTTTTAGAAGGATTTGTATCTGAATTGTGTAGTGAAAAAGATATTAAACCAAACGTTAAAGCAGGGACCGGGATTGAAACATCGGAACGCGTAAAAAATGGCAAACCATATCTATTTGTAATGAATCATAATGACATAAAAAGTGAATTTGATTTAGAGGAGAAAGTTAGGGAAGACTTATTAACAGGCGAAACAAAGTCTGGCAAGGTATTAATAGGAGCTAAAGGCGTAATGATACTAGGGTATGAGCAGGTTGGGGATTTATAAAAGAACGAACCACGAGGGAGCAGTTAGGTTAGTACTAACTGTTTCTTTTTGGTCATAGCAAAGAGACCATTGTTAATGAAAAATAAAACGGTATCATCAGCGGGAGTTTACTAAAGGATTGGCAAATCAATTACTTCATCCAATCTTCAAACAAGCCACTTCCATTACAACCGGGACAGTGATAGTTAGTGCCATAATAATGTTCATACGACATTATCGGAATCCCCATTCCATTACAATCAGGACATTTACCTAACTGTTCCATCTTTGAAACTTTCTTTTGATACTTTTTATTTGTCCAATCAGATAACACACTGAATAATCCCATTTTGATCACCTCAAAATTTATTATGTGTTTATATTTTTATTTTATTCAGATAATCGCAATATGGAACACGTTTAAATGTCGAGCTTTTGTTGTTTGGAGAATGGAGACCGATATGCTAGATGTATTTAAACGGTAACTGAAAAGGTGTGGAGCTTAACTTTCAAGTAACTAAAAGACGGTTTAAAACAATGGCATAAATTGGTTGTGGGATTAATAGGTAGCAGACAATGGAAATCGGAGGTGTTTTAAAGTACAATTAAACTATTATGTTTTTTTAACTTTAAAGAGCTTCTGAGGTGAACAAAATGAAGAAATCTTCTCCACAGACTATTAGTAATCCTACTACTAATTTAATAGAACAAAACAAAACTAGTTTATTCGCTGATCTCAAATCTCTTTTTAAAGCCATTGTGCTGATATCGAATATTCTTCCTGTCATCACTGGCTTCTTTTTAGCCCTATATTTCACAAATGCTTCTTTTCTAGAACATTGGGAGGTATTCCTATTAACGATTGTTGGTAGTACTTCGGTTATGGCAGGTGCTCTCTTGCTTAATAACTGGTACGATGTTGATATCGACACGGTTATGGAACGAACGAAAAATCGCCCGACAGTTACTGGGACTATTTCACTAAAAACGGTTCTAGTCATGGGGATTACGTTGAGTGTTTTAGGACTAATACTGTTATCTTTTACAACCATTGAGGCTTTGGTATATGGTCTTTTGGGTTGGTTTACGTACGTTTTATTGTACACGATGTGGTCCAAGCGAAGATACACGTTGAACACGGTAATTGGCAGTATTTCCGGTGCAGTTACCCCACTGATTGGCTGGGCAGCGGTCGATTCGACTTTTCATATTGTTCCAATTATCTTATTTCTTATCTTATTTATTTGGCAGATTCCTCATACATTTGCAATTGCGATCAAAAAATGCGATGAATATAGAGCTGCAGGAGTTGCTATGCTTCCTGTCGTACATGGTTTTGAGATTACCAAGAGACAAATGGCTATTTACATTGCTTGCTTACTGCCATTACCATTTTTCATCTTTTCATTAGATAGTATATTTATAATAATAGCTACAATACTCACCACTGGTTGGCTCGTTCTTGGCATGATAGGCTTTTTTACAAAGGATGACCTTAGATGGGCACATTGGATGTTTTTGTATTCAGTTAACTATTTAATGGTGTTATTTCTTACAATGATTGTTGTGACACTGTTTTAACGAATGTATTAAATAAAAAGAAGTAATCACCTCATATTCATACAGGGTGATTACTTCTTTTAACATTAACTTGCTTTTTCATTTTCAAATCTTGATGAGATCACCTTTCGTTCTGAAGCAATCCATACTAACCCCATGATGATAATTACTCCACCAACTATTTGTGCAACTGATATCGTTTCATTGAAGAATAATACCCCAGCAGCTGCAGCTGATGCTGGAACAAAGTACCTGAAGAAGTTAGCTTTTGTTGCACCAACATGTTTCATCGATAAATTCCAAATCACAAATGCTGCCACAGTACATAAAATTACGTTATAGCCGATTGCTCCCCAGGTAATTGCAGATAATTCAGTCCACTGGATGCTCTCCCATCCTCCAAGTGTAAATGGAATTAAAAAGAGCGAGCCAAATAATATATACCAAGTTGTCACGCGCATAGGTGAGTACTTATTCATAAGCGGCATGCAGGCTAAATTAAATAATGCACCAATTAAACTAATAGAAAGTGCAAGAAGATTACCTAACATATATTCTGATCCAAGATCAAATCCATCTTTTCCCCCAAGGATAATAAGTGAGACACCTACTAACGCTACAAATCCGCCGATGACTATTCGTTTAGTCATTTTTTCTGGAGTGAATAAAGGAGCAAATAAGGCGACGAAGATTGGCCAAGGTGCGACGTTTAATAGCGAAGCGTTTGCAAGTGTTGTAAATTTAATCGCATACATAACAAGCAACTCTAAAATGGTAACGCCAACAAATCCAATGATAGCGAGTCTTAAAAGATCCTTCTTTTCTACTTTAATGTCACCCTCGGTAATTTTCAAAATGATAAATAAAAACGGAAGGGCTAACCCAAATCTGAGAAGTACAAAGACCTCCGCAGTAAAAACGTCCATTGCCCAACGTGAAACCCCGAAGTTCACGCCCCAAATAATTGATACTAGAATAAGTCCTATGTAGAATATTAAGTTTGATCTCAATTAAAATCCATCCATTCCTATGTAAATTGCTACCACTTGTTATTATCACACTTCTTGTAACGGGATACTAGCTAAATTGTCAAAGATTGAGTAATTTTCATGGGGAATGTAAGAATATAGTTAATAACTAAACAATTGGTTGTAGAAACTAACTTTCTATTCTATCATTACAGTATACAAAATATAATGTTTCATAAGGGAGGGGTTGTAGCTTTGAGTACCAAAGATGAGAGACTTTATGCAATGTTAATTTATCTTCTTAGTTTTCCATTTCCAATCCTTGCACCACTAATTATTTGGTTGATGAAAAGAGAAGAGTCCGAGTTTGTTGATTATCATGGCAAAGAATATTTTAACTTTTTAATTTCTTATACAATTTATTTTACCGTTAGTGGAATTTTAGTCTTGCTACTTATCGGAATTGTCCTGTTACCTGTAGTAGGGATTATGCTTTTCATTTTCACTATTATTGCCGCAGTTAAATCGTATGGTGGTGAAGAATACCGGATTCCCTTGATTTTTCGCTTTATCAAGTAATTAAAATGAAAGGCACTAGTTCAGGTGCCTTTCATTTTTTTGATTGTCTAGGAAATTACACTAGTGTTGCATTAAAAATATTTATTAAAGTCAAGAGTTTATTATATTCAAGTTAAATATTATTTTAATATTCAGTTTTTATCTTTTGAGAGAAAAATAGAAAAAAGAACAATGGGGTCTAAGAAGGTAGTCCATTATCCATTTTTTTTACATTTATACCGAGTCGTTTGTTAGGTCATTTAAATGTTGTGTTTCACCTTCTTCATATTGCCTTAATGTTTCTAAGAAAACCTGTTCGTTTTTCTGTTTTTTTCTACCTGGTGACGAACGATCTGGTAACTTAAAAATTTCCTTTATAAATAAGGAATAGCACTTTGACCAGTAGGCCCTTACAAACTTTTGTATGTCTAGTAATGATCGGTTACTATCGATTTTATTTTGTA
>NZ_JAIZAP010000023.1 GCF_020404745.1 Aquibacillus saliphilus
CCAGCGTTCGTCCTGAGCCAAGATCAAACTCTCCATAAAGTTTATGAGCTTGATTGCTCGTTCAAAAAACTAGCTTAATTTCTTACTTAACATACTGGTTGTTTCGTTCAGTTTTCAAGGATCAAATGGTGGGCCTGAGTGGACTCGAACCACCGACCTCACGCTTATCAGGCGTGCGCTCTAACCAGCTGAGCTACAGGCCCATTATATAATGGAGCGGGTGAAGGGAATTGAACCCTCGACATCAGCTTGGAAGGCTGAGGTTTTACCACTAAACTACACCCGCACGTTAAAATGACTATTTTTATTAAAAGATGGTCGGGAAGACAGGATTTGAACCTGCGACCCCTTGGTCCCAAACCAAGTGCTCTACCAAGCTGAGCTACTTCCCGGAAATGGCGCGCCCGAGAGGACTCGAACCCCTAGCCTCTTGATCCGAAGTCAAGCGCTCTATCCAGTTGAGCTACGGGCGCTTAACAAAGCGACATATTTAAATATAACACATTATTACTATCAAGTCAATAAGTTTAATTGATTTTTGGTGCGGTCGAGAGGATTTGAACCTCCACCGAGTTGCCCCGACTAGGCCCTCAACCTAGCGCGTCTGCCGTTCCGCCACGACCGCGTTAAAAGTAAAAAAGAAAACGCCGCGTTCTGGCCACAGCGAATTTGAGGAAGTGCGGGTGGAGGGACTTGAACCCCCACGTCATAAGACACTAGATCCTAAGTCTAGCGCGTCTGCCAATTCCGCCACACCCGCAAAGAAAGATGAGCCATGAAGGACTTGAACCTTCGACCCTCTGATTAAAAGTCAGATGCTCTACCGACTGAGCTAATGGCTCGTGATGTTTAGGTTACTATGCAATTTAGCTATTATGCTCGTCACGTTGAAAGTAACTCTGAATCCTCCACAAAATATAACGAAGATTATTTAGAGTTTCTGTGACCGAATTAGCAGTTCCTAATTTTATATAATATTTCGTTTATATCCTGCATATCTATTTTAAAACAGATATTTTAAATGGATTAAAAATGGCTGGGCTAGCTGGATTCGAACCAGCGCATGACGGCACCAAAAGCCGTTGCCTTACCGCTTGGCCATAGCCCAAAAAAATGGCGGTCCGGACGGGACTCGAACCCGCGACCTCCTGCGTGACAGGCAGGCATTCTAACCAACTGAACTACCGGACCAAGTTTTTTAAACGAAGTTTAAATAAACATCATTAATACTCACAAAGTGAAAATGTTATTCTAATACAATTATATGGTGACCCGTACGGGATTCGAACCCGTGATACCGCCGTGAAAGGGCGGTGTCTTAACCACTTGACCAACGGGCCATTTGAAATGGCGGGGAAGGAGGGATTTGAACCCTCGCATCGCTTACACGATCTACACCCTTAGCAGGGGCGCCTCTTCAGCCACTTGAGTACTTCCCCATTGGCTCCACAGGTAGGATTCGAACCTACGACCGATCGGTTAACAGCCGATAGCTCTACCACTGAGCTACTGTGGAATAATTAAAGTTGCATTACTTTTATTTCGACGCCCAAATAACAGCGACGTTAAATATATTACATTATTTCAAATGAAGTGTCAACTACTTTTTAATATATCTATATTAATTAATCTAAATTATCACTCGTTTAAACAGGACACAATTATAGTTTACTAATAGTAACAACATTTGGTCAAGTACTCTTTAAAATTAACAGCGGAAGACCTTGTTTTTCAAAGGCTTATTTAATTTAACATGGAAGGCTTCTTTCGTCAATGATTTTTATAATCTTAGTTTCTTCCTTAACATCCCATAATTCCTAAGACTTTTTTAACTTCCCACCACATTTACCGCACCTGTATTTTTTCACATCAATAGACCTCATTCTATTGTATCCTTGCCCACAATGCTGACAAATATATCTATGGTTTCGATTTTTTTTCATAGAAGGAAGTGGTTGGCAATGCCTAGGTGACCCAGTTTGTTTTAACAATTGCTTAAATTCCTGATCCTTATGATTAAAACCTTTTCCTTCTATATGTAAATGGTAATGACATAGTTCATGTTTTATTATTCCCTGTAATTCTTTTTCCCCTAATTCGTTTAAATACTTCGGATTAAGTTCTATCTTCCTTTTTGATGGGATGTATCTTCCGCCAGTAGTTCTAAGACGCCCATTAAATGATATTTCATCTTTATATGGTTTATTAAAATAACGAATAGATAAGTTGTTTACCATAATTTCTAGTTCAGCCTGAGTTATTTCTTTCATGTTTTCACACCTCATTTGTTTCTTGCATATCCTAAAACAACTGGATAAGCGCCTATACTCCATTTCATTTGTCGAGGAGGACGAGACAGATGCCCAATTGGTTTAAAAAGCAAATGACAGAAGCTTTTCTTGCAAAAGATTTATATCAAATTAAAGTTCTCAATCAATGTTGGTTTTTTTACAGCAAAAAACATTTGTCATAGAAAACAGAGATACCAAGGTTAGTCCCTGGTATCTTTGTTTTGAATGGTCTAGGAAATTATATAATGGACCGCTGTGGATAATTAATTCCAAAGCTTAGCCGCGTCCAGATCCGGCGCCTACCCAGAAATAAGCGGTTTGCTTATTTCGGAGGCGCCGGAGCTTTTGTTCATTTAATGCTATCTTCTTATCCTTGAACCATAGACAGAGCAATCCTCTGCTTATCAACATCGACTTTTTCAACCCAAACCGTTACTACATCCCCAACGGATGCTATATCCATTGGATGCTTAACAAATTTATTGGCCATTTTCGAAATGTGAACCAACCCATCTTGCTTAACACCAATGTCTACAAACACCCCAAAATCCACTACATTTCGAACGGTTCCTTGCAACTGCATTCCTTGTTTCAAATCTTCCATAGCAAGTACGTTTTGTTTTAATAACGGGGTTTGTAAGTCATCTCTTGGATCTCGTTCCGGACTTACTAACGCAGACATTATATCCTGTAAAGTAAGCTCGCCGATATCAAGTTGTTTTGAAATATCAGTTAAATCTAACTCGTCTAATGCTCGCTTTAATTTTTCACTACCTAAATCATTCGTTGTACAGCCAATCATCTTAAGCAGCGCTTTGGTTGCTGGGTAGCTTTCAGGGTGAATAGGCGTGCGGTCTAATGGTTCTTTTCCATCTAGTACCCTTAAGAAACCTATACTCTGCTCATATGTTTTATTACCTAATCTAGGTATCTTTTTTAACTGGCTTCTATTTGTAAATTTGCCATCTTCATCCCTTTGTTTAATTACATTATTAGCAACTGTTTTACTAAGCCCTGAAACATGCTGCAACAATGAAGCAGAAGCAGTGTTAACATTAACTCCTACTTGGTTAACAGCCGTCTCGACTATAAATGTTAGAGATTCACTAAGACTTTTTTGGCTTACGTCATGTTGATATTGGCCAACTCCAATTGATTTTGGATCAATTTTAACTAGCTCGGCAAGCGGGTCTTGAACACGTCTAGCAATTGATATAGCACTTCTTTCTTCAACTTTAAAGTCCGGAAATTCTTCCCGTGCTAATTTCGATGCGGAATAAACACTAGCCCCTGCCTCGTTTACAATGATATAAGAAATGTTAAGGTTATGTTTTTTAATTAGGTCAGCAATAAACTGTTCTGTCTCTCTTGAGGCAGTCCCATTACCAATCGCAATCAGTTCAATTGGGTACTTTTTTAATAGCTCAACAATTATTCGCTCCGCACCCTCTACATCATTTTTGGGAGCAGTAGGGTAAATAACATTAATATCATGCACTTTACCAGTTTCATCAATAACTGCTAATTTACAACCGGTTCGAAATGCCGGGTCAACTCCCAGCACCGTTTTCCCTTTCAATGGAGGTTGAAGCAATAAATTCTTTAAGTTCTTCGAGAAGACATCAATAGCTTGTGCCTCAGCAGTTTCCGACAAAGAGTTTCTAATCTCTCGTTCGATAGACGGTTGAATTAATCGCTTATAACTATCTTCTATTGATTGCTGCAATAGTTTTTGAATTTCTTCAGAGGAAGAATTCTTAATAACCTTTTTATTTAGGTAGTTATTAATGTCTTCCACAGGAGGAAGTATAGCTACTTTGATTATATTTTCTTTTTCTCCCCTATTAAGAGCAAGTACTCGGTGCGATACAATAGAGCGAACAGGCTCTTGATATTGATAGTACATTTCAAAAACGCCTTTTTCATCTTTTTCTTTATTCTTTTCATCACTTTGGATACTTCCAAGTTTAAAGGTTCTTTCTCTTATGTAATCACGGTACCCAGGATCATCAGAAATCCACTCAGCAATAATATCGCTAACACCTGCTAAAACTTCATCAATAGTTGTTAGTTCATTTTCTTCAGATAAAAAAGCTTCTGCTTCTTGTAAATCCTGCACATTCTGCTCCCACACCTTCTGGGCAAATGGCTCCAATCCTTTTTCTTTCGCAACCGTTGCTCTAGTTCTTCGCTTTTGTTTATATGGTCTATATAAATCTTCAATTCGCTGTAATTGTTTCGCATTTTCTATTTCTGCTTTTAGTTCAGGAGTAAGTTTACCTTGTTCATCAATTAAACGAATAACTTCTTGTTTCCGATCAGATAAATGTAATGCATAATTCCACTTATCTTCTATATCTTTAATTTCAACCTCATCTAAACCACTTGTTTGTTCTTTGCGGTAACGAGCAATAAACGGTACTGTGTTCCCTTTTTCTAGTAAAGTTATTACTTGTTTAATGGATGAGTTAGATATGTCGGTCTCTTTCGAAACCCATCTGATTAAATCCTCTTTTTTTCTTTCTTCACTCACATTTATTTCCTCCTTAGTGCATATCAACCTAATCATATCAAACATACTCTTTATTTCCCAGTTTACAAAGATAGAAAGCATTCGTGTTACAAGTTCTCTTCTAACAAACAAAAACTCCTACCCAAATAGATAAGAGCTCCTAACATTAACCACTGTGCTTACTAAGAATAACGCATAGCAATTAATGTGGTGTCGTCATGTTGATTTTTTCCACTTACAGAAGAGAATGTTTTGGTGATTTTCTCGACATCTTTGTCGAAAAAGTATTTCGAGGATAAGTCCGTTGAATTAACACCATCCGAAAACATAATAAATACCATACCTTCATCTAGTTTTCCACGAAACACTTTAACCTGCTTCGGATAACTACCTAAATAACCATAGTTAGGTATATTTCTGTTTTTTACATTGTTTGTCGTAATGGTCATTACACCTATATTTCCTAACGATGAAAAAGCATACGTTTGGTCTAGAAAGTTGAATTTCAAAACACCCAGCACAACACCTCTTTTACCAACTAAACTTTTGTTCGATTGTTTAATTATTTGTTCTACTGAAGCCTGGTCATTTTGTGCGATAATAGTGGTAACAGCTTGCGAAGACTCTTTCGCATACTCACCACTGCCTAACCCATCCACTAGCGCACAAATGAAATGATTTTCTGACTCATTGTAATAATAGCTGTCACCACAGTAGTAATTTCCTTTTTTTGCTTTTTGATAGACAGAAACTTCTACATGCTCTTCCTTGTCCATCATTCAACGGCCTCCGATTCTTCTGACTGTAAAGCCTCTTTCAACTTCCTTAGTGCTCGTCTTTGAAGGCGTGAGACGTGCATTTGTGAAATTTCCAGCTTTTCTCCAGTATCTTTTTGGCTCATGTTTTCGAAATATGTGCATTTTATTATATCGCGTTCTCTTTCCGAGAGAATCGGCAATACTTTATCTAGCAACATACGTTGATCGATGTTCTCATATCCACTATCAGCGTTACCAATAAGATCCAAGATAGATACAGTACTTCCATCAGAGTCAGCCTCAACCTTACGGTCAACAGAGAGCGCCTTATAACTTTGACTCATTTCCATCGTTTCTAAGACTTCTTCTTCAGTTACTTCTAAGTATGCAGCAATCTCCTTCACAGATGGAGATTGTTGATTATCCGTTGTTAATTGCTCCACAGCTTTTTTTATCTTAGGACCTAGCTCTTTTATTCGACGAGGTACATGAACACTCCAAGTTTTATCACGTATAAATCGTTTAATCTCTCCAATAATTGTAGGGATAGCAAATGATTCAAAAGATTTACCAAAGGACGAATCATATCTCCGAATTGCGGCTAACAATCCTAGCATACCAACCTGAACCAAATCTTCGTGTATTGAACTGTTTTTTGAATACTTACGAGCGATTGATTTCACAAGGTCTTGATAGGCTAAAACAATTTTTTCTTGAATTTCTTTATTTTGGGGATTACTTTGAAGATGTTCAATCCACTGGTAAACCTCATCCTCACGTCTATTGTGTGGTTGAGATTTGGTCGTCATCTAATCCCACCTCATTTTCATGAAGAAACTTCGTCATTAAAACAATAACTCCATAGTCATTTTTTATCTCTACTTTATCCATTAGAGCATCAATGAGAAAGAGTCCGAATCCACCTTCACGTAAATTTTCAATTGATTCTGTTTGTCGATATGGCCCAATCTCTTGTTTTACTCTTCCGAGGTCAAAGCTTCCACCATGGTCAGCAACCATCACTTCTAACCGGTCTTGGTAAACTCCAAAACCGACGGTTACTTCTCCCTCTTCTCTTTTTTCATATGCGTGCGTAACCGCATTAGTCATTGCTTCTGAGATCGCTACTTTCAAATCTTCAATCTCCTCATATGAAAAACCCATACGATTAGCGACACCTGAAGTACTTAACCTTACCATTCCGACATATTCCGGTTTTGCAGGTACTTTTATTTCAATGAAGTCAAAGAGTTTCATACATTTCCACCTCGTACTGTTGAATCAATGGTAATAATACTATCTAGGCCTGTGATTTCAAATAATCTTTTCACCTTATCTTGTAATCGAATTAGTTTTAACTCACTTTTGTATTGCTTTGTGGATTTAAGCGCACTAATGAAAACTCCCAAACCAGTACTATCCATATAGTTTACTTGTTCAAGATTCACTTCTATCAACTGGTTTTGTCTTTCAGTTAATGGTAACAATGCTTCTTTTAATTTTGGCACTGTATAGGCATCGATTTCCCCAGCAAGTAGAACATTAGTAGTAGACCCATTTTCTACCACTTCAACTTCTAGGTTCATTTTCATGATTTTACCCCCGTAAATTCGTTTGTTCTAAACTTTTACCCTTTTTAAGATTCTATTAAACATCCTTCTTAATAATGATTAAGGTAAAGTCATCCCTTAATTGGAAATCTTGCAATCGTTCAAAGTACTTGTACACTTGTTCTACGGCTTCTTGCGCAGGCAAATGCGTGAATTTTTTAATAACATCTAAAACTTCATCTCGTTCGATAAAACGATCAGCTAGTCGACACTCTGTTACACCATCGGTTAACAGAATGATCATGTCACCTTTATTAATTTCTAATTCATATTGTTGATACACCGTATCATTTGATACTCCAAGAACCAGACCCTTCGCCTTTATTTCATCGAATTTATCCATTTTTGCATTATAATAGAAACCTGGTTCATGCCCCGCGGATGAATATTGAAAGACACTTGTTTTCGGATCATAGAGACCATAAAACATCGTGATAAACATACTTGGATCGACATTTCTTTCAACAACTCTATTTAAGTTTTCTAAAATAGCACTTGGATTTCTCTGACTTAACGGAAAACTATCCATTGAGTATTTGATCATTGACATAGATAAGGCCGCGGGTACACCTTTTCCTATCACATCGGCAATAGCTATTCCAAGTGTATCTTCATTGTCTTTGACAAAATGGTAATAGTCACCACTCATTTGGTTTGCTGGAATGCTAGTTGCACCTATATCCAATCCTCTAATAGACGGCTTTACCGTGGAGAGCAGTGTTTGTTGCATATTAGCAGCTACTGAAATCTCGGATTTCAATTCCAATTGTTTTTCACGTAGTGACTGAAATTCTTGATAAGCAAGTCCATAGGAAATCATTGCCTCTAATAAAAAACTCATGGAATCATCTATTTCTTTCGGAAGATCCGGGTAAATTTCTTTAAGTGCCTGAATATGAACATTGACAATTTCCTCAGGAGAAATATTATGTTGCATTGATAACTTTGTAAACTGCTCTGCTTGATATAGAGCCTTTTCATCTTGTGTAATCATATACTGTTTCAATAGCTTGCGGTAATTTTCTAAATCAAGGTTCACTTTGTTCAATCCATATCCTCCTCTACTTACGGACCCACTTCACAGTTCGAATTTCCGTTCCCTTACCTGTTTCTGAGATAATATCAAACTGATCCATTAAACGTTTAACTCCAGGCAAACCTGCTCCGAGCCCTCCAGAAGTAGAGAAGCCGTCCTCCATCACCTGACTAATGTCCGCAATACCTGGTCCATTATCAACAGCTAGTATCCATAGCCCTTTACGATCAATTTCATTAATTATTTCGAAGCAAATTTTCCCAGTATCTGCATATAAATAAATGTTACGTGCTAGTTCTGAGATGGCTGTAGCAATTCTAGCTTGGTCCACTGTACCAAAACCTATTTTTTTGGCATGTTCTCGGCCTATCTGACGAGCACCAACAATATCCCATTCTCTATTGATTTTAACACAGGATTGGAAGTCCATAATCACTCCTCCAATTCCTGGCGAAGTTTAATTAATCCCTGTTCCAGGTCTAACGCCGTTTGGACGTCCTTCAAGTGTATCCCTAGATCAATTAATGTCATCGCTACTGCTGGCTGTATGCCAGTTAAGACCACTTTTGCCCCCATAAGATCAGACATAGTTACAACATCACCCAAGACTTTGGCTATGAACGAGTCGATAATGTCTACAGATGTCAAGTCAATCACAACACCTGTTGCACCACTTTTGTGAATTTTACTTAAAAGATCTTCTTGAAACTGAATAGCCGTTTTATCGTCTAAATCTGTTTGTATTGAGATTAATAAATAATTATGAAGCTTTAATATTGGAATTCTCACTTGCTCACTCCCCATTTAACGAATCTAATAATGACTCAATTCCTTCATCAGAACCTTTCTCATGAACGATCTTTCGATTAGTCATTTCAAGCGCTGCTTGGAATCCTTTTCGAAGCGAACTTTTGGTTGGAAACTTACCAAGATCAATACCTAAATTTACAATTGTTTGAGCTATCTCTGGACGAATTCCAACTAGTATGCAAGTAGACCCTATTAATCTAACCGCTTCAGCCGCCTGTATTATGTGGTGTGCGACCATAGTATCAACAACAGGGACACCCGTTATATCTATCAGAACTACATCCGCGTTGTGTTTTATGACACCTTCAAGTAGGTTTTCCATGATTAATTTCGCCCTTTCGGTATCAATTGTACCGATCAATGGCATAATCGTTATGTTTTCCATCACAGGAATTAATGGTGCGGATAGCTCCTGTAAAGCGACCCGTTGCAGCGAAACAATATGTTCCCAGCTACCAGAATATTCATTTACGAGCTGATTAATTATCGGATCCACCCAATTATCCACCATATCTAAAACCTTACTTAAGTGATCAGAATCTACCTTCTCAGACTGACTCAAAATAAAGTTTATCGTCACCCTTCTAAATGCTTGTAGACCATCCGTTAAATAACTTAAAGGCCAGCCTAAGTTGATTAGTTTTTCAGAGAAATCATCAAGTTCAGAAGTAATGCCTTGTTTTTCAAGACTTGAAAATATAACATTTACAAACTCTCGATTTGTACTTTCAAATAAATCCTCCGAGATGGCAGACGTGTAGTCATTATGCCTGTTTTTAGATACCTCCACTAACCAATCTTTCACAATCGTATCGCTATTATTAATTACAATACTGTTTAAGTGCTTGTCCATTCTCTTCCCCCCGTGTTGCATTTTCCCTCGAATTTTTATATATATTGTCACATGTTTATCAGACACGTGCAATATTTTCGCCATATTTTAAGAATCCACTTCATGTAACTAGATGGGGCCAACACCGCAAACAACTAACCATCGCATCATTTATAAATTCCTAAATTAAAATTAAAAACCCTTGTCAAGAGCTAATGACAAGGGCTTGTTGTATCTTAATAATTTCAGCTTTTTTAAATAACAGCATTGTTATGTAAACACTAAAAATCAGTCAATCCTAGACTAATTTCTAATGCTTTATTGATATTCTCCATCATACTATTATCTAAATGTGTGATTTTGTCTGTTAACCGTTGTTTATCAATCGTTCTAATTTGTTCTAACAAAATGACGGAATCTCGTTCAAAACCATATTTCTTCGCATCAATCTCTACATGTGTAGGCAACTTAGCTTTTTGTATCTGCGCGGTAATGGCCGCAACGATAACCGTAGGGCTAAAACGGTTTCCTATGTCGTTTTGCAGGACCAAAACTGGTCGAACGCCCCCCTGCTCCGATCCAACTACAGGGGAGAGATCGGCGAAATAAACCTCGCCTCGTTTTACAATCAAGTCTTTACACCCCACTCACTATACGCTCTAGGGTGTTTTCTGCCTCCTCTTCAGCCTGGAAAGCTTCTGAAGCAATGTTGAGATTTATTTTAGCCATTTCCATATAGCCTCTTTGCATGGATTCTCGGATATGACGCTTTTTCTTTTCACGCAAATACGATTTTGTAGCCTGACAAATAAAGTCGCTCAGATCACTGTTCTCATTTTTCATCAATCCGTCCACCTCATTTAGTAGGTTTTTAGGTAGTCTCACAACAATCTCTTGTAAGCTCTCTGACACAACCGAACACCTCCACCATATCTACAAGCCCTGTCTAATAATCCATTCTAATCATATCATTCCAGAAGACGCTTTGCAAAGCCATTCCTCATCTTTTTTGCTAGAAAAACTTGGTTTTTTTAGTTAATAACAATGAAAACCTCTTTTCCACTCATTTCTTCCTCCTGAAAATTAATGATCTAGTAGTTAGTTAACCTTCTAAATTAGATTAAAATAGAATGTAAAAGAAATAAATACCTTTTACATTTTATACAATAAAGACGAAATTCATGCAACAATTCGCTTATTATGTGGACTACTTTTATTCTCAGGATTTATCGTTATTTAGATAAACCCTCTTGACACGTTCGCTAATCATGCAGGCAACTTCATAATTAATTGTATCTAACGTGGAGGCAATCTCATCCATCGTAATTTCATCATTTCCCTGCGCACCGATAAGGGTAACAGTTGTTCCAACCGGATAATGCTTATCAAGTCTAATCATCAGTTGGTCCATGCATATTCTTCCTACTATTTGAAACCTTTTACCACCTATCAGGACGTCCGTTCCTTGTAACTTACGGCGTATGCCATCTGCATAACCTAACGGAATCGTTCCAATCCATTCTGGTTGTTCCGCTGTGTATGTTGCTCCATAACTAATAGAATCCCCAGCATACACTTTTTTAATGTGGATTAATTTACTATGAAGTGAAAAAGCTGGTTTTAAATCGATAGGTCTTTCATTTTTAACGATTGGCGATGGATATAATCCGTACATACTAATACCAAAACGAACATACTGCTGCATGTCTTCTGGAAACCTCATGCTTGCAGCGCTATTACCAGTATGAATGGTTACAGGTTTTTTCCAAATGGATCGAAACGTATCCAATAACCTGTTAAAAGCTGACAATTGCTTTTGATAATACGTTTTATTTTCCTCATCGGCTGTGGCAAAATGGGTAAATACACCTTCTAGTTCAAACCTATCATCATCTAGTTCTTGAATGATATCGATAAGTTCATCTTCATCTCTAATACCAATTCTACCCATTCCAGTATCCCACTTCATATGCAGTTTAAGTGGTCGATCAAACCGCATTTGTTTTACTGTTTGTAACCACTCCTTTTGGAAGAATGTTACTGCTATATCCTTTTTGGCAGCGACCGAGACATCCTCAGGTCGAATCCAGCCCATCACTAGTATTGGTGCACTAATTCCCTTGTCCCTTAACCTTATTGCTTCATCCAAAAGAGCTACGGCCAAACCTGATGCTCCAGACTCAAGAGCTTTCTTTGCAACTTGAATATCTCCATGACCATACCCATCAGCTTTAACAACTGCATAGATTTTCGTCTTTTTAGAGAGGCGTTTTTGTAGCTGGTTTATATTATATTTAATTCGCTCTAAATCAACTTCTACCCAAGAATCGCGATAGAATGGTGTTGTATGTTCCACAACTACCTCTCCTTTTTGTTGTTATATTCATTTTACTGAATTAATTTCATAATTACCTTATGCGGATGACACTTTTTAAAAAATCAGTATTATGAAATTGACTATATTGTTAACTTTTAATATAAGATTACTACATTGGATTACCTTCGTGCAATTTTATGCGGAGAAGTATTCAAACTTGGATGTGTTATCTATTAAAACTGGATTAAATTCATTTGAGAACAATGCAGGTCCCTTAAAAATAAGAAGGATATTGATTTCTTTGAAGTTTATTCTAAGTCTGCTTATTTAGGAGGAGTATCTGGGGATTTAAATGAAGCGGCACAACAGTTTAGAATTATTTTCGCTTTAACTGTTTTAACAGTGCCCCTAAAAAAATAAGAGCAGACCCTAATGGCGGAGCCTGCTTGGTAATTTACTATTTAACTTGTTGGTCTAATACTGAGCTTGCTACTTCAATCATTTCTTCTCTCGTTAATTCTTCACTTGCTAAATAGAAGCTTGTGCCATTATAATTCCACTCTAAAGATGTACTTGTTAATGCACCCATTGAAAACCCTAAACTAACTGGTTCTCCTTTCACAGCCTTCGGTGAAGCTGTACTAGTAGGATACGCATCCACCTTTTCTTCAACTATTGTAAAGCTTTTTTCTCCTTTATAGGACAGTATTACTCGTTTCCCACTATCAATTTCGACCTCTTTTGTTTCTACTAACTCAGCTCCAGCTTTCTCCGTTGGATAAAAAACGGATAGATCCTTGTCCGAATTTTCCTCAGCCATTACCGGTATTCCAAATAAGCTACTAGTCATATTTTTCTCAATTTCGAAAGCACCCTCTTCAAATTCTGGATTGAGCGTAAACCCGGAGAATTCGACTTCAATTAAAGGTTTTTTATCTTTATCTAAAACCTTCACCATAACAGGTGTATAAGATTTCTTATCGAAAAAGATCTCTTGAAAGGGAAGATTATTATTGTTCTGATAGTTTGTCTTAGTTTCAAATACGAAGTGATTTTCGGTAGATTTAAAAGCTGCATCCGAATCGCTTAATATATCCTGTACTAATGACTGAAATAAATAGGGTTGACTACTATTCATTGGCCATTCACTTTGAAATTTAAAGCTTTTGTTCAGTGCCGGCGTTAAAACAAATACTCCGTCATCGTTCCTTAAAATAATTTGACTTCCTTCTTCGTCTTTTTCATTCTTCAACAATACCCGGTAGTAATCCTTTTTCTTATGAGTGATGTCAATTTTGTATGTTTGACTATCCTCACCCGTCTTTAAACTCATGCTCGCCTGAGCTTGATAGCCACTCATATCTTCAAGAGTGCCTTCCAATTTTTGAACTACATCCTCTTTTGATTTTTCCCCACACGCAGCTAATAGTAGGATCAATAAAGCAATAATCCCGATGCTGACATATTTTTTCATGGTCACAACTCCTTTGTCTCATTTCAAAGGACAAAGGGAACGCACTCACCTAAAAACTATCGAAATGTACGAAAAACAGAAGCTAACCCTTTAACAACATCAGTTGCCAGCAAATCCTGTCTAGAATGCTCATTAATGACTAAATTATCAGCAGCCTTACCATGAACAAAGCAACCATTGGAAAGCGCCTCTGCCATTGATTGATCCTGCATAATCATCGCAAGCAAAATCCCTGACAGAACGTCGCCACTTCCGCCTTTAGCCAAACCTGAATTCCCAGTTGTATTAACCCACTGGTTGCCCTCAGGGTCTGAGACAATCGTAGCAGGACCTTTAAGGACAAGGTACACACCATGCTCGGTTGCGAAATTTTTAGCTAAAGTGAACGGATTTTTGATTACGTCGTTAACTGTTGTATCCATAAGCATGGCCATTTCGCCAAAATGAGGAGTGAGAACGGTTGGATGGTTTCTATCAGTAATGACTGATAAATCCTGCTTGATATGATACAGACCATCAGCATCAATTAGAACCGGGGTATTCGCTTTTGAAATGATTTCCCTAGTCAAAATTCCCGTTTCTTCTTTTCGTCCCATTCCCATACCTATTGCAATAGCGTCATATAATGTTGTATCAATTTTTTGGCAGCTTGCGATTGTACCCTCTTGGCTCGCTAAAGGTAAAAAGGTCGCTTCCATACATTGCTGTGCAATGGAAGGTATTGCTTCTTCTACAGTTGCGACAGTAATAAGACCGGAACCTGATCGAAGTGCCGCTAAAGAAGTCATCGCTACCGAACCTGGCATATGAAGGCATCCACCAATAATTAACCCACGTCCATGACTCCCTTTATAAGAAAACTTGTCTCTTTTTGGAAGGGTATTACTTACATTTTGCCATCCCCAAGTTTTCCTCTTTGACTGTTTATCAAAAGCTTCTTGAGGTAAGCCAATTTTCACCTTGGACCATTTGCCGTAATAGGGCGCGCATTGTTGAAGAAAAGCACTTACTTTTGGCTCCTCAATTACAAACGTATAATTAGCCTTGATAGCGATAAAATCAGAACCGTCCTCACCAGCAGGAACTCCACTTGGGATGTCAACAGATATAATCAGTTTATCAACCTGATTAACAGCATCCACCACCTGATTAAACGGTGATCTCAACTTACCAGTAATACCTATTCCTAACATGGCATCAATGACTACATCTGTATTATTCAAAAAAGTAGTAATTTCGTCAGAATCTTGTTTTTGCTGAATAACTCCACCAAAGTTTATCAGTAATTGTTTATGATAACCCGCAGCACCAGTAATCTTTTCGTTCGGTACGAGTTGTAAAACAGTAACTTTATAGCCTTGGTTTTGCAACGTTCTGGCAATAACGAATCCATCTCCACCATTATTACCACTTCCAACTAACACAAGAATTCTATCTGACTTTTCTACTAATCCTACTACCTTCTCCGTAATAGCCCTTCCAGCGTTTTCCATTAAAATAGTTCCGTTAATGCCCATTTCTTCGATAGCAATCCGATCTATTTCGTACATTTCGTTTGCGGTGACAATGTGCACAAAATTCCCTCCTACCCGCAATAAAAATATATGAGACAAACTATCCGATTATGCAGACTAGCACTTACAAGTATTAAAAGTATAGTTTTCATGCGGGAAATCACTGTTAATATTCACAACTTAATTCTATGTATGATTTTTACCACTAAACGTATCAACCATAAATAACAACCACTATAAAATCAACTACCGCTCAATAATAACCTGAGCAACCGCATAATCTTGACTGTGTGAGATAGATAAGAAAATAGTAGATCCATCAGTTGTTTCCTTAACACTCATCTTTGGGGCTCCTTGACTATCCGCTAGTACTTCTATGTCTTTAAAGCTAAGCTTCCCTAAACCAGTACCAATCGCCTTAGAATAGGCCTCCTTCGCTGCAAATCTACCAGCTAAATACTCAACCTTTCTATTATCTGAATGCAAGTCTTGAAAGACCTCAATTTCTCTTGTTGATAGTACTCTTTCAACAAACCGTTCACTTCGAATTAAAATCTCTTTTATTCGTCTCAGTTCTATAATATCTATTCCAATTCCTTTAATCATAAAACCAACCTCTTCTCAGGAACTTTCTTTAAAATCAGTATAACGTAATTAGTTCTAACACATCTATACAAAGACTAATGTTTTTGTTTGTGAATATTGGATCAGGTAAAGTATTATATATAGGTAGGAGCTTCACTCACAAAGAAAACATGTCAGTTTAAAGGAGAAAACACATATGTTTATTCGAACGGAGAATTTCAGGGAATTCATTCGCTTTTATCCTGTTGTGACAACAATAATTGCTATTCAGCTGTTTGTTTGGTTATCTATTATAATCATACCGCCTCTCGGTAATCTTTTCTTTCAATGGGGGGCCGGGGTTAACGTACTAATTAATCAGGGCGAATACTGGAGAATAGTTACACCCATATTCCTTCACGACCCAAATGGTATTATGCATGTTTTGTTTAATTCATTTTCCCTTGTATTATTTGGTCCGGCCTTGGAGCAAATGTTAGGGAAAATAAAATTTATATTCATGTATGTATTAACTGGTATTATAGCCAACTTCTTCACTTATTTTATAGATCCGACTGCATTTTACGTTCATGTAGGAGCATCTGGTGCCATTTATGGACTATTTGGGGTTTACATCTACATGGTATTCTTTAAGAAGCATTTAATTGACCGTGGAAACGCACAAATCATTACAACGATTTTCTTAATCGGACTAGTGATGACTTTCTTACAACCTGGTATTAATATCTCTGGTCATTTATTTGGTTTCATTGGCGGGTTAGCGTTAGGACCGTTGATATTGAACAATGTAGCGCCTTTTTCGCTAATAAGAAACAGACGCCCCGAGCGAGATGGATCCATTCAGTTTGACCCTAATCGTTGGAATAAAAGGAGATTTCCTTTTAAAAAATACACAAAACCAGTCTTATGGACCATTGTTATTATTTTAGTACTATTAGGTTTAGTAAGTAACTTTTTCTAAGAAGTAAGAAAGTATAAAATTTTGCGTTACGATGTCTAGCTCCAGCGCTAGCCCGCCTGAGGTCTTAAGTCAAGCCTCTTTGTGGCAAGAAGCGCCACATAGAGGCTTGACTTATTGCCCTAGGCTAACAAGGCGCTTGCGCTTTTCTTAAGGTGATGTATAGATTTATAACAAGAACATGGAGGGAAATCGATGATAGGTACAACTTGGTTATTTGTTCTAGCTTCTACAATTGCCGTATTAGGCATTCTTTTTTCCTACAAAAATCTCATTACTATTATTCAGCATAGAAAAGAACACGAGAAGTTAACCACGGAAGCTTTCCAAAAGCTACAGTCAACTTTCTTTATTCGAATTGCCTTAATTGAAGCATTTCCAATCCTGTTAATTATCTTTGGTTTTGTACAAATGGAAAACAACCCTATCGTTACAGCTGATGCTATTTTCCCTTTATTGATTATCATGGCCCTACTTAGTTATGCATTAATTAATGTAGTTATTACTCGTAGTGATGCAATAACTGATTCAGCTACAACCGAATATAAAAACTTCGTCAACACCCTAACTATAATAGGTTTTGCAACGATAACAGGTATTCCTGCAATTTCAATTATAAGCATGTTTCTATTTTAATTTGTATTGATTACCAAACTTATATTAAATACGATAACAAAGGCTTGCAACAAGGTGTTCACAGAGAGAGTTCTATACATATCCCACTAATTTTAGTTAATCCTACCTAGTATTAGGAGGCAACTATTATGTCAAATCCCGTTAAGGGTAAAATAAATGTATTTAAAATTGCTGCTACTTATATCGGCACCATTGTTGGGGCCGGTTTTGCCTCAGGTCAAGAAGTATTTCAATTCTTTAGCGTCTATGGTTTTGGCGGGATATGGGGAATCATTCTTTCTACAATATTGTTCTTCTTTTTTGGCTATATGATCTTAATTTTGGGACAAAAATTACAAGCGGAATCCTATGTTAAAGTGGTGCGGTTTTCAAACGGGAAAATTCTTGGAACAGTAATAGATATAATTATTACAGTCTTTTTATTTGGAGCCTTAGCAGCTATGATTGCAGGTGCAGGCGCTATTTTCAGCGAACAATTTAACTTATCGCCTTTAATCGGGACGGCATTAATGGCAAGTGTCACCTTATTGACCGTTTTAACCGGAATTACAGGTGTAATCAATGCAATCAGCTATGTTGTACCAATATTATTACTATCCGTCTTATTTATAACAATCTATAGTTTTGTTACCAATCCATTAACTTCTGAGGAGTTGCGTTTAGCGGTTGAATTTAACGGTTCATCTCCAAATTGGTTTATATCTGCGATTGTTTATGCATCTTATAATTTAGTAATCGCGATTGCAATTTTAGCTCCCCTTGGTGCTCAGACAACTGAACGCAAAACATTATTTTGGGGTGCATTACTAGGTGGACTAGGACTTGGTATCGGTGTAGTCGCTATTAATTTTAGCATCTTAACTAATATAGTTGATGCCTCTGTCGTAGAGGTACCAATGATTCTGGTAGCAGAGCAAATTTCACCAATTATCCAGTTAGCATTTGCTGTTGTACTGTTTGCAGAAGTTTATACTACTGCTGTCGGGAATTTATTTGGATTTGTTTCCAGATTAGATTTTATTAATCAAGGTTATAAGAAGTGGATCGTCATCAGCACTACTGTGCTTGCATTTGTTGTCAGCCAATTAGGATTCTCAACAATGGTAGAATATCTCTATCCTGCCGTTGGATATGGCGGTATGTTGTTACTAGTGGGACTTCTTTATTCTTGGATTTTTAAACGCGATCAATTCAGAAATTAAAAAGGAAGCTCAGGACTATCCCTAGTTCCTGAGCTTCCTTATTTATAACTGAGAAAGTTCCTCAAAATATCTCTTGATACTTTCTTCTGGTTCTTCCTCCAACCATTGATTAAATTCTCTTTCTTGTCCACTCATATATAATTCTAATCCACGATCGAATTCCCGCTTAGCGACACTACTCTGTTCAACCTGATCCTTCATACGCTCAATTAAGCTTGACCATTCTGAATACCCATAGTCAGCAATTATAGGATACTTTTTTGCTAGTTGTTCTGCAACATCAAAATTTTCTGTGCGAAAAAGTTTTAATGCAGTCCAAGCTGGCATAAAACGATTATTACCATCAGACTCGATAATCTCTTCGAACAGGATCTCCGCTTCATCTAAACGCCCATTTTTCATTAGAGCCATCGCATAGTAACTCTTATCATAGTCATATACAGGTCCGTTTTGTATATCTGATCCATTTTGATAATAGCTAAAATAATTATCCCAATCACCTATACTAAAGGCATAATGCGCCAACCTAAACCAATAGCTCGCATCATCGAATTGTTCAGATAATACCGCTAATCTTTTTGTATAAGGTAGAGCTTTTTGACGAGTTTCATCAGATAATCGTGCACTTTCCCCGTAAAGGATAATCCGTTCAACCATCCGTAACGCGTGCAGATTATCACCATCTCGCTCTAGTACTAATTTATACTGATCAAACGCTTGATTAATCTTTCCATCTAACAGTAAATTATCTGCTTTTGTCAGCTCTCTTTGCTTTAATTCAAAGAATGGTACTTCTCCCATCGACTCTCTTGTCAAACGAAAGCCAAGACTTGACGTAATCAAATCACCCTCTTCAGTAAAAGCTTCAACATACCAGAACAGATCATTATTAGTATTTGCGAAAGCAAGCAGCGATTCAGGAATAACCTCTAATTCATCGTTTTCGTTAGTATCATAACTAATCCCGGCAGACTGAGCATAGATTCGTTCAACCGGTAACGTTACTTCTGATTCTTCAAACCTTCCATCGATAATACTTGACGAACTACCATTGTCGTATTCAATTCCAAATCCAAGTTGATAATAAGCAGCACCTTCAACTGAATCCCAGTCGAACAAGATTTGATCATCATCAAATTCTTGATAGTTTGATGGGCTATTAATTGAAATGAGTGGCTGTAGTGTAATATTTTCAGTAGTATTGCTATCCACATGTAACCAATCATCCGGTTCCACAACCCATTTATAACCATTCATTTGCCCTATATCTATTCCAATAAATAGTTGGTAATTACCGTCTGGTACACCACCAATGGTGAAATTTCCGTTGGCATCGGTAATAGCATAATGGATTTCTTCTTCTGGTCTAATGCTATGATTAATAGTTTCCGGGAGTCTCAGGTAAACCTTAGCAAAAGAAACCGGGTCACCATCAGAAGTAGCAAATCTACCCTGGACCTTATGAAGATTTTCTCCGTCTTGCCATCCCTCTAAGCGTTTTTTTAGTTTGCCTGAGTGACTTGAATTTTCTCTAGTTGTGTTGATGGTATCTATAGCCTGTTGATAATCCTCCATATTCGTTAATATATTTGCCTTTAACTCGATAAATTCAGTTGTTAATTGTGAATACTCCATTGCTTCATTGATATCTATAATAGCTTGAGCCGGATTAGTAACAGACAATATTTCAGTTTTAGTTTTGTATAAATTCCAGTAGTCAGTATCCATAGAATTCATTTCTTCTATAATTTCAGAAAGTAATTGTTGTGCCTCATCGAACTTCCCTTGTTTTGCATAGCCATATGCTAACTGATTAATAGCCTGGAAATAAAATTGGTCCCGCTCAGAAGTGTTCTCTACATACCACTCTATATAATTGATACGAGTTGAATGAAGTGGAATAGATGGGCCTGAGGTCATAGCAGGTCCCGCTTCAATATCATAAGCATTTTCATAGCCAAAGAAAATTAAGTGTTCTTCAATTAAATCCTTTTTCTTATAATCTGGTAAGTCTCCACTTTCTAACAATTCGATATAATGATCCTTTTCTTGAAAAGAATCACCAGCACTTCTTTGGGCTACCTCCATTTGAATTGTCGGAATTAGCCACTGCGTAATACCAACTACCATTAAAGTTAACGTAACAATTATCCACAATAAATGCTTGACTTTCATTTTAACTTTCATGTTGTCTCACCTCATTAAACCAGGACTCCCAATAGATACTACCACCCTTTTCAACGATTTGGCCTTCTGCAGGATACTGTTCAATCAATGATGGTGATTCTTTAGTGATAGGATAAATAGACAAGAGAGTAATAAAAATAATCGCTACTCCAGTTACTGGCACTAATGGAATTTCTATCTGTTTGTTAAAAAAGGTATTCCATTTATTCTTACTGTTATTGAGAACTTGTTGTTTAGAAGAAAACTGGATTTGATTTAATTCTTTGTCTAGTTTTTGTTTCACCTTATCCATCTTTTTTGTCCTCCTTCTCAAGTAGCTCATATAACTTTCCCCTTGCTCTTGATAGTCTGCTTTTAATTGTGTTCTCTTTTGATTTAGTTATAGCTGCGATTTCCTTGATGCTATACTCACTAAAATAGTGCAAAGCAACAACTTCACGGTACTTATAATCTAATTGGATAATTGCTTCTGACAGATTTTTAAATTTTAGTAATGACAATACATGTTCTTCTGGTGTTAGCTCTTGATTATTCTCGAATTGTTTATTGCTCTCATCGATAGATATCAGTTTTAATTTCTTTTTTCTTAATGTAGACCTACACCGATTAATAGCAATTGTCGTAAGCCAACTTTTCAGTTTATCTTTTTCTTGTAACTGATCAATCTTTTTATAAGCCTTAACGAATGTATCCTGAACGATTTCCTCAGCTAGTTGCTCATCACTTATCGTTAAATAAATAGTGCGCATTAGATAGGAACCATACTGATCCATGATCTCTATTAACGCCGATTCCTCTTGCGCTTTTAAACGGTCGATTATGTCCAAGTTGTCTCTCTCCCCAAAACCTTCTACTCCTATATAGATGTGATTAGTTTTATTATGGTTGCATAATTAAGCCTTTTTTTTGAAAAAATAATTATTGATGAAAATAAGTGCAGGCGCCAGAGCTAGACGTGGCTAATTTAGATATTAATTAATCCATAGCAGTCCATTATATAATTTCCTAGACCAGAAAAAAAGTGCCACCATAATTGGTGACACTTTTTTCAAACTTCTAATTTAAGAGTTGTTTTGGTTGCGGTTATTTGAACCACGTTTGTTTTGGAATTTACGGTTGCGTCCAGCAGGTTTGCCTTTGTTACGAGAGAAATTATTTCTCTTGTCGCCACCGCCGCCACGGTAATTTTTCTTACCACCGCCGCCTTTTCCACCTTTAACACTTACAGGTGAAACTGATGTCAGTGTTACTGGTGCGTCATGACGCTCTTTTGTTAACAATTTCAATGCTGCGGCAACAACAGTAACTGAATCATATTGATCAAGTAATCCTGAAGCTGATTCTCGGTAGTCCTGTAATTCACTCTTACTAACAGTTTCATTTACTTTTTCTACTGTTAGTTGCTGTTGACCTCGCTTAGCTTCATCCATAGATGGAGCCTGCAATCGTTTAATTTTACTTTTCGTTACTTTTTCAATTAAGTGTAAATGTGGCATTTCTCTTGGTGTTATAAACGTAATTGCTTCTCCTGTTTTGCCAGCTCTACCTGTACGACCAATTCGGTGAACATAGCTCTCTGGATCTTGTGGTACGTCTAAATTATACACATGAGTTACTCCAGAAATATCTAATCCTCTTGCTGCAACATCTGTTGCTACAAGTATCTCAATTCGGCCATTTTTGAATTTGTTTAGTACTGACATACGCTTACCTTGTGTTAAGTCACCATGAATTCCTTCGGCGCGGAAACCACGAGCATGAAGACCTTCTGTCACTTCATCGACTCTTTTCTTTGTGCGACCGAAGATAATTGCAAGTTCAGGTGCGTGAATGTCTAAAAGATTTGTTAGTGTATCAAATTTTTGTTTTTCATGGACCTCAACAAAATATTGAGTAATGTTTGATACAGTCATCTCTTTCGATTTAACTTTAACTTCTTCAGGGTTCTTCATTAGTGTTGAAGCAATATTTCTTATTTCTTTCGGCATTGTAGCAGAGAATAACAATGTTTGTCTTTGCTCTGGGATTGATTTCAGAATGTCACGGATATCATCAATAAAACCCATGTTAAGCATCTCATCTGCTTCATCTAGAACAGCAGTATGAACATTGCTTATATTAATTGTTTTTCTGCGAATGTGGTCTAACAATCGACCTGGTGTAGCTACAACAATATGCGGGCCATCTTTAAGCGCTCTAATTTGACGCTCCATGTGTTGACCACCATATACAGGTAACGTTCTAACACCCTTGAATTTTGCAAGTCTGTGAATTTCTTCAGATACCTGTATAGCAAGTTCTCTAGTTGGGGCAACGACTAGACCTTGGATTTTTTTAACATCTTTATCAATTTTATCAATCATCGGGATACCAAAAGCAGCTGTTTTACCTGTACCTGTTTGGGCTTGTCCAATAACATCCTTGCCTGCCATACCTAGTGGAATTGTTTGCTCCTGGATTGGCGTTGCTTCTTCAAACCCCATTTTTTCTAATGCCTTCATTATTGGGCTGGAAATATTTAATTCTTTAAAAGTTGTCACTTGTTTACTACTCCTTTTTACTTAGATCTCATATTCAGCACATTTATACTAAAAACACGTTAAATTACATGTCGACCCTTAAGCGACGATCAAATACTTTACTATATATGGTTAATCTTAAAGTTCGACTATTCGAACTGACTTGTTTAGAAAAACTTTAACTCTCGTCCTTTTGGTGAGTATCAAAGTTTTTCTTATACTATCTTCCGCTTCAACTTACCAAAGTAAACCTCTCATCTTACATTTAACCTAAGATGGCTTAAGTTAAACCTCGAAGTTATAAGCGGTTCGTATCCCCTACCTTTACTTACTATTTCTTAAGGTTGATGTGGCGGTTACGAATGATTATTAAAACGCAATAAATTTAATAGTACAAAAAAGTCCTACTTTTTAACGTGAAAAAAGCCCTTCCTCCACACATACGGATAGGCCTATTAGCGAGCACTCAATGGATTAGTATATCTTATCACACTCTGTTTACTAATTCTACCTGTATTAGAAATGATTTTCAAACAAATGAGTGTTAGAATAAGAAAATAAACGAGTTATCAAGGAGGAGTACGTCTTGAATAAACCTCCGATTCATCCATATATCGCTGTAGTAATTGGAGTAATCTCGGTATCAACCGCCGCTGTCTTTGTAAAACTAGCCAATACCGCTCCGGCCTCTATAATTGCCAATTATCGTTTGCTAATCGCTGTTTTAATTATGGCTCCATACGTGCTTTTAAAACATAGAAAAGAATTTAAACTGATTTCTAAAAAAGATTGGTGGCTTTCCATCTTAGCTGGTGTATTTCTAGCATTTCACTTTATTTTTTGGTTTGAGTCATTAAATTATACATCCGTTGCAAGTTCTGTTGTTCTTGTTACCATGCAACCTATCTTTGCCTTCATTGGAACATATATCTTTTTCAAGGAACGTTTCTCAGCAGGGGCAATCATCAGTATGATTATTGCTGTTACAGGTAGTGTCATTATTGGATGGGGAGACTTCCAAGTTAGTGGCTTAGCACTATTTGGCGATATTCTAGCGTTAATTGGTGCAGTTATGGTCACTGTTTATTTTTTAATGGGCCAAAATGCACGTAGAAGATTATCGTTAATGACCTACACCTTTATCGTCTATGGAATAAGTTCGATCACTTTAATTATTTACAATTTACTCCTAGGTCATTCATTTACAGGTTACCCGACTAGTCACTGGTTGGTATTTTTAGCACTGGCAATCATACCTACTTTTTTTGGCCATACTTTATTTAATTGGGCACTTAAATGGGTAAGTACATCTGTTATCTCCATGAGTATTGTTTTTGAGCCTATCGGTGCCTCTATTCTTGCCTATCTTGTATTAGGAGAACATATAACTTGGTCACAGTGGCTCGGTGGAACCATTGTTATTTTAGGGTTGTTTCTATTTATCGTCAGTACATCAAGAAAAACAAAAATCACCATTTCACACAGGAAAGATAATTCTTAATTTGATTGAAAGAACAAAAGCGCAGGCGCCTTGCTAGCCCCGACAAGCTTAAGTCAATCCTCTATGTGGTGCTTTTTGCCACAAAGAGGATTGACTTAAGACCTCGAGGGGTTAGGCGCCGGAGCTGGACGTGGCTAACTCAGGAATTAACTATCGATAGCAGTCCATTTTATAATTTCTTAAGTCCATAAAAAAGAATTAACTGTATTAATTAAAACGTCTTTGTCTGACCCCAAACAAATGTGATGTTTGGAATCATTGAAAAAGATTACCTCCGTCTCTGTTGGTATCTCTTTATCTAAATAGGCTGCGGTTTTATATGGAACCATACTATCTTGTATTCCTTGCGCAATTAATACAGGACAATTTACTTTTTTTAGATAGGGTTTTGTGAATTTCATGCATTTTAAAAATTCAATCATTGATGATATTGGAATAGAACCTTTTTTTTGGATATAGCGTTGGTAAACCAAGTCATCTTCTAATTGGCCCAACAACCCTTCCCTAATAAATCGGCCTATATCCATTGTCATCTGCTTTAAACAAATGTATTTTCTAGATGTTGCTAACAAAACTAGTTTAGTAACATCATGTTTGGCTGCGAGGTATGAAGCGATCATTCCCCCCATAGAAAAACCAATAAGATATATTTTATCGCATTCTTCCATTAATTTAATTAATTCGGATTCCGCGTGGTCAAGCCACTCCTGAAAAGTTACTTTTTCTAATTGAAGTTCTTCACCATGACCGGGTAAGGTTGGAACTTCTATTTGCCAATTCGTGTATTTTTTTAAATAGTTAGCTAATGGGGCGACTTCATAGGCTCCTCCAGTAAATCCATGAATACATAAACATCCCACCATAATGAATCTCCCTTTACGTTATTAAGCCCATTATTTGTAGTTACCTAAGATAGTCTCTCCTACTTCAAATTATCTGAATCCTTTCATAAAAGATCCAATACCTTTGACAATAGGCGAAACCTGATGATACGTATTTGCCATTTGTCCGACTGTATTAAGCATTTTATCGATATCTACTTGACCGTTTTTATCCTGAAAGTAGCTCATTAAATTCTTTGGAGGCTGGTTCAATGATTGGCCTGGCGCACCAACAGGCGGGTATTGATTACTCCATTGCGCTTGTTGAATTGTTTGCAGTGGTTGCTGCGGTTTTGCAAAATGTTCATATGGTGTAACAAAATTTGGCGCAACTCCCTCTTGTGGTGTAATTTCTCCATTTGGACTATGAGCTTGTGCCGAATATGGGAGTGATGGTGTATGACTATAATAGTGTGGGTAATATGACGATCTCCAGTTATTCATGTGAACACCTCTTAACACTTATTATTTATTTCTATTTTATGCAATAAATGATTAAGTGGTTAATAAAAGAAGATGAACAATATATGATTAAATTCCAAGTACACGCTGCAACTTACTTTTTTGCATACCCAGAACAATTTCATTATTAACAAACGTGGCTGGTGTACCGTAGATTCTTTCACCTTGTAGTTCTTTCATATAGTCTTTATTTACAGAAGTATTTTTCTTGGTATATGGAACATTCCCATCCTCTAATAAAGAAAGAACTTTATTACATTGTCTACAATTATTACTAACATAAACAACGACATCTTGTTCAATCATGCTGCGCCTCCTCCTTCTATTTTATTTGGCATGTCCTATTCAATTATCCAATACCCCGATTCTCTATCTATAAACCCATCTTCGAAAAATAAATAATACAAATTACCTATGAAAATAAAATAATATATGATAATTATTATTTTTTGTGTCACACTAAAAAACTCCTTTCCGGCGTCGGATAGGAGTTTTTGTAATTAGTATAATAATTCATCTAATACTGTCTGACCGCTTATTAAATCAAAACTTTTATTTCTAGCTTTTGGAACCGATAATAGATGCACAATTGTAGCAGCTACATCCTCCCTTGGTATCATACCAAATCCATCTATATGTTCTTGCATTTGCACTTTACCTGTACCAGCTTCATTAGTTAGCCCGCCAGGACGTATAATTGTATAGTTTAAACCAGAATCTTTTAAATACTCGTCAGCACGATGTTTAGCAAAAAGATAATGTTTCATCTCGTTTACTGACTCTGGTTGGTCGGCTTTAATTGAACTTAACATGATGAATTGTTTCACATCATATTGTTTAGCTAAATTCACCGATTTGATTGCACCTTCTTGGTCAATTATTATTGTTTTATCTGCTCCAGTGTTAGGTCCAGAACCAGCTGCGAAAATCACAGCGTCAACATTAAAAAACGCATTTGAAAAGTCACTTTCTAGATCGCCTAAAACTGTTTTTGCACCCATCTCTTCAAAGAAGGGAATTTGATCTGTATCTCTTATCATGGCAATAGGTTGGTGGTCAGAATCTAGCAATTTCTGAACAATGTGTTTACCAACCTTGCCATTAGCACCTATAACTAATACATTCATACTTTTCCTCCTTTTCAAATCTAATCATGTTATTCCCAAGTAGAATAGATAATAAACTGCTCTCGCTACCTTTTTTTGTTAAAAGTGCTATAAGAACAAAAAAAAACAAACCGCCTATCCATTTACTAAGATAAGCGGTTCGTTTCATGAAAACTTGACCCGTACGTCAAGATTCTCTAGTTCAACAAGTGTCTCTATAATACTTGTTGAACTAGTATTTATAGAGCAGAGACATCCCAATCTCAACTACTATATTAATCGCCACAAATAATCTTAGCAGTGACAAAAATCACATTAAAACTATTCTGTTGCTACCAATTTATTTCTTTAGTTGATCAGCATGCATTCCCATTTTCTTTAACAAGTGTATTGCCTGTCTTTTTTCCTCTGTTGTGAGGCCGTCAGTTATCGATTCTATCTGCTGCCAATGTTCTGGAAAAATTTCATTCAATAGGATTTTCCCATCATCAGTAATTGAAGCATAAGTTATTCGACGGTCCTTTTCACAAGGCTTTCTAGTAACATATCCCTTTTGCTCTAACTTATCGACAACATAAGTTATGCTACCACTTGCTAATAAAATTTTATCTCCAATTTTTTGTAATGGCTGCTCCCCTTGGTGATAAAGAAGTTCCAATACACCAAATTCGGTGGGGTTTAATCCTTTTTTCCGAATATCAACGGTTACTTGGTCCACTACTGAACGATACGCCTTTGTTAATACAACAAACAATTTTAATGAGGGATCCTGCTTTTTCTGATTATATAATTGTTTATCCATTACACTCACCCTCTCTAAAGTTATCTCGAATTAAACGTATTATATTAAATTCTGGATTCCATTGTCAAACATCCGCCATCTATACAGTTTTGTACTATTATGGCATACTAAAAGTGAATTATATAGAAAGCGGTGCTCAATTTGATATCTGATACCGGGGAACGCGTGATACCAGAATTAATGAATCCAATGAATAATCTACTGCTTGAACACATTGCAAGATATCAATTTTCTTTAACCCTTGTTAAAGGGAGAGTTCTTGATTTATCCTGTGGTGCGGGTTATGGAACTCATATGATTGCTACGAAAAAGAAATCGGATGTAGTTGAAATAATAGGTGTCGACATTGACCCTGAAATTATCAAGTATGCTAAGGGCAAATACTATCATCCAAAGTCTTCCTTCCAAGTTGTTGATGCCACTGATGAAAATCTTGTCGACAAGCTTGGGCAGTTTGATACGATTGTTAGCTTCGAAACACTTGAGCATATTGAACAAGAAAGTAAATTATTAAACAATTACTATTCATTATTAAAGCCAGGCGGAATTCTAGTTATTTCTACACCGTTCGGTAAGGGAAGAGGTATACCTTGTGGCTCACCCTTCCATGTTCATCAATTAATACCTGAAGAATTTCACACACTTTTTGAAATCTATTCTGAGAAAGAATTTTATTGTCAAAGAGGTGTGTTAATTGAACCATATCAAACAGCTCGTAACTATCCGTTAGGAATTGCTGTATGTAAAAAATAAATCATTGACTACTGATAAAGTGAATGATTTATAGGTTTTGACCTTCTTTTCGTTATTTTCATAAAGTACACGTACAAAAAAACGACAGACAAATACGGGAAAGATATACTCAAGGCCACTATGATAAATAACAAAATAATTAAACTAGTATTCCTAGCGGATATCCTATCAGATGACCTACTTAAAATATAACAGCGTTCATTAATTAACTCTGAAGTGAAATAAATTGTTACACATATGTAAAAGACAAGTTGCAAAGGTATCCACAGTATATGTTGGGAATAAAACACTAGAACTGTTGCTATGATTAGTAAAACAAATACTCCTCCACCATAAACCCATGTCAAAAAAGATTGTTTCCAGGCTTGTAAGTCCCATGGCAAACTAAATACTAATTTATCGTCAAATCCTCCCACAAAGAAGCTCGCTGCCATTTGACCAAACAAGAAAACAGCAATACTTACTCCAACTCCGACCGTCCACTCATTATGAAAACTCAGTAACACCATAATTAGTACAATTCCACCAATTGTTTGGAAGACTTGAACTTTATGCTCAAAAAAGTATAACTTCCAAAGTCTTCGATACATTTGATTTGGGTTCTGATAGGAGAAGGCTTGTTTTGTTTTGTTACTTCTGAATAACTGCTGTAACAACCCATATTTCTTTGGGGCTTTGATTTCTACATTAGATATTTTATTAATAAACCACATGCTCCAGATCAATTGATCATTCGTTTCAACCACTTTCATCCAGTTAACATGTCTGAACAGTTTTTTTGACAAAGCAATATTTATTCCGACTAATAATACGTAAAAGAATACGATAGCAATCCATTGATCAATGGAAAAAAATTCAACTGATAGTCTCACCAATCCTGCCAACACGATTACAACAAAAATTATACTTATCTTAGCAACGGTACCACGTTGATACAGTCTCCATTGTGGAATCATCATTAACGTTTGAACTGTATAAACCAATCCAAGTACCGACAACAGAAATAATCCGGATAGATCTGTAACTAGCATAAGCAAAATTATCGTAGCAAGTAGTACAGCAGCAAGTAATTTAATTAACTTCTCTAGTAAACAGTATTTCCACAGTTGATTTCTTGAATGCGGTAAAAGACTTAACATAAGTTCGGCACTCGAAAACACTATACCCGGTCTAACAAAAGAACCAATCATCGAGCGGAGGATTATAAGATAGATTACACTTTGGTAATTACTTTTAAGTATCTCTTCAACTTTAAAAATCTGAGCTTGGTATTGTTGGATTTCACTATATAAAATTAATCCACCAAACACAATAAACGCTGCCAGATAGATAGAGATGGTTACATCAAGACTTACACCTAGCGCAAGTTTGTACAATTTTTGTTTTTTCTTTATTCTATTTTTCTTTACATTAATATAAGCATTTAATGTAGAAGAATTTGAACTCATTACTCAAATCTCCTTTTCAATTCTGGAAGAGAACTAATTGGTCCTTGATCAACAATTTTACCTTGTTGTAACATAATATAGTTATCAGCAAAATCCTTAATTCTGTCCAACTGGTGAGATGTAAGCAAAATAGTTGTTCCCATTTTAGCCTTCTCAACAATTTTTTCTTGTAAATAATCACTTGCATATACATCAAGTCCCATAAACGGCTCATCAATAAGCATTAACGACACATCAGGTAAGAGAGCACAAATTGCTTGCACCTTCTGACGCATTCCTTTGGAAAGAGATTCTGGGTATTGATCCAACTTATCATCAATTTCCATATGCTTAATAAATTCGTTAATCCGTTCTGATAATTGAAATTCTTCCACTTGATAACTTTGTCCATATAACTGAAAATGCTGCATAATAGTTAGCTCAGATAATAAAAATGGCTCTTCTGGAATGTACGATAAATCTCGTTTAAAAGTTAAAAAGGCATCATCTTGATCAATATGATGAAGAGAAACCTTCCCTTCTTTTTTTTCCTGCCAACCTAGAATCGTTTTCATAATCGTTGATTTACCTGATCCGTTATGACCAATGAGTGCAGTAACTGTGCCTGGCCTAACGGTAAAGGATATTTGATCTAAAATCACGTCATCTCTAATTGAAACAGTAACGTCCTGTAATTGTAACCCTTCCACCAGCTCCACACCCTTTCTCCATTTTTCATACGGCAGTATCCGCCTCACTAGTTTCTTATTCTGCTAAACTTTTCATATTCCTTTTTTAACAACAAAAAAAGATACTCAATCAGTAGAGTATCTTTACGGTTTAAATTGCTATTGCACAATCAGAGTCGACTTCATTTGGGAATGTCCAGTCCCACAAGCTATATTACAGTAAATAACATATTCACCAGGCTCTTCTGGAGTAAAGGTCGCTGAACCATCACCTTGAATTTTAACACCAAATTCATCGATTCCTATTCCATGCATTCCTTCTTCGGTAGTAAAATTAATAGTAACTGGCTCTCCTTTTGATACAGTGTACTCTGCTTGATCGAATTCAAAATTTGATGCCGTCATAGTAATAACTTGTCCCTCGTTACCATCAGCCGCTTCGTTTTGTACCGTATCATCCGAGTTTTCTCCACCTCCACAAGCTGTGAGAAACACTATAAGACCTACTGTTATCAAAGTAAGTAAACTTTTTTTCATAACTTAGATATCCCCCTCTTACTTTTTCACTCTTATAGTAGTATAGCTCTTCTCAACAGCTGATTAAACTCCTTTATATTGACACTTTAGTGAACAAGTTGATGAAAAGAACAAAAGCGTAGGCGCCGGAGCTGGACATCGAAGCGCGAAATTTATGGCCTGCTTCTGTTAACCCATATCTTCTTTAAAAGCGAAGCCCTTCGATTAAACACCCCGGTGGACAGAGCGCCGCAATTAATTACCAAGGTCATTAATTACATTTACTAAGTCATTTTAAATGGAGTTAAATCAGCGTTTTTCACTTTTCATATCATTTTGAGTAGTAAATCCTCAAAAATTTAAGAAAAAACTCCCGCTCATATCGGGAGTTTTGCTTTGTATTTCTATTAACCCAATTGCTGTTGTAAAAACTCTTCTACTTCTTCGGGTGTTTTTGTGTACGCGCTATGTTGGTGAGCTAGCTTTTCACCATTTTGAAAGATCAGGATACTTGGAATACCCATAACATCATGTTCTTGTGCAATTCCTGCTACTTCATCACTGTTGACTTCGTACCATTCATATTGCTTATATTCTTCCAATATATCACCAATAAACATATCCATTCGCTTACAATCCGGACACCAATCAGCAAAGAATTTCACAATTACTGGTTTCTCAGAGTTAATCACTTCATTAAATTGTTCATTTGTTTTAATTTGTTCCATAACCAAAACCCCCTTCTTAAAGGTAAAAGTACCATTGCTGTTCAACCCAATCAAGTTTTGTGCCTATTGTTTATATTCAATTCGCCCTAATAAAAAAGCGACAAGTAAGCCTGTTGCGAATGTTAAAACACTTGTTATCAATCCTTCAGCACTTACCGGCCAACCTGGAAAGATAACAAAAACTGACCCGATAACGAGTCCAATCACAACAGCAAATGTTCCAGTCGTGTAATTTTCTAAGAAGAAATGGATGACCTTACTCATAGTTAATATACCCAACAAAATTCCAATTCCTACAACAGCAATAACATTGAAATTCAGTACATTTATAGCGTTTAACACAGTACTGTAGGAACCAATAATTAACAATAAAAATGAGCCACTCACACCTGGTAATATCATTGCCGCACTAGCCAAAAAACCAGACATAAATAACCATAAATAAGAGGTTAACGTGAAATTAGTCAACGGCTCTGTCTCTTCTGAACCCCCAAAAAGCATCGAAGTTACAATGGCCGCACCAATGAAAAGAAGTAATATATGTTTTGCTTTAAAGTTACTCTTAGCATCAGATTTATGAAATAAGTACGGTAATACGCCAATAATTAACCCTAAAAAGGCGAATTGTGTTGGTCCTGGATGATATTCAAATAACCATTCGATTAGTCCTGCTAGTACCTTAATAGCAACAAGAATGCCAACACCCAAAGGGATTAAAAAACCTAAGTGCCTTTTCCACTCCTTACTAAAAAAACCATTTATTGCTTCGATTAATTGCTCATAGATACCAAGTACGACAGCGATTGTCCCACCACTTACGCCTGGAACTACGTCACTTGCGCCCATTAGCAGACCACGATAAATATTTTTCCACTCCATTTAGTTATCTCCTTTAGTACGTAGTAGTACCACTTTCTCTCTCCAATTCATAATCTCAGATAGTATATCAAAATTTACGGTGAAATTATATATTAATTACCACGTAATGACAATTCAAGAGGAATTAAAAAGGAGTCCATTCACGTTTGGAACATAGTATTCGACAATTAAAGTAAGTATTGAATTTCAAATACAATGATACGTTTATTAATTCTTCATTCAACTAATTACTTTCTATAAATTCTAAGTCTGGCATCCATTGTGACATGTGTTGCTTGATTTCTCGGTAATGTTCATCAGCATTAGATAATTGATTATTTGTAAGTTGGTACATAGGCATCACTTTATAAGACTGTTCTTTATCTGACATGACAAATGTAGGCAAGAACTGGGGTTTTTTTAAGTTTATCGTTTGCTCACCGCCCCTTGTTGTCTTCTCTATAGTGAAACTGACGACACCACCAATTCTACGATAAAAGTCATCTTGACCTGATAAGAAATTCCCTAATGAATAAGCCACTAATGTTTCGTTTCCATTCTTTCCTTCTACCCATTCAACTGGTTGGAGAACATGAGGGTGATGCCCAATTACAGCATGAACTCCTTGATCAGCAGCAAACTGAACTAGCTCTTTTTGTTCATCACTAGGCATTCTTTGATACTCAGTCCCAAAGTGGAGACTCAGGATGATAACATCAGCTTTATCTTTAGCCATTTTGACATCACTGGATATCTTTTCCTTATCTATTAAATTGACCAAATAATCTTTCCCCTCTGGAACTGGGATACCATTCGTTCCATAGGTAAAGCTTAAGAAAGCAACATCTATATTTTCTTCTGTTTGGTAAACACGGATTTTCTCACTATCTTCCTCATTTTTGTAAGAACCTGTGTACATCATATCAATTGTTTCCCAGTGTCCAATTGCACTCTGAACAGCCTCCTCACCACGATCTAAAGTATGATTGTTTGCCAAGGTTACTACGTCAACACCGACATCGAGTAAAGCATCTCCTACCTCATGCGGGCTGTTAAACATAGGGTAAGTGGACAGACCCAAATCAGTGCCTCCAATCATTGTCTCTTGGTTAGCCATTGTAATTGTTGATTGCTCTAAAAACGGCTTTACATCCGTTAGCATTGGACTAAAGTCATAACCTTCATTTGTCTGTGCGTCCTTATATACTCTACTATGGATTAACATATCTCCTATTGCCGACAAGGTAATTTCATTCGTTATCGTCCTAGGTTCCTTGGGCATCTCTTTTTGCGTAAGCTCCGAAACTTTCGCTTTTTGTAGTGCCTCGCTATTTTTATCTGAATTACTACTTTCTTCTTTTAATCCACAGGCAGAAATAAAAATAGCTACAAATAAGGATAAAATTAATGCAATTACTTTTTTATTCACCAGGATGTCTCCTTTCTTGTAACTAATCGTCAGTTCTTGTTACTGTGTATTTCCCTTTTATCTTACAACATATTACAACTTTTTAGAAAATTAATTTAATTAATAACATAATACCTATTTACCCCATCAAGGATTAAACCTTTTCAAACTATATGTTGTTGGTGATATGGCTTGATAGTGTAATTATGAAATTGACTCTATTTGTTATGTTTCTAACCTTTCTAAATCTTATGCGCGTTTAAAGGTGAGACAAACCCAAAAAATGGAAAACTATACTATTTTCTTATACCAATGAATAAACTTGATTAATAAACATATGAAAATAACCTCTCACCTGAATTCCGAGTGAAAGGTTTAGTTATTGTTTTTCCGCATTATTTGTATCAATAGTTGATAGTATAACAAAGGAGTTGAGCTATTTTGGCCGATTTTATCCGAGGTGCATCTTTCGAACATCAATTTTGGCTACAAGTGCTAGGTGATCACTCAAGGTTTATACGAGATTCTCTCTATCCAAAAGAAACAGAGGATATTGAACTAGCAAGAGATTTTGTCACGCGCTTTGATAACTTACTTGAGCAATCTAAAACCATAACTGAATCAAATGCTATTGCCTTCACTAAACAAGCGGAATCAGCTGTTGATCACCTTAAACAATTCAAGCTTTCTATTATTAAAAGACATTTGATTGGTGGAATCGGAATTCATTTAAGTCCTACATTCATTAACCATATGGTTAACGAATTAGAAGAGTATCAACTTGTGCTAAATCATTTAAAACAAGGGGAGTTACCACCTGTTTATCATGAGCTTCACCATCATTTAGTTTGGTTATTAGATGCTTCCGGTCATGCCGGTGCCATTAATGATGAAATGGACGGCGTTGAAAAAAGATTGAAGAGTAAAAGTAAGGAATTTTCCAAGCATTTTAGTAACTTTTATTTAAAAGCAATAGAACTAACTGGCTATTTACGGTCGAATATTGACTCATTTCCTGCTTTAGATAGATTTAACACGGATGTCGAAGTAGAATTAAACCTATTTCGAACATTTCTACATGAATTGGAAGAAATGGAACTATCCGAAACTGTACTTGGAACATTCTCTGCTTTAATGGCCGACCATATGGCCAGGGAAGAATGTTATTATCTAATGAAACTTGCAGAATCAACAAGTTCTACTCCCCTAGATTGTGACCCTACAAAACCAAGAACAGTTGATCCCAATTAGAGACTACAAAAAGGATTTTCCCTTTTGTAGTCTGCTTATTTTTAAAGGTATAATATAGCTTGAGGTGATTGTATGGAATTAAATAAAGCTATTGATTATGCTTCACGAAAACATGATGGTCAAAAACGAAAATTGGATGAGACGCCCTACATATCGCACCCTTTTCGGGTTGGTATGCTACTATTACAAGATGGACTTGAAGAAGATATTGTTACTGCTGGTTTACTACATGATGTAGTCGAAGATACAGACGGGACTCTCGAAGAAATCAGCCAGATATTCGGCGAAAAAGTTGCACAGCTTGTTGCTTACGCATCCGAGCCGGATAAGTCGCTTTCCTGGCATGAGCGTAAACAACATACAATTGAAACAATTAAAAACGCCCCACTAGAAGCAAAGCTTGTAGTATGTGCCGACAAGATTGATAATTTAACATCTATTCTTGAAAAAGAGCATGAAATTGGCATTACTATATGGGACTCTTTTAAAGCAGGCAAAGAAAAACAAAAATGGTATTACTCATCTATCTATAATAGCTTGGTTCATGAACTAAACGAAAATGAACATCCTGCGTTATTTAATAGGTATAAAAAAATGCTTGAGACATTTGTTTGATAGTGGAGAGCTAGATAATAGTTAGGATGCCTAAGCATTTGAGTATCATTTAAGAATAATCCTATCTGTTTTAGGATGATGGCAACACCCAGTTTGTTATAACACTTTTTAAAAAGTCTTTTAAAAAATGTTATTTTTATGTTTTAACTAATTAAAACACGGGTAAATATAAATTATAACCATATAGAAACAAATGATTTTTGAAAGGATGTTTATACATGGGAAGAAAGATACAATATCAACCCACTAAACAAGTTGGAGTTGAATTATCAGATGCACAAGAGGTGCACTACAACAAAGACTTCAAACAAGCTGATATTGCTGGCGGTTATAGAAAACAAGCATTAAATAGAAAAGAAGAATAATAAACTTATAATACAAGAGGTTAGGTAGTTCGGCCCCCCCGCTACCTAACCTCTTTTTGTTGTTTTTTTAAATCTAATTCCTTCCTTACGTTAGGCTTTTTTCTAAAAGATTGTTTGCTATTTCTAGTTATTGAACCTTACTGAGTAATTTCTATAGACTCCGACGTAACTTTGGTTAGAATTTAATTCTTCCAGTGAATCGAGTGCTATACGACCGCTTCAGCAGAATACTTCGCTTTCCATGGGCACGGCCTCAGCCTCCTCAGAATTAAAGAACAATTCTTCCGGGGTCTTCGGCTCGTGGGACGGCGATTACTCGTCCCATCGAAACCCTTTCGCTGTTCCCATAGGAGTCTTCGTATTCTGCTTTCGCTGAGTAGTGGTGTTCTGATTAGCGAGTACCTATTTACCGTCAATTCAACATTTTTCGGAGTTCTTCCCACTTTAATAGAAAGCTATTCTAAGCGGAGGAAATACACGAAGACTCCTTGAAAATTCACAAACCGAATTTTCTGCGTGCGATGATGATTCAAGGATGTCTATTCAAGTCCTGCGGGAGGAAAGGCATAGATGAGACCCAGCAGTGCGCAGCACGAGGAGGCTCAGCAGCCCCCCGCGGAAAGCGAAGTGTATTTCCGCAGCGCTGATTTAGCACTCATCTTTTTTTCTGTTAAATAGTTACTATTTCTATACGATACATTCTTTTTTCATTTATAATATAAATATAGTAACTATGAAGAGAGGATATGGTGAAGGAATGCTTCTGAGTCTTATCGAAATAACAATAAGTTTATCAATAGGTATCATAATTCATTTATTAGGATTTCTAACTAGAAGATTTAATGAAAAATTAGCTAATACCCTGGAAATAACTAGTGCCCTGGTTGCACTTGGAGTTGTTTTTTATCAATATACTTTCCTAGACAGCTTTATGTATATAGCATTTATCTCAAGTGGCTGGCTTGCATTTTTTTCTTTAACAGAAGGGGAAGCGAAATATCGTGAACTAAAAGAAGAACTCCGTTCAATTCATGTCGAAAACGTTAAATTAAACCGAAAATTGTCACGAATCTTTCTTGACTTTGGATTCGCAGCGGTTGTGTTTGCTAGCGCAATTTTATTTTTAATCTTTGGACCAGAAACGAGTCCGTTAAAATTTTTTATCGCTTACACAATACTCTCAGCAGCTACTGTGATGGTGAAAAGATTTATAACTTACGCTCATGTAAAAGTCTGTTATTCAAAAGATACTGAAACTTTATATATACTTTCTAGATTTAATGCGAGGAAATTCCCTACCAAAGATTTGCAAACAGTTAAAGTTGAATCATCAGCAGATATACTAAAGCTACATCCATACTTCTCATTGTTCACAACAAATTCTGATTTCACCACGAGCTTTCAACAAGTATTGAGACTTCATTTCCCAGGAGAAACTGTGTACCTTACTGTAAATGAAACAGAAACTTGGAGAACTACTTTAGAAAACAACACACTATCCGAAAAGGTTGAAAAGCCACTGAGCATCCTGCCCTTTTACCATAAGAAAAACATCAAACGCTTACTCGGAAAGCTTTACTTTGCCATGACTGTTAAAGGGATTTCCGCCTACACAGGTTTGTTATTATTATTATATTTTCTCAAAACACCAATGTGGTTAATGATTACTTTTGCCCTATTCTACTGGATTTTCAATTTATATATATCGGATCGTATCCTAAGTATTGCCATGGACGCCAAGGAAACAAAAAATTCAGAAGTTATCGCATCAGCAAAAAAAGTTTTTAAAAATGCTGGGATTCCAGATGTGAAAGTTTACGAGACAGAATCTGATCAATATAACGGTCTAGCGACAGGAATGAATATTGGACGATCGATGGTAACACTGACGACCGCTACCATTAAGCTACCTATTGAAACGATTGAAGGAATACTCGCACACGAGGCTGTGCATGTAAAAAAACGTGATGTCATGTGGGGACAAATTTGGAACACCGCCTTTTTACTCATTATGCTAGGTATCCTTTACCTCTTAGTTGAGAACATATCTGATTTAGAAGCAAACGCAATTCCACTGTTTTTCGTCATTTGGTTTTTAATGATACTTTATCCAGTATATCAATCCTTCTATTCACAATTGATGGAGGTTCGAGCTGATCATTTAGGTGCTTCTTTTCTTAAGGGTGGTACTGTTCAAATGGCCGAAAGTCTAACTACACTTGCTAATAGACAAGATGATGATTCACTAAAGAATCTTGAGTATAGTGCAGCAAAGGGGGAGAATAGAGTAAAAGAGTCTTCTCTTGACCGGTCATCTTGGTGGCTTCGAATTTTGGAGTTTCAAATGCTTCCCCATCCCCCAATGTATTGGCGAGTAAAAGTACTAACAGAACATGGGTACAGTTGGGGACGAACAATATGTAAACATTGGTTTATAGATCGACACAAAGAGTCATTTTCGTTCAAAAAATTAAGGAACTAAACAGACATTTCGAAAAACAAAGGAAGGACTAGAAGTATTTTATCTTCTAGTCCTTTAAATGGTCATTTATGTTGGTTGTAATTTAAAAATGTGACATTCACGTTTTAGTTAAGTCGTATTTCTCTCTTATATGATTTGGTGCGACTTTAATAATTTGTTGTAGAATTAAGCTAGCAATTGCAACATCATCAACGATTCCAAATACTAATAAATAATCAGGAATAATATCAAAAGGGAAGATAATGTAACCGATAATTAATAGTACAGAGAACATCTTGGTACCCAATTTTACATCGCTAGATAAAAAGAATTCTTTTAAAAAAGGAATGGATTTTTTAAAATTAAATAAAAATTTCAATCTACGCCCAAATCTAATCATCTGACTCTCCCTCCGTTTCATTATTAAAAGGACTTTACTTCAAACTTAAAAATTAATCCTTCTTTATCAATAGCAGGCGATCATCTTGATCTGATGGATTCCCCCTACCATCTGTATTATTTGTTATAAAATAAACCCCCGCTTCAGTTGCAAGAACATCACGGATCCTACCATATCCATCCAAAATAATCTCCTGAGATGCAGATTCGACATCAAACCTTCGTATCGCTTCTCCTCGTAGACTCGCGAAATAAAATTCTCCATTTAAAAATGTCATTCCAGAAGGTGCCCACGTGAATTCATCCGAATACACTAATGGTACTTCCATTCCATCTCGTGTTTGATTTGCCTCAATTTCTGGCCAGCCATAATTATTGCCTGGGCGAATACGATTAATTTCATCGTGTGCTTGGTTACCATGTTCGGTAGCATATAAATTTCCAGCCTCGTCCCATGCTAGACCTTGCGGGTTGCGGTGTCCAAGTGTGTACAGGTAAGAATCTTCAAATGGATTGTCATTTGGTATGGTACCATCTTGATTGATTCTTAAAATTTTCCCAGCAAGACTATCTAAGTCCTGCGCTAGGTCAGGGTTTGTTGCATCACCGGTTGTAGCATAGATCTTTTGATCGGGACCTATTTCAATTCTACCTCCTTGATGATAATTCCCACCTGGAATTTCATCAATTAATACACCCGTTTCTACCCACTGATTATCTTTTTCTTGTATTGTTACAATTCGTTGAAATACACCTTGTTCATTTGCATAAGAATAATAGGCAAAAGCTTCTTTATTCTCAACAAATGAATCGGGGAATGCTAGACCAAGTAATCCCGCCTCCGGGCGATCTGCTAGGGATTTTTCTAAATGGACCGGCTTTTTTATGACTTCATTCTCTACAATCTTAGCTATTGAACCCGGCCGTTCGCTTATATAGATAGCTTCATTAAATTGCACTATCTCCCAAGGGGCATTTAAATTACTGGCAATAACTTCTATTTCACTACTTCCACTAACAGCTTCACTCCCACTTGGTTGTTTCTCTGATATAGGTTGTGAATCCTCTTGATTGTCCGTTTTAGAACTTTCTGAGTTATTTCCCGAATTTTCCAAACCTGCACAACCAACAAGAAGAAATAAAGTTAATAGCATTAAATACTTATTAATAACTATCACTCCTAATCTATTTGACCTTGTAAATTCTCTCAATTATCAATATATCCTTAAATGAATAGAGAAAAACCAGTGAATCGTAATTAATTCACTGGTTTAGTTTAATTATACAGTTTTTCTCTTCGCTGCTTTTTCACGCTCGTTGTGATTTAAGATTTTCTTACGAATTCTAATTGATTCAGGAGTTACTTCACAATACTCATCATCATTTAAATATTCGATTGATTCTTCTAACGTTAACGAACGTGTTTTTCTGATTGTTGACGTTTGATCCTTATTAGCGGAACGTACGTTAGTGAGATGCTTTTCTTTTGTGATATTAACAGTTAGATCATTCTCACGATTATGCTCTCCAACAATCATCCCTGCATAAACCTCAGTACCTGGTTCTACAAAGATTGTACCGCGGTCCTCAAGTCCCATAATTCCATAAGTGGATGCTTTACCCTGTTCCATAGCAACTAGGACTCCACGTTGTCTGCCGCCTACTTGACCTTGAGCAAGTGGCTCATATTTATCAAAGGTGTGGTTAATAATTCCATAACCTCTTGTTTGAGTCATAAACTCAGTGGAATAACCAATTAATCCACGGGATGGGACTTTAAATTCCATACGCACTTGTCCATTTCCTTGGTTAACCATATCAACCATTTCACCTTTACGAGCACCAAGTGATTCCATAACAGCACCAGTATGATCTTCTGGCACATCTACTTGCACACGCTCAACAGGCTCACAACGAACACCATCTATTTCCTTAATAATTACCTGTGGCTTCGATAGCTGAATTTCATATCCTTCACGACGCATATTTTCAACTAGAATAGAAAGGTGCAATTCACCACGACCAGATACAGTCCATGCATCCGGTGAACTTGTTGGGTCTACGCGTAAACTAACATCTGTTTCAAGCTGAGTCATCAGACGCTCTTCGATTCTTCTAGAAGTGATATATTTACCTTCTCTACCAGCAAAAGGACTGTTGTTAACTACAAAAGTCATTTGTAGAGTTGGCTCGTCAATTCTAAGAATTGGCAATGCTTCCTGGTGATCAGTCGGACATACTGTTTCACCTACGTTAATATCTTCTAGTCCAGCTAATGCAATAATATCACCAGCTTGCGCTTCTTGGATTTCAATTCGCTTCAATCCGATAAAACCAAACAGTTTAGATATACGGAAATTTTTAACAGATCCATCTTTTTTCATTAATGATACTTGCTGACCAACTTTAATTGATCCGCGGAAGATACGACCTATACCAACACGTCCAAGGTATTCATTATAATCAAGTAATGTAATTTGGAACTGTAAAGGTTCTTCAGAAGTGTCAAAAGGAGCTGGAATATTTTCCATAATTGTTTCAAAAACAGCTTCCATAGATTCTTCTTGTTCTTCCGGTTCATTACCAGATGTTCCATTTAGTGCAGAAGCATAAACTACTGGGAATTCCAATTGACTATCATCCGCACCAAGTTCGATAAATAGATCAAGCACTTCATCTATTACTTGTTGAGGACGAGCACTAGGACGGTCAATTTTGTTTAATACTACAACAGGGTTTAATTTCTGCTCCAATGCCTTTTTCAAAACAAAGCGAGTTTGTGGCATACAACCTTCATAAGCATCTACGACTAGTAGAACACCATCAACCATTTTCATGATTCGTTCAACTTCACCGCCAAAATCAGCATGTCCAGGTGTGTCCATAATATTAATGTGTGTGTCTTTATATTCAATTGCTGTATTTTTAGCTAGGATGGTAATTCCGCGTTCTTTTTCAAGATCATTTGAATCCATTGCACGATCGTCCACATGTTCATTTGCTCTGAATGTTCCAGAGTAACGAAGTAGCTGGTCTACTAAAGTGGTTTTACCGTGATCAACGTGAGCAATGATTGCTATGTTACGAATGTCTTCTCTTAATTGCATAATGTACATTCTCTCCTCTTTTGTAACGAGTTCGGTTTCCGTTTACAACTTGCCAATTATATCATATAACCTGCCAAGAAGTATAGTAAATCCTTTAATCTGAAATTTTAATTGTAAATAATGCACCACCAAGAGTTGATTTACCAACTGTTATAGTGCCTCCTGAGTGTTCCACAATAGCTCTGGAAATCGCAAGTCCTAAACCTGTTTCCCCACCTTCACCTTTAACAAACCTGTGAAACAGATGAGGCATTAGGTCTTCTGAAACACCTTTTCCATCATCCGCTATTGAAATTGTGATTGATCCACTAGCTACTTTTGCTGTAATTACAACAGATGTCTTTGCGTGCCTTATAGCGTTTGTAACAATATTCAACATGGCCTGGAGCAATTTTTCCTTATCAGCAAACAATGTCATTCCATTTGGAACTTGAGTGTTAATGTCAACATGCTGATCATTTGCTAAGGGTAACGCTCTTTCTACTGTTAGTTTAATTAAATCCTCAACTTTTATTAATTCTTCTTGATATATATTTTCTTGACTATCCAATTTAGCTAATAAAATCATTTCATTAATAATCTTTTTCAATCGGTTAATTTCATCAACCATAACGTCTAAACCTCGATCTGAATCCTCTTTCACGAACACACCATCTCGTATACCTTCTGCGTAACCTTGGATAGTCATTAAGGGTGTCTTCAATTCATGGCTAGCGTTTTGGAAAAATTGCCTCTGTGATTGAATATAACGCCTGAGCTCATGCGCCATCTCTAATACACTTTGCTCTACTTCTTTAATTTCTCCACTAGCTTTAATTTCTTCAAGCTCATCAAACTGTCTGTTTTGAATCTTTTTCAATTGATACTTTAATCTGGTGAGTGGTGTAACTAACCGTTTAGTTAAAAAATAACTTAGTAGTACCGCAACCGCTATACCAATAATAAAAACTACTAATAACCTGTTAAAAAAAGTATGCTGAATTGCCCTTAAATCTTCAAGTGGAGTTACAAGCACTAGTTCTATTTGTGTTTGTTCTGAATAAGAATCCACTCTTGAGACAACGAAACTTTCTTCGCCTGCCTTCCATATTTCTTGTTTATCATCAGTTATATCATAATTAGTAATCCAATTTTCGACTAGTGGTACAGGAAGATTTGTAAACAGTAATTGTTCATTTCTTTGATCATAAAGAAACAATTGTATTTCTTGCCCTTGAAGTAATAAATTTAGTTTTTGAATATTTTCGTAATTGTAATCACTTAATAAATTTACCAATAAGTTACCTTTTGCCTCTAATTCCTGTTGCTCATCCTGAATGAGTAAGTTAAGGATTAACGAATAAATTGTAATAGCTGCAACTGACATTATAACAACTAGCAAAGCGGTAAATGCGGCTGTTAGTTGATACTGAAGTTTCATTGACTTTCCTCAATTTCACTTCGCATCCGGTAACCATAACCCCATACAGTCTCAATAGGCAATTTATCGAGTTTTTTTCTTAATCGTTTAATTAAATCATCGATAGCTCGATCGCTGCCGAAATAATCATCTCCCCAGATTAATGCCAATAACTCCTCGCGAGCAAAGGCACGATTTTGGTTCTTAATAAATATTATTAACATGTCAAACTCCTTGGCAGTTACCTCTACTTCTTTCGTTCCCCAAAAAACTCTACGATCTACTGTGTCAATAATTAATTCGCCTAACTGCAATTCATTATTTATCTTTGTGACACTATTTAATGAAACATCGACTCGTTTAAAAATCCGTTTTACTCTTGCCACTAATTCTCTTGGACTAAAGGGCTTCGTTAAATAGTCATCACTACCTAATTCCAACCCAATAATTTTGTCAACTTCATCATCCTTTGCAGAGATAATGATAATCGGCACTTCACTTTCTTGCCTGATTTTCTTACACAACTCATATCCGTCCATTCCCGGCAGCATAATGTCTAAAATCCACATATCTGGCTGGGAATCACGAGTCATTTGCCAAGCTTCTTCCGCGTTATCAACCGTTGTAACTTCGTAACCCTCTTTTTTTAGGTATGCAGTTACAATATCGCGAATATTAGGGTCGTCCTCCACAACAAATATTTTGTTTTTCACTAGTCTGCCTCCATTTCCCAACACAATTTGCGCATGTAAGTCAATTTCATAATTGCAATATCAAGCGGTAAAATAGGTATTATAAATTGATTAATTATTTTTAATATATTTATCGCCAAAAATTAATGTAAGAATATTTCAGTTTTTCTTATAATATCATCCAATAACAAACTTATAAAATAGAATCGCTTGATTCTTCATTTACACACTTTTTCCACAATTATACCTAAAACTTGCCAAATCTGCAGAATACAATAAAATTGTAGAATAAAACAAACCTAAAGGAAAGGCGTGATATCATATGATAAATAATGATGATCACAAACAAGAGCAAGAAATTTACACTCCTGAAAAGTCAAATGACCAACACGGTACCCAGGAGAGAGAATATTTATTTGAAAATACTACAGTTGATAAAAATTCTTACAATAACAATCAAATAGTAAATCAACCACCTATTGAAAGTAAACAGTCCAAAAAAAATAACTCAACTAGTAAATGGGCACTGTTTATTAGTGGAATAGTTGGTGGTCTCACTGTTGCGACTGTCGGCCTGCTATTAATAATTAGCGGCATTCTACCGATAGACCAACAGATCAGTAACAATCAAACAGGGCTAACAACATCGAACAACAACCATCAATCAAGTGATATCATTCCGGCAGTAGCTTCAAGCAATGACGGTTCCCTAACTAGTACACTAGGGCAAGTATCTGATGCAGTTGTAGGTGTCTCTAACAAAAAACAGACAGATTTATGGTCTGAGTCACAATCTGCAGGAACTGGATCCGGAGTTATCTACAAAAAACAAGATGGCAGTGCTTATGTCGTTACGAATAATCACGTCGTCGAAGGTGCAAATGAGGTTGAAGTCATTTTATCTACAGGAGAAAATGTCAGTGCACAAGTACTAGGTGCTGATCAATTAACTGATTTGGCTGTTTTGAAAATTGACGGAAGTAAAGTGACTCAAGTCGCTACCCTAGGGACTTCAGGAAATCTTGCTGTTGGTGATACCGCTATTGCTATCGGCAACCCACTCGGAACAGAATTTGCTGGGTCAGTCACTAAAGGAATTATTAGTGGGCTAGAAAGGTCAGTAGATATGGACCTTAACCAGGATGGACAGCCTGATTGGACAACAGAGGTTATCCAAACTGATGCTGCTATTAATCCAGGTAATAGCGGCGGTGCTTTAATTAATAGTAGCGGCGAAGTTATTGGTATTAACTCAATGAAAGTAGCGCAACAAGCTGTTGAAGGAATAGGTTTTGCTATACCAATCGATGAAGCTAAACCGATTATTGATCAACTTGAAACAGATGGACAAATATCAAGACCATTTATGGGTATTAGTGCTGTATCCTTAGATACTGTACCAAGTAGAAATATCGTGGAAACCTTAAAACTGGGAGACGATGTTACTGAAGGTATCGTTATTGCTCAAGTACAATCCGATTCACCAGCAGGTCAGGCAGGACTTCAGCAATATGATGTAATTACAAAGGTTAATGATAAAACAATTGCTTCTATGTTGGATTTAAAAGAGTACCTATACTCTGAAACCGAAATTGGTGATGAAATAACAATCACTTATTATAGAGAAGGTCAGGAACAGACGACAGCCTTAACTCTAAGTGAACAAGGGTAAATATTCTCGGAAAAAAATACCCCCTTTTTATGTTCCTGAGAATTTAAAATAGATTAAAACACCACCTATTGCTAGGTGGTGTTTTTGTATAACCCAGAAGTGAGCTTTTATTTACACTCAAAATTTAGAGTTAATTTTTTAGATGAAATAGGGTTTTCACTTCCGAATCTTATTTTACTACTCATACAAAATTGAACTGACTTCATTTTCATCTAGATAGGATTCGTAATCTTCATGGTTGCCATTAACACCGATGTAATTACCTTCCATATCCGTTAATAAGAAGCCTTCAATTTCTTCAGCAGACCCTACTAATTCATCTGAATTAAAGTACATGTCTTGATAGTCCTTTTCGGTATCATAAAAATCTGACGGACCATCTGAAGAACCGAACTTTTCGACACGTTGCCACGAGTCTTCCGCATCAAAAATGGTCGATTCTTCTTCATCCACTTCTGATTCCATTTCATTTATGCTTGAATGAATCACATCTTCTTCTACCGGACGAACTTTATCGATATCATGTTCGACATGTTCAATACAACGTCTTGTCGTCGGCATTGCCAGGAGTCTTTCAGCTGAAATTTCGACGCCACATTCCTCGCACTTGCCATACGTGCCTTTTTCAATCGCTTGAAGTGCAACACTAATATCTTTCATCTCTCGTTCTGCATGTTCATTTAGAGCAATATCTTTTTCTCTTTCATAAAGCTCTGTACCATGATCACCAGGATGATTATCATAATTAGATAATTCACCCATCGATTCCTTTATTAATTCGTAGCTAAGACCAAAATGATCCTCTAAATGATCACTTAATTTTCGCTCCCGCTCCATTAATTCTTGTTTACACTCAGCTACTTGCTGACTATTTATCATAAAGAACCGCCTCCTGACACCTGTGTCTTAGTGGGGCATTTCTTAGTATATCCGTTATTTAATACACAACCACATTAGTTTTTGGAAATTTAGGAAACACTACTTGTTACTTGTTCACTCTATGTAAAATCATATCAACATGCGGGATGTTATCCTCTAAATACACTTCAGAAATTTCTTTAAAGCCTAATGAACGATAAAAGTGACGAAGATGTTCTTGGCCATGTATCTTAATTTCATTTTCTTTCCAGGTTTCTGTTATTATATCGATTGATTTTTCCATCAGTTTTGTTGCGCAACCTTTTCCACGATAGTCCTTGTTGATTAACACTCGCCCAATCGAAGCTTCACTATAAATATTTTCTTTAGGTATCAATCTAGAGTATGCAACAATTATCCCGTCTACTTCTGAAAACAAATGAGATGAAACTTGATCATAATTATCTACTTCATGATAAGGACAATTCTGTTCAACAACAAAAACATCCACTCTTGCTTTTATTATTTTATATAATTCTGATGTTGTTAATTCATCAAAAGTTTTTAAATGCCACTCCAATTTTCATCATCCTTACTCATTTTTAAAATTACTTTTATACTACTGGAAATCAATCATTTATATAAAGAAATGTGCCTACTTCATTTCTTTATTTGGAATTAAGTGATATATTTTCGGATAACTAAGGTTGTTATTAGGAGGTTTTTTAAGAATGATGAATGATACCTATCTTTTCTTATTTGGTGGAAATCCTTCTCAGTCAGAAGGATCTAAAACTTTCGCGAAACAAGCTGGTAAGGAGCACGCCAAAATAGCCTTATTAATTATTTACCGTGAAGGATGGCAAGACTACTTAGCAAGATACACAGAGCAGTGGATCAAAAGTGGCGTTAACCCTGAAAACATCGAAGTCATCATTCCAGATCAAGACGGAAAATTAAATTATGAAGCAGCTACTTGGATTATCGAAGCAGCGACCGGCATTTTTATCGGCGGTGGTCATACACAGACATATCATTCTCTTTATACCAAAGAACCATTTAAACGATTAATTCAGGCAAAGTATAAAAAAGGCACCCCAGTTGCCGGAAACTCAGCCGGGGCACTACTTACTACGCAGACCATGCTTTTGTCTCCATATGACACGGATTCAGGGGAGCCAATCATCTTGAATGGGTTAGGTTTAATATCGAACATTCTAGTCAGTGTCCACTATACGAAATGGAATGACGCTGACAATTTTAAAAAAGGGTTGCTAAAAACAGGTATCACTACTGGTTACGGAATTGATGATAATGCCTGTTTGGTATTTAAAAATAACAAAGTCCACAGCTATTTGGGTGAAGAACATGTATATCATATAAAATAATTTTTAAAAGGGTTGTCTGCTCCAAATAGGAGTAGGCAACCCTCTTTTTTCTACAAATCGTCAAATCCGTTATCTGTATTATTTACTTTTGTATATTGTCTGGATTTTTGCTCAAAGAAATCCGATTTACCTAAATCAATTTCTTCGTAGGCTTTAATCCAACGTAGCGGGTTTTTATCTATTTTTGGATAGAGCTTTTCATACCCCAACTGTTTACAACGTGTATTAGCTGTGAACATGATATAATCTTCAACATCCTTCAGCAAGATCCCATCAATTTTGTTTCCTATGATATGTCTTGCCCAGTCAATTTCTAACTCTGTAGCTTGTCTAAATGTATCATAAACAAATTCCTCTAATTCATCCGTATTGTACTCAGGGTTTTCTGCTAAAACTTCTTTGTATATTCGAACGAAAAGATCCACATGTAGCTGCTCATCCCTATTTATATAATTAATCATCGTTGATGTGCCAACCATTTTTTGATTTCTGGCCAAGTGATAGAAAAAAGCGAATCCAGAATAAAAGAACAAGCCCTCTAAGATAACATCAAAAACGCACGATTTTAATAAGTTTTCAATTGTAGCTTGATCTGCGAATGCTTCATATCCATCAGTCACAAAGTCATTTCTCTTTTGTAGTATTGGTTCCGTACGCCAAAAATCAAAGACCTCATCCTGTTTTTGTTTTGAAACTAAAGTCGATAAAATATAGGAATAAGAATGATTATGAATTACTTCTTGTTGAGCAAGAATGATCATTAACGCATTTAAACTCGAGTCCGTTAAATAGTCGGCAACCTTACCAGCATAATCAGTTTGCACACTATCTAATAGAGCTAACAACCCAATGATTTTTAAAAATGCTTCTTCCTCATGGCGTGATAGTTCAGGAAATTGCTTCATATCTTGTGACATATTGATTTCAAATGGCGTCCAAAAGTTGGATAACATCTTTTTATATTTTGGGTATGCCCAAGCAAAACGTACATCATCCCAGTTTAAAATATTGGAGCTTTGGCCGTTTATAATACCTGTTGATTTATTCGGAGCTGTTTTATCCATCAGTTTCCGCTTATTTAAAGTGGTTGACATCGTTATTATCCATCCTTTCTTTTAGCTTGAACAAGACTCACAATCAATTAAATCTGATGATGTTGAACGTAAATAGTAGGTTGTTTTGAGTCCTGACTTCCATGCATCTATATGAAGATTTAGTAACTCTCTTGCTTGTACCGTGTTTGGAACATACATATTGAATGAGATGCCTTGGTCGATATGTTTTTGTCTAGCAGCATTTTGTTTAATACTCCAATGCTGATCGATAAAGTAAGCTGATTTATAATACCAGGTTGTATCCGAATTTAAATCTGGAGCCGTAACAGGAATCTTATAATCCTTCTTTTCTTCGGAATAAAACTTTTGAAAAATAGGGTCAATACTAGCAGTACTTCCTGCAATAAGGGATGTAGATGAATTTGGTGCGACAGCCATTAGATAGCTATTTCTTATTCCAGAATTCTTTACGTCTTGCTTTAACCGATTCCAAGGAAGTGCAGATTCCTCGCTTGTGTAACCTTTTTGTTCAAAGTATCTTCCCGATTGCCAATCAGATCCCTTAAAAGCATCACAGGCTCCTTTTTCTTCAGCTAATTTCATGCTTGATTCGATTGTTAAGAAAGCAATTTTTTCATAAAGTTCATCCGCAAATCTTACCGCTTCATCACTTTCCCATTTAATTTTCTTAAGCGCGAGAAGGTGATGCCAACCAAACGTTCCAAGCCCAACCGCTCGATACTTTTGATTGGTGATCTGAGCTTGAAGGACCGGGATTGTATTGAGATCGATAACATTATCTAACATTCTTACCTGGACCGGTATGAGCCTCTCTAAAACTTCGTCTGTTACTGCATTTCCTAAGTGTATGGAAGATAAATTACACACAACAAAGTCACCAGGTTGCTTATTAATTACGATTTTCCCATCAACTGTTAATTGTTCCGTTACATAAGTCGGACTTTGGTTTTGGGTAATTTCTGTACATAAGTTACTTGAGTACACCATCCCCAAATGACTGTTTGGATTTTGGCGATTTACTTCATCCCGGTAGAACATGAACGGGCCACCTGTTTCCAATTGGCTTTTTAAAATTCGCTTCATAATATCAATTGTAGGCACTTCGTCTTTTGTTAAATCCGGATGATTCACACATTCAAAGTACTTTTCTCTGAAGCTTCCGTTACCTTTTGTCTCATCGAAATAATCTTCTAGCGAATAGCCCATGACACTCCTTACTTCATGGGGATCAAATAAAAACCAATTTTCTCTAAGCTCCAACTTCTCCATAAATAAATCCGGGAGACATATGCCTGTAAAAAGATCATGTGTACGATGCCGTTCATCGCCATTGTTTAATTTAGCATCTAAAAAAGCGAAGATGTCTTTATGCCAAATATCAAGATAGACACATATTGCACCTTTACGTTGACCAAGTTGATCGACACTAACAGCTGTATTATTTAGCTGTTTCATCCAAGGTAAAACACCCGACGAAGCACCAGTGAAGCCTTTAATTGCACTGCCTCTGCTGCGGATTTTTCCTAAATAGACACCAATTCCGCCACCATTCTTAGATAAATTAGCAATATCTGTATTACTATCAAAGATACCCTGCAAACTATCGTCTACAGTATCAATAAAACAGCTAGATAGTTGACCATAACTCTTTCCAGCATTAGATAATGTTGGTGTTGCTACTGTCATGTATAAATTACTTAGCGCCCAGTAAGCTTCCTTCACTAGTTCCATTCGTTTATCTTTCGTTTCATTTTTCATTAAAGTCATCGCTATAATCATAAAACGCTCTTGAGGAAGTTCATAAACTTGTTTCTGATAACCTTTAGCTATGTACCTATCAGCTAATGTGCGCAGCCCTATGTAAGTAAAAAGGCTATCTTTATTAGGATCAATTCTGTTACCTAATTCGGTAATTTCTATTTCAGTGTACGATTCTAAAAGATTCGAGTTATATATTCCCATGGAGGTTAATGTTTGAATAAGTTGATAAAAGGAACCATATTTTTCGTTGATATCGTAACCTCTTCGTTCTGATGCATCAAAGTAAAGTTGCTCTAAGTAAAGGGATGATGCAACATATGTCCAATCAGGCTCATTTTCATCTAAATAAGCGAGCGCTTCGAGTATTAATTGATTCACCCAATCTTTATCTTTTAGCCACGGTTTTTCCTTTAGCAAATCCTCACCATGCTTGATTAGTGAAGTTATGTCTAGGTGATTAAATTTTCCAACTAATTCTTCAATCACTTGTAATTTCCACTCGCTTTTTTTCGTTTTTACTTCTACCATTTTTTCGTCCTCCTCGTATCATTTTGTTACGATTTCTGAGCAGTTCGTGACCAGAGCCCTAATGAAGCAGCATAAATCATTACATAAAAAACCGCTCATGAGCGACATGAGCGGACAAAAAACGACAGAAGATCGGTATTAAAATATCCACTAACTATTGCCTAGAGGACATTTGACTTTTATACTAAATAAAATCTAAAGTATTAAAAAGCACCTACTTACCCTATCGTTTCAAAGTCTCAACCCCCGAAGCAAAGAAACACTAGCAAATTCAGGCAGGTCTACTGATTTATGTTTCACTCTACTAGAGCCCTTCCCAAATCGATGCTAATAATAGCAATCAGATCCAGTGGATTTACTCGTTCGTCCACAATTACAGTTGCGGGGACAATCACGGATTTACACCGTGTTCCCTTTTCAGACTTTAGAAGTCACCTGAATTTACATATTTACAAGATGTAGTATTATTTTTTATAAAAGTAACAATATATTGAATTTAGCACAAATATTTTTATCTTGCAATGCATAATTTTTCCTAGTTATATATATCCTTAGTTTTAGTTGAATAATAAATTAATGGAAGGAATTTTTGTCGAAATATCGAATAATTACGTAATAGGGAGAAAGGATGAACAGGTATGAAACGAACAAAAGATAGTAAGATTGGTTTTATTGGTACGGGAGTAATGGGTAAAAGCATGGCCAAAAACCTATTAAACGCAGGATACAATATGAATACATATACTAGAACAAAATCTAAAGCCAAGGAATTAATCGATTTAGGGGCAGTTTGGAAGGATTCAGTTGCAGAATTGGCACGTGATTCAGACGTTGTCATTTCAATCGTTGGGTACCCCAAAGATGTTGAAGAGGTGTACTTAGGGGAAGATGGGTTATTAAATAATTTAAAAGCAGGTTCATATACGATTGATATGACTACATCTAGCCCGCTACTAGCAGAAAGAATAAGTTCGATAGCAATGGAAAAATCGATTGCTTGTTTAGATGCTCCTGTCTCAGGTGGCGATATTGGTGCAAGGAATGGAAAACTTGCAATAATGGTAGGCGGAGAGCAAGAAGCATTTGACGAAGTACTCCCTGTATTTCAAGTAATGGGTGAAAACATCGTTCTTCAAGGAAAATCTGGAGCAGGACAACATACTAAGATGGCTAATCAAATAACAATCGCATCTAATATGATTGGTGTCTGCGAGGCAGTTGCTTATGCTGAGAAAGCAGGTTTAGATCCAAAGCGTGTACTAGAGAGTATCACAACCGGAGCAGCTGGCAGTTGGTCTCTAACTAACCTAGCCCCTAGAATGATTGCAGGTGATTATGATCCCGGTTTTTATGTCAAACACTTTATAAAGGATATGACTATCGCACTTGAATCGGCACAAGAAATGGAGTTATTGACTCCTGGTTTAGAGCTTTCACTTTCACTGTATAAAAAATTAGCAAAACAAGGTGAAGAAGACAAGGGCACTCAAGCGTTAATCCAGTTGTTTAAATAGAATCTAAAAACTTCACCTAAGTAGTGGCAGGTGAAGTTTTGCTGTGTCTTAAAGCCCCATTTTCTCTATTCGTTCTGAAACAACAAAAGCTAAATCATCATTACCAAAAAGCTGCAATACACCTAAAACGCTTTGTTCAGGAATGTCCTCAGATTCCTGTTTTGGTACGGTTAAATCAATTGCTTGGAGTAATGCTGGATTTTTCCCTTGTTTTGGATAAGCCTCTAAATATAGTTCAAACGGGTCAAGGTTGTTGTTAACACACCATTGAGCAAATACTAATATCATCATATTCTCATCCTGTTGATACTGCTCAATAATCCTCTTTTCTATTTCTTCATTACTCAAATGGTTCTCCCCCTTTTTTATCTTGGTTACTAGAACAAAAGCGCAGGCGCCTTGCTCACCACCGACAAGCTTAAGACAAGCCTCGGCGTGACGTTCTTTGCCACAGAGAGGATTGACTTAAGACCTCGAGGTGGTAGGCGCCGGAGCTGGACGCGGCTAACATTGTCAAAAAATTATCCACACGAAACCAATTTTATAATTTCCTAAGCTACTAAAAAAGAGTGCACCTCCAGGGAGATACACTCTTTGTTCGTTTGTATATAATGATTACAGACGAGTTACGTTAGCTGCTTGTGGGCCGCGGTTACCTTCAACGATTTCAAATTCAACTTCTTGACCTTCATCAAGAGTTTTGAAACCCTCTGCTTGAATAGCTGAGAAATGTACGAATACATCGTCTCCATCTTCGCGCTCGATAAAACCAAAGCCTTTGTCTGCGTTAAACCATTTTACTTTTCCGATCATGTAAATGACCTCCTTACAAAATAATAGTACAAAGTAATTGAATCTTGATATTACCTTTACACCACTTATTAGTAAAGAGTTCGTAAAGAAAATATTCACCGATCAATTGCCTTTTGTACCTTCAACTTTACTACTTTTAGGCATAAAAATCAAGATTCAGCAATGATTTTTTTCAATTCAAATTTCGACATTTATTTCATTCATCAATAGAAAATTTAGATAGATATTTCGTTAATTTATTGTGGCGATTGGTTAATACTAAAAAAGTAAAAATATGTGCATAATTCCTATATGCTTCTCCAACAAAGACATCGTTTAAGTTAATCTGATGAAAGTACGTCAAAAACATTTTTTAAATAAAATGTTGCCATTTCATAAAATTTACATCAAAAAACAAATTGCGAACAGACTATAAACCGTGATAAAATAATGTCTTGCAAGATTATAAACAAAATAAATCGCCTAAAACATTTATATCTTGCAAATATGAATTGATAGGTGGTAATTAAAAATGGAAACAGAAATGAATTTTCAAGTATTGTTGTATTACAATTATGTTCATATCGAAGACCCTGAGACATTCGCAGCTGAACATCTAAAGCTTTGTAATGACCTTGAACTAAAGGGACGTATCTTAATTGCCCATGAGGGTATTAATGGTACTGTATCAGGAACAGTTGAACAGACGAACAAATATATGGAAAAAATGCATAACGATCCTATGTTTGCAGATATGGTTTTTAAAATTGACGAAGCAAAAGGACATGCATTCAAGAAAATGCACGTGCGTCCTCGTCCAGAGCTTGTTACACTGCGATTAGAGGATGATGTTAATCCAAAAGAAACTACTGGACAATATTTAAGTCCACAAGAGTTCTATAAGGCGATGCAAGATGAAGATACCGTTGTCTTAGATGCAAGAAATGATTACGAATACGACCTTGGTCATTTTAGAGGAGCTATTCGTCCGGATATTGAAACTTTTCGTGATTTACCTAAATGGGTTAGAGAGAACAAAGAAAAGATTGAAGGAAAGAAAATTTTAACGTATTGTACTGGTGGAATTCGTTGTGAAAAATTCTCAGGTTGGCTGGTAAAAGAAGGCTTTGAAGATGTTGGCCAGTTGCACGGTGGAATTGTCTCTTATGGCAAAGATTCTGAAGTACAAGGTCAATTATGGGATGGTCAGCTCTATGTATTTGACGAACGTATCAATGTTCCCGTTAATCGGACGGAACACGTCATTGTTGGTAAAGATTACTTTGATAATCAACCTTGTGAACGATATGTAAACTGCGCTAATCCTGAATGTAACAAACAAATTCTTTGCTCACCTGAAAATGAGCATAAATATATGCGTGGATGCACACATGAGTGCCGTGTGTCACCAAGAAACATGTATGTAGATGAATACAACTTAACTGAAGCAGAAATTAGTGAACGATTAGAAAGAATTGAGCGAGAAGACGGAGTTTCACAGCCCTAAAAAAATTCACACCAAGCAAAGAACTTACTAAACAAGGCTCCTACAAAATTGTAGGAGCCTTGTTTTGTTACTAGTTCACTTTATTCTAAAATGAATTTCTACTTATACCTTAATCCTAAATCATTCAAATTGTAAATAATACCCAAAAATAAATATCTCCATATAGTCTTTTTTAGAACTTGTCTAAATATATTAAATGAAGAAGTTATATTTTGGATAATTTTAGGAGAACTTTATGACGGAAATCATTTTCGAATATCGATGGCTAATTCTAATAAGCTCAGAAATATTATTTTGGTGTACATTTATCTTATTCTTAGTATTACGTTACTTGTACAATTCAGGGGCTCAAAATTTCTTTCTTGTGATTTCAATTATTAACCAGTTTTTAAACATTCCTCTTGCAGCCTTTGATTATTATCAAATTAGACACGTGTCTATGTTCCAAATTAGTATATTGCTACTATACATATACGCTATAACACGGGGCCGTAGAGATATATATAAGCTGGATAAATTAATTCTAAGAAATGTTGCGTCAATTAAAAATAATTCCTTCCGAAGTACAGTGCGTAGTCCACTTGAACACCTATTGTCTGGTGACATTCATGCAAAGATAGAAAGAAGGAAATTTTATCTACACCTTATCGTTTATTTTTTAGCACAGATTTTCGTCTTTTCAGGTCATCAATCTTATCAACCAATCAATCAATTTTGGACTGTTTTTATAATCATTGACGGCTTATGGTCTTTATCTTTTACATTTTTTCAGTATGACAAAAATGCGAATTAATTATTATTCAAATGTTTGCATTAAATTAGCCATTTCAATTGCTGAAACTGCTGCTTCTGACCCTTTATTCCCTGCTTTTGTACCAGCACGTTCGATTGCTTGTTCTATGTTTTCAGTGGTTAATACACCAAATATAACTGGTAGGCCTTCCTGCATTGAAACGCTCGCAACACCTTTTGATACCTCACTACAAACATAATCAAAATGTGGAGTTGATCCTCTAATAACCGTTCCAAGTGTAATAATAGCATCATATTTCCCTGAAGCAGCCATCTTTTTTGCAACTAACGGAATTTCAAAAGCACCAGGTACCCAAGCAATCGACACATTCTCATTTTTTACTCCATGTCTTCTTAAGGTATCTTCTGCTCCACCAAGTAGTTTACCTGTTATAAATTCATTAAACCTTCCCACAATAATTCCAATCTTCAGATCCGTACCTACTAAATTACCTTCGTATATATTATTCATTATCTATTCCCCCTAATATTTTAATAAATGATCAAGTTTAGCTATTTTTGTCTTTAAATAATATTCATTATCTTTGTTAGCTGGTATTTGTATTGCCTCTCGCTCTACAACTTCTAGTCCATAGTCACCCATTCCAGATATTTTTCTTGGATTGTTGGTTATCAAACGAAGTTTTTTTATGCCCAATTCTTTGATTATTTGAGCACTAACTGCATAGTCCCTTAAATCATCTGGAAACCCAAGCTGATGATTCGCTTCTACTGTATCGAATCCTTGCTCCTGCAGTTTATATGCTTTTAGTTTATTTAACAGACCTATTCCACGGCCTTCTTGTCTCATATAGACGAGCACACCTTTTCCTGCTTCTTCGATTTGTAGTAATGCCTTTGCTAGCTGAGGTCCACAATCACATCGATGGGAACCAAACACATCACCTGTTAAACATTCAGAATGAATTCTTACTAATACAGGTTCGTCAGGATCAAATTCCCCTTTATATAAAGCAAGGTGCTCCTTGCCGGTAAATTTCTCAGTATAAGCAGCAAGTTTAAATTCACCGTATTCAGTTGGAAGATTAATCTCAATTTCCTTTTCCACTAATTTATCGTGTTTTTTTTTATAAGAAATTAAATCTTGAATAGTAATCATCGACATCTCATGCTCAGTAGCAAACCTTTCAAGCTCAGGTACGCGGGCCATCGTTCCGTCGTCATTCATAATTTCACAAATGACACCTACTGGTTCAGATCCAGCAAGTCGCGCCAAATCTATTGCGGCTTCTGTATGTCCGTGCCTTTCTAACACTCCAGCTTCTTTTGCTATTAACGGAAACACATGCCCAGGACGCTTAAAATCGGCTGGTTCTGTCGTCTTATCCAAAAACATTTGAATCGTCAGTGCACGTTCATACGCGCTAATCCCTGTATGAGTTGTTTTGTAATCAACACTTACCGTAAAAGCAGTACCATGTGCATCCGTATTATTAGTCACCATCGAATTTAGTTCAAATTTTCGGGCGAAACTTTCTGACATTGGCGTACATATAAGTCCTCTTCCTTCTTTAGCCATAAAGTTAATCGCCTCTGGAGTGGCATGTTCAGCAAGTAAAACAAAGTCACCTTCATTTTCCCTGTCTTCGTCATCGACCACTATAATCATTTTTCCCATCTTTAACTCTTCGATAGCTTTTTCAATCGTTTGAAACATAGGGTTTCCTCCTTAAAAGCCATATCGCTCTAATTTTTCCATTGTCATATTTCCATCTTCATTGTCCGTTTTATTTTCTTTCTTAGCTGTAAGTAATCGCTCCATATATTTTGCTAGCATGTCATACTCAACGTTAACCATATCACCATGATTTTTATCTCCAAGAACCGTTGCCTTTTGTGTTTCTGGAATAAGTGAAATTACAAAGCCCGTGTCTTTAAGTTCAAATACTGTAAGCGACGTTCCATCAACGGAAATTGATCCCTTTAAAGTAATATAATGTAGACCACTGGAAGGTATCTTTATAAAGATATACCTAGCATTATCTTCGGTCCAAATCCTTTCAATTGTTCCTACTGTATCAACATGACCGGAAACAAAGTGACCTCCAAATCTCCCGCCAGCGCTCATTGCTCTCTCCAAATTAACCTCAGAACCTATCTTAATAGTAGCTAAAGATGAACCTCTATAGGTTTCTGGAATAACATCAACGGTAAACCAATTTGAGCTAAACGAAGTTACTGTTAAACAAACTCCACTCACAGAAATACTGTCTCCTGTAGCAACATCTAAAGTCACCTTAGTCGCTGCAATTGTTAAAGTTAAAGAGCTCTTGTTTTGAGTTATACTTTTAATTTTCCCTTTTTCTTCTACAATACCAGTAAACACTTACTCTTCCTCCTTCATTGGTCGAGCAGTTATCTTTATATCTTTGCCCAATTTTTCGATTGTTTCAAATTCTAAATCCGCTGCATCTTTCATCCATCGTGGCGAGCCTCCACCAACTGTTGTTAATGCATCCGTACCACTGAGTAATTTTGGCGCAATATACCAATGGCACTCGTCAAATAAACGTTTTTTTACGAATGCACCATGAATCAAACTTCCACCTTCTACATAAAGAGACTGAATACGCATCTCTCCTAGTAGATCTAATAGCTCTTCCATATCTATTTTTGATGTGGTCAGTTTAATTACTTTTATTTCTGGATAATCGCTTTGAAATTTCTTTGTTTTTGCATTAGCACCACATACAATCCATGTCGGTGCTTCATTATCTGTTAACACCTTACTATTTTCATTAATACGTAGTTCTGTATCTAAAATAATTCGAATGGGGTTTTTTCCACCTTGGGGCAGCCTAGTGGTTAAAGAAGGGTTATCGTGAAGTACCGTATTAATTCCAACTAGAATTGCATCATGCACGTCTCGTTGTTTATGAACGTCAAGCCTTGCTTCTTCCGATGTTATCCAACGACTATCTCCAGTAGAGGTTGCCGTTTTACCATCTAGAGTCATGGCTGCTTTTATCGTTACATACGGTCTTTTCGATTGAATAAAATGAAAAAATTTGCGATTTAATTCTTTTGCTCTTGTCTCCTGTAGGCCAACTTCGACCCAGATACCTGCTTGCCTTAACTTTTCAATGCCTCTACCAGCGACTGCTGGGTTTGGATCCAGGCAAGCAACATATACCTTCCTGAGTTTGTGTTCGATGATCAAATTAGCACACGGTGGCGTTTTTCCATGATGTGAACAAGGTTCAAGCGTAACATATATATCTGCGCCTGCACTGTTGTCACCCGCTTGCCTTAATGCGTGTACTTCAGCATGTTCTTTCCCCGGCTCTAAGTGGCTGCCAATACCGATAATTTTACCGTCCTTAACAACCACAGCACCAACTGAAGGGTTTGGACTCGTTTGTCCAATCGTAGCTTCAGCAACAGAAAGTGCAACATTCATGTATTCTTCCTTTGTCATTCGCATCACACCCCTTTCCAATTTGGTTGGAAGAGGAAAACAAGAAGGACCCCAGAAAAGTTCTAGGGCCCTGAAAATTTAATAGCAAATAAACGTACTATTGTACGTAGATTTATCCTTTTCCCATCCAGACTTTAACTGTCGGCTTTGGAATTTCACCAAATCCACCTTCACAAATACATGATCCGGGTCACGGACTAAGGGTATCTAAGACAACAAACCCATCACCGTCGGTCAGGAATTTCACCCTGCCCCAAAGGAAAACCATATTCAATTACTAACAGTATATCATTCGATTATTTAAAATGCATTAAATTGACTCAAAGTTCACATATTTACCACTTTTACACTAAATTCCCCTAGAAAATAGAAAAGACAACAAGTAAACTATCTACTCACTGTCTAATAACACAATTCAATCTTCACCTAGAATTTTTACTTCACGCTCTAAATCTACGCCAAAGTTTTCTTTGACTGTCTTTTGGACCATTTCAATTACTGCAATGTAATCTGTTGCCGTTGCATTATCTTTATTTACTATAAATCCTGCATGCTTGGTAGATACCTCTGCATCACCAATACCTTTTCCTTGCAGTTCACTATCCTGAATTAATTTACCTGCAAAATAGCCAGGCGGTCGTTTAAACACACTGCCACAAGAAGGATATTCCAGCGGCTGCTTAGATTCACGTTTATAGGTTAGGTCATCCATCACTGCTTTTATCTCATCATAATTACCTTTTTCTAAATCGAAACGCGCTTCCAAAACAATATATCCTTTATCCGGAATATTACTAGTTCGATAATCTAAATCTAATTCATCAGCAGTTAGGGTAAGTAACTCTCCATTAGCATCAACTACAACTGCATGGTGCAAACAATCCTTCACTTCCCCACCATAAGCACCTGCGTTCATAAATAATGCGCCACCAACAGTTCCAGGAATACCGCAAGCAAATTCCAACCCTGTTAATCGCTCTTGTAGCGCCTGTCTAGATGCATCAATAATTCTCGCACCACTCTCAGCAATAATACTATTTCCTTCCCTTTTTATTGTTGTAAACCTTTTAGGGCTCATGACAATACCACGAATCCCACCATCTCTCACGATAAGATTAGATCCGTTTCCTAAAAGGGTAAAAGGAATTTGTTCACTCTTTGCAAATTTAACAATTTGCTTTACTTCTTCTATAGTGGCTGGTGTTACAAAAAGATCAGCCTTTCCACCTAATTTGGTGTACGTATGATTTTTTAAATATTCATCTACCATCACATTGCCTTTCGCTGTAATGGATAATAACTGTTGATATACATGATGGTAATTAACCACTTTTAATCATTCCTTTGGACGTTCTATTATCTAATAAGATTAATAACTCAAGGAGTCATACCGTTATCAAACTCACCAGATAAATTATAGCAGTAAGGGTAGACTAACTTCAATAAAGTTTCGTGTTTAATTTATATCTATGTAGTTTTTTGAACACTTGTGCCTACTCGATGTGTTATTTGAACTCAGGAAACCAGACTCAGAATCCTTGAGTCTGGTTTTATAATAGATAGAGCTTATCCCATTAGTGCAGTCATTAATGCCTTTTGAGCGTGAAGACGATTTTCTGCCTGCTGAAAAACAACCGAATGCTTTCCATCAATAACTTCAGCAGTTACTTCTTCACCTCTGTGTGCAGGTAGGCAGTGCATGAAGGTTACATCTGGCTTAGCATAACTTAAAAGCTGTTTGTTAACTTGAAACTCTTTAAACGCTTGAACCCGTTTCTCTTGTTCAGACTCTTGCCCCATGCTTGCCCAAACATCCGTATAAATAACATCGGCATTTTTAACCGCTTCTGTCACATCTTCTGTTACCACAACTTTATTATTACTAGTAAATGACCTTGCTTTTTCAGTTATAGTAGCATCTGGTTGGTACCCTTTTGGAGCTGCAATACTAATATTCATTCCCATTTTAGCGGAACCAATCATTAGCGAGTGTGCCACGTTGTTCCCATCACCAATATATGCAACATTAACTCCATTAAGTTTACCTTTTTCCTCGTTGATTGTTTGCATATCTGCTAACATCTGGCAAGGATGGTACATATCTGTTAGTCCGTTTATTACTGGGATACTAGCATTGGCAGCTAACTCCTCGACAACTGATTGAGAATACGTACGAATCATTATGCCATCTAAATATCCTGATAACACCTTGGCTGTATCTGGGATTGGTTCCCCTCTACCTAGTTGGATATCATCAGTACTTAGGAAAAGTCCTGTTCCACCTAACTGGTAAATGCCTACTTCAAAGGAGACGCGTGTTCGTGTTGAAGACTTTTCAAAAATCATTCCTAGTGTTTTACCTTTAAGTGGCTGATCGATTTTACCATTTTTTTGTTGCTTTTTTTGATAACTAGCCAATTCCAGTAAGTAGTTTATTTCTTCGGAAGTATAGTCAGCTAATGTTAAAAAATCTTTACCAGTTAACTGATGCTTTGAATTCACAGATTTCATACTTGCTGTCATCGTAACACACGCTCCTTTTTATTGATTGCATTTCCGTCCTTTTTATATTCATTTATAGTAACAGGCGGCTCTAGAAGATGACTTGAAGCTTTTAAATAAGCCAAAAGTGTCTCTTTTGATGTCAAACAAATGGTGTCTGATTTCAGTGCATCCTCCCTTAACTTAAAGTGTTCATCATACCCAGTACTTTGATGTGTACTACAAATCAAATTAAAACCGTCTTCTAAGCAAATATCCTGAGCTTCTATTAAACTAATGATTTGGTTTACTGAAACTCCATTGTCTTTGAGATAACCAGCAGTTTCGACATCTGCGATTACTTTAGTATTTTGATTTAACAGAGCATCAATAAGTTGTCGGTTATTGTCTAACTCTGCCTTTTTCATGGATAAGAAGATTGCATCAGCTTCGGTTTGATTTTTCAAGGTATTTTCTTTCCAACCAAAAGCCTTCACCATCGCTTGATCAACGGTTAATCCTAGGCCAATAGCTTCCCCTGTTGATTTCATTTCTGGAGCTACGATTGGGTCAACTCCTGGTAATTTATTGGTAGAAAATACCGGCATTTTCACAGCGAAGTAAGGAATATCAGCATGGAGACCAAGCTTCCACTCTTGCTGATTTAATGACTCACCCATTTGCACACGCGTCGCTAAATCTACCATCGGAACCCCTGTAACCTTACTAGAAATTGGTACCGTTCTTGATGCTCTTGGGTTAACTTCAAGTACATACATGTCTTTATGATCTTCACTAATGACAAATTGGATGTTAATAATACCCTTCAAATTAAGCTCTGCCGAAATCTTCTTTGTCGCTTCAGCAATCATTTGTTTTTGACTAGAAGTTAAATCCGGAGCTGGAAATACGGCAATACTATCACCAGAATGGACACCAGCCCGTTCAATATGTTGGAAAATCCCAGGGATCACTATATCCTCACCATCGCAAACCGCATCAACCTCTACTTCAAAACCCGAAATAAACTGATCAATTAATAGCGGGAAAATTCTTGAATTTGGTGTATTTATTTCTAACCCTTTTATATAACTTTCAAGTTCTAATTCATTATTAACTACAACCATTCCTCTACCACCAATAACATAGGATGGTCGTATTAATACCGGGTACCCAATTTGATCAGCTACATTTTTTGCATTCTGAATGTCCATGACTGTTTCGCCAGGAATATGCGGGATTTCTAGCTTTTGAAGCAACTGATAAAATTCATCGCGATTTTCAGTCGCTTCAATAGCCAATAAAGATGTGCCAGCGATAGTCACTCCCGCTTTTTCTAACTCATCAGCTAAATTTATCGCAGTTTGGCCTCCAAACTGGACAAGTACACTATCTGCCGACTCTTTATTAATGACACTTAAGACATCGTCCGTTGTCAGTGGTTCAAAGTAGAGGTGATCCGCCGTACTAAAGTCTGTACTTACCGTCTCAGGGTTATTATTAATAACAATAGCCTCTATATCTTGATCTTTTAAGGACATTGCAGCATGCACAGAGCAATAATCAAACTCTACCCCCTGGCCGATTCTTATTGGACCAGAACCTAAGACTACTACTCGTCTTTTACCTGTTAAAGGCTCTACTTCATCCGACTCATTCCATGAACTGTAATAATAAGGTGTATCAGCTGAAAACTCTGCTGCACATGTATCAACCATCTTATAAGCAGGTACGATTGATAACTCAGCTAATTTTTTCCGAATGACTTCAACTTCTACATGCAAAAATTCTGCTAATGCTTTATCTGAAAATCCTAATACTTTAGCCTGCTTCAAATCTGAGTAAACTAGGCTATTCCATCCTTTTTGTTTTAGCTCTAACTCAACGTTAATAATAAGTGCAACTTCATGTAAAAAATATTTATTAATTGCTGTTAGTTGATGAATTTCATCAACTGTGTAATTTCTTCTCATTGCCTCTCCAATAACAAATAAACGCTCATCTGTAGCCTCTACCAATTCATGCTCTAATTGTTGATTAGATAGATGAACTAAGGAAGGTAAGTACAAACGCTCTAAGTTAATTTCAAGTGATCTAATTGCTTTATTTAGTGCAGCTGGAAAGTTACGCGCAAGTGCCATGACCTCTCCGGTAGCTTTCATTTGCGTCCCAAGTAATCTGTCAGCAGATGTAAATTTATCAAACGGCCAACGAGGAATTTTTACAGCAATATAATCGATTGCCGGTTCAAAACTCGCATAGGTATCACCAGTAATCGGGTTCAATACCTCATCTAAGTGATAGCCCAGTGCTAATTTAGCGGCAATTCTGGCAATCGGGTAACCAGTTGCTTTAGAGGCTAACGCGCTTGAACGACTAACACGTGGATTAACTTCGATAATCACATAGTCATTACTGTCAGGATCTAGAGCAAATTGGATATTGCAACCGCCGACAACTCCAAGTTCCCTAATAACTTTGCACGATGTTGTCCGGAGCATTTGATACTGTCGATCATTTAATGTTTGAGACGGGGCCACAACAATACTATCTCCTGTATGGACACCTACTGGATCAAAGTTCTCCATATTACAAACAATGATGCATGTATCATTAGCATCACGCATTACTTCATACTCAACTTCCTTCCAGCCCTTTACACTTTGTTCAATTAATACCTGGCTATTTGGACTTGCATGAAGACCGTTTTTGACAATTGTTCTAAGCTGTTGTTCATTGTCTGCAATGCCCCCACCTGCACCACCGAGTGTATAAGCAGGACGAATAATTAATGGATAACCAACAAACGAAGCAAAGCTAACCGCTTCTTCGATCGAACTAGTCGATTTACTTTCCGGAACCGGTTCATCCATCGTTTTCATCAGTGATTTGAATATTTCACGATCTTCCCCTTTTTGAATCGTATCTAATGGGGTGCCAAGTAGTTCGACATTATGTTTTTTCAATACTCCCGCTTCTGTTAAAGAAACAGCGAGATTTAATCCGGTTTGTCCTCCGAGGGTAGGCAACAAACCATCAGGCTTTTCCTTTTCAATAATTTTCGTTAAAGATTCACACGTCAATGGCTCAAGGTACACTTTATCCGCAATATTCTCATCTGTCATAATAGTGGCAGGATTGTTATTAACAAGAATGACTTCAATTCCCTCTTCTTTTAATGCAAGACATGCCTGTGTCCCTGCATAGTCAAATTCAGCAGCCTGCCCGATAACAATTGGACCAGATCCAATAACAATTACTTTTTTTATATGATTTAGTTTAGGCATGCTGCTTCTCTCCTCTGCTGGGTATCTGGTTGATAAAGTATTCAAAAATATTGTGTGTATCAATTGGTCCGGGGTGCGCCTCAGGATGGAACTGAACTGTCATCAACGGTTTTGAACGATGTATTAATCCTTCAACCGACTTATCATTCACATTAATATGAGAAACGTCCCAGTCACTACGATTCACCGTATTCATATCAACTACATACCCGTGATTTTGTGATGTAATTAAGACTTTGCCAGTATTAGTGTCCTTTACGGGATGATTACTACCTCGGTGCCCATATGGTAAGCGTTTCGTCTTTGCTCCATATGCTAAAGCAACCAACTGATGACCGAGACAAATCCCAAGAGTCGGATAATAATCAATTATATCTTTAATGTTATCAAGTAAATAACTGAGGTTTTTTGGATCTCCAGGTCCATTAGATAAGACAATACCATTAGGATTCAACTTCCTTATCTCCATAAGCGTTGTATCAAAAGGCACAACCGTAACATTACATCCTGATTCCATCAGAGAATGTGTGATGGAATGTTTGTAGCCAAAATCCATTACGACTACATGATTTGGATTACTAGCCTGTTGAGTAGGCTTGAAGTGCACCATTTTTGTTACAGATACTTTACTTACAATTTCTTGATCGACGCTTCTTTTTTTTGGGGTATCTTGTTTAGTTGTTGTGATTTTTCCATAAACCTCTCCAGAGTCACGAATAATTCGAGTTAGTGCTCTAGTATCGATATCAAATAAAGTTGGTATTTGATATTTTTCAACCATATCTAAAATGGAAGAATTAGATTGATAGTGTTCAGGTGTATGACACGGATGGGATATAATAAGACCAGACAAGTAAGGCTTCAAACTTTCAAAATCGATATCGTTAAACCCATAGTTTCCTATTAATGGATAGGTCATCGTAACAATCTGATCAGCATAGGAAGGGTCAGTCATCACTTCTTGATACCCCGTCATTGCTGTATTGAATACCATTTCACCCTCTACAGGGATTGTGGGACCCAACCATTTTCCTTCTAAAACATCACCTGTGCTTAAAACGAGATAACCTGCTTCTTCGTTCACGATTTCATTCCTCCCATAACAGACAAGTAAATAATTATACTTATTTACTCATAATTATACATAGTTATTTGAAAATAAGAACTAAGCTAATTCTTAAACGAAGGCTTAGTTCTACTAAATTCTATTAAGTTTAGTCAATTTCATACTATTGACTTTTTGCAATTCTCATCCGCATAAGGTAATGATGAAATGGATTCAATTGCCTGCAATTTGCTGTTTATGACGATCAATCCAGCTTTGATTATTGTTAAACAACGTTTCGGCTGTTACTAACTGCTCTTCTACACGGTTTCTCGCCGTTCCCCCGGCTACATTGCGGGCATTTACAACCGCTTTTGGAGAAAGAACGTCAAAGATATCATTTTCAATTACATTTGAAAATTGCTGAAATTCTTTTAATGGTAAATCTAATAAATATTTATTTTGATTTATACAGTATAAGACTACCTGGCCAACTACTGCATGCGCTTCTCTGAAGGGTAAATCCTTTCCAACGAGATAATCAGCCAAATCGGTAGCATTTGAATAATCCTTAGCAACCGCTTGATACATATTTTCTTTTTTAACATCCATCGTTTCAATCATTGGTGCAAATAGTGCTAAAGCACCCTGTAGGGTTTCCACAGTATCAAACATACCCTCTTTGTCCTCTTGCATATCTTTGTTATAAGCAAGCGGCAGTCCTTTTAATGTAGTTAACATCCCGATTAGATGTCCATATACACGTCCAGTCTTACCACGAACTAATTCCGGTACATCTGGATTTTTCTTTTGCGGCATCATACTACTTCCTGTACAAAAAGCGTCATCTAATTCTACGAAATTAAATTCCGCACTTGACCATTGGACAAGCTCTTCACACAAACGTGATAGATGCATAGAAACCAGTGATGCATTTGATAGAAATTCAACGACGAAATCACGATCACTAACAGCATCAAGACTGTTATCACAGATGCCATCAAAGTTTAATTTGTCGGCAACATAATGACGATCAATTGGGAACGAGGTACCTGCAAGTGCCCCAGCACCTAGTGGTGATTGATTTACTCGTTTAAAGCTATCAGCTAGTCGTTCTAAATCACGTTGAAACATAAACACATAAGCCATCATATGATGTGCGAATAGTACAGGTTGTGCCCGTTGCAAATGCGTATATCCAGGCAAGATTGTATCTAAATTATTTGTTGCTTGCTTAAAAAGTGCTTGTTGGACACCGAGTAATTGTTCACTTAATGTTACTAATGCTTCACGTAAGTAAAGGCGCATATCTAAGGCAACCTGGTCATTTCGGCTCCTGCCAGTGTGTAATTTACCACCGACAGCACCGATTTCATCAATGAGAAGTTTCTCGATATTCATATGGATGTCTTCATTATCTTCTGTTAATTCTGCTTCACCAGCCTCAATTTTCTTGGCTACCGTTTGTAAACCATCAGCAATGGCTGCAGCGTCTTTTTCAGATATAATTTCACACTTAGCAAGCATATCTACATGGGCAAGACTTCCCTGGATATCATATTTAGCTAGTTTTTGATCAAAACGGATCGATGCCGTATATTCATCAACTAATTCATTTGTTGGTTTAGTGAAACGTCCGCCCCATAGTTTCATTGTTTGACAGCTTCCTTTATATCTACTAATGCTTTCTCAATTGAAGTATCTTTCTTTTTAAGAGATTTTGTAACAGTAGAATGAACTTCTGTTGGTAAACCCCATAATTTAATAAATCCAAGTGCCGCTTCGTGATCAAATGCATCACCTTTGTTATATGTTGCTAAATCAAAATCGTAGAGTGAATGAGCTGACTCACGACCAACAACTTGTGCATGACCTTTATACAATTTCACTTTTACTGTTCCAGAAACGAACTCTTGTGTTTGTTCGATAAATGCTTTCAACGCTTCTGTTAAAGGTGAATACCAAAGACCATCATAAATGGTTTGAGCTAGTTTTTGTTCAATCGTTGGTTTAAATTGAGCAACCTCTCTCGGTAATGTTAATGCTTCAAGCTCTTGGTGAGCTGCAATTAACGTTAGGGCTGCTGGACACTCATAAATCTCACGAGATTTAATACCTACTAAACGATTTTCAACATGATCAATTCTTCCAACCCCGTGCTTGCCAGCGATGCTATTTAATTCAAGAATTAATTCATCTAATGGCATTGATTTACCATCAATTGAAACCGGCTTTCCTTGATCAAACGTAATTTGAATCGTTTCAGGCTTATCTGGTGCATCAATTGGATCAACAGTTAAATCATACGCTTCTTTCGGTGCTTCTGCCCAGGGATCCTCTAGTATTCCACACTCATTACTACGTCCCCATAGGTTTTGATCGACACTATACGGATTATCTAAATCTACTGGAACTGAAATTCCATTTTCTTTTGCATAGGCAATTTCTTCATCTCTAGTCATTTTCCATTCACGTACTGGCGCAACAATCTTAAGATCAGGGTTTAGAGCAGTAAAAGCGACATCAAATCTTACTTGGTCATTTCCTTTACCTGTACAACCATGACCTACTGCTACTGCACCTTCTTTTTCCGCAATATCAACTAGTACTTTGGCAATTAACGGACGAGATAAGGCAGATACTAAAGGATATTTCCCTTCATATAAGAGATTTGCTTTTAAAGCTGGCAAAACATACTCTTCTGCATATAATGCTTTGGCATCGACAGTGTATGATTTAATTGCCCCTACATCAATCGCTTTATTCTTAACAAACTCCAAATCTTTTCCTTCACCAACATCAAGCCCAACCGCAATCACATCATAATTATACTTATCTTGTAACCATTTAATTGCAACGGAAGTATCAAGACCTCCAGAATATGCTAATACAATCTTTTCTTTACCCATATCTTATCTCCCCTTAATTTATATAATTTTTATTATTTAATTTCCTGTTTTTAGTTTGTATGAATTATTATGCACCATTTAGTATATTAATTCAACAGTAAACTACTATTTTTTTTAAAAAAGTTTTAACAGACAGAAAATGCGACTCCAAAAGCTATTATAGAAGGTTTCACTTTAAAGAAACCATGAAAATCATTCGTTTTGGTTCATTCGAATACGTTAACTCTATTCATCTATATACTCTTTTGTTACTGGACGAAGACTTTCCATCACCCAGATACCATCTTATAAAACATCGTTCGAATCTGAGCCTCTTAAAAGCAATAGTAAACTTTACTTATCATTTATCTAGAAATAACCCACATTCTGTAACATAATTGTAATCAGTAGCGACTAATATAAAAAGCAGAAATAAAAAGGGTGGGTTGAAATGAAAAAGTGGACACTAATTTTCTTCGTTTTATCTTTTAGTTTCGTATTAGGAGCATGTAGCAGTAACAGTGATGAATCGTCTGATTCAGCTACTATCGAAAGTGGGGCAGAAGGCCAAGATACAGCAGAAAGTTCTGCTGACATGGAGATGGCTACGAATGATTCAGATGAAAAAGCACAATATAATCAGGAAGAAGCAGAACAATCTAGCGAGTCTGAACAAGTAAGAGAAGTAGAAACTAATTCAGCAAGTACATCAGATAGAAAAGTGATTTATAATGCAAATCTTCAAGTAGAGGTCAAAGACTATAATCAAGCTACTAATGAATTAGAGTCGCAAGTAGAAGAAGCTGGAGGTTTTATTGTTGAATCAACCAGTCATGGTGGATCTGAAAATGGTCTTCAAGAAGGTTCAATGACTGTTCGCATTCCTCAAGAGAACTTTCAACAGTTTATTAACGTGGTTGAAGAAGGCAATATGAAGGTGGTAGATAAATCAGTTTCTGGGCAAGATGTAACAGAAGAATTCGTTGATTTAAAGTCTCGCTTAAAATCTAAACAAGTTGTCGAAGAACGTCTTCTTTCCTTTATGGAAGAAGCTAAAAAAACTGAAGACCTTTTAAAAATTTCCAATGATCTATCTGAAGTTCAAACGGAAATCGAACAAATAACAGGGAGAATTAACTACTTACAAAACAAAGCCGATTTAGCCACGGTAACCCTTCATATCTATGAGAACAGAGTGAATGTACCTAATATTAATGAAGAAGAATTGAATACATGGGAGAAAACAAAGCAACAATTTATGGAAAGTATCAACTTTTTGCTGTCAGCAGTGTCAGGCATATTCGTATTCATTGTTGGTAACCTTCCGACTTTATTGCTATTAGCGATCGTCGGGCTAATTATCCTTAGAATAGTGAAAAAGAGAAGTGGAAAAGAAAATTAACAAGAACAAAAGCGCAGGGCGCCCCTGACAAGCTTAAGACAAGCCTTGACGTGACGCTTTTTGTCACAGAGTTAAGACCCCGAGCGTGTACATTCGAAATAAGCAAACCACTTATTTCCGGGTAGGCGCTGGAGCTGGACGTGGCCTAACATTGTCAAAAAATTATCCATATGGACCAATTTTATAATTCACTAAACAATTAGAAAGGGGAACTCTTATAAGAGTTCCCCTTTCGTTTTCGTATTACTTATTCTCTAAACTTTGTTCGGCGACTTTGATCATACGCTTGACCATTTCGCCCCCCACGGATCCGTTTGCTCGAGCAGTGGTGTCAGCTCCTAACTTAACACCAAACTCATTTGCGATTTCTTCTTTCATATTGTTCATCGCATTTTCAGCACCTGGCACTAACAATTTATTACTATTATTATTTGCCATAACCGATCACTCCCTTGTGGGATTTGAATAGCTCTTAACTATTCAATAGTTAATTTGTGATAAATATCAATTTGTACACCTGTTAACTTTAGGAAGTTTTTGAAAAAATGGAACAAAAGCGCAGGCGCCTTGCTCACCTCCGACAAGCTTAAGACAAGCCTCGACGTTGCGTAGTTTGCAACATAGAGGATTGACTTAAGACCTCGAGGAGGTAGGCGCTGGAGCTGGACGCGGCCTAACATTGTCAAAAAGTTATCCACACGAAACCAATTTTATAAGGTTCTCTGTCAAATGTGGTGGTGTGATTTTCACTCCACCATCTCTTTTTCTTTTAAACTAAAGCTAAAGCCCTTCTAACTTCTTGTCGCCACAATATTTTCTTTTTCAATCGTTCGAAGTCTT
>NZ_JAIZAP010000024.1 GCF_020404745.1 Aquibacillus saliphilus
GCGTTCGTCCTGAGCCAAGATCAAACTCTCCATAAAGTTTATGAGCTTGATTGCTCGTTCAAAAAACTAGCTTAATTTCTTACTTAACATACTGGTTGTTTCGTTCAGTTTTCAAGGATCAAATGGTTGATGTCTTTTTGCGACAACTTAATTAGTATATCAACTTTTTTTGATAAAGTCAACAACTTTTAAAATTGTTTTTTCGTTTTGTTCCGCAAACCAAGTTAACAACTTTTGTCGAAATCTGTCGAACTCGTGAAGCGGATATTCAATATACCACGATAAATAGTTAATTGCAATAGCAAAATCTATATTTAATAATTTCATTATCAAACTCTTTATACCTAGGATTCTTCCTTCCAAGCATAATGTATACCACACTGTTAGTCAGGAAGATAATAAAAAGGAGTGAATCAACTAAGTTGGCCCACTCCTTTTTATCCTTACAATGTCACTTTTCTTTGAGCCAAGCAACACTCATCGTACCATAACCCGTGTGAACACCTGCAACCGGAACTAAAGGTTCAACTCTGATTACAATTTGATCATGTATCTTCTCTAATTCTTCTTTCCATTTAAGAGCTTGATCTTTAACACCTGCATGTATTAAACATAATTCTTTGAGTTGATGGTTCTCAATTGCATCATCTATTATCTGAAATAGTCTTCTTTTTGCTCTTTTTTTAATTCTTATCTTTTCACCAACAACTACTTTCCCGTTATCAAATTTTAACAGTAAGTTAATCTGCATTAGATTGGCAAATACTGATTGAGTTGTACTCACTCTACCACTATTTTTGAGCTGTTCCAAATTCTCAGGTAGTAAATACATCTCAGCAAGATTAGGATATGTGTTTATACTTTCTACGATTTGATCATATGTTTTACCTTCTTCTTGAAGTTCAAGACCATTCCGAATCATTTTGCCTAGAGGATAAGAACCAATTTTAGAATCAATAACTTCTACAGGAAAACCTGTCATTTCAGAAGCACTAATTGAACTCTGATATGTACCAGTTAATTCGCTTGACGCATGAATTGCAATTCCACAATCATACTCTTCCTCTTTTAATTTTTCATATAGACTAATGAAATCACCATAGCTTGGTTGGCTTGTTTTAGCTCCATTGCCATGCTCTTTTAACAACGAATAAAACTCATCTTTTGTTATATCAATATCATCCTTATAAGATTTTCCGTTTACTATTACACTAAGAGGTAACACATGTATTCCGTGTTCCTTAATAAAATCAAGTGGTAGTCCACATGTACTGTCTGTAATCCAAGCGATTTTCATTACTTTTCCCCTTTTAAGTAAATTTAAATTTTACAATTAAATATACTTTAGATATGGTCATTACTATAGATACTTACTAGAATACCGTATATTGCATCATATAAATAGTGACAACTGTCATTAATCGACAATTAAGCGAACCGATAATAGATCAATATGAAAGTTGCTAACACAAAAATAAAGTTAAGAAAAACAAAGACCATTTGATCCAATACTGTTCGATGCATTTTTATTGGTGGGTGATAAAATGAGATTCCTTCTATAACAAAGATGATTAAAACAATATGAATCATTGCATGTCCGATAATTTCGGTGAGCCCAAAAATAGTAGTAGTAAGGATGAAGATGACTGTAACAACCACTGCTAAAATACGATTCAGGATTCCTACAACTAATAAATACCCTACTACAAATTCAATGAATGCAGCTAATACAATAAACACTGCCGGATCAAAACCAAACGTTGGTACCCCATGCGTCTCTATAATATTAATCGTCATATCGGGATAAACCCATTTTTCTACAGCTACCCAACATAAACTTAAACCAGTCCCAAGATATAAAAAAGGGAAACCCCAATTTTCAAATTTTGTATTCCATAACAATAGTACACCAATAATAGCAATATAAAATCCATAGTCCAACATATAAAACCAACCTGTTTCAGTCCATTCATAAGCAAATAAACCTAACATTAATATAGCAGCCGTTTTTGTTGCCATATGATGCGGAATTAATAAACCTAAAATTATTAACCACATCACAATCGCTTCCCATGTATAATCAATTGCGAAGTCGGGTGCAAACATTGTACCTGATAACACCTGGATCATAAAAGCTAACGCGGTACCATACTTTAAGATATACCGAGTATATTTTCTCAAACCTGCAAGGGTAGAATCAAGCTTTTTCGCAAAAGGAACTTCCATTATATGATTCATTATTCGTGATAAAACAGCTAATAATATGGCAATTAATATCGAAATAGAAATAAACATTGGAGATAAAATCTGTTCTATAGATACTTTTTCTGGTTCAACAGTAGCGAACCACTTAACATGAGCAAGTGTTGCAATGGGAGTAGCTAAAGCTAATAAGGTTATCAAAAATGAAAGTACGTGCTTATGCATCATATAATTCTCCTCTAGATAGTAATATTGGGGTACCTATTTAACATCTACATTTTCACTCTAATTATGATAATCGTAGTATGCGAAAAAAATGCAAATTATACAATACATTAACATATTAAAATATAAAAAAACCTCTTTCCTTAAAATAACTCGGAAAGAAGTTTTACTCTTTTTGCACGTATGTCGTTAGCATTATAGATAGGCCCCATTTCTTTTATATACCATGAATTCCACATAGAATATTGCAATTCAAACAATTATTTAGGGCGTCGTTCAATTACTTGCTGTTGAATTTCAAATTCGTTAAACATTACGATACCTCCTGTCTTTTCTGCTATTTATTTCGACGATTATCTACTAGTTGTTGTAACTCGTATTCGTTAATCATTTTTTATCTCTCCTTCGTTTTCTTATTACTTAAATTATAGCTGGCACTCAAAGACTTCTTAACAGTAATCAGATTGAACCTTTGTCAGACTTAGGTCTGATTTATATATCAGACCTCTTCTATTAAAAGGAATACACAGTTTAAAAGTATTCACTTAAAACCTGACGTAAAAAACCTCTTCCATGACAAAGAGGAAGAGGTTTTGTTTATTAGTCAATAGTCAAGTTAAACGAACTTAATATTTCCGAACTTATGCATTTATTTGAACTTAAGATGAAAATACAGTGGTTTATTCCATCGATTCTTTTACTTTTTCCAACAAATTTTCGCTAGTTAAAAGAGGAGTCCCCCCACCTTGTGCAATTTTTTCATTTCCCCCACCTTTTCCATTAATAAATGGCAGAGATTTTTCCAGTAATTCTTTCATATTAATATCAATAGCGTTACCTCTTGCTACAACCAGTTGTACTTTTTTTTGACTACTGCTAATAAGAATAACTACTAAATCTGCAGCTTCAGAAACAATTAATTGAGCAGTCTTTTGTAATTCTTTGATTGATCGATTATTAAAAATTTCTCCAACAACGTTTAGTCCATTAACGATTTCTCTTCTATTAATAATATCTTTTGCTTCATATTCAATTAGTTTGTCCCTGGTTTCTTGAAGTGACTTTTCCACTGACTTTCCATCATCAATCAATTTCCCTATTAACTGAGCGAATTTATCTTCTGGGGCATTCAGCAACTGATTTAACTCTTTGATAACACCCTGTTTTAAAGCCAACTGTTTTCTTACTCGATTACCACAAATAAACTCCAGACGAATTCTGCCTCGGACTCTTTCGTAATCAATTATTTTTATTGCAACTACTTCAGCTGTAGCATTTGGATGTGTTCCACCACAACCGTTGTAATCAAAGTTAGGGATAATGACGAGACGTATATTATCTTCAACAGATAACTCTTTTCTAAGCTGATATTGTTCAAGCTCTTCCATGCTAACCCATCTAGTCTCAATTGGATGGTTCACTAGTATAACGTCATTGGCAAGTTCTTCCGCTTCATTCATTTGTTGCTGGGTAAGCTCTGTTATATCCAAATCAATCGTACAAATCTCTTTTCCTAAATGAAAACTAATAGTCTTGAAGCCGAATAACTCTTCAAAAGCAGCTGATAAGATATGCTGTCCTGCATGCTGTTGCATGTGATCGAATCGTCTTGGCCAATCAATTTGACCGTGAACAGGTCCATTTCCGGTAATTGCTTGATCCAAATAATGCCGAACTTCTCCTTCTATTTCCTCGACACTACCGACGTTAATACCATTAATAAAACCAGTATCACTTGGTTGACCACCACCTGTTGGATAAAATGCCGTTTGATCTAACACAACATACCACTTCTCTTCATTATCTTGTTGTTGTTTAGATATACTTGCAGAGAATTTTTTTAAATATTGATCTTGATAAAATAGTTTTTTAGTCAACTTAAAGCTTCACTCCTCATTTTTTTACACCTAAATACATTGTTTTTACATGGTATTCGTTATTCCACTACAATAATTTCTCCCTAGTATTTTACTATAGGGATATTATATCTTTAATGATATACGACTTCTAAAATCACCTTATTTTTATACCTTTTAAGTTTATCAAAAATGAAATACTTTAAGGAATTTTCAAGTTCGTTCATAATAGAATGAAGGACCTTTTTTAAGTTTAAGTAATCCATTCAGATTGAAGGGAGAAAACTCATGTCATTTCAAGAAAAAGTAGTTATTGTTACTGGAAGTGCTAACGGAATCGGTAAAGCCATTGCTCTTTCCTATGCAGAAGCTGGTGCTAAAGTAGTCGTTGCAGATGTTGATGAACAAGCTGCTGAAAATACCATTGATAAAATACATTCAAAAGACGGACAAGGACTTTTTATTAAAACAGATGTAAGAGAGCCAGAACAAATAGTTCAATTAATGAAACAAACAATTGAAAATTACAATCGTATTGATATTATCGTCAATAATGCTGGTGTTTCACGCTTTAAATCTGTTTACGACCTAAGTGTGGACGATTGGGACGATGTTATTAACATTAATCTTCGTGGCACATTTCTTTGTTCAAGGGAAGCAGCAAAATACATCAAAGAAAATAGCAATGGTGGGTCAATCGTAAATATCGCTTCGACCCGAGCCTTTATGTCCGAGAAAAATTCAGAAGCTTATGCCGCAACAAAAGGTGGTATTTCTGCTTTAACGCATGCATTGTCCATGTCTTTAAGCAGTGACAACATCACAGTAAATGCGATTAGTCCTGGATGGATTGAAACCGGGAATTACCAAAAACTTAGACCTGTTGATCATCAACAGCATCCATCTAAACGGGTAGGAAAACCAGAAGACATTGCTCGCGCTTGTTTGTTCCTGACAGACCCTAACAATGATTTTATTACTGGTGAAAACATTATCATCGATGGCGGCATGTCTAGAAAAATGATCTATGAACATTGATAAACATTGGTAGTAAACCGGACAACAAGGAGATAAGAAATTGAAGTATCTAATCGAAACAGCAATAATGGTTTGTATTACTTTACTCTTAATTGGTGACTATTTCCATGAAACACATGTAGCAAGTTACATTCCGAAATGGCTATTAATTATAGTAATTGTCCTATTATTTACCAAAAGTAAAAATTGGAATAGAAGAGAAAACCCAACTGTTTATAAATGGCAGCTATTTTTCATCTTATATACAATCTTACTTATTGGAGTACTAACTCTTTTAGGCGGAACGTCCAAAGTGGGTATAGCCTTTGATAATCCATTTTTCTGGGGGATAATGGGGATAGCTATATTAGAGATGATCTATTCAGTTAGAAAAAGAAAGGGAGAAGAGGAATGAGAATTGTAGTTATAGCCGATACTCATATGCCCAAGCGAGCCAAACATCTCCCAAAAAGATTAATAGAGGGACTAATAAATGTTGATCTTATCCTTCATGCTGGTGATTGGCAAACAAGAGAGGTACTAGAAGAATTGACAGTTTATGCACCGGTTCAGGGAGTTGCAGGCAATGTTGATGGTGACGACCTACATTCACTGTTCGGAAAGAGGAAAGTCCTTGACTTTGGAAATATATCAATTGGCCTAACCCATGGGGACGGGAAATCAAAAACAACAGAGAAAAGAGCCTTAGACGACTTTGCGTTCGACGATGTTGATATTGTTATTTTCGGCCATTCCCACATACCTGTATTAAAAAAACATGAGGATATCATTTTGTTTAATCCGGGCTCACCGACAGATAAAAGAAGAAGCCCTTCGTATTCTTACGGAATAATAGATATTGGGGAAACAGTTGTTTTGAAGCATGTATTTTTTGAAAATAAGGAAGGCTTAAGTGAATGAAACTCAAGCCTCCTTTCACCCTACCACTCAAAGGGATTAGAATAAAGACTGATTGGCTGTCTTATGCTTTTTGGTTATTTGGACTTTAGTTAATTTATTATCCTCTATTTCTACTATTTTAAAATGTAGATGGTGATACTCTAACTGTTCCCCTTCTTCTGGAATACCCTCAAATTCTTTAAATAAAAATCCCGCCAGAATATCTTCTTCTTCAGGTATTTTCGTTTTAAATACTTCGTTTAATTTACGTATCGCTAGTTTACCATGACAAATAATTTTTGAATCTGTTAATTCTTTAATCAAAATATCCTCTACTTCATCTGTTTCATCTTCAATTTCTAGTCCAATCATCGCTTCAATGATATCTTCATTTGTAAGAATTCCTGTGGTCCCTCCATATTCGTCAATAACAACTGCCAAGTGCTTTTTTTCTTTTAACATCATTTTGAACACTTTCTCTATTGAAGCTGTCTCCGCTACAAAGAGTGGGTCTAAATCAGTAAATTCCTTTAACTTTTTCGTTTGATCTAAAGACCATTTGAGTAAAACTTTAGAATGAAATACTCCAACGATATGATCCATATTCTCTTTATACACTGGATACCTAGTATGGCTATTTGATAAGACAATTTCCCTAGCATGCTCAAAGGAAGACTCTAAGGGTATTCCTTCAATTTCAATTCTTGGTGTCTTTAGTGCGTCGCGAACATCTTTACTATAAAAATCTATAGCTCCTTTTATATGGTGGGTTTCGTCATGTTGAAATGTACCTTCTGACAAAGCAATATCAACCATTGTTTTCAATTCTTCCTTTGATACTGTCGTTTCTTTCGCCCTGCCTCTTGATAGTAACGAAATGACCGAACTGGTGAACTTAGACAAAAGGAATGTTAATGGTGTAAGTGTAATTACCAAAATACGGATGATAGGTGCCACCAAGTAAGCCACTTTATCTGAAAAGGTTGCAGCTATAGATTTAGGTAAAACTTCTGCAAATACTATTAGTAAAACAGTTAAGATTGCAGTCGCAACCCCAACATTAAAACCATGCTCTATCGCAACAATTGTCACAAGTGTTGGGAGCAAAATGTTAGAAATGTTATTACCAATTAGGATAGCAGTAATTAATTCATTAGGTTTTGATATTAATTTCAATAGTTTTTTAGACTGAATATCATCATTTTCTGCTTTCGTATATATCTTCGTACGATTAACAGCCGTTAGAGCAGTTTCACTTCCTGATAAGAAAAAAGACGTAACGATAAAAAAGCCAATTGCAATAAACAAATGAATCCTCCTAGGTGAAATATGTAGTTATAGTATTCGTTGTTTGTAGTTGATTATCAGCAGTAGTGAATCTAAAGAGAGTCCTCAAGATAGGAGTGAATACTTTTCTTATTATTAAGGATAATAACTTGGTTAGATGAGTTTCCTTTTTGAAAATCAGATAACTGATTTTTCATCGTATTTTTTCTTTTGTAATATGTAGTCATAATGAATTTAAGGAACTTCCAATCCATTTTCTCTTCACAGTCTTTTCCCATATCTACTCTAGTTCGTCCGCGGTTTGTTAACCACCGCTTTATCACCCTGAAAAGGCACAAGTAAAGGGGAAGTTCTAGGTAGATGATTGTGTCAGCTTGTTTTTTCCGAATCTCAAAAGTACTACTATAATTCCCCTCAATAATCCATTCTTCTTTTAGCGTTATGTTCTCCTGAGCGCTTTTAAACTCATCAAATGAAGCTTCAATCCAACCTGGATTCCAGTAGTATGCATCAAGATGGTAGACATCTATGTTTAGTGATTTCCCCAGTTTTCTTGCAAATGTTGATTTTCCGACACCTGCTGAAACACCAATCACCATGATCCGCTTCATAGTCCTATTTCTCCCTCTTATTATATGGAATCATCGCTTTAAAAATTCTGATCTTAAAATTCCATAGACATCAACGTCTTGAAACTCTCCCCACTTAATAATATCTTGTCTTAGTGTTCCTTCATATGACATCCCTATCTTTTTCATGACTGAAGCAGACGCTTTGTTTATACTCATCATTGGTACGAAAATCCGGTTAAACTTAAGCTCCTCAAAACCAAACCTCAACATCCTTTCTCCAGCTTCTTGGGCATATCCGTTGTTCCAATAATCTTTTCCAACCCAATAAGCAAGCTCCCCCTTGTTATGTTGTCTATCTAACCGAAGCGTCATTGTACCAATCAGAAGATCTTGCTCCTTAATAACCATTGCCAACGGATAAGCCCTGTTTTCATCAATTAGCTGTACACTATTTCGGATAAAAGCCTCTGCATCTCCCAAAGTATAAGGATGCGGAATTGAAATGGTTGTTTTTGCTATTTCCTTTACTCCTGCTAATTCTTTGGCTCTTTGCGCATCTTTCATTTGGTATGGCCGTAACAATAAGCGATCTGTTTCTAGTCTCAATATACCAACTCCCTTTCAATTTAATAGCCTACCATCTAGGGTAGCGTATAATCACTTCATTTACGAACAATACTACTGATAGCACTTTTCTTTTATTAGGAGAGAAAGAAAATGGAATTACAACTAATTGAAGTATATATAAAAGAAGAAGAACTCAAGCCATTACTATCTAGACTTGAGGATTTCTCTATTATATCAAAGTGGCATTTGAAAGAGTCCGAGCAATATGAACTTATTCGAATCCTAGTAAAAAAGGCGAACTCTGAAAAAATACTGAACTATCTTCAACAGAAGGCAGAACAAAGTGAAGAGTTAAAAGCTTTATTATATACTGTCCAAACATATATCCCACACATCAGTGAAGAAAAAGAAGAATCGAAGGACCTAGATGAAAATGCTGAGTTAATTCGTGCTAGTAGACATGAACTATATACAGTCGTCCACTCATCTAGTCAAATTACCCGAAGTTTTTCATGGTTCCTAGTTTTATCTTCAATTGTTGCAACCGCAGGAATCATAAAAAACAGTCCAGCTATTGTCATTGGTGCTATGGTAATCGCACCACTTATAGGTCCTTATACATCGGCTGCCTTCGCTTCTGTACTAGGTGACTATAAACTTATGCGACAATCCGTACTAACATCATTCTATGGACTTTTTGTACCTTTAGCAATTGCAGCGTTATTCGGGATTTTTTTCAAACTTCCTATACATAGTAATGAATTTCTTGCTAGAACTAACATTGAAATTATTGATATAGCGGTAGCACTAGCTGCCGGGGCTGCCGGTGCAATATCTTTTGTAAAAAGAATGGCAGAGGCTCTAGTTGGTGTGATGGTTTCTGTTGCATTATTGCCACCGACTATTGTACTTGGAATGATGGTTGGTTCTGGAGATTGGTCTGAGGCATTAACACCCTTTTTACTATTGCTAGTGAACATAAGCTCGATTATCTTGTCAGCAATTCTTGTATTTTGGTTTAGCGGTATAAAACCAGTCAATTGGCAAAAAATACAAGTAGCAAATACATCAAGGAGGTTCGCTTTACTGTTCGTTAGTCTTATCATAGCCATCTTATCGATTGTTATATTATTCATTTCATTTTAGATAGTAGAGACTCAGTATTTTAAGACTGGTTCTTTACTCTCTATTTTAACTTAATTTCAAAAAGAAATCTTCTTTTTACTTGAATATATTTATCCCTGATATAATTATTAAACAATTGAGGATATTCTATCTCAAATTGATTGCTAGCACATGCTTCTATTTCAGTAATTCCCTCTTCTAAAGTTTTCGTTTTCAAATAAGGTCTTTTTAAAAGAAAATGACCCCTGTTCAGGTACAGGAGTCATCTTCATCGATTAATCTAGTTTGATGATAATGCTTTTACAAGCACTTCAATATTTCTATTCATTAAACTAAAATAATCCTCCTTATTTTCTATATCTTCTTCAGTTAGAACAGATAAATTGTGAATTTCGAGCGGTTCAACACTAACCTCATTTTGAATAACTTCAGCAACTTTAGGCGCTACATTTTGTTCAAATAAAATGTACTTAATGTTATTTCCCTTTACTTTTTCGATAACCTTTTCTAACTGTTTATGCGAAGGTTCATTCGATGGAGACAACCCCGTTATCGCAATTTGCTCAATACCGTATGCCTTTTCCCAATATCCGTAGGCTGAGTGAGAGACTAAAATTTTATTTTGTTCCTTAGCTTCTACTTTATTATGAAACTCTTCATCTAACTCTAGCAATTTCAATTTTAGTTGCTCAAAATTTTCTTGGAATTCTGTCTGTAAATCAGGATTAGCCGCAACTAACGCCTCTGTGATATTTTCAGCAAGTGTAATAGCACGAATAGGATCTAACCAAACATGGGGATCTACATCACCATGGTTATGGTTGTCTTCTTCATCTTCTTCATGATTTTCCTCTTCAGCATGTTCATGATCATCTTCATCAGTGTGATCAGCTTCTTCATGGGAATCATTTTTTTCGTCTTCATGCACATGATCTAACAGACTAACTCCCTGCGCCGCTTCTACAATTACTGTATCCTCATCCGCAATAGCTCCAATAATTTTATCCGCGTACGCCTCTAACCCTGCTCCGTTATATAAAAATAGATCAGCCGAAGCAATTTCCACTAAAGTCTTTGATGTAGGTTCATACGTATGTGGGTCCCCACCAGCCGGAAGAATAGAAGTAACTTCTACATGTGATCCACCTATTTTATTTACGAAATCCTCAATTGGATAAAGTGTTGTATATATTTTTAATACATCATCATCTGCTTTTGTATCTGATTGCGCTGATTCACTACTACATCCAATAAGCATAAGTATAAGTAGTATAAAAGATAAAACCAATAACTTTTTTCTCATTTTGAACTCTCCCCTTTTCAACATCCAATCCGAATTATATCGTAATGGTTACGTTTTGTAAATAATAATCGTTACGTTTTATAAAAAGATAATAAATTCCCCTCCACTCAAGTCATTCACTATAACAACCGGCAATCTTATCACAGTCAGGAAATGTGAAGTTTACATATGGACAATTGTTAGTATCCAATTTACAAAATCTTTACATTTATTCGCATTGAATTCGAGGGATAACTTCGTGTATACTCAAATAACGAAAACAGGCATTGTTTAGTTAATTTGATTGGAATAACTTTTTTCTAAAGATAAATGAAGAAATAAAGAGGTGTCTTTTATTGAATAAGACAAACAAGTTAGTAACGTTGTGGGAAATCTTATTAATTTCAACACGACTTGGCTTTACCTCTTTTGGAGGGCCAATTGCTCATCTTGGTTACTTTCATGAAGAGTATATTCGTAGAAAGAAGTGGATGGATGAAAAAAGCTATGCTGATTTAGTAGCGCTCTGTCAATTCTTGCCTGGTCCTGCTAGTAGCCAAGTTGGCATGGGAATAGGAATCGTTCGAGGGGGTGCGCTGGGAGGCATTGTTTCTTTTATTGGATTCACGATACCTTCTGTTGTAGCGCTAATAGTATTCGCTGTCCTTTTAAAAAACTATGCTATCGCGAATGCTGGCTTTATCCATGGATTAAAAATTGTCGCTGTAGCTGTAGTCGCACATGCAATAATCGGTATGGCCAAGAAGTTAACTCCTGATTTACAGCGCAAGACGATTGCACTTGTCGCAATTGTTGCTACACTTTTATGGCAGACTGCATACACGCAAATTGCAATTATTTTATTAGCAGCAATTATTGGCTTTATTCTTTTTACAAACAAAACTGATCAGGCTGAAAGTACTATTAACGTACCCATTTCAAAAAAAATCGGAGCTGTTAGTTTACTACTTTTTATCATGTTACTAATTATATTACCTATTTTAAGGGAAATGACTACTGTTAATTGGATTGCAATGTTTGACAGTTTTTATCGATCTGGTTCACTTGTATTTGGTGGTGGACACGTTGTTTTACCTTTACTTGAACGAGAATTTGTTCCCACAGGTTGGTTAACTGAACAAGAATTTCTAGCAGGTTATGGAGCAGCACAAGCAGTTCCAGGACCATTATTCACATTTGCTGCTTATATCGGAACTGTTATTGGAGGGTGGCAAGCTGGATTACTAGCAACGTTTGCTATTTTCTTACCAGCGTTCTTACTTGTTTTTGGTACATTACCTTTTTGGGGAACCTTACGTAAAAATCCTAAAATGAAAGGTGCACTGATGGGGATAAACGCTGCTGTCGTTGGAATTTTAATAGCTGCCTTCTATCAACCTATATGGACGAGTTCAATTTTAGCTCCAATCGACTTTGCTCTAGCAGCTATTCTATTTAGTATGCTCGTCTATTGGAAATTACCGCCTTGGGTAGTAGTTCTATCAGGTGCATTAGGTGGATGGTTAATTACTCTATTATAATCAGTAAAACCTCGCTCTAGGAGCGGGTTTTATTTTCTTTAAGCAAACCTACAACTAAAAGAATAATAGGTAATACAAGTCCAAACGTAGCCGACAGTGGAATCCAAGTACCAGTTATAAATTGGCTAGTGTATACAACATTAGGTGCTAGTACAACGGCAAACACAATAATAAAGTACGCTATTGGAACAGTCACTGTCTTATAACTCTTCAAGTTTAGTATCCGACTCACTCCGACAGATAGAACATAAAAGATAGTCATAATTTTAAAGAAAATGGTAAAAAACCAAATAATGGCAACAATTACCTCCACGCGCTCAACAAAGTCAGCTATACTAATTTTTTTACCTAGTACATAAGTTGGGTACGTGTTTCTTACTGTTAAATCAACTCCTAAAACGAGTAGACACATCAGAGTGATGCTAGTTAGTAAAAATCCCCCTATGGTTACACCTATTATAAATGCTTTTTTAGCTTTTTCTGGTTTATTCACATCTTTCATCAACGACAGTAAAATAATTAATTCAAAAAAAGGGTATCCGATTAAAGGTACAGCTCCAGCCAACATCCCACCAATATTCGTTTGTAGAATTGGCTGAATTTTGGTTACTTCTGCCTCTTTAAATACCATAGCAATTAATAAGAAAATTGCTATAGCTACATATGGGAAAAACACCTCCGATGTTCTACTAATAACTTCTATCCCCATCCTAACCCCTATTAAGCAAGTTATTAGAATAAGTAGAATCATCACCTCAAGTGGCGTTTCAACCAATATATGTGTAATTATAAAGTCACCCATCGCTCTAAGGTTTCCAATCACTACATAAAAAACATATAGAACAAACAAGAACGAAATGAACTTTCCTAGCCACTTTCCAAGCAACTTTTCCAGCAGTTGAAATATATCTTTATTTCGATCTAATTTAAAAATTTGGATATACATCAACACAACTAGGATTCCAATCATCGAAGCTATTAAGACTGATATCCAGCTGTTTTCCCGACCATAGCTTGCAACAATTGCAGGTCCCATAATAATCGCAGATCCAAGTGTATTCATAATTACCAAGATAGTAAACTGCCTGCCATTTATCTTCACTTCTGAATTCAAATTAATTTGCCCCCACTGTAAGAAACCCTATACCATATATGTTAGTTAATGTTCAAAAAGTCCTAGCATGAGAGCTTTCGAGGCAAAAAACGAAAGTCAATCCGCTAAGTGAATGATCACTTCCTAATGAATTTTTGAACATATATTATTACTTTGACTTATAGGTGTCTAAAATAGTTACTATTGGATCTGTTATCGGTTGATATACTATTTCGAATCCCTTTGAAAGATTTGGTATATAATACCCTAGCACTAGAGCAACGGATAAAGTAGCAGCTACTGTAGTCCCCACAACAAATACCCATTTATCTTTTTTTGAATCGAGTTTTTTTATTTTTTTATATTCAAACCTACCTATTAAACCTGTAACAAGTAAAATAGCAGTAACGTTTAACATGGCTTGATTCTTCCTTTTTATTTAGTTTTATTTCATGTTACCAAGTAAGGTTTCTGTAATTGTTCCTGTTCCTCTTATATTAAACTTAACCTTGACTTCAATATCTAGATCTGCAAACTCTTTATCCCAATTGTCTTTAAGTTGTTTCCATTGTTTGGGCTCCTGTCGACTAAGAACTTGCCCAAAACCGAAAACATCACTATTTAACTCTTTAGCTTTGCCTATGCTTTCCTTAATAATCTCTTCAATCTTTTTCTTTAATTTGCCTTCAATCTCTTTAATTTTTGACTGGTCATAGACATCGATAGCACATTCAACATCAGCAATATTTGCCTCAATAGTTGTTTCTATAGTGATTTTAGGCAGATTACTATCGATAGATCCCTTAAGCTTTGTTTCATTTTTTGTTACTTCAACCGAAATAGTTCCTTCCTCTTCCTTGCCGCACTCTACCCACCCAATAGTATTTCGAACATTATCGGTAATATAGTTGAATCCCTTGCTTTCATTTTCATTAAACCAACCAACTAATTTATCATCTTTAAATACACCGATTTCGTCAATGTTAACAATTGTATGTGAATCTACTACTTCAACATTTTCTATTTGTGCGCCAACTTCGGGACTACCAACCGCACTTAACCCAGTTAGAACAGCTTCTTTGCCTGGGACCGTCAAAGAGCTCACTAATTCATCTAACTCTACGATCTTTGCTGGCGCCCAATTATCTTGTGCCGTTTGAAGACTAGAATATATTTTGTTTGCGGGAATTTTTTCGATTGGCGTTAATATTTTCAACGCCTTCTCCGCTTCCATATTTTTAGTAATCATTAAAGAAAATTCCAATCGCATTTCGTGATCTCTAGAAATAAAATCCAATGACTGCGAAATTCCACCTTCTGAAAACTCTTGTCCTAAAAGTATGATACGGAGATGTGATAAATACAATTTTCGTGGTGTTGTTACTGTCAAACGCCTTAACGCTTCAAAAACAGTCTTGCCCGTCATGGAGTACGTCGTAACAGATGTTCTTGTTGTTAAATCCTTTCCTGCAATCTCTCCAGGATCCATTACTTGTACAGTTAATTTATACCCATCTTCATGTTTATCAATTCCTAAAGCAGTAACAACAGCTAAATCTGATAGCTCTCTAGAACTCCAACACCCAGTTAAGAGGAAGATTGTCATAAATAAAAGTAAAGCTTTTGAACCGTTTTTTTTCATATTATGCTAACCTCTTTTTTTACATTACTTTGGTGGCGGTTTCGGTTGTTCAGTAGCTTCTCGTTTAACATCTATCTGACTAATTAATCTCGGCCTGTTCTCCTTTATCCACACAGGCAAACGAATGAGCGCATCATCTTGGTCAGATGGTATAAATGGTGCCATTGGTGACAAATAAGGTATTCCAAATGAGCGTAAACTAGATAAATGTAATCCCATGATAATGAGTCCTAATATTATTCCAACTAAACCAAAGGTAGCCGCTAAAATCATAAATCCAAATCGTAAAATTCTTACTGAAATTGCCATGTTATAAGTTGGTGAAACAAAGCTGCTTATTGCAGTTAGTGAAACAACAATAACCATAGTTGCAGAGACAATACCCGCTTCAACAGCCGCTTGACCAAGTACTAATGCACCTACTATCGATATCGCAGATCCAACTGCACGAGGTAGTCTAATCCCGGCTTCACGTAATATTTCAAACGTGATTTCCATGATTAACGCTTCGATAAATGCTGGAAATGGCACTCCTTCCCGCTGAGCTGCTAAGCTAGTTAAAAGCGTTGTAGGTATCATTTCTTGATGGAATGTTGTTAATGCAATAAATGCTGATGGTGTTAACAACGCTAAGAAAAAGCAAAAAAAACGCAATATACGCAACAAGCTTCCTATATCACTACGTTGATAGTAATCCTCACTTGATTGAAAAAAATCAATAAACAGTGCAGGAGCAAGTAAAACAAATGGGCTTCCATCGACAATTATAGCTACTCTACCTTCCAATATCCCTGCAGAGACTGCATCCGGGCGTTCTGTATTAAAAATCGTCGGAAATGGAGTGTATATTTCATCCTGTATTAATTCCTCTATGTAGCCACTATCTAGAATTGCGTCAATCTCAATTTTTTTTAATCGTTCCTTTATTTCTAAAACAATGTCTTCATTTACTACGCCATTTATGTATGCGATCGCTACATCTGTTTTAGATTTCTTGCCTATTTTTTGAGTTTCAATCCAAAGATTTTGGTCTTTAATTCGCCGTCTTATTAGTGCGGTGTTTGTCCTTAAAGTTTCTGAAAATGCATCCTTAGGGCCTCTTACTACCTGCTGTGAACTCGGCTCTTGAACACCTCTGTCTTCCCAACCTCTTGACCCAACTGCAAATCCTTTTGAAACTCCATTGAGAAGTACAATCGTATCGCCCGAAAGTAAATGCTGATACAAAGCTTGGAAAGTATCAATTTCTGTTAATTCTACACTTGTAAGGCTTGAATTTTTAATGAAATTATACATATCTTGATTACTACTAATTTTTTCATCAGATTCAGCTTTTCTACCATCAATCATAAGATTTTCTAAAACATAGTTATGAACAAGATCCTTGTCAATTAATCCATCCGTGTAAAAAAGACAAGCTTCTATAGGATTTTTACCTATCTTAAATTCTCTAATTACAATATCAAAACTATTCCCCAACACCTTGGACACTTCGGAAATATTCTTTTTTATTTCCTTATTCAATGGCATATTGTCATCATCAGATACATTATCCATTACTATTTTTTTACTTTTCAAAGCTTTAAAAACTTGAGATAGCTTACTCACGTATTCTCACTCCATGATTGGTCATTAGTAACTTGTTCTGATTTGGACCAACTCCTGATGATTGCTATCAAACCTCTCACAAGTAAAAAAGTTCCAGACAGAGAAAACAACGTATAGTACCATCTCCACTTTTTATAATTAATTAGCTGTGTCTTTTTTTCCAGGAAAATCTCAACTATTGTCATCGGAATACTGTAAAGAAACGATTGATAGATCATCCCTGGCAGCTTGGATTTGTAGGTTGTTTGGTTATAGTACACACATATCAATGGGAATAATAAATATTCAAATAAAACACTACCTTTAAAGGAGTTAGGTAATAATCGATCAGGGTATTCTAACCATTTGTTTGCAGCAACTATATTTCCAAAAAAAACTGAAATAACTGTTTTCAACAGAAATACAATTAGCCAATCTTTTCTTGGTCTTTTATTTAATGCAAACAATAGAAATACCGAACCAAATAATGTCAATCCATATAGAATCGTTTTCTCCTTTTTCACATCTACCACCCTCGAAAACACAAGATACTACTCTTTAGCATTATCATTAATTTAGTTTTTATTCCCAATAACACGTTGCATTTTAGAAAGATATTCCTATACATTTACCTGCATAAAAAAAGATAAAAATCCCATTAAAAAGACCTTCACACTAAAATAAGTGTAAAGGTCTGAATGTACGGATTAACCCATAATATTGTATCCGGAATCCACATGGACAACCTCGCCGGTTACACCACGTGAAAGTGCACTTAACAAGGTGAGAGTCATATCACCAACTTCTTCTTGTGTTACATTTCTTTTAAGAGGCGATTGCTCCTCTATACCTCGGAGCATTTCATTAAAGGATGGAATTCCTTTTGCTGCCAGAGTTCGAATAGGACCTGCTGAAATAGCATTAACTCTTATATTATCTTTACCTAAATCTAAAGCAAGGTATTTTACAGACGATTCTAGTGCGGCTTTGGCTACTCCCATCACTTTATAACCTTCAAGAGCTCTTTCAGCGCCGAGAGCACTCATCGTAATGATAGAACCTCCATCTGTCATATATGGTTTAGCTTCTCTAGCAACTGCAATTAGCGAATATGCACTCGTATCTTGTGCAAATGCATAACCACTTCTTGATGTTTCTACGAAATCGCCTTTTAGATCTTCTGCATTTGCAAATGCAATTGAATGGACAAGCCCGTCAATTTTGCCAACCTGATTGTTAATCTCTGTAAAAGCATGTTTAATACTTTCATCATTATTGACATCACATGCAACAACTACTTCAGCATGTATATTATTATCATTCAAAAGCTTGTTCAATTTATTTAGTGACCGTTCTTTTCGATATGTAAACGTCAATTTTGCACCTGCTTTAGATAGCGATTTTGCTACGCCCCAAGCTAGGCTTCTTTCGTTCGCAACTCCCATAACTACAATGTTCTTATTCTTTAGTTGAAGTAAATCTTCCATATTTCCCTCCAAGGTACTAGTATATTTTATGTCTAATTTAATATAATTTTAACATGTATTCAGCAATAATGAACTAAAACTTCAATTGATCCGGATTATACCCTCATGTAAAAACGGATAAAGTAAACTTTATATTTCTAAGTTACTAATGTCTTCATATAACAGAAAGAGTAGGCGAATCGCCTACTCTTTCATCCTAATATCTGTTTAAACTTTTGAATTTATATCGCCATGAATAGTACATAAACTTTCATCCTGTTACTTATAGTTTACGTACATTTGTTGCTTGTGGACCACGTTGTCCTTCTTCAATGTCGAATTCAACATCTTGGCCTTCATCTAATGTCTTATATCCTTCTCCTTCAATAGCTGAGAAGTGAACGAAAACATCGTCTCCACCTTCACGTTCAATAAATCCAAAACCTTTTTCACCATTAAACCATTTTACTTTACCTTGTTCCATTTCCAATTGCCTCCTAGCATAAATCCATAATATTGCATTGCATTACATTGCAATTAATGTTGCACAGTTATTATTACCTAATATAATAAATTTAAAACATAAAACATTGTTTTTTTCGTATAAACTATTCTAGGTTAAGTGAATAATACCATCGTACACAATTAGAGCAGGAGGTTTATTATGGATAAAAAACCCTATCAACCAAAGGATAGTGGAAAGTTAACTAATTTTCACTATGCCACAGAAAAAGACAGAAGAGATGAGGAAGCTTTAACAACTGAGGGGACTAAAGAAATGAAACATTTCAAAAAAAACAATAAATAAATGAATCAAACCGGTAATTTGCAGTATAAATTACCGGTTTAAAATGTTTTACTTTAGCAAGGTGAAGTTTTACCAATTGTTAAAAATATTAAAATTTTATTTCCTTTACGCTATAACTATGATATAGTTTTATACTTATGTATCCATGTCAATGTATTAAAGGAGATCGATCATGTCGTCGTTAAATCTACCAAGAGCCTTAATGTATATCATAGGTCTAATTATCTTATCATTAGGAGTTACTTTAACTATTAAATCAGATATGGGAATTGGAGCATGGGATGCCTTAAATGTTGGGTTGTCTACCATAATGTTCACTGTTGGTACATGGGTTATTCTCGTTGGAATTATTTTAATAATTATTAACTCCATATTATTGAAACACAAGCCTGATTTATATGCGTTAATTACTATTTTCGTAGTTGGTTTTGGCGTTGACTTTTGGTTAATTGTATTTAAAAATTTCAATCCCCAAAACTTCGGATTAAAAATTTTAATTTTTTCACTTGGGATGTTTCTATTAGCACTTGGAATTTCAGTTTATCTACAAGCAAAATTTGCCCCTGTACCAATTGATAACTTGATGATTGCAATTCATACTCGTTTCGGTGTCCGTATGAGTGTTGCTAAAACAATTGGGGAGTTAATAGCCTTGACTTTTGCTCTTATATTTAAAGGACCGATAGGGATTGGCACAATTTTAGTTACATTTTTAATTGGACCGATTATTCATGTTTTGCACCCTAGGATTGAAAAAATATTTGCTCGTTATCAATAAGTCGATATATACAAAGCATTAGCATTCTCTTTGCTAATGCTTTTTCTTTATAATTGTATCGGATTATTTGCTGTTAGGATTGCTGTTAATTGAGTTCTGCTACTTTTCAAGAGGCTAACCTTCTAAATAGTTTATATAGTTTAATCAATTTCATCATACTGTTTTTTTTCAATTATCATCCACATTTTAGTTGGTATAGACCGTTACCTTATGTGGATGATAATTGCTGGATAAGGTAATTTTAAAATTGATTCAGTTGAATAATCTTTTTTATAAAAATGTGATTATTTTCACATACATAATATTAGTAATCAACTATACTTATATTATGATTTTATAAGTTTTTTAAAATATAAATAGTAAGAAGGGATGAATTAACTATGGGGAAATTATTATATATCACAGCTAATCCGTTCGATGAAAAAAAATCTTATGGTATGGCAGTAGGTTCGGCATTTATTAGTGCTTATAGAGACAAGAATCCAGATGATGAGATCGTTCATATCGATTTGTACAAGGAACACATCCCACATATTGATGCGGATGTCTTTCAAGGCTGGGGGAAACTTCAATCTGGGCAAGGATTTGAAGAATTATCAGATGAGGAAAAAGCTAAAGTCAGTCGACTCTCTGAATTAAGTGAGCAGTTTGTTAATGCTGACAAATATGTCTTTGTTACTCCATTGTGGAATTTATTATTTCCACCAATTATGAAAACTTACCTCGACTCGGTTGCTGTTGCAGGAAAAACTTTTAAACATACTGAACAAGGACCTATCGGACTCTTAACAGACAAAAAAGCATTGCATATTCAAGCAAGCGGTGGTATTTATTCACATGGCCCCACTGCTGATAAGGAAATGGGCCATCGTTATTTAAAAATATTAATGAACTTTTTTGGTGTTCCTTATTTTGAAGGACTTTTTGTAGAAGGTCATGATGCTATGCCTGAAAAAGCAGATGAAATAAAAGAAAGTGCAATTGCCCAAGCTAAAATTCTCGCTAATAAATTCTAATAGTACAACAATGTACCACGTTTACTAATGGTGCCTAGTTTCATTAGTAAACGTGGTACGCCCTGAATAAAATAAAGAACTTAATTAGCTCAAGTACAGTAAAAACACAAAGCAGGCTGTGCGCTTGCTTTTTCTAGTCATTTTATGAAATGTTAATGCCAGCAAGTAAAACGGGATATCCTCAAACAAGACAATTACTTGTAGCCAGGAGCTTGATTTGTTGTTAAATAGTTCAATAAATTAAAATCAACTTCTTAAACGTGTGGTAATCCATTTGAAGAAGCAGGCGCATAGCCTGCTTCTTCTACAAATGCTTTTTCATTACTTTATTCCCCTCATAGGTGAACAAGACGTTTCTATCCTCCACAACCGTCTCCATGTGGACCGTACGCCCCCATAATTGATGAATATATGGCAATGTTTTTTCCAAATATGTTAGGTCCAACTCAACATCTTCATAGTGGTGCTTCAGGTACAATTCCCCGTTATGATAAAAGTCGCCGTTTTGAACAGTGATATAGGGAAAACCTCCATTCACCCGCATCGAAATCAGTTGATCTCTAACGCTTTCCCAACTTTTATCAGTGATTTTGTACTCGTTGCCTTGTTTTTGGAACAAATACAAGTCTTCTCGATCTACGAATTCTTTTGTTAAATAGTTACGTACGAAGGATATATCAGACTCTATTTCACGCACTTCAAACATTTTTTCTCGACCCTTACCTGGTTCCGCTCCCCATCGTCTCATTTCTTCGGTTGGATTATCAAAACGTTCTTCAATATCTTCAAACATTTTCACTCCAAGATAATAGGGATTGATCTGGGTTTTAGATGGTTGCACAACACCCGCGTTAAGTGAAGCGAATTCAATTGCTTCGTCACTGGTAAGATCCATCTCTCTTAAGATTCTCTGATGCCAGTAAGAAGCCCAGCCTTCGTTCATGATTTTTGTTTCCAGTTGAGGCCAAAAGTAAAGCATTTCCGCACGCATCATTGTCAAAATATCTCTTTGCCAGTCTTCTAAATTACGAGAATGCTCCTCAATGAACAGTAGTAGATCCTTTTCTGGTCTAGGTGGGAATGGTTTTTTCTTGGTTCTAGGTTTTTGTAATTTTTCAGACTCAACGTCGTCTAATTTCCATAAATCATCATATGCACTAGTTTTAATTGGAGGTTCTTCTTCAAACTCCTCTATCTCCCAATCAAGTTTTGGCCTGACTAATGTAGGATCTATATGTTCCTGAATGGCAAGAATTGCATCTAAAAAGGATTCCACTTCTTTAATTCCATATATTTTTTCATAATCAGCTATTCGTTCTGCAGTCGCAGACATACTTTCAACCATATCATTTTTTGTATTTTGGAATCGCGCATTATTCTTAAAAAAGTCGCAATGTGCTAATACATGTGCAACAATCAGTTTGTTTTGGATGAGACTATTGGAGTTTAACAGAAATGCATAACAGGGATTTGAATTGATTACAAGTTCATAAATCTTACTTAAACCCAAATCATATTGCACTTTCATTTTATGAAACTGTTTTCCGAAACTCCAATGTGAAAATCGTGTAGGCATACCATAGGCGCCAAATGTATAAATAATTTCAGGAGGACAAATTTCATATCGCATGGGATAAAAATCTAACCCAAATCCCTCTGCAATTTCCGTTATTTCTGTAATCACTCTTTCTAGGTGTTTTTGATCTGAAAGTTTCAAAAACAATCTCTCCTTTTGATGTATTACCTATACTATATGATACATCTAAAAGGATGATGAACAGTTTGTATAAAAAAATAAGACTACTGGATTAGGAGTCTTATTTTTATAGTATATATAATTTTATTTAACGACTTTTAACAAGTAAGTTAACAGCCTCTTGTACTAGTTCCTCTGTATCCTCACCATTTTCTTCGGACTTTTGAACACACTCTACAAGGTTCGAACTTACCACTAAGCCCATTGTGCGATCAATTGCTGTCCTAGCAGCAGACATTTGTGTTATCACATCTCGACAGTCGCTTTTTTCTTCCATCATTTTTAATATACCACGTAATTGACCTTCAATCCGCTTAACTCTATTTTTCATCTGGTCGTTATATTCCATTATTAACCCTCCTAGGATATTTCTTTTATTTTACTTCTAGATAGTTTGTGGTAATCTGACCTAGTTAAAAATCGTTTCGGACAATGATATATGTTATTCACAGTTGCATTTGGTTAATGTATAACCACTTACTCTGAAACCTTTGTTACGAAGATAACGAATACCTAGATTTTTTTCAATCCGGTCTGATGCTATCACATGTACTTCTTTAGCAGGAATTTCATGGTAGTATCTTTTAAAATAAGCTATAGGTAACGAATGTGACCCGATAATCTCTTGCTTAGCTGAAGAATTATAATCCCTAATATCAAGTTTCAAAATCATTTGATCCAACTTATTACTATTTATATCTATACACGGAATCCCTTTGATAGGTACATATCTTAAATATATTACATACAAGGCTATAATCATAAAAAAGGCAATAATAACGATAGTCATGTTTTACCCCCTATTATCAATTATGGTTAACGTCTTACATCTTATACCCTCAAGGGTATATTGTCAATAACAAGAAAGACCAAGAATTAGTATTCTTGTTACATTATTTCTTTTTCAATTATATACTTTATACTCATTTAACTTATATTGCTAGTGATTAGGGGACTCTATCTACAGATTTTTGAATAGAATACTATTATCAAGGGGGATCTTTTGGTAATACGTTTGTCAGTAATAACCCTATAAATGAATGTCGAGTGTGGTCAGAGGGAGAGACACACTCGACATTTTTGTTATTCAAGATTTCTTCTAGCGCCTACATTCGGATCCTGAGCTTTTCTGTTGTTCGTTTTAGAATCTAGATTTCCTCCACGTTCTCCATTGCCTATATATGTTGAATTTTCTTTTTGTTGATATCTAATAAATCTTTCAAAATGATGGTTAATCATGATTACTACCTCCTCTAGTAGTAATTAGATTATCCAACAACCTTAACTTTATTCTTAGTTTTATACTAGAAACAACAATCTAAATCATAAATAACGACTTGTCAATAGCGTCTTAAGTAAGAACCATGCATAACAGTTTTCTAGTTTTATTTACTACTAACCTCTTCCAAGTAATAAACAAGAGTCTCCATCCCTTTGTCAAAATTAGCTAATAGAAAACTTTCGTTTGGAGAATGGAGTCGATCTTCTGGAGTACCGAATCCTAATAATACAATAGGCATATTATAATTAGAATCAATCCATTCTACTACCGGGATAGACCCTCCCATTCGCACGTAGGTAGCTTCCTTTCCAAATGCAGTAGTAAGACTATTCGCTGCTTTTGCAATTAATGGATGGTTTGGATCAACCTTATACGCTTTAGCAGAAAGTGCTTCTCGCTTTATATCTAGAGTCACACCTTTAGGTACATATTTCTCGAGATGTGCTACAAGTAAGTCCTGGATTTTATTTGGCACCTGACCAGGAACAAGCCTACACGTTAATTTAGCAGTTGCAGTAGATGGAATAATTGTTTTTGTCCCTTCACCTTGATAACCACTAAACAAACCATTCACCTCTAGGGTCGGGCGTGCCATTGTATGTTCTTTTGCTGTGTAATCCTGCTCTGATACCGTCTCTTTTACTCCGGTAGATTTACTAAAGTCCTCTCCAGGTACTTCTTTTATAAGCTGCCGCTCTTCATTTGTTAGTTCCTCGACGTCGTCATAGAAACCTTCTACTTGTACGACTTCATTTTCATTCTTCAAGGATGCAAGCAAGTGTGACATCGCCATTGCTGGATTTCGGATTGCTCCACCATAGATACCTGAATGAAGATCACTTGATGGACCTGTTAATGTGAGTTCTAGTCCAGTAAAACCTTTTAAACCGTAAAGAATAGTTGGTTGATCACTATCAACCATTCCAGAGTCAGAAATAATTGCAAAATCAGCTTGGAATTTTTCTTTTTTATCTTTTAGAATATCATATAAATTCTCACTACCGATTTCTTCTTCACCTTCAATGCATACCTTAATGTTAACAGGCAACTTTCCTTCTGTTTTCATATAGGCCTCAAAGACTGCCAAGTGCATAAACACTTGACCTTTATCATCGCTAGCACCTCGTGCATATAGTCTTCCGTCACGAACTTCCGGTTTAAATGGTTCACTATCCCACAGATCTAATGGATCAGCCGGTTGTACATCATAATGACCATAAAATAAAGCTGTAGGTGCATCGTCCCCAGCACCATTCCACTCACCGTATACAAGTGGGTGTCCTTTCGTTTCGACTACCTCTACTTGTTGGAAACCAATTTGATTAAGATAGTTTGCAACAAATTCAGCAGCCTTGCCTATATCTTTTTTATGTGATGGATCCGTACTTACACTTGGTATAGATAGAAACTGATCTAATTTTTTTAACAGTACATCTCTATTTTCTTTCAAATATGTAAGAGCTTTTTCACTCATAATTCCACTTCCTTCAATTTTGATAATGTTTTATTTATGATAATTGTATCATAGCTGCATTTTTATTACTTTTGAAAAGATTAAAAGACAAAGTCAAGTTGTTAATAACTTTGTCTTAAACGCGTTACATTTGTTTAATCCGTTCGATTCTCTTCTCCATCGGTGGGTGTGTAGCAAACAATTTCGAACGCTTCTTTTTTTTCCTGAATGGATTAATGAAGTAAATAGACGCTGTTGTCTGACTCGCTTCCTCAACAGATTTAGTTGTTCCTGATATTTTTTCGAGTGCCCCAACCAAAGCATCTGGATTTCTAGTCAAATTAACTGCACTGGCATCAGCTAGGTACTCTCTATTTCTTGAAAGAGCAAGTTGGATAATCGTTGCAACAATAGGTGCAATAATAACCAATAGTAAAGAGACAACAATTAGTATTATTTGTCCACCACCATTATTATTACTTCTTCTTGATCGACCAAAAAACATAGACCTCATTGCTATATCACCCAAAATGCCAACAACTGCTACCAAAGCAATTGCTATGGTTGATAAACGAATATCGTAGTTACGAATATGTGCCACTTCATGTGCAATAACACCTTCAAGCTCATATTTGTCAAGTTCATTCACTAACCCTCGCGTTACAGCTACAGCGCCTTTTTTTGGGGAATTTCCTGTTGCAAAAGCATTCGGACTCATGTCCTCAACAATATAAACTTTTGGCATCGGGATATTTGCAACCATCGCCATATTTTCTACCGCATCCCAGACTTCAGTATTTTCATCTCTTGTTCTTACTTCTTTTGCGTGATTCATTTTCATCACTATTTTGGAACTGTTCATTGTCATAATAAGAATATAGACTAGAGCTATTACTCCACTTACTATTACGCCAGACAGAACACTTCCATAAAAGGTGTACCCAAACAATGCGCCAATGGCTAGGATAAATAAGAAAAAAACCAAAACAATCACAACTGTTTTTCTTTTATTCGAGTCAATTTGTTTATATAAAATATTATTCATCTTTATAATCCTCTGCTTTTAAAATTCAACTTTTGGGTTTACTCGTTCTTCCACTGGTGTTTCGAGCATCTCTCGTTCGTCAAAATGTTGGAGCTTTGCAATGATATTTGTTGGTATTGATTGGATTCGTGTATTAAAGTTCATTACGGTGTTATTGTACAGTTGACGTGCATAGGCAATTTTATTTTCCGTGTTTGCTAGCTCTTGTTGTAATTCTTTGAACTGCTGATCTGCCTTTAAGTCCGGGTACGATTCACTTAGTGCAAAAATTGATTTCAAAGCACCTTCTAATTGATTATTCGCGTCAATTTGGCGGTTGCGATCTCCTTCTGGAACTTGGGTTAACTGATTTCTCTTTTCCACGACTAATGCTAACGTTTTTTTCTCGTGTTCGGCATAGCCTTTGACCGTTTCAATTAAGTTCGGTATTAAATCATATCTACGTTTCAGTTGAACATCTATTTGTGCCCAACTTTCCTCGACACGATTCCGGCTCTTAACCAAACTGTTGTACATTCCAAAGTAAATGGCTATAAGCACGATAACAATAACAGCTAGAAAAATATAATTCACACTAATCTCTCCAATTTCTTTGTATTATTCACTAACACTTCGTTTTTACTATTATTCGTATAACATGTTTTTCTATGAGATATTTCTAACAAAAAAAACAGTAATCTCATTTTGATGAGATTACTGTTTTTTTATGCTAATGCATTTTTCAAATCTTCAATTAAGTCTTCAATATCTTCTATGCCTATTGATAAACGAATTAATCCATCAGTAATTCCAAGTTCTAATCGACGTTCTCTCGGAATCGATGCATGTGTCATTTTTGCTGGAATAGAAATTAAACTTTCGACCGCTCCAAGGCTTTCAGCCAGAGTAAAATACTTAACTTTACTTAAAACTTGATCGGCTTTTTCAGCACTCCCTACATCGAAAGAAATCATGCCACCGAAACCTTCAGCTTGTAGTTTTGCAACATCATGTCCTTTGTGGCTTGTAATTCCAGGATAATAAATTGTACTAACATCTTGATGACTTTGCAGAAATTCAACGAGTTGGTGTGTATTCTTTTCAATTGCTTCCATACGTAAGCCAAGTGTCTTAATACCTCGCATTAATAACCAAGAATCTTGGGGACCTAAAATTCCTCCGACTGAATTTTGGATAAAATGTAAATCTTCCGCGATTTCATCAGAGTTAACAACAACTAGTCCGGAAACTACATCACTATGCCCGCCAATATACTTCGTTGCACTGTGAACAACGATATCCGCTCCAAGGTCTAATGGTTGTTGCCAGTACGGTGTTGCAAATGTGTTATCGACGATTAACATCAAATTATTCGCTTTTGCTATATCTGACATTTTCTTTAAATCAGTAATTTTAAGTAATGGATTTGTTGGAGTTTCAATAAATAATGCTTTGGTATTTGGTTTAATTGCCGCTTCGACTTTTGTTGAATCACTTGTATCAACAAATGTATGGTCTAAATCAAATCGGTTCAACACTTTAGTTGTTAATCGATAAGACCCGCCGTAAACATCATCCGTCATAAGAATATGATCTCCAGCATTCATTAGCATCATCACTGATGTAATTGCAGCCATACCTGAACCAAATGCAAAGCCTGCTTTTCCATTTTCTAAATTAGCAATAACTGTTTCCAAAGCATGTCTAGTTGGATTTCCAGTTCTTGAATATTCATACCCACTATGCTTCCCTGCAGCTTCTTGTTTATAGGTACTTACTTGATATATCGGTACAGAAACTGCACCGGTTCGTTCATCACCAGTGATTCCTCCGTGTACCATTCTTGTTTTACGTTTCATTATACTCCTCCTTTTTCACAAAAACGAACCTAGCTTCGACAACGACAATAAATAAAAGCACAAAGCTAGTTAGAATAAATTCCCTTACTTAAATAACGTTCACTACTATCTGGAAATACAGTTACAATAGTTGTCCCCGCTTCTGCAATATTGGCTTCTTTTAAGGCAGCAAACATAGCAGCACCTGAAGAACTTCCTACGAGTAGACCTTCTCTTTTCGCTAATTCTCTTACATATTGAAAGGCATCTTTATCTAACACCGTATGAATAGCATCAAAGTAAGAGCGGTCCATATAATCCGGCAAAAATTCCATCCCTATTCCTTCTGTTTTATGAGGACCCGGTTCTCCCCCGGCAATAATTGAGCCTTCAGGTTCTACAATTGCAGTTTTAATTGCATTATTCTTTTCTTTCAAATACCGGGCGGTTCCCATGAACGTTCCTCCAGTACCAGCTCCTGCAAGAAAAACATCCACTTTACCATTTAGGTCGTCCCATAACTCAGGACCAAGGGTTTTATAGTAGGTTAATGGGTTTGCAGGATTTCCAAATTGCCTGGGAGAATAACTATTTGGTATATCTAGCAGAAGTTGTTCTGCTTTAGCAATTGCACCGCGCATTCCATCCTTAGTTGGCGTGTTTACAATTTTAGCACCTAATGCTCTCATTAAATCTTGTTTTTCCACACTGAATTGTTCTGGAACACAAAAAATGATACTAACATTTTTATTAAGAGCAGCTAGCGCTAGGCCAATTCCAGTGTTTCCAGCAGTAGGTTCAATAATTGTACCGCCCTCTTTTAGTTCTCCAGATTCTAATGCAGCATGAAGTAACTCCTGCCCTAGACGGTCTTTTACGCTTCCACCGGGATTATAAAACTCAAGCTTAGCAAATAAACGAACGCCCTTAGGAAGAGGGAAGTTTGATAACTCTACTAAAGGTGTATTTCCGATTAATTCTTGTGTATTTCTATATAGGACCATTGACTAAGCCTCTATTCAGCAAAAACGATATGCCATTCATTTTTGCTTTCAAGCATACGCGCCGCAATTTCTTTCGCACCATCTAGACTATGATTGGCTGCCCAACCACATTGAACCTCGTTACAAGCTGGTACTTCATTCGCTTGTAAAACGTCATGCAACGTTTTTTCCAGCGCTTGAGCAATATCGTCGAAGCTATCGTTATTTAGTATCGCTAAATAAAAACCTGTTTGACATCCCATAGGTCCGATATCAAGTACATTATCAATATGATTACGAATATTTTCAGCCATCAAATGCTCGATGGAGTGTAAACCAGGCATATCCATATGGTCTTGATTTGGTTGGCAAAAACGGACGTCATACTTATATACTTTATCTCCACTCTGGCCGGTTGTTACACCCACTAACCTTATATAAGGTGCCTTTACTTTAGTATGGTCAAGGTTAAAACTTTCAACATTCATTTTCTTTGACATTATTGTCCACTCCCTTTGAATTATTCACTGTCTTTCTGCTACTATTAGCCAAGCAAAATCATTCATTTGTTTAAAGGTAACATAGAATCCGTTCTTTTCAAATAAAGTCCGAAGCGTATCAATCATTGGATAATATTCTGTAGTTAAATCATATAACAAGTCATTATAACCTTGTTCTTTTGCCTTATTAAAGATTCTCTCTTTTGTTTCTTTGTTTTCATAAGCAGTATCGGCAAATACGATTTTGCCATTTGAAGGTAGAAGTACACTAAATGCTTTAATAGCTTTATCCTTTTCTTCATCGGTTAGGTGATGAAAAGCAAACGTACTAACAATAGTGAAAATTGGCATATCTAATTGAGGAAATGCCAAAAAATCACCGTCTTTAACTATTAAATTAGGGTGTTTTGCCTTTGCTGCATCTCGCATCGCAACAGATGGTTCAATCCCAATCACATGATGACCAGCATCAAGTAATTTTTGAGACAAGTTACCTGTTCCTACACCGAACTCCAATACATTACCTTCTGCATGATTTGTTACCTCGGTTAATATTGTATCATAATTTTCAAAAACAGCCCGGTATTCGGGATCTTTTCCGGTTACTGCCTCATCATAAGATATAGCCCATTTATCAAATAAATCAATGAATTCTCGCCCCACTTTATTCAGCTCCCTTGACGTTTGATTTAATTCATACTATTACACTATGTTTTATCGGTATTATTGGTTATAATACCACACAAAATAGGCCTTTTCAATTTTATATTTAAGAAAAGCGCAAGCGCCTTGGTCACCCTAGGGCAATAAGTCGAGCCTCTATGTGGTGCTTTTTGCCACAAAGAGGATTGACTTAAGACCTCAGGCGGGGTAGGCGCTGGAGCTAGACATCGAAGCGCAAAATTTTATACTTTCTTACCTTCGAACAAAAAAAGCGAAGGCTATTTAGCCCTCGCTTTACTATTTGTTTGTTATCGCGCATCTGGAAATACACGTTCAATCATTTGACCCATTTGGTCAAAAAAACCTTCAATTGGCTCTCCATTCTCAACATCATCTCTATAATTGTTTGTTAAATTAACGAAATCGGGATTTGTTGATACATAAACATTGTCAATATCACTATCCACATTTTTAACAACATCGCGTATTTGTTTTTCAATGGACTCACTGACGTTATCGCCATTGCCACCGTTTTTGTTGTTGTTGTTATTTGTATCTCTATCTAATTCTACTGCGACATATGCATTATTATCAGTTGTTAATACATATGCATTATCAATAGCATTAACTTTTTTTACAATACGATCTGATACTTTATCGGCTACTTCGAAACGATTTTCATCGTTGTTGTTTGTCGTGTTGTTTCTATTCATTTCTGTTTGATTGTTGATATTGTTAAGCCCATTTCGTGTTCCTGTATTGTTGTCATTTCGTACATTGCCACCATCGTATGTCCCGTTACGTGTAGCATCCTGCATCCCTGCTCCATTACGTTCTGTTCCAAATCGGGTGTTTTGATATTGACCATACTGATTATCACGATTATTCATCGGAAAATCTGTTGTATTTCCAAATCGTGTTTGTTGCACCCCGTCATCTAAACCTTGACCGGTTTCGTTATTATCAACCCCACAAGCAGTGAGCGTTAATGAAGCCACTACAGTTAAACCAATTGATTTCCAATTCATCGGCATAATTCCTCCTTCTATAGGGTTAACAGTAGTATTTGCACCAAACAACTCTTTATTCGACAAATACTAAAATAATCAATGGAATTATTCGGAGTACATAACAATCGATAAACATATAAAGACTGAGTGCAGTAAAACATGTTGTCGAATTTAATGATTAGATTTCACGTAAAGAATTGGAATAGAAACCAATATTGTTCACTACTTGTTAAAATCAAAGTCGGTCATACTATAGTTAGCCCTTTAAGAAAGGGGAGAATAACAATATATATTCCAGATTATGACAAAGCATTGTACTTTACCTTATGGGGACAATGGGATGATCTACTTGTTCTCATGGTTAGAACAAACGATGACATTTTATCAAAAAAAATTGAAGTTTTTCTCCATGCATTTCACTATACGTCAAACGAGCAAAAAGTGATGAGTAGTCATGAAGAACTCCTTCACTATATTGACCATGCAATGGGTCATACGCCAGCAGCTGCTATGATGGAAGTTTAAAAAAAGCATATGAAAGGGACCTTGAAAAAGGTCCCTTTTTGGTAAATTATTTCGTTTTAATTGGTTTTACTTCTGTCTCAATATTATTATACTTGACCTCAAAGAGATCTTTACGTCTATCTCTTAACTGTCGAACCGTCCCCGATCTTCTTTGTCTCCGTAAAATTTCTAAGTCAACATCACCGACTACAACTGTTTCAATATTTGGATGACATTCACCAACAATTCCATCACGAGCAAACTCAAAATCAGAAGGTGTAAATATTCCAGATTGAGCATACTGAATATCCATATTTTCTACTTGTGTTAAGTTACCAACTGTTCCGGCAATTACCGTGTAGACTTGATTTTCTACAGCACGAGCTTGCGCACAATAGCGGACACGCAAGTACCCTTGGCGATCATCCGTACAAAATGGTACAAAAATAATATTTGCACCTTGATCAACTGCATATCTAGCAAGTTCAGGGAACTGAATATCATAACAAATCTGGATAGCAATTTTCCCACAATCAGTATCAAATACCTTGACCGTATCACCAGGCTGAATACCCCACCATTTTTTTTCATTTGGAGTCACATGAATCTTATATTGTTTTTCAATCGTTCCATCTCTACGGAACAAATAGGCAATATTATAAATATGATCATCTTCTTCGACAAAATGAGAACCACCAATAATGTTTACATTATACTTTACCGCTAAATTAGTGAAAAGTTCAATATAGTCCTCGGTATATTCAGCTAACTTACGAACTGATCTAGAAGGAACTTTCTCTTCTAAAAATGACATTAACTGTGCCGTAAATATTTCTGGGAAAACAGCAAAATCAGAATCAAAGTCATAAGCAACATCCACATAGTATTCAACTTGTTTCGCAAATTCTTCGAATGATTCGATATTTTTCATCATATATTGGATTACTGTAATTCTTACAGGATACGCGGTTTTAAAATGCCGCTTCGTCTTGGCATGATAATCAATGTTGTTCCATTCCATTAAGGTAGCATATTTTAATGATTGATGGTCGTCTGGTAGGTAACCCGGATTAATACGCATGACTGTAAAGCCATTCATTATTTGAAAAGTTAACACCGGATCATGAATGTTTCGATAACTTACTTCCTCCACATATTGTCTAGGAGTCAATTCGCCTTCATATTTATGATAATTCGGAATTCTTCCCCCGATAATGATACTTTTTAGATTTAGCTCTCTAGCAAGCTCCTTCCTTGCCTCATAGAGTCTTTTTCCAATCCTCATGCCACGAAATTCCGGGTCTACCATTACTTCTATTCCATATAAGTTATAGCCTTCTGGGTTATGATTAGTAATATAGCCCTCATCAGTAATATCATCCCACGTGTGTTTGTCATCGTACTCATCAAAGTTAACAATCAAACTGGAACAACTGCCAATAATTTTACCATCATACTCAACGCAAAATTGTCCTTCAGGAAATTGATCCAAGTGACTTTCCAAATGACCTGGTTCCCATGGTTCCATATTAGGAAAACATACTTTTTGCATTTCCAAGAGCTCATCTATATCTTTGACTGTTATATTTCTAACTTCTAGTTTTTTTTCAAAATTCGATAAATCTATTTTTTCAGACATATGTGTATCTATCCTTTCGTCCTTAGTTCATTGTGGTTATTATTCTTTCCAAAAGTTGCTGAGATTTAACAGCTTCCTGGCCACTAACTTCTGGAATTTGGTCATTTTGAATACTCGAAATAAAATGATAGATGCAATCTTCAAAACCTCTTGTTTTTAAAATTGAATCCCAAGAGCCTAGACTAGAAGTATGGATTGTTTGGTCTTTCTCAACTTCTAACTTATTCATATTAAACACTCGAACGATTGAATTACTTGTTACAAATTCAAGTTTCTCGATATTAGATCCCGCTTGTCTATGCATAGCAGAAGAAAATAGTCGCTTTTCTCCTTTATAATTATGGTTTGCATAGACTAAATGCTGCTGCTCATTTAATTTGCTGAAACTATCCGAAATTTTTATATCTTCTCCAGCAATAAAGCGAATTGTATCGACTAGATGTAAATAGTCATCGAGCATCGTAAATCGATAATCGAGTGGTCCAACACTTGTAGCACGATGTTTCTCCATCGATGCCCACACGAAGTCTCCCGCTAATTCCTTTGCCTTTCGATACATCGGTGCAAAACGACGATTAAAGCCCACCATCAGCTTTCGTTTATTTTTTTCACTTAACTCAACTAATCGTTCTGCCTCATCTATAGTTGAAGCGAGAGGTTTATCCACATAAACATCAACACCATTAGAAAGTAAATAAGAGACAACCTCATAGTGAGTCTCCGTCGAACTATGTACGAAGATAGCGTCACATTTATCTGCCAATGCTGCTAAACTACTGAAACTGTTCATTCGATATTGTTTGCATATTTTTTCTCTTTTTTCCACACCTGGAGAAAAAGCTCCAATTAATTCCCAGTCTAAGGCCTTTGATAATATGGGCAAATATGCTTTTTGTGCTATTTGGCCTAAACCTACTATACCTATACGGATTTTCTTTTCCATTTTATATACTCCTTTATTCGAATCAGAGTCATTCTTTTAGATAATTGTACTTGATGTTTAGGTGTTCAACAAATAATAGCCTTTAGCTAAACTACCGCGGACTCTGTAGATTGACTAAAGAATAAAGACGCCTGCAACTATTTTGCAGGCGTCTTGTCTGGATTTGCATTATTATTACGGCCATCATTAGCCTCTAGTTCCTTTTCAAGCCCTGGTGGAACTTTATCATTGGCCCTATTTTTCATCGCGTTATCTATTTTCTCATCAACAGTCTTTTTTGATTTATTATTTTGTGCGTTTTCATTTTTAGGTTTATCATTTTTTACGTTTTCATTTTTAGCTTTGTCATTTCCTGCATTTTCATCTTTTTCGTTTTTAGCCTTGTCCTCTTTTTCACGCTTTTTATTTTTTTCTTGTTTTTGTAATTCGTTATTAGGATTGATTGCAGAATCTTCATTAGAATTTGGTTCATCTGTTTTGTCAGGATCATTATAATAAGATTCAATAATAGCTTTTTCTGTTTGATCCATATTTTCATCTTCACCAATAGAAACATCATTCATTTTAATCGATTCTGCCATCATTTGATTCATTGAGGCGTTTTGTTCTTGAGCTTGTTCACGAACTTCTTTTGGTACTACAAATGTTGCTATCTGCAAGCCAGACTTAGGGTGTTCTTCGAAGTAATTATCAAGGGCTTCTGTAACGTGATTGTCTTGCTGATGATTGCTTTGATAGCTAACACCAATTAGAACCATGTCAGCTTCTGTGGCTACTAAATCTTGTTGACTCGCACTTATAATCGTCTCTGTTACAAACTCAACAGATTCACCTTCTAACTGAATTGTTTTATCAAGTAATGCTTCAGCGTCTTTATTTAATGGATTAACACGTTCTACAATCATATCATCGTTTAATTCTAGTTCTAGGCTAGGATTGATATCAATGCTTACAAATGCATAAGCTTTTTGATTATCAAACCATGCATAAAGTGGAAAACTTGCAAAGATTAACACCATAACCATTGTAGCTAGCTTCAACTTTCTCTTCGTAATTTGCTGCGCGGAAAAAAAAGTTTGTACCCGGGACTCTTGTTTCGATAGATAAATCACTTCTTCTCCTATCTCAGCACCTCTCAAGGGTTTAACTCTTTCAAATCCACCATCACGATTTAAAATAATCGTATAACGATGACGCTGCTTTATTATGGTCCCTTTGTTCACAGCCCTACCCCTTTCAAATAGTCCTTCAAATAAACAAAATCCTCACTTAGAATGATAAACATCGCTAAAATATATTTTCGGTTTCGTTCAAGTGTTTTCTTACTCACATCCACATGATGAATTAGTGTTTTTATCGGGATTTTCTTTTTTTTAACCACATACTCTCTTAACTGGTCATCTTCAAATAAGATACGAGCAGTCTTTACCGCAGACTCTCTTGCATCTTTGTGCTTTGGCGAAATAGCAGTTAATTCTTCAAAAGATAATTTATACTCCGATAGTTTTCTTTCTAATTCTATAATCTCCTCTCGTCGATTCCATTGATCAACTTGGTGTTTATATGAAGCTTTAGCTGCCATTATCTCTGTTGAACTTTCTATTTTTTCTTCATCATACGACTCATCCAGCGATAGTGTAATCGTTTTATTCTTCTCTTTTCTTATATAATCAATCACTTTTCGTTTAACTACTAATCTGGAAAACGATAAGAAAGAGCTCCCTTTTTCAGATGAGAAAGAAGAAATAGCTTCATCAAATGCCATTAAACCAATACTAAATTCGTCATCTCTTGTTGGATCGATATATCGCTTGCATACTTCAGAAACGGCCTTTGCTATAAACGGTCGGTAGCTTTTCAATAAATCATTTCGAATTTCTTGATTACCTTGTTGAATGAGATCTACCTGCTGTTCTAATGAAATAGTAACTTCTTCAGTCTGAAGCTTAGACAACCGCTTCACCACCAGTACTATATTTTTCGTAACCAGAAGAACATTTTTGGGTGTCATATTTATCTATATTTATATATACATGTAGCGCATTTTTATTAATAGTCATAGTTTTGATTCTCCATTTTAATTCTAGTATGAATAAGCATACCTCATCATTACCTGTCATGCTATCTCAAGGAATTTACATTTAATTTAAAAATTTTGTCAAAAACTAGGACAATATGACTAATTTATCATGTGATTGAAATAAACTTTCTAATTATTACCATTTTCCCTCGTACCATTAACTAAAGCCCATGTATCAAAAAACTGCATACATGGGCTTTAGTTCTTCTCATTCATTGTTTTTTCATGATAATAATCAATTGGTACTGCTAATCCTACTTTACCATGAATGTCATGATCTAATGTTGCAAACACAACTCCAATGACTTCTCCATCTGAATCAATCACTGGACTACCACTATTACCACGATAGATAGGTGCTTTTAGCATGAGAACTTCTTGCTCAAAGCTATCTAATTTTGTATAGCCAATCACTTTTCCTTCATTTGCTATTCCTTGAAACCTTAATGGATTACCAATAAAGTTAATATGTTCATTATCGTCAAATGTTGTCTTCTTTGCTAAAGAAAGTTGAGGTAATCCCTCGCCATCCACTTGTAATACAGCTAAGTCAATATCAGGATAGCTAGCGATTACCTCTGCTTGAAACAATCCTTGTTCTGGAAAAGCAGCCATAATTCTTTTTTCATCTTCAATTACATGGTGGTTTGTTATAATAATTCCTTGTGAAGAGATAGAAAAACCTGTCCCTTTACTATTACCAGCTTCAATGACAACTACCGACTCCTGGTATTCATCAATGACTGGATCAGTTGAGAGTTTTGCTGATGTAACTAAAAACTCTAATGCTGGGATTGAAAATGTTTGCGGTATGATTGCAATCACATTTATCGTCATCGCAACAGCGATTAACCAAAAGGCCCACTTAGGAAACGGTCTCTTCGGTTTGTCATTTTCTCTTTTACTTTTCTCTATCGATTTATTTCTTTCTTCTGTAAGAATCTCTAATAATTCTTCATCATCAAATTCCTCATATAAGTCATCATCAATAACATCTTTATGATAGTCATCAGATTTACTCATTTATTCACCTCATGAGCACGCAGTATCGATTACCCTTTCATATTATTGTACCACGTTTTAAACTATAATTTATTTTTGTTATTTCGATTATCGACAAAGGTCAGACCATAATACGTGCCTGCTACCTATTTTAAAAGAGTATAGTCGCCATTTCCCGGGAAATGTCTTGTTCATTCATGTTAAGTTCGACAAATTTATAACCAAATAGATTTGTATACATAGGTTTTCACCTAGTGGTTTCTTACTTACCAATTGTGAACTTGTACAATCTATCCTTAATATCTGAAACAACGATTCATTTCTCTTTTTACAATCTAACAATCCTATTCCACAAAATATTAGTTTCACATCTCACTTTTAGAAACAACTAATACAGCCTTGTCTATCAATGGACTATTTCTTTCAAAATTCAAAATAATTATAAATACAACTTTATATCTTTTTATATACTGATTAACAAACCAGTCTAATTTCCTAAATGCGTTAAACATAGACTCACCTATTCTCTTTATTCTTTTAACTATCCGCTTTCTTTCCATTCTGAATTTACTACCCTTGTTCTTTTTAAAATCCTCATTATAAATCTCCTCCTTTAATTATTTATATAATTTTATTGCTCTGAAGAAAGCAATAAAAAAAAACGCATGTGTCCTAGTCCTAGGGCGCATGCGTTTTCTAATAAAATAAACTTGGCGACTACCAAGCAGTGCACAATAGATCCTGTTCACTGAAATTTCCAGATTAAGGTGAAGTTGTTTGTGCAGCTAATATCTAATATAAATAGAAAAAGGCCACGGACAAATGTCTGTCGTGACCTTCATAGAATTAATTGTATGGTTAAGTATAAAAACAATTATTGTATTATTGCGTTGTCTTTTTAACCACAAATAGGACGGTATTCTAGAAGGTCACTACTAATATAAAATTGATTGAATGTATAAATAGTTACTTTTCTCATTTTCGTGACCTCCTTTGCGTATTTGTTTTTTTATTATATTATGAAAATTATGGTAAGTCAATGTAATTTTCATACTTTTGTAATATCTTCAAGTTTGCTTTATATTAGATATAACCTGAATCAATTTCATAATTACCTTATGTTATAATTGTGTTTGGGTACAGTCTAACCCACTATATGTGGACGACAATTACAAAAAATCAGTATTATGAAATTGACTAACCTTCTTAACAAAAATAGAAAAGGAGTTTGTATGATGTATTTAGATGAGTTAATCGAATTTAATCAGGAGTTTTCCAAGGAAAAAAAGTATATTCAATATCAAACCGATAAATTTCCTGACAAGCGTATCGTTATTTTTAGCTGCATGGACACTCGCTTAGTGGAGCTTCTACCTAACGCGTTAAACATTAAAAATGGTGATGCTAAAATCGTCAAAAATGCAGGTGCAATTATTAAAAATCCATTCGGTAGTATTATGAGAAGTTTACTAGTTGCTGTTTATGCACTCAAGGCCGATGAAATTTTAGTGATTGGCCATCATGATTGCGGTATGAAGGGATTCAGTGGCAAACAACTTATTGAAAAGGCAATGCAACGAGGTGTCCAAAAAGAAACGATTAATACACTAGAATATGCTGGTATCGACGTTGAGCAGTGGTTAGAAGGTTTTGAAAGTGTAGAAGATTCTGTTGAACATAGTGTTGGCGTAATCCGAAACCATCCATTGCTTCCGAAGGACACACCAGTACATGGTCTTGTTATTGATCCAAATACCGGGAAGTTGGATATAGTCACAAAAGGTTACGAGAAGATTAATTAAGCCTTTCTTTATAGTACAAACCTCCTTAAAAATAAGGAGGTTTTTTTGTGTGTTTTTCTTTTAGTTCCACATACCTTATACTACAGTATTTCCCCTATATACCTAATCAATTTCATACTACCTACTTACCGCCATCAGGATATGCCTTGATATTGTAATTATGAAATTGACTTATACCACATACTTTTTATCATTCCTGCCATACTAACGAAAGAACATTCCTCGTGTGGGAGGGAATCCGTTTGAAAAAACGCACAAATAAATTTAAGAACAGTAAGAAAAAGGGAGAATTCCCTATTGTAATAGACCAATTAGAGCAATCTGTAAAAGATCAACTACATGATGAAGCCAACCTTATTTTCAAAAAGATAAATGTTCAGAATAAAAACATTCTAATTTTCTATATTTCTTATCTTATCGATAAAAAACGATTAGATGACAATCTATTTACACCTCTACTTTATAGCGAGACTGAATGGTCCACATCAAATTTGGTTGATAATCTTCCAATAGGTGACGGTAAACAATATCAAACAGTTGAGGAAGTTTGCAGCCAAATAATCAGCGGTTCTGTTGGTGTTTACATAGAGAACGAAAATGAAATTGTTACTTTTTCGATTCTAAACAACCAACAAAGGCCATTAGAAAAACCTGAAAGAGAATCAATTGTTATCGGTCCGCAAGCTGCCTTTTCAGAATCGTTAGAAACGAATCTGAACGTTGTCCGTGCAAGCATAAAATCGAACGAATTAGTGGCTGAAAAATTTACGATTGGATCACGATTACCAACCGAAGTAAGACTCACCTATTTAAAATCACTTGCTAACGATGAAGACGTCCAAACAATGCGCCAACGGCTGAACGATTTGGTAGTGGATGATATTGAAGACAGTTCCGTTCTTTCGCAATATCTTGAGGATTCTTCCATCTCAATTTTTCCACAATTTTATTTAACAGAACGTGTAGACCGGTTTAATTACAGTATTAGCAAAGGGAAAATTGGTGTCTTATCAGATGGTAGTCCAGAAGGAATCGTCGCGCCAACAACCTTTTTTGGTTTTTTTGAATCCACTGAAGATGTTTATTTCAGGTGGAACATTGCAACTTTTTTTCGCATGCTTCGTTTTATAGCAATGTTTATTTCGTTCATCCTGACACCAATTTATGTTGCTGTCGTTACGTTTCATTATGAAATACTACCAATTAGTTTATTAGAGACGCTTGGACAATCTAGATCGAAAGTACCTTTTTCTCCTGTTTTAGAAGTATTATTTCTAGAATTAATCATTGAATTACTTCGGGAGGCAGGGGCACGATTACCAACAAAGGTCGGCCAAACAATTGGTATTGTAGGAGGAATTGTTCTAGGACAAGCAGCTGTAGATGCCGGGCTAACTAGTAATGTTCTAATTATTGTTATCGCGATGAGTGCCTTAGCATCGTTTACGGCACCGAGTTATCTCATGGGGTCAGCTATTCGTGTTATACGTTATCCGTTAATCATTGTTGCAGGGTTATTTGGAATTATTGGCGTCACATTTGGCTTGTGCTTATTAATTATTCATTTACTAAAAATGACATCTCTTGGTCGCCCCTATTTTTTACCTGTTTATCCATTTGTTTTTAAAGATTTGGATAATTCATTGATCCGGTTACCTTTTGGGATAAGTAATAAACGATCTATCTCATACCGCTTAAAAGACGACACTAGGTACAAAGAAAAAAAGTCAACTAAGAAAAAGGATATTGATGACTTGGGGGATTAGTATGGACATTAATGTAGCTGTAAAGCCAGGCATACGTATCAGAGCGTTTTATTTGTTTTTCATCATTGCTAACATTCAAAATGGAACAGGTATTATGGGAGTACCACGATACATTTATAAAGAAGCAAAACAAGACTCATGGGTGTCTATCCTTATTGCAGGTTTATTTATCCACATTGTGGTTTTTGTTATGTTTCAAATACTAAACAAGTATGAAAATACTGACATCTTCGGTATCCAAGTTGATCTATTCGGTAACTGGGTTGGTAAAATACTCGGGACAATCTTTATTACCTATGTATTTGGTAGTTTATTAACTGTGTTAATTAATTACATCCAGGTTGTACAGGTCTTTATTTTTCCAACATTATCTCGATGGATGATAACTATTTTATTATTATTAATCGTAACTTACGCAGTACTTGGTGGGCTAAGGGTTGCCGTCGGGGTCGCGTTTATTTTTTTTATACTTTCTATATGGTTGGTGATTTTTCTTTATAAACCAATGACTTTAACCGATTTTGGTCACTTCAAGCCACTACTTGAAGCATCACCAAAAGAACTGTTGCTAGGGGCTAAAGCAACTTCTTATTCTTTTCTCGGTTTAGAGATACTCTTTTTTATCTATCCATTTATCGATAACAAAAAAAAAGCTCAACTACCCACGCAAATAGGCATAGCAACGACAACTTTTATAATTTTATTAGTTACTGGAATCTCTATTGGTTTTTTTGGTGGTGACACTTTAGAACAAGCAATTTGGCCTGTATTAATATTATACAAACTAATCGAATATACACTGATTGAGCGGTTTGACATTATCGTCGTATCACAATGGATGATGGTTATTATTCCCATTATGATTCTCTTATCTTGGATGATTACTTATGGTGTCAAGCGACTATATAAAATTTCTCAAAAAAAAACGTTATTTGTTGTTATTCTTCTACTTTTAATTTGTGGTGGGACAATTAAAAACCAATACACTATCGAAACAATTATTGATTATGTTGCACAAATTGGCTTTTGGATCGTTATTATTTATCCACTCATCCTCTATCCGCTTGTACTAATTAAAAAGAAAACAAATAAAAATAAGGAGGGGGAAAGTTGAAAATAGTCTTACCTATACTATGTATGGCTACATTACTAATCGGTTGTGTTGACACAAAACAAATCGAACAACTTGGTATCATTACAAGTTATGGAGCAGATTTATTAGAAGATGATTTGATAAATAATACATTGTTATATACACAATTTGATCCGGACATAAAAGAGCCAATTCAATTAGTAGAAAGCAAATCCAATTCCTATGAAGGTGCCGTTGATGCTGCAAATCTAAAAACAAATTATAAACTTGTTACAGGACAACTACGTCTGAAAGTTTTTGGAAAAGAGTTAGCAAAACAAGGTATTGTGCGCTTACTTACGACACATTATCGAGATGCTGAAGAGCCCTCCAGGCTGTATGTTGTTGTTAGTGACACGACTGCGAAAGATGTACTTACAATTAATACTTCGTTTAACTTGAGTAAGTTTCTTTATAATTTAATTGACAACAATAGAAAACTAGAGATTTTGCCTAAGAGTGATTTTAAAGATTTTGCGCATAAGTATGCTGATATTGGAATAGACCCTATCCAACCTTTAATAACCATTGAGAAAAAAAAACCCATTATCGAAAGGCTAGCATTATTCCAAAACGATGTATTTGTTGGTTCTCTGACAACCGAAGAAACATTTCTATTTAAACTAGTTATGGAAAACTTCAAAGCTGTTACACAAGAGATTACGATACCAAAACAGCCATTCGAGGAATTTATAAAGAAACATGAAGATAAACGCGATGCTGAAAACTTACATGTAATATTGAGTGAACTAAGAAGCGGCCAAAAAATTACATTGGAGGATACTAAAAACCTGAAATATAACGTAGATATAAAAATCGATGCGAACTTGTTGGAAATATCAGAGCAAGTAGTTATCGAAGACGAGAAAGTATTAAATAAAATGGAAGAGCAGATTTCAAAAAAAATCAACAAAAAATTAGAAGAAATGTTAGATAAATTAAAAGAATTAAATGTGGATACCATTGGATTTGGCAGGATTTATAATCAAGAAACAAAGCATAAAGAACTGACAGAGCAAAAGTGGCGTGAATTATATCCAACTATCGATGTCACTTTTAATGTCGATGTAAATATTTTAAGACATGGAGTTTTTGATTAGAAGCCAGTACCTTTTGTCTACTCATCTTCCTATCTGGATGAAAAATATAAAGGAGCCTTAATGGCTCCTTTATCTATTAATAGTTAAACTCGTCCGGATGTGGTCCAGTTCGTTTATCTTGATTTAGACGATCAATTTTCTTGATATCTTCAGCTGATAATTCGAAATCAAAAATGTCCGCATTATCTGTTTGTCTTGAACGTTGAATAGATTTTGGAATGGTAACAATTCCACTTTGGTAATCCCAGCGAATAATGATTTGTGCTGGAGTTTTTTTGTACTTGGTAGCTAATTCCATTAATACTGGCTCATCTAAGTACCGTGCCTTTCCTAGAGGCGACCATGCTTCCACTACAATGTTATGTTTCTCACAGTATTTCCTCGTTTCAACTTGAGTTAATTGTGGATGAAGTTCAATTTGATTAGCCATTGGTTTAATTTCAACGCTAGTTAGTAAGTCTTCTAAATGATGTGGTAAAAAGTTACTTACCCCAATCGCTCTTGCCTTTCCTTCACGGTAAAGCTTTTCTAGTGCCCTCCAGGTATCCTTGTACTTTCCAGGGACAGGCCAATGAACGAGGTATAAATCTACATAATCCAATTGAAGACGATCCAAGCTACGTTGAAAGGCAACTAATGCCTCCTCATACCCTTGCTCATCATTCCAAACCTTTGTTGTAATGAAAATTTCTTCGCGCGGAACACCGCTATCTCTGATTGCTTTACCAACCCCCTCTTCGTTTTCATAAAAGGAAGCGGTATCAATATGCCGATAGCCAATGTCTAGTGCAGACTTAACAGCTTCATAGACACTCGTTCCGTCTTCCATTTTGAATACGCCAAGTCCAACAGCAGGTATTTCCACACCGTTATGTAATTTTCTCGTAGTTAATAAACTCATCTTTAAAACCCCTTTCTTTAATACATTCTCTAATTTATTTTAAACGAAAGTTAAGTTACATTGAAGTAATACGTGTTTCATTTAAAACCCCTGTCACTAGATAGACAGGGGAGAAGTTTACTTTTCTATATCTTCTATTGTTTGATTATTTGTTGCTTGATAATACCCATGATATTCCTTGCTCTCTTCAATATCATCAGCAACTAAACCAGAAAGAACATGAACTCGTAAGATAAAGCCTTCTAGTTTATCTTCTTTGTTTGTCACAGCTAGAGGGAATTTAGACTCTAACGCCTTTGGAATAATATCATTGATGTAGTCTTCTTTTGCAACAGTTGTTACATCTGTATCTACTACATCCTCTAAAGATTTTTTCTGTTTAATTCCTTCGATCGCAGCATCAATCGTTACAATACCTTTTAGATGTCGACCACGGTCGACGACAAACACACTCGAAATACCGTTTTGTTGCATCTCTTTAACAGCAACATTTAAACCATCTTTTAGTGAAACAAGGGCATTCGGTTTGATCATCACATGTTCAGCTTGGAAGACTTTTGAACGATCGATATCTTTAATGAAGTCTGAAATATAATCATTTGCTGGAGCTTCCAATATACTCTCCGGAGTCCCAACTTGAACAACTTTCCCATCCTTCATTACAGCTACCCGGTCACCTATTTTAAATGCCTCATTGACATCATGCGTGATAAAGACAATTGTCTTTTTCAAACGTTCTTGGATATCTAATAACTCGAGTTGCATATCACGACGTATAAGTGGATCCAATGCACTAAAAGGTTCATCCATTAATAGGATATCTGGATCATTCGCCAAGGCACGAGCTAAGCCAACCCGTTGTTGCATACCACCAGATAGTTCATCAGGGTACTTATCTTCATATCCTTTTAAACCAACTAGTTCAATATTTTCCTGTGCAATTTTTTGACGTTCTTCTTTTGACATATTCTTAATCTCCAAACCATACTCGACATTGCCAAGGATAGTACGGTGATTAAATAAACCAAAATGCTGAAAAACCATTGCAATTTTATCTTGCCGGAACTTTTTTAACTGGGGTGTCTTATATTCTACAATGTTCTCACCATCTACATAAATAGCGCCATCAGTTGGCTTATTCAATAAATTGAAACAACGAATTAATGTAGATTTCCCACTACCAGAGAGCCCCATAATGACAAAGACTTCTCCTTCATTAATTTCCATTGATGCATCATAAACACCAACAGTATGACCGGTTTCTGCTAGTATTTCATCTTTAGACTTTCCTTCTTTTATCATAGGTGCAATTGTTTTTGGTTTCGGGCCAAAAATCTTTGAGACATGATCTATTTTAATTTTATTTTCAGCCATTATTTAGCCCTCCTATGTTTCTGGAATCGATCTGCAACGCCATTTGTTACCCGGTCAATAATGATGGCTAAGAATACGATACTAATACCCGCTTCAAATCCAAGTGCAATGTCAATTCTGTTAATTGAAATTAACACCTGCTCCCCTAGCCCTTGAGCACCCACCATAGACGCAATAACTACCATAGCTAAAGCCATCATCGTCGTCTGGTTCACACCGGCCATGATTGTTGGTAATGCTTGAGGTAACTGAACCTTCATAAGCATCTGCCATCTTGATGATCCAAACGATTGAGCAGATTCAATTACTTCTTCGTCAACTCCTCTAATCGCAAGTTCAGTTAAACGAATCACTGGTGGTAAAGCGTAAATTAGTGTTGCAAAAATAGCTGATACATTTCCTAAACCGAAGAAAAATATCGCTGGTATTAAGTAAACGAAGCTTGGCATTGTCTGCATCGCATCCAAGATTGGACGCATAACGGTGGAAAACCCTTTACTAAATGCCATATATACACCAAGTGGAATACCTAAAACCAGACAAATTAATACAGCTGAGACAACAATTGAAATAGTCATCATCATCTCGTCCCATAAGCCAAATGTACCAACCAAGAACATAAACAAGCCATACAGAAGGCCTGAGCCTATCGATTTAAAATACCAACCCACTAAAATAATAAGAATAATAAATAACCACCATGGTAAAAAGTTTAAAAATGCCTCTATACCATTAATTGTCCTAGAAGAAATAAAGAAGATTAAATCAAATAATCCTTCTAATCCTTCATCTAGAAAATCAACAAACATTTCAACATAATCACCTAAATTACTTTGTATATTAGGAAAGCTTCCCATAGGCACGACTGCAACAAAACAGCCTTCTCACCTCTCATTTCTTAAAATAATTTTAGTATTTCTACTAGAAAACAAAGCAGCTGGCCGTAGCGGCCAGCCACTTCTCACTTATTCTAAAGAATCCATTACTTTATTAGCAACATCTTCTTGTAACCATTCAGTCCATACGTCCTGGTTCTCTTTTAACCACCACTTAGCAGCCTCATCCGCATCCGCATCGTTCTCGTTCATATAAGTTAATGCCTCTTCAGTTAACGCACTGTTTGTTTCGTAGTTAGTTAAAAATTCATATACTTCTGGAGCTTGATCTGGAAAATCTTTGTGTACAGCAACAACAACATCATTTGGTGGGAATTCTGTTGCTCTTGTTTCGTTCCAAGTTTCTTCATCAAATTCTGGTTCTTCAAGTAAAGTTAAATCATACATAGCAGTTGCTCCAGTAGGAGACCAGTAATAACCGACCCATGGCTCACCTGCATCATATGCATCTGCCAACGATGCGACAATCGCAGCGTCAGAACCTGGCATAAAATTATTCATTGTCTCATCTAGACCATACGCTTCAAATTTTGCATCAATTTGTTCGGCAACAGCCCAGCCACTTGGAGCGTTCAGAATTCGTCCTCGACCTGGGTCTTCTGGATCTTCAAAAACTTCAGGATATTCTTTCAGATCTTCTACTGTTCTTAAATCTGGAGCAATTGGATCTATGCCCCGTTCCGCATCCCCTTCAATCACGTAAGTAGGAACATATAAACCTTGTTGATTATCATCAAAATTAGTAGAAGTTTTGACTATATCTCCTTCTTCGATTGCTTCTTCATATACTTCTTTAATATTATCCGTCCATACTTCCATATAGACATTTATGTCACCCTCACGGAATCCTTGAATTGTAGCTGCTGTAGAACCTGGTGTCACATCAGTTTCATAACCAAATCCTTCTTCGATAATAACTTGAGCTACACTATTATGAAAACGTATGCTGTCCCAACCAGCATCCGCCATTACAATTGTATCCAGTTCATTTGCACTTCCATCACCTGAACCTGCATCGTTTGAATCATCTGTTTCTCCACACGCAGCAAGAATTAATAAGAATACTGTTGATACTAACAGAATTATTTTTTTCATTTCTCCGTCTCCTTTTATTACATTTTATATTTAATATGTATAAGACATATTTACACATACAAATCCAACGTTTAACCACCTAAAGATAACTTGCATGCTAGCCCTACTCTTGCTTTAGAGCCTTATTATAAAATTAGTTAACATTAAGTGGGATTTCACTTCACTAGTTAGACACCATTGAGGATAAAAATTATAGGTCTAAAACATATAATTAGCTTGGAGAGGTTTAGCATAAATAATAAACAACACAAACCGACAATAATTAATAGTATACAGCACAGGTAACATTTACCCAAATTGGATAAATAGCCATATCAACATTAATTTTATTATAAGAAGTCACTACGAATATATAAATCAATTATTCTATATATTTAGTTTCATATACTTACTATCCTTAGTAATAACTCGAAATTCATAACTAATCGGCCCTTTCGTATTAATGAAGAGAACAAAAGCACTCCGAACGATTAGTAAGTCCCAAGTCCGCGAAAAGTTTAAACAAAAAAACATCGCAATTAGCGATGTTTTAGTTTAGGTAGTTTTCTTTCAAAAAAGATATAGGACATAGCTCTAACAAGAACGGAATACAGTGCAATCAAACCAATTAAATCACCTATCTCAGCAAGTGTATTGGTAGCGAGTAACCAAGCGGCTATAACTCCCATAATAATCGTTCTTGTGTTACCTGATACACCATTTAAAGGTCTCCAAAAACCCCACAATGTTCTTACTTCCTTTTCCAACTCGTTAAAACAAACGAAATGAAATGGTCTAATTCGGAGGAAATTAGATGCAGTTACTAACTCATCTCTATTTTTAATCTCTTTATAACAATATCTACAAATATTCGGGCCCATTCTCATTTCCTTTCGTCTACTATTTATCTCATTATAACAAGTAGTTTTCTTATAGTCATAATCATGTGCAATTTCATGTGACAATACTTAAGGTTAGAAATCTTTGTCCTGTTTACTTCTGTGAATCCTTTATAATTTTAATAACTGTATCTTTGGCTTGATGACTTTCATAATTTCGCATACTTTTTAACATATTGGTTTTGGATTCTTTTAATTGTAGTAATTCTTTAACCAATCTTTCTTTAGTTAAATCCTCTTCCTCTAACATATTTGCGTAGCCCTGTTTTTTAAAGGACTTCGCATTCAATATTTGATCCCCCCGACTCGCATTACGAGATAGTGGGATTAATAACATTGGTTTTTTCAATGCAAGAAATTCAAAAATAGCGTTGGATCCAGCACGTGATAAAATAAAATCAGTTGCTGCAAATAAATCACTTAACTCTTTATTAACATAATCAAACTGAGCATATCCTTTAGCTTTTACTGATTCATCAATATTTCCTTTTCCGCATATATGAATAATTTGAAATTCTTCTAACAAAATATTTAATTGATCGCGTACGGCCTGATTTATTTTTTGGGCTCCGCCACTACCACCCATAACTAGCAGTACCGGTTTATCACCGGTAAGATTCGCTATCTCTAGACCCTTACTCTTACTTCCCTGGAACAACTCGTTTCTAACTACAGCACCAACCCATTCTGATTTATCCTCCGGCAAGTATTGCATCGTCTCAGGGAACGTTGCTAACACTTTTTTAGCAAATGGAGTAGCTAACTTGTTCGCAAGTCCTGGACTGTAATCAGATTCATGGATAACTGCGGGTATTTTTCTCATCCAAGCTGCCGCCAAAACAGGTACAGATACAAAGCCACCCTTAGAAAAAATCACTGTTGGTTTTTTCTTTTTTAAAATTCGGAAAGCTTGAGCTGTCCCATTTAAGACCTTAAACGGATCTTTAAAGTTCTCTTTTGAAAAGTACCTTCTCAGTTTCCCTGTAGATATCGGGTGGTATGTTACGTTGTCTAATTGGGAAATTAATTCTCTCTCTATTCCATTTTTTGAACCGATATAATCAATTTCCCATCCTTCTTGTTGAAAAACTGGAATAATTGCTAGATTAACGATAACGTGACCTGCGCTACCTCCACCAGTAAATAAAATTTGCTTATTCTTCATGACGTACGTCCTTTCTATGTATCGCATCTATTTGTTGGAAAACAGATTGCCGTATATTTGCTTTTATACTAGGATAAAATGATTTGTTTTTTTGTTATCTCTGCGCGCCACCTACAACAGTAATACCAGGTTAGCGACTAAAATACCATAAAAATTTAAAATGTGCTATAATCCTCTCTATCCTAATGGAAATTGATTGAAAAGGGAAGAGCGATTCTCCATGTATCAAACAAATACATTCAAACAAAAGCTTAAATTATTTTCAGTTATCCTTATTCCTATTCTAATTACACAGCTAAGTATGTATGCAATGAATTTCTTTGACACAGTTATGTCTGGTAATGCCGGAGCCGAAGAATTAGCTGGAGTCGCAATTGGCTCAAGTCTGTGGGTACCAATATCAACAGGTATCAATGGAATACTAATGGCAATCTCGCCTATTGTTGCCCATTTAGTAGGTGCAAAAGATGAGAAGGCCGTACCCGAAACAGTCAGACAAGGAGTTTATTTGGCAACTGCATTAGGAATTGTTGTTTCTGTTATTGGCTTTTTGTTAATAAACCCAATTTTAAACTATATGGATCTAGAAGAACAAGTCCGTTATGTTGCTAAGTATTATTTGATTACAATCGGAATTGGTATTATTCCATTATTTGTATTTAATTTAGTTCGTTGTTACATCGACGCACTAGGACACACAAGAATATCAATGGTCATCATTTTAATGTCTTTACCTCTTAATATCTTATTTAACTATATGTTTATCTTCGGAAAATTTGGTGCCCCAGCATTAGGTGGAATTGGTGCAGGAATCGCTACCGCTTTAACATACTGGCTTGCATTAGGCATATCTATTTGGATTGTTTTAAAGATACGTCCATTTTCCAAACATAAAATTTTTAGTCAGTGGTCTCGTCCGTCTTTACGTGTATGGTGGGATCAATTAAAAATCGGTGTACCGATTGGCTTCTCCATCTTTTTTGAGGTTAGTATCTTTTCAGCGGTTACTTTGTTCATGAGTGCCTACAGCACCTATACAATCGCCGCTCACCAAGCTGCAATCAATTTTGCATCATTCTTATACATGGTTCCATTAAGTGTTGCGACTGCCTTAACAATTGCCGTAGGATTTGAAGTAGGTGCAAAGAGAATCAAAGATGCACGAATTTATTCCTATATGGGAATCATTTCAGGGGTATTGATTGCTTTTGTTTCTGGATTTATTCTCCTAGCTTTTGATGACCAAATCGCCCGACTTTATAATGGTAACCCTGAAGTTGTCAATCTGACAAAACAATTTATTTTCTATGCGATTTTCTTTCAATTTGCAGATGCATTCGGAGCACCTATTCAAGGCTCTTTACGTGGATATAAAGATGTAAATATTACGTTTTGGATGTCCCTTGTATCTTATTGGTTAATTGGTCTTCCAAGCGGCTTTTTACTTGCTAATTATACGGACTTTGGACCATTTGGTTATTGGATGGGATTAATCATTGGATTGAGTGCGGGAGCGATTATCTTATTTGGCCGAATGCTTTATTTGCAAAGAAAATTATTAAAAAAATTTGCGGCCGAGGTAAATTAGAATCCTATCTCAAGTTAAAACGTCTTTTAAAAGAAAAGCGCAGGCGCCTTGCTCACCCTAGGGCAATAAGTCGCGCCTCTATGTGGTGCTTTTTCACGCAAAGAGGATTGACTCCGGGACCTCAGGCGGGGTCATTCGAAATAAGCAAACCGCTTATTTCCGGGTAGGCGCTGGAGCTAGACATCAAGACTCAAATTTTTATACTTTCTCACCTTTAAATAAAGGCTTCACCGCCATCGGTAAAGCCTTTATTTTATGCGAATATAAATGGTAATGACATTATCAAAATTAATCCAGCTAATATAAATGCCGGTAAAGCATAAACAACAATCGCTTTCCACCAAGAAAAGTTATAAAAGGTCTTGATGGCAATAATAAAGTAAACCGTGTAAGGAATAATTAGAAGACCGTCTATTATTAAATAAAGTAAAGGTGCATAACCTTCTAGAAAAAATGCCTCTTTTTTTGACAATATGAATGGCAGAATCGCAACCAAATTGACTAGTACCGGCAAATGAGCCCAAGCATAGGCAATCCGAAATCCACGTAAATCTCTATCTCCATTAAACCATCCAGCAATCAAATCTGTGATCCACGAGCCTACTAAATAAGAAAGATATCCAATTAAAGGACCAATTAAACTAGCCATTAAGAGTATCGAACTTAGTGAGAATTGATCGCCATGATTGTTTGATTGACTAATCATTAAGAAATCGTAAATTCCTGATAACAGTACAATTATGATAGGGACTTTCCTTGTATTTCTGTCAACTTCATTATTAATTACTCTTCCTGGTTGAATCCAAAATTTCAGTAAACTTTCTTGTGTAGTCATGCTTCTCCCCCTAACCACTATACTTTAACATACAATCCGAAAGAAAACTCGCGTTGCTCTTAGGCCACAACGCGAGTTTTCGTATCCCCTATTTAGTTAGATTTAATACAATTAATCTTTCCTCCGTCATTTCTTTAATTGAGTATTTAGGCCCTTCTTTTCCATTCCCACTATCTTTGATGCCACCATATGGCATTAAATCAACTCGGTATTGGGAAGCATCATTGATCATCAAACCTCCAACTTCAACTTTACGTGCTGCATAAAATGCTGTATCGAGATTTTTTGTAAAGATTCCTCCCTGGAGTCCATAAGATGACTCATTCACTTCATCAATACATGCGTCTAGTTGACTAAACGGGATAATACTCACAACTGGAGCAAACACTTCATCACAAACAACCTTCATATTCTTGTTCACTTTGCCAATTATCGTTGGTTGCAGAATAGCACCGTTCCGTTCACCACCATAAATAACCTCAGCTCCACTCTCAACTGCTTCACTGACCCATTGTTCGGCACGTTCAGCTTCTTTCTCAGCAATCATCGGACCTACATCTGTATCAGGGTCGGATGGGTCACCAACTTTTAATTGTTTAACCTCCTCAACAAGCTTTTGTTGAAATTCATTTAAGACCTCTTCATGTACATAAATACGCTGTACCGAAATACAAACTTGTCCTGCAAAAGCAAAACTTTTTTGTGCGATAGTTTTTGCCGCTTGTTCTAAATCCGCTTCTTTATCGACAATAACTGGCGAATTATTACCTAACTCCAATATTAACTTTTTCAGGCCAGTGTTTTGCTTTAATTTTAAGCCAACTTCTGCACTACCAGTAAAAGTAAATACACTGATTCGATCATCCTTCATCATTTGCTTGCCAACTGTCGAACCTGAACCTACGACAACATTAAATAAACCAGCAGGTAAACCTGAGTCTTCAAAAATTTCTGCCAGCTTTAAAGCAGTAATCGGAGTTGCGCTCGCGGGTTTTAATACTACCGCATTACCTGCAGCGATTGCAGGTGCAACTTTATGTGCAACAAGATTTAGTGGAAAATTAAACGGACTGATTGCTCCTACGACACCTACAGGAACTTTAATGGTAAACGCCATTCGATTTTCTGATCCAGGTGCAGCTTCGACTGGAACACCTTCACCAGTAATTCTTTTGGCTTCCTCTGCAGCAACCTCAAATGTCTGTGCTGAGCGCTCAACTTCACTCCTCGCTTGTTTCAAAGGTTTTCCAGCTTCCTTAAGTATACAAACAGCAAGTTCTTCTTTCTTTTCTATTAAAAGCTCACTAACACGTTTTAATACTTCGAATCGTTGATACGGTGAGAGAGCGTCTGATTTATAAGCTTGTTGTGCAGACTCAATTGCGTGATCAACATCCTTTTCTAAGGCTTGAGAAACGGAGGCATACACCTCTTGATTATATTTATTTAAAACATCCTTCTTCTCACTTGTTTCAATCCATTTTCCATTTATGTAAAGCTTATATACCTGCGACATAACAACCTTCCTTTCCTTGTGTTATGTATTTATATTCCACTTACAGAAAAATTAAAACTCAATTTGCTGTATTAGGTTAAAATCTAATTATAAAATGAAAAGAGAGCCTTTCATTCAGTCTAAGTAGTTCACTTACCGCAGGGAAAACACATGACTATTATTGTATTGTGCAACTACAGTTGCTACGAACAAGATTAAAGTTCTTCATGAAGGATATTTCTCTTTGTGTTCTTGCTCATTTTGAACTTCATCTGCTCCATGAAGGTCATTTCCTTTCGTGTTCTGGCTTATTTTGACATTCATCTCCTTTATGAAGGTCATTTCCCTTCGTGTTCTAGTTCATTTTGAACTTCATCTGCTCTATGAAGGTCATTTTCATTCGTGTTCTTGCTCATTTTGAACTTCATCTGCTCCATGAAGGTCATTCCCCTTCGTGTTCAGGCTCATTTTGAACTTCATCTGTTCCATGAAGGTCATTTCCTTTCGTATTTTGGCTTATTTTGAACTTCATCTGCTCCATGAAGGTCATTCCCCTTCGTGTTCTGGCTTATTTTGACCTTCATCTCCTTTATGAAGGTCATTTCCTTTCGCGTTCTGGCTTATTTTGACCTTCATCTGCTCTATGAAGGTCATTTCCTTTCGTGTTCTGGCTCATTTAGACCTTCATCTCCTTTATGAAGGTCATTTCCATTCGTGTTCTTGCTCATTTTGACTTTCATCTCCTTTATGAAGGTCATTTCCTTTCGTTTTCCGGCTCATTTTGACTTTCATCTCCTTTATGAAGGTCATTTCCATTCGTGTTCAGACTCACTTTGACGTTCAGTTAGTTATTAGACTTCCATTTAACAACAAAAATCTCATAAAAAACACACCCTACTAACGTCTATTAGAAGGGTGTTATTTTTTATCTTTAAATATGGTTATACAATAGCATACCAATCATTATGCATATCTATGCTATATCACTCGTTATTTTGATTTTCTTCATCAAATTCAATCCTGCTCTCTTTAATAGTATATTATAGGAATAATCCAGCTATCGTCGCTGACAAAATTGAACCAAGGGTAGCTCCAATTAATAATTTTAAGCCAAAGCGAGAAACTTCAGCACCTTTTTCGGCATTTATCCCTTGAACTGTTCCTGCGATAATACCTATAGATGAGAAATTAGCAAAGCTAGTCAAAAATACCGAAACAATACCTACTGTTTTTAAAGAGAAAGTCTCTATTAATGGTTGTAATTCCAACATAGCTACAAACTCATTTGTTACAATTTTTGTACCCATAATTCCACCAGCTTGTATCACTTCACTCGGAGCAATTCCCATTAATATGCCAATTGGCGCTAATATATAACCTAATATTTGTTGTAAGGTTGTTCCAGCAAATACAGTTTGAATAATCATATTAACTAACTCCAACGAGGCGATAAAGGCAATTAACATTGCCGCAACAATTAAGGCGATTTTCCCACCATCTAGAGCACCATTCGCCATTGCTTCAAATATACTCTTTGACTCGGATACTTCTTTAATATCGACTTTATCTTCTTCTTTATCTACCTTAACTGGAGCAATAATAGAAGCTAAAATTAACGAGCTAAACATATTTAATGGTAAAGCAACAAGTACAAATTCTTCAGGCAACATTTGCATATAGGCACCAATGATCGATGCAGATACTGAACCCATTGCCGATGCGCTGACAATATAAAGTCGATTGTTGTTTAAATGTTGAAACTGTGACTTAATCGCAATAATTGCTTCCGACTGACCAAAGAAAATACTGTTAACAGCATTGAAGGACTCGACCTTTGGTAGTCCGGTAATTAAAGAAAGAAACCCACCTAAGTACTTAATTAATAATGGTAAGACCCGTATATAGGTTAAAACGGAAAGAATTGTAGCGAAGAAGATAATTAATAACAGGACATTGAAAAAGAAGACACTTCCTCCTTCTTCAACCATCAAACCTCCAACAACAAAACTCACTCCCGAAGTACCAAATTCAATTAATTTGTTAAAAACACCTGCAATCCCTTGGATTACCCAACTTCCAATTGTAGTTTTAAACATGAACCATGTAGTTATCACCTGTGCAACCAACATGACACCAATTCCGAGATAATTAATGTTTTTTCGATCATTTGACATAAGGTATGCTATACCAATAACTACGATGACCGCAAGTAATCCTAGAAGTATATCCACTTATAATGCCTCCCGTAATGTATTATAGAATCTTATTCTCCCAAACAGCTGAAAAAATAATACCTAAATCTAATCAATTATCGATACTGTTATCATTCAACAAATTATATAAATTATGATAATTAAAAAACTAGTACAAGAGTAATCTTGTACTAGTTCACCAAAAATATTATCGATCTATGTATGCTATTTTGCATTTAAATTTCTAAGCAAGTATAAAAAGTAAGGAGCACCAATAACTGCTGTGAAAATGCCTGCAGGGATTTCTGCTGGTGGGGCAATTCCTCTACCTTCAACCTGGTTAAGTCTTATTATTATAGACACTCTACATTAGCGTATTACTTATCTATCTAGATGATAGTGTGAGATAAGCGACAAAAATAATCAATCCACCTAATGCAATTATATATGCGAGAAAAATTGGATTGAGCATAATTGAATGTCTTCGAGTTGTTTTGGTTTCTGTATCAAACTCACCTTTTCTAGCATTGATTACCTTGCCTACCTTTAATGTATAAAATAACGAGAAAACGACAACAATCAAAGCAATTAGCACTAACCATTGAACCATGTAATAACCACCTTTTACTCATATGTTTAGACAAAAGATGAATAATATACATAGTTCTTCCTTTCTGATATCCTGAAAATTCATTTCAGATAATGGCTCACAAATTTAGGGTGAAGGGTGTTTTATAAATGAAAAGATTTAGCCACTTTTACCATTTCTTCTTTCGTTACATTCTTATTATTTTCTGGATTATTATTCTCGATAACAGTACTAGCTCGATAAGTCATCTTATAGCTGACACCAGCACTTTCCCAATAAAGTGTCTTTGCATATGAATTATCCACGTATTCACCTTCGATAGTATCATTAATTTCAACCTTTTCTGGGTCAACAGCAATTTCATTTAAGTTACCATTTACAAATTGTATCGACAACAAATCATTTTCTATTGTGTAAAAGCTAACATCTAGAGCTTCAGAATTTGTATCAGTAACTGTATAATGATCTGAAACTTGAAATTCTACTTTAATTGGAACAAATTGAGGTAACTCTGGTTGAAACGTTAGCGTTTCGACTGCTGTTTTCACTTCCTCTTGGTCATAAGAATAGAACCCTTCAGGAATTGTCTTATTGCTATTACAACCTATTAGTAAGACTATTAAAAAGATGGTTGAAATAATTCTAGTTGTTTTCATTTGCTATTCCTCCTGAGTTCAATATTCTATCCAAAGTAAATATTTGTAGTAGCTTGTCAAAATTTATCTTCTTATCTTTTAGACGAAATAAACATACTTTATGTTTCAACTATTTTCAAAAAATTTCTTGATGAAAAATTCATAAAAAACTTTCACTCCGAAAAAAAACTACCATTCCAAAGAATCGTAGTCTTTTCTTATATTTATCATTCCACCAATATGTATTCCATATCCACACTACAATCTCGCGTTAATATTAGCTATTAGTCAAATCGATTCAGCAACTATTCATTCAATTTACTATCGTTCATAAACCCATATACAGCACCCAGAAGGTTTGCATTCTGTCTATATTTACATACTTCAAGATTAGGAACGACTTTGGCAATAGTAACAACTTTCATAATCTCTTTCAATTTTAATTTAATGTTATCAACAAGATCATCTCTTGCACTAATGCCACCGCCGATTAGAATTATTTCAGGGTCATACATATATTGTAAGTTGTATATACCTGCGGCTAGCATGTGATAAAATTCATCGATTGCCTCTATACAATCAGAATCTCCTTCTTCTGCTAATTTAAAAATGATCTCTCCATCCAATTGGCCTGGCTCTGCATTTTTTTTAGCAGTCACATTCTTTACTAGTGCACCGGTAGCAGCAACACTACTCCAAGTCGTTTGTTTAGCATCCATTATCATGTAACCAAATTCTCCACCATGTAAGTTTGCTCCCTTATGGAGCAATCCACTTTTAATTACCGCGCCACCAATTCCGGTTCCTAATACTACGGCAAGCACATCTTCTTTCCCTTTAGCAGAACCATTCCATACTTCAGCCAACCCTGCACAATTGGCATCATTTTCTATATAAACCTTCATATTGGTTCGTTCTTTTACTAATTCCTTAATATTAGGTCCATGTAAATAAGCTAAAGCACTAGACCCATGAATGATTCCATAATCTGATACCGCACCTGGAGAACTAATTGCAATTCCTTCTATTTTACTAGTTTCATACTGTTTTAAGTGCGTTTCAATTAGGCTTAGTAAACCTTCTAAAGTTGATGGCGTTTTCTTTTTGCCGCTATCTACTATAGATGTATCTTCTAGAATTAAGGCATATTTAACAAATGTACCACCAATGTCAAATGCTATGTACTGTTTCATTTTCTTCACTCCGGTTCTTGTTTCTTATTATTGAAGATTGAAATTAAACTTAGTTTATTGTCTATATTATAACTTAAATAATAGGAGTAAATATATATAAGTTATCAAAACTTTAAAAATGAAACCCCCTAGAACCGTTTTAACGATCCTAAGGGGTTACTTTTATTTTTAAGAAATAGCTTCGTCCACTTGATTGGAGAAGAATTTTTTCATTGCATAAAAAACATCCGTTTTATTTCTTAGTACATAGTTTTTTAGTTTCGGGTCTTCCATTTGGCGAAAAACTTGCATCAATGTAGAGTGTCGATTGTACTGATTGACTTCACCGTAACCAAACATACTTGAGTATTCAATTAGTTCTTCAATCAATGAAACACATCGCCTATTGTCTGATGTTAAATTATCACCATCAGAAAAATGAAAAGGGTAAATATTATAGCGGTCTGGTGAATACTTATCCTCAATAAGCTCTAGTGCTTTCCGATAAGCCGATGAGCAAATTGTACCTCCACTTTCACCTTTTGAGAAAAATGATTCTTCATCAACAACTTTAGCTTCAGTGTGATGGGCGATAAACTCAATTTCAACTGTTTCATATTTGGAACGAAGGAACCTATTCATCCAAAAGAAGAAGCTACGGGCCATATATTTTTCCCACACTCCCATTGATCCGCTTGTATCCATCATCGCTAAAACGACGGCTTTTGATTCAGGTTTTTCTATATCATCCCATGTTTTAAAGCGGAGATCATCCGGATAAATTGGATTGAATTTCCCTTTTCCTTCCATCGCGTTTCGTTTGAATGCTTCTAGCATCGTTCTTTTCTTATCAATGTTACCTAGGAGCCCTTTTTTCCTTATATCACGAAATTCGACATCAGTAGTAATAATGTTGTCTTTTTCTTTTTCTTGTAAATTTGGCAATTCTAAATGTTCAAAGAAGGTTTCTTCAAGTTCTTCAAATGAAACTTCAGCTTCATAGTAATCTTGCCCCGGCTGATTCCCTGCACCTGATCCTTTGCCTGGGCCTTGTTTAGGTCTACCATCCTTAGCGATTACATCGCCAACATCACTGTCACCATCGCCCTGGCCAGCATGCTTATTTTTGTCTTGACTATATCTAATTTTATATTCATCGAGTGAGCGGATTGGAATGCGTACGATATCTTTACCTCTAGACATAATGATGTTTTCTTCGCTAACTAAATCGGGGAGTTTGTTCTTGAGGACATCCTGCACTTTGTCTTGGTGACGCTTTTGGTCGTCATACCCTTTTCTATGGAGGGACCAATTTTCCTGAGAAATCACAAAACTTTTCGAGTCAGCCATCTATTCCCCTCCTTTAATTTTATTATTATATAGTATGCAAGCAACCAGGCATTGATTAAACTTTTCGAAAAATTAATTAAAAGGACAAGTGTGAAATGGAGGAGGTCAAACCATCTAAATTAGGTTGGAGTAATTTAATACTATTAAAAATGCTAGCACTTTATAAATTATAAAGTGCTAGCGTCTCTAACTCATTAACCTTCTAATAATAAATCATATGGATCTTCTAGCAATTCTTTAATACGTACAAGGAATTGTACCGCATCTTTACCATCAACTATTCTGTGATCATAAGACATAGCAATGTACATCATTGGACGTACTTCAATTGAATCATCCGGCATTGCTATTGGCCTTTTCTGGATCGTGTGCATACCTAAAATACCAACCTGTGGTGAATTTATAATAGGCGTTGAAAGTAATGATCCAAAAATTCCACCGTTAGTAATGGTAAACGAACCACCTTGAAGATCACCAAGCTGAAGTTCTTTATCTTTTGCTTTCTTACCTAAACGACCAATTTCTGATTCCACACCAGCAAAATCTAAACGGTCTGCATCACGGACAACAGGAACAACAAGCCCATCATCAGTTGAAACCGCAATACCAATATCATAAAACTTCTTCATAACAATTTCATTGTCTTGAATTTCAGCATTTATTAACGGAAATTCTTTAAGCGCTCCTACAACTGCCTTGGTAAAGAACGACATAAAGCCTAATTTTACACCATGCTTATCAAGAAATTTATCTTTACGTTCGCTACGAAGTTTCATAACAGCTGTCATATCAACTTCATTAAAGGTTGTTAGCATAGCAGCCGTTTGCTGCGCATCAACAAGACGTTTTGCGATTGTCTGACGTCTACGCGACATCTTAACTCTTTCAACTGGCTTATCAAATTCCGTCTTCTCAGAAGGCTTCGTTTCTTTCTTCTTTTCTTTCTTAGGTTCTTGATCAGAAGCTCCTTGGGCATGCGCATCGACATCTTCGGGTCTAATTCGACCAAGCGGATCACGTGATGAAATATCCTTCAAGTCAATCCCTAGCTCTCTTGCGCGCTTCCGGGCAGCAGGTGAAGCAACAGCCGATTGACTTTTATCCGAAGATTCATTAGTTTTTTCAGGTTCTTTTGATTTATCATCAGATTTAGCTGGTTTTTCTTCTTCTGTTTCTTCTTTCTTTTCTTCAGTAGACGTCTGATCTGAAGAAGTATCATCCGAGCCTTTAGCTTCACCATTTTCATCTACATGGCCTACTACATCGCCTACTTCTACATCTTCCCCTGCATTTTTAAGAATCTCAGCGAGAATGCCAGAATACTCAGCATTTACTTCTACATTTACTTTATCTGTTTCTAATTCTAAAATAGGATCGCCCTTCTCAACGTGATCGCCTTTTTTAACAAGCCACTCTGCAATCGTTCCTTCTGTAATCGATTCTGCTAATTCCGGGACTTTAATTTCCTTCACTGGTATCTCCTCCTTCAGACAACTCTAATGCCTCTTTTATAATTCTATTTTGTTCAGCTTTGTGTATGTTTGGTTCTCCAACTGCTGGTGAAGACCGTTCACATCGACCAACATAATGAAGTTCCTTTTCCCCATCTAACAATTTAAAAATCAGTTCTTTAACAAAGTTCCAGCTTCCCATATTTCGAGGTTCTTCCTGTACCCAAATAACTTCCGTAACATTTGGACATCCCTTAAGAACCTTTTCTATTTCTTTGAAAGGAAATGGATAAATTTGTTCTAGCCTGACAACATGAATAGAATCATAATTTTGATTTGACTCGTTCATTGCTTCTTCAATATCAACCATAATTTTCCCACTACCAATTACTAATCTTTGAGCCTTTTTCGTTGTCTTAGATAAGCCTGGTTGTGTTATCAATGGCTGGAATTTCCCAGTGCTAAATTCACTTGCTTCTGAAGCAACTCGTTGATTTCTTAATAAGCTTTTCGGTGTCATAACAATTAGTGGTCGAGCTGATTCACTATCTACAAGTGCTGCTTGACGTCTTAATAAATGGAAATATTGTGCACTAGTTGTTACGTTGGCTACAATCCAGTTATTTTCCGCTGCTAGAGTTAAGAAACGTTCTAACCTCGCACTTGAGTGCTCCGGTCCTTGACCTTCTTGACCGTGTGGCAATAGTGCAACCATGTTCGATTTCTCACCCCACTTAGCACGACCGGCAGCAATGAATTGATCAAAAATCACTTGACCTGCATTGGCAAAGTCTCCAAATTGGGCTTCCCAAAGTACTAGAGTCCTTGGTGCTTGTACGCTGTATCCATATTCAAAACCTAGTACAGCGGCCTCAGATAGCGGGCTATTGTGAATATCAAAAGCTGCCTTCGCTTGGTCTAAACCATGCATTGGACAATACGTCTCATTTGTATCAACATCGTGGAGCACGAGGTGTCTATGTGCAAATGTTCCACGTTCCGTGTCTTGACCAGTTAAACGGATTGGAATACCATCCTGCAAAATGGAAGCATATGCAAGTGTCTCAGCAGTCGCCCAGTCAGCTTTATTACCATCCTCTAAAGCTTCGCCACGTTTATTTAGTATTTTTTCTAACTTTTTGAATCCATTAAATCCTTCAGGACGTTTTAGTAATCCTTTATTAAGAGCTTTTAATTGATCAAGTGGAACAGCTGTTTCAATATCACTAAGCCCATTTTTCAGTGCTTGTGGTACTGGTTTTGCTTCCGTTGCACCTGAACTATTTTCTTTCATATTGCTGTAAATATCTTTAAGTTTTTTCAGTACGGCTTCTTTCATTAGCTCGTGCGTATTCTCTTCGATAACCTCTTGGTCATGTAAATGCTTAGCATAGATAGACGTTACTGTTGGATGGTTATCAATATCTTGATATAAATGCGGCTGTGTAGCCCGTGGTTCATCCATCTCATTGTGACCAAATCTACGATAACCTACAAGGTCAATAAGAACATCTTTGTGAAATTTCACTCGATACTCATAGGCAAGTTTAACAGCAGATAGACATGCTTCTGGATCATCGGCATTCACATGAATAATCGGGATTTCAAACCCTTTTGCCAAGTCACTAGCATACCTAGTCGATCTACCTTGCTCTTGACTAGTGGTAAATCCAACAAGATTATTTGCAATTAGGTGAAGTGTCCCACCCGTATGATATCCAGGCAATGTACTCATATTTAATGTTTCAGCGACGACACCCTCTCCAATAAAAGCGGCATCTCCATGAATCATAATACTAAGTGCTTTATCCTGGCTTTGTTTAGGATACCCTTTTTGGAAACGATAATCTTGAGCAGCTCTGGTAAAACCCTGTACGACAGGATTAACGAACTCAAGGTGTGACGGATTATGTGCAAGAGAAATGCGTGTTGGTGAAGGTTTCTCTTCCCCAACTTTTCGTTCCGCCCCGAAGTGATACTTAACATCGCCAGTCCAGCCATAAGTAATTGATTGTGACCCTGCAGAAGGGATTAACTCTTTATCTGAAGAATGATGGAATTCAGAGAAAATTTTATCAAATGGCTTGCCTAAAATATGGGTCAATACACTTAAACGACCTCGGTGAGCCATTCCCATTAAAATTTCTTCGGTCTCATCATAAAACGAATTTTGCACGACACGATCAAGCATCGGAATCATCATTTCTAGTCCTTCAATCGAAAACCGCTTCTGTGCTACAAACGTTTTAGCTAGAAAGTTTTCAAATCCCTCTACCTCTGCTAATTTTTGTAATAATTGTTTCTTCTCATCTTCATTGAAATCAATTTTATATGACCCACTATCAATATGGTCTTGTAACCATTTTCTTTCCTTATCATTATTTACATGATCGTACTCAAACGAAATTGTTCCTGCATATCGCTCTTTCAATAAATTAACAGCGTCTAAGGCGGTTTTTATATCCCTTGGTGATTCTTCCCAAATCCAGGAAGAAGGAATCGCTTCCAAATCGCTACTAGTTAACCCATATGTATCAGGGTCTACCAACCGCGATTTTCGTTCTTTATCTAAACCAACAGGATATATTTTTGCCTCTAAATGACCATAACGTCGAATAGCCTCAACAAGTTTCATCGCTGAGGTAAGCTTTTTAATATCACTAGATGATGTTGTGTGTGAAGCAGGCTTAGATTCTATCCCTAATTGATCTAGCCATTCCGGAGCCCCATGTTCTTCAAACATATCTTTTAAAGATACATCTACTGCTTCCGGATTTTCCAAATATGTTTCATACTGTTCTTCCAAATACCCCATGTTTGGTCCATGAAAATTTCTCCAGAATCTTTCATTAGATTCTTTCTGTGTCACGTCTGATACCCCCATTAGAAGTTCACTTTCATTTCTTTTATTTCCCATCCTTGTTCATTATAGAACTACGCTAATACTACATCAACTAATATACTCTATTTCGTATCATGAAACAATAACTTCTCACCGATTATTCTAATCATTTTGTTAATTTCAAAATTTCTCTTTAATTTAAATAAGAGAAAGTACACGTAATTCAATTGCAAATCATCTTCAGTTCACCTATTTACTAGCATGACACTTTCTGATACAACAAACCTTTAACTGAAAAATCACTATTTCACCACCATTATTGGCATACCCACTAAAGGATGGTCACTAACCATTAAAATTATATATCTGTTTAAAAAGTGATTGCACAATCTACATGTTAGTTTAAAAATAAGGAGAATTAAAAAATCGGGGAATTATTTGTCGTTTATTCTCAACCGATTCGTTTGTCTAGCAAATAACTTGTTGTCGGTATAATACCTGCTCGGAATTTCTGATTTCTATTTGAGGACTTTACTTGAGGAAAGGCTTTTTCTATGAAGACAGTTTTAACTAGATTGATTGTTGGGGCATTTCTAATAATTGCCGCTGACCTATTTCATCCAAAAGTACCCCACCTGTTGTGATGACCAAACATCTTATAAATCAGGCATTTCTAATTGCCAATTTTAATGTTGTGCATTATGAACAGGATTGTCTAGTTCTGGCTGGACAATTTCAGCTATGGGGTCTTATTAGGAAAATCATTAGGCAGCAGCTGATGCATTTTTAAAAGAAAAAATAAATTATAATTCCTGCTGTAGCAGCAAGGAAAGTAACAAGATATATTATCCCTAGAATAGGAAGATTAGATTTTAAAGAGCTTGATTCATAGTTAAGTGAACGCTCTAATTGACTTTCAGCTGTATCTTCCTCTTTATGTTTTTTTAGAGTCTTGCTTTCTTGCAAACCGACTAGCAATGTTCCGCCTATTGTTATTATCAATAACACGATTAAAAATATAATCAATCCACCCACTAATACCACTCCTATCCATTTAAATTGAATCTGTTTAGTCCATTTCATAATACTAATTTGTCACTATTTTCGGATGACAATTGCTGCATAAGGTAATTATGAGATGTAATCTGTTAGTAGAGTATAACATTTCCCTCATTTAAATAAAAAAAGTTGGTCCCCATTTTATGAGACCAACCTTTAACTTAATCTATTTATCGATTAAGCAAGCTACCGACATACCTTAACAACTCATTCGCTGATGAGGAGTTATAGCCATACTCATCAACAAGCGTAGCCACTACTTCATTTATTTTTTTCAAATGCTGCTCATCTGGTGTTTTGGTCGATGTTGTAATCTTCACAACATCTTTTAAATCTGCAAACAATTTCTTTTGGATCGCTTCACGCAACCGTTCGTGTGATTGATAGTCGAATTTTTTTCCTTTTCTGGCATAAGCCGAAATTCGAATTAAAATTTCTTCACGAAAGGCTTTTTTTGCATTTTCAGAAATCCCTATTTGTTCTTCAATTGAGCGCATTAGCTTTTCATCTGGATGCACTTCATCACCAGTTAACGGATCATGTAGCTTTGATTTATTACAGAACGCTTCAACGTTGTCTAAATAGTTATCCATTAATGTTTTAGCGGACTCCTCATAAGAATATACAAATGCTTTTTGTACTTCCTTCTTTGCTATTTCGTCGTATTCTTTGCGTGCAATTGATATAAAGTTTAGGTATTTCTCTTTATCTTCCTTGGAAATCGAAGGATGACTATCAAGTCCCTCTTTTAGTGACCGCAAGACGTCTAATGCATTAATAGAGTGGATTTCTTTCTTTATTATTGTAGATGAAATTCGATTAATTACATACCTTGGATCAATCCCACTCATACCTTCATCTGAGTGTTCTTTTTTCATTTCATTTACATCAGCGTCACTAAACCCCTCAACATTTTGCCCGTCATACAAATACATTTTCTTTAAAGGACTAATATCGCCTCGATTGGACTCTTTTAACCTGGTTAAAATCGTAAACATAGCTGCTACTTTTAACGTATGAGGAGCTATGTGAACATTTTTAATATCGCTTTCTTTAATCATTTTTTGATAAATCCGTTCCTCTTGACTTGCTCTTAAGTTATAGGGAACAGGCATAACAATCATTCTCGAATGTAGCGCTTCATTCTTTTTGTTGGATATAAATGAACGGTATTCGGATTCATTTGTATGCGCAACAATGAGTTCATCCGCAGAAATAAGAGCAAATCTACCTGCTTTGAAATTCCCTTCCTGCGTTAAGGATAATAAATGCCAAAGAAATTTTTCATCACTTTTAAGCATTTCTTGAAATTCCATCATACCTCGATTTGCTTTGTTTAACTCACCGTCAAATCTGTATGCTCTGGGATCGGATTCTGAACCAAACTCTGCAATTGTCGAGAAATCAATTGATCCTGTTAAATCAGCAATGTCTTGGGACTTTGGATCTGATGGACTAAATGTTCCAATACCAGTTCGTTTATCTTCAGAGAAAAAGATTCGTTCAACCATTACATCTTCAATTCGACCTTCATATTCTTTTTCCAATCGCATTACATTCAAAGGTGATAGGTTACCTTCAATTCTAATGCCATACTGCTCTTCAAAATCAGACCTGATATGATGTGGTATTAAATGCAGAGGGTCTTCATGCATCGGGCATCCTTTAATTGCATATACTGCTCCATCATCGTCCAATGTATATTGTTCTAAGCCTCTTTTAAGCAAGGTAACTAGGGTAGACTTCCCCCCGCTAACAGGGCCCATTAATAGCAGAATTCGTTTTCTAACATCTAACCTCTTAGCAGCAGGATGAAAGTACTCATCAACTAACTTTTCCAAGGCCTCTTCTAAACCAAACAATTCATCCCCGAAAAACGTATATGTTTTTCTACCGTCAACTTCCTTTATACCCCTATCTTTAATCATGTTATACACCCTAGAATGGGCTGATTGAGCTAAATAGGGACGTTCTTTTAGTAGCTCTAAATAGTCAGCTAATGTACCTTCCCACTTAAGTTTTTCTTGATCGTCTCGGTAGCTTTGTACTCTTTTCAAAATATCCATAGGGTGACCTCCCAAATAAATGGTGTGACAAAGACTAATTAATACAATCTATGTAATAACAACAAGGAAAATGATTAGTTAGACCAACTGATTTTTTTATAAAATGGCTAAATTGTGGTTTTGTCCGTTATTTCTCGGTATAAATATAAAATGATTATATGATTCCTGTGTGGATGTTAACTTGGGATTAACACTTCACAGCACCTGATTATTTAGTTATAATAAATAAAACATAGGATTAAAATCTGAATCCGCTGGTTTCAAGGTACATTTATAGTTATCAACTGATTTACTTGGTAAATTATGATATTATAAAAATAACTAAAGATTTACATACTAAAATAATAAACATAATCTATCTGTAATTTACGTATATAAGGAGGATTTTCTATGGGGATAACATTAATAATAGGTGTTAGTATTGTATTCTTATCGGCAATTTTCTCAGCCGGATACGAAACAAAACAGGTGCCAAAAAAATAATTCAATCGAGTAGGAGGATAATCATTAGTTGATTATCCGACCTCTCAGTCGAGTAGCCAATGGGAGTTTCACCCAAAGGCTCTCACAGAACCGTACGTGAACCTCTCGATTCATACGGCTCTTATCATTCAGCCATCAAGGAGTCATTCCAAGAGCCCAATGTGAAAACATTTTGGGCTCTCTTTTTGCAAGTTCTTTGAGCCAACTTTCTGCTCGTGTTCGATGCCCTCTAAACCTCTTGAATTTACACATTGCCCATTTGACTAATCTCCGATTTAGACAATCGATGGAGTATTTCACCGCTGATGGATTATATTTTCTGAAATAGTTCAGCCAACCTCTAACCGTCGGATTTATCATTTCTGCTATCATTTCAATTTTGCTCCCTGTAAAACTATGAATTCTCATCATTTTTATTTTATCTCGAAAGGCTTTAGCGGAATTATTACTAACCGATGGTAAAAAATTAAACTGTAATCTTCCTAATCTATCTTTGATAAATATTCTTCGAAATGTGTATCCTAAAAAGTCAAATTCCGTGACTGGATACTCGTCATTCCTATCCTTGTCTTTACAGTAGATAATCTTCGTTTTCTTCGGGTGTAGTTCAAGCTTACATTCCTTCAATCTTTTATCCAGTTTCCCCAATATTTCTTGCGCCTCATTTTCAGTCTTGCAATGTATAATGGCATCATCAGCATACCGCTCAAACGGTGAGTAAGAATTTGTTCGTACCATCCACATATCAAACGCATAATGCATGAACAGGTTTGCAAGAACAGGACTTATTACGCCACCTTGTGGTGGCCCACTGTTTCGCTCAATCCTGTTACCTTCCGAATTAACAAAAGGTGCCTTGAGCCATCTTTCTATATACATAATTATCCATGACTCTTTTGTGTGTTTTTGTACCGCCCGCATTAAAAGTTCATGATCAATGTTATCGAACAAACCTTTGATGTCGAATTCTATGACGTAGTCATATTTCCAGCACCTCTTTCTCGCTTGTCCTATTGCATCAAGAGCTGATTTATTAGGTCGGTAGCCATAGGAGTCTTCATGAAATATTGGTTCGACTTTCGGTTCCAAGTACATCTTCACTACCATCTGTGCAACTCTGTCTTCGACTGTTGGAATTCCAAGCCCCCGTGTTCCGCCAGTTTTCTTAGGTATCTCGACTAGCTTAACTGGTGAAGGGAGGTAGCTTCCGGAACTCATTCTGTTCCAAATTTTATACAGATTCCCTTTAAGGTTCTCTTCAAATTCTTTTAAGTCTTGTCCATCAATTCCCGCGCTTCCTCTATTTGCTTTTACTTTCTTGAACGCGGAAATAACAACTTGTTTTGAAATACTATATGGCTTACTCTGTTTCATCAAATCCTCCTGTTCTCACAGTTGTTATCAGTTTTCGAGTTGAATGACGGTGCCCCTTCGCTCTGTTGCCATTACAGCAACTTCATTACTACTACGAGCACCTCCGCCCCTGCATCACGCTTCGCTATTTCAACCTTGCCTTTCTGTGGCTTGTGTCTTTTCACTTATCATCGCGGTACAGGTTCCTGTGTTTCATATCAGAGCCTGATATACACTCATGCCGCCTTAATACCGTTTGCCGAACAGTCAGCTTTCCAGGTCATCTACTGCTCTTGTCCCTATTTAGTGGTGAACAATAGGTTTTGACAAAACTTTACGTTATCGATACTTCTTCAGCGGTTCACTTTCGTTCATCTTTGTATATCCCACATGATTGTTTTAATACAACCTTTTCCCTAGACGCTTACTACCACAACTCTTAATTGCAGCAGCTTAGGGCTGTTTGATAGATTTGCCTGATTCAATTCCTATCAAGGGGCCTTCCCTCATCTCCGATATGCCTTTCACAGCACACCACCACCGTGCGTACGGTTCCGTACACGGCGGTTCAATAGTTTAAGTGTGCTTTCTCGAGTAGTTGGTTAAGGTCTTTCAAACCAACTTTCTCGAGAATTTCATTCTTGATAGCTCTGTGTAGGATATGGCTACAAGCTATGTGCCAGTATCCCTTTCGTGTGTTAGCCCATTCCCAAGCTTTCTGTTTGGGAATTTTTAATTTGATAAGACTTCTGTACCGTGTCCTAACTTTCTTCCATCGCTTCCATATGATTTGTCTAATTCTTCGCTTAATCCATTTATTGATGCCATGAATATAGCTTTTCATATAGCTGATACCATAGTAGTTAATCCATCCAGTGGTTACTTCATTAATTTCTTTAATGATTTGACGAATACTTCCACTACGGTTTCGTTTGGTTAGTTGGCTGAGTTTCTTTTTAAATTTCTTCTTAGATTTGTAATGTGGGCGGAAGCCTACACCTGCTTTTGTTGAGTGTATGCAAAAACCTAGAAACT
>NZ_JAIZAP010000025.1 GCF_020404745.1 Aquibacillus saliphilus
CCTCTCCTTTTCCTTTTGTCTCGACAACTTTAGGATAACAAAAGAGAGGGGAATGAGTGTATTTTTTTGACTTCTTTTAAAGCCTTGATAGAACTGAGGACACCACCACATTTAGTATAGAGCCAAATTTAGTGTTTTGAATGAAACGAAAAACCCTTGTAACTTATTTAAAGTAACAAGGGTTTAACTCTATTTTCGAGTGGGTATAGATTATTATACTGATGAAAAAATCTATCCGTTTTTAAAATACATTTGCCGGATTCACTCGGCTACCATTTTTATAAACTTCAATGTGTAAGTGAACGCCTGTAGAATTACCTGTACTTCCCATTACTCCAAGTTTTGATCCTTTAGTAACTGTTTGACCAGAACTTACACTAAGAGAAGATAGATGTGCGTATATTGTTTTATAACCATTATTATGATTAATAACTACTTTATTTCCATATCCGCCGCTATCCCAACCAGCAGATTCGACTACTCCATTGTCCGCTGCTAGAATCGAACGATTACTTACGCCTGCAATATCCATTCCTTTATGATAAGAACCCCATCTTGGACCCATATGGCTAGTTACTCTACCACCAACAGCAGGCCAACCGAATTGTCCAGAACCACGTGAGGGCACGACTTTTGTTCCTTTAATAACAATATCTTTAACAGGTTCTTTTGTAGTCTCTTCATTAACTACTTCTCTAGATACTACTTGTCCATTTCGTTTTTCAATAGCATATTGAACTTTCTTTTTACCGTTTTGACCCTCTTGTTTTATTTTAGTGTCACCTTTATAAAGGTCATCCGATTCAACTACTTCTTTTTCAAAAGCTATTGTTTCTTCAACTAGCTCTTCTTGTATAACGATGACATCCAAAAATGGCTTATACTCTGTAACATTAATTTCTTGACCGATTTGTAGGATTGAATCCTCAGTAAGTGATGGGTTTAATTGTAAAAGCTTTTCAGCACTTAAATCATACTTACTAGCGATTTTTCCTAGGACTTCACCTTTTTCAACTTCATGTTTTTTATCTTCTAACGTTCCTTTTTTCAATAGTGTTTGTCCTTCTTTTTCATTAAGTACCTCTTGGGGTGAAACTTTTTGGGTAGAATATGAAACTTCTTCTGATAATTGTACGTCTATTATTTGAGAATCACCGATAGATAAAGTTAATTCTATTTCTTGATCTTTTTCTTTGGCAACCTCTATGCTTTCAAGGACTTCTTGATCTACGTAGTTTGCTTTATACTGACTTAAGGTGTCTTCGGCAGTTTCTTTATTCTTAAAGTAACCTAGGACCTTATCACCTATTTTTACTTCATGTGCATTTACTTTTATAGAAAGTTGTTCTTCAGCTGCATCAATAACTTTTTGGGTAGAAGTAACTGGGTCAAATACTTTCTCCTCAACGTAGGTAATCTCTTCACCCACCGTTAGAGAATAATCGTCATAGTTTCCTTTTTGCTCATTGAGCATATCGTCTATGTAGGATTGAATTACTTGTTTATCATCAACCATTCCTACATGTTCACCATCTATATATACATGAAAGATTGTGTCCAAAGCAGAATCATCCGCATGAACAACTCCAAATGTAAGTCCAATACCAAGACATGTTGTTAGTGCTATTTTTTTAAAAAATCCATTAGAGTTATTTTTAACTCTTGGATGAACTTTTGTTCTATTATTCTCCATGTTTTGTTATGTTCCTCCTATTACCTATCTATAATTCTGTTAAAAAATAGGTATTTATCACTAATCTATTATTACCTACTATAATCTAACATAATAATGATAGATAATTAAACCGTTTTTGAATAATGTAATGTAATTGTATAATAAGTTCCAAAATTTACCATTTTAAATACGCGTTTTTAGTTGTTATCTGTACTATTAAGTCCAATTTTTGTGTTTATTGTCTTGAAATGTTTCAACTATATTACAGTGGTTTTATACAAAAACCGGAGAAAAGATTGTAATTTTTAGGTTAAATGTAACTTTAATTAGAAAATCCCATAATTAAAAAGGCATGGACAGCGAGTACCGCTGTCCATGCCTCTTTAATTAACTATAGACACTTCTAACCACATTTGTCTGTGTTCGATCTGGTCCCACTGAAAATACAGAAAGTGGAATACCTGTCAATTGAGATATTCTCTCTAAATAGTGTCTTGCATTCTCAGGTAATTGATCTAAGCTTTTCACTCCGGTAATATCTTCAGTCCAGCCTGGCATTTCTTCATAAACCGGCTCACACTCGGCCAAAACTTTTAGACTTGCCGGAAATTCATCCATCAATTCTCCATTATAACGATATGCTGTGCAGATTTTAACCTTTTCAATCCCGGTTAGAACATCAATTGAGTTTAACGATAAGTCAGTTATTCCGCTCACTCTTCGCGCGTGACGGACAACCACACTATCAAACCAGCCGACACGACGTGGCCTGCCTGTTGTAGTCCCATACTCTCGTCCTACTTCTCTAATTTGATTTCCAACTTCATCATCTAATTCAGTTGGAAATGGTCCATCACCAACTCGCGTAGTGTATGCTTTAGATACCCCAACAACATGGTCGATTTTTGATGGGCCCACGCCAGAACCAATCGTAACTCCTCCGGCAATTGGGTTAGAAGAAGTAACGAATGGATATGTCCCTTGGTCAATATCAAGCATTACTCCTTGTGCACCCTCAAATAATACCCGTCTTCCTTCATCTAATGCATCATTTAATACGACTGAAGTGTCACAAACATATTTTGCAATTTGTTGACCATAATCATAATATTCATCTAGAATATCTTCTACCTGAAATGGTTGTGTTTCATAAACCTTTTCAAACAAACGGTTTTTTTCTCTAATATTCTGTTCCAATTTCTCTTTAAACGTTTCTTTATCAAGTAAATCTGCAATACGAATACCAACGCGGGCCGCTTTATCCATATATGCTGGGCCGATTCCCTTTTTGGTTGTCCCTATTTTATTAATACCTTTTTCTTCTTCTTGGAGTTCATCCAATTTTAAGTGATAAGGTAAAATAACATGTGCACGATTGCTAATTCTCAAATTATCTGTACTAACATCCCTATCATGCAAGTACTTTAATTCTTCTAAAAGTGCTTTAGGGTCTATTACCATTCCATTTCCGAGCACACACGTCTTATCATTAAAAAAGATCCCTGAGGGAATCAAATGTAATTTATATGTAATTCCATCAAATTTAATCGTATGACCAGCGTTATTACCACCTTGATATCTGGCAACAACCTCTGCATTCTGTGAAAGAAAGTCTGTTATTTTTCCTTTCCCTTCGTCACCCCATTGGGTTCCTACAACAACTACTGAGGACATACAGGCACCTCCGCCAACTTTTTTTGTATTTTAAAGACAACAAACTAATTTTATCAATCAAAACGAATAAAGTCAATCATATTAACGAACGTTTTATAATTCTATCAATCTTTCGTTCGTAATTGTAAGGTTATTGGCTTCTCACAGACTTGAGATTTAAAAAATAGATAGCTAGCCATAAAGAAAATGGTTAGCTATCTATTAAGAAGGTAGTAAGGACTATGCCCCACTAGCTACACTTGCTCCAACAGGTGGGACATCACTTTCTGAATATCGGTGGTCTAAATCTACGAATTTATTATACTCTTTGACGAATGCTAATTCGACAGTTCCAATTGGACCATTACGCTGCTTCGCTAAAATTATTTCAATAATATTCTGTTTCTCTGACTCTTGGTCATAATAATCATCACGATACAAAAATCCAACAATATCAGCGTCTTGCTCAATACTTCCTGATTCACGTAAATCGGACATCATCGGACGTTTATCTTGTCTTGATTCTACTCCACGAGAAAGCTGAGAAAGAGCAACAAGTGGTACATTCAGTTCTTTAGCAAGCCCTTTTAAAGACCTAGATATCTCAGATACCTCTTGTTGGCGGTTCTCTTTTGAATTCGCACTTCCTTGTATTAATTGCATATAATCAATCAAAATCATCCCTAAGCCATGTTCTTGTTTTAACCTACGACACTTAGTTCGTATTTCATTAACTCTAATTCCTGGGGTATCATCAATGAAAATCCCTGCATTAGAAAGGCTTCCCATCGCCATTGTTAACTTGCCCCAGTCTTCAGCTTCAAGAGTACCATTACGTAATCGTTGAGCGTCTATATTACCCTCAGCACATAACATACGAGAAACTAACTGATCAGCGCCCATCTCTAAACTAAAAATCGCAACATTCTCATTTGTTTTAATTGCAACATTCTGAGCAACATTTAATGCAAACGCTGTTTTACCAACAGATGGTCTAGCTGCAACGATAATTAAATCATTGCGCTGGAACCCGGATGTTATTTTATCTAAATCTCTAAATCCTGTGGCTATACCAGTAACATCTGAGTTGTTGTGCTGCAATTGCTCTATATTATCATATACATCAATCAGAACATCTTTAATATTTTTAAACGCCCCTGAGTTTTTTCGATTAGAAACTTCAAGGATTGTTTTCTCTGCATCGTTTAAAACCTCATCAACCTCTTCTTCTCTAGAAAATCCTGATGTAACAATGTCAGTAGCTGTTCTGATAAGTCTTCTTAATAGTCCTTTTTCTTCAACAATTCTACTATAATAGACAACATTGGCAGCGGTAGGAACAGAGTTTGCTAGATCACTAAGATAGGAAACACCGCCTATTTCATCTAAGACTTTCTCATTTGCAAGTAACGTCGTCACAGTGACTAGATCAATCGGCTCACCTTTGTCTGATAGACTCATCATAGCACCAAAAATTCGTTGGTGACTTGCACGATAGAAATCAGTAGGAATTAATAGCTCTGAAACACTTGAAAGTGCTTCAGGCTCTAAAAATATAGCACCAAGTACAGCCTGTTCAGCTTCAATATTATGGGGCGGTGTACGGTCATTCCATAATTCACTCATGCATCTCTGCTCCTTTCCTCTAAATTAAGGGAGCTTATCCCCACATCCTTACTCTTCTATAACATGTACTTTAATAGTACCCGTTACTTCAGGATGAATTTTAACTGGAACATTTGTATAACCTAAAGCTCTAATAGGGTTGTCCATTTCAATTTTCCGTTTATCCATCTTAATATTGTTTACTTTCTTTAATTTCTCTGCAATTTGTTTACTTGTAATAGAGCCAAACAAACGTCCATTTTCACCGGATTTTGCTTTTAATTCCACCGTAATACCTGCTAATGTTTCTTTTAAACGATTAGCTTCATCTACTTCTTCTTGCTCTAATTTCTCTTCTTTATTTTTCTTAGCTTCATGAGCTTTCATATTTCCGCTTGTTGCCTCTACAGCTAAATTGTTTTTTAACAGGTAGTTTCTAGCGTAGCCTACTGATACATTCTTCACTTCGCCTTTTTCGCCTTTACCCTTTACGTCCTCAATAAAAATTACTTTCATTCTGATTTGCCTCCTTCAAAATAGTCGTCAATAATATCTTTTAATTGCTCACAAGCATCTTCAATTGTTGCACCTTCTAATTGCGTTGCTGCGTTAGTTAGATGACCTCCACCGTTCATTTTCTCCATAATAATTTGGACATTTACATCACCTAGAGATCTAGCACTAATTCCTATTCTGCCATCTTTTCTTTCAGAGATTACAAACGAAGCACCAATCCCACTCATAGTAAGAAGTGTGTCAGCTGCTTGGGCAATCACGACAGGCCCAAATGTCTCTCCTACTTGCCCTAACGCTATTGCAATTCCATCACGATAAATAGTTGTATTCTCTATTAGATGACTACGTCTCACATAAATATCAAGATCTTCCTTCATGAACTTTTGCACAAGTATAGTGTCTGCACCCTTAGATCTTAAATAGGATGCCGCATCAAATGTCCTTGATCCAGTACGCAACGTGAAACTCTTTGTATCGACAATAATTCCTGCAAGTAATGCAGTCGATTCTAACATATTCACTTTTAAGTTCTTTGGTTGGTATTCAAGTAATTCTGTCACTAATTCAGCAGTTGAAGACGCATATGGTTCCATGTACACAAGTGTTGGCCTATCGATAAATTCCTCCCCACGTCTGTGGTGATCAATAACAACTACATGCTCCGTTTTACTTAAAAGCTTTGCTTCGGCTACCATTGATGGTTTATGTGTATCAACAACAACTAATAACGTGTTTTTAGTGACTATATCAAGTGCATGGTTTGGTTCAATGAAATTAGACCATAGCACATCATCGTCTCTTATTGCTTCAATTAATCGCTGTACACCCGTGTCAATATCATCAGAGTCGAGCACAATTCGACCTTCAACTCCATTTGCCTGAGCTACTTTTAATATTCCAATTGCAGCACCAACCGAATCCATATCTGGTGACTTGTGTCCCATAATTATAACTTGGTCGCTGTTTTGAACTAGTTCCTTTAAAGCGTGGGAAATAACCCTTGCTCTTACTCTTGTTCGCTTCTCCATTGGATTTGTTTTTCCTCCGTAGAAACGAACCTTACCTGATTCCTCTTTAATAACTACTTGGTCTCCACCACGGCCTAAGGCAAGGTCTAAACTAGATTGTGCTAATTCGCCTAAAGATGGTATTGAATCACCTTCTAAACCAACACCAATACTAAGTGTCAGTGGCACATTTTTATCAGATATTAACTCCCTTACTTCATCTAGAATTTCAAATTTAGTTTTCTCTAATTTGTTTAAAATTTGTTGATTCATAACGGCTAGAAAGCGCTCTTGAGATATCCGTTTTAAATATATTCCGTTGCCAGATGACCACTCATTTAAAATAGTAGTCACTCTCGAATTAATGTTACTTTTCGCTGTATCATCCATTGCTTGAGTTATTTCTTCATAATTATCTAAGAAAATAATACCTAAAACTGTTTGCTCGTTATGATATAGGTTTTGAATTTCTGTTTGCTTTGTTCGATCAAACAAATAAAGCAAACGTTCATCCCTCTTTATTGAAGTTTGAAATTGATATCCATCTAATCTTAACCAGACTTCATTTTTTTCCTCTTTAATTTTTGAAATGACGTCTGGCGAAAGTCCATTTAATGATTTTCCTACGAGTGTATCTTCCTCTGCAAACTGGTTCATATATGGATTTGTCCATTCTATCATATAATCTTCACTAAAAAGAACAATCCCAATAGGCATCTCAAGTAACGCCTCTTCACCAACCTTTTTAACACGGTAGGATAATGTTGTAATATATTCTTCTGTTTCTGTTATTTTATTTTGTTCAGATTTAATACTATTGTATAGCGACGCAACTAAAAACACAGTCATAATCAACCCTAAAAACCATTGGTAATACCAAAGAAAGATTAATAATACTAATGATAAAGAGTAGATGATTAATAAATGATTACTCATAGTTGGCTTTTTAAAAAAATCTGGCATGTCATTCAGCTCCTACGTTATAATCTGAGCTATTTCTTAGCATTCGACAATCGATCTCTTAAAGAAAAACCTAAGTCAATTATACCTAAAATTCTCATCATATAAAGTCCTATAAAAGGTAAAAGAATAGCAACTAATATAGTAATTATTGGTATTGCTTTTGTAAGTTTTTTTGTATAAGTATAATACAATATAAAAGAGAAACCCTGTAATGTGATTAGTAAACCAACTAGGTTTGTTACATTAATAATTACTTGGTAAAAAGGACTTCCTGAGTCGATGTTAAACCATGTAAAGAGAATTGCAATAAAGTAAACCCAAATAATCACTTTAGGTAATACAAAGTCTCTAAACGGCGGAAAGCGCAAACCAAGCCCATCTAAACGATTAAGCACCTTAAATCCAAGCCACTGCGTAATGAAACCTAAAATCATTGATACTATTACAAGTATTACAGGTAATAAATTTAAAAATTGTTCCATTTGTTGTGTTAACATTTCATGATTTTCTGTTGAAGTCTCTAACCCAAACTGTTCCATCATTTCTTCACTAGTCGCAATTGAATCATTAATTATTAGTTGAAATTCACTGGATAAATTAATAGTAAATATCACTTGCACAAAGATATAAATAAAAACAAATCCTAAAACAAACCCCAGGGTACCTTTCGCCCATACTTCATACGGTGTTACCTTTTGATGAATAGCACTTCCTATCAGAATGCCACTAAAGCCTGTTAGTATTGTTAATGGAATAGATACATTCATTGCAACGATCGATGCAAATAGTAAAACGATAAGAAGTAATATACTAGATGACTTCCACCCATGACGAGCAGAAAAAATAATAAAGGGTATTGGCAATAGAAATATCGTGACAACCTCTATAAAAGGTACGAGTATTGTTAAATAAAGTAATAACAGATATATACCACCAAATAGTGCACCCTGTTTAACTAAGTTCTTTTCAAGCATGAAAATGACTCCTCTTTTTATTAACCGATCTAAGATAAGATATCAAACACATCTATTTATGAAACAAAAGACTTATTATGATACCATTCTAATTTTCTTGTTAGAAAAAGCACAGCTTTCGCGCTGTGCTTTTATAATTAAGGTTAACTAGTATCCACGATTTTCTGTAGTGTATCTCACTAATAGATTATAAACGATATATAGCTATTTTTACAAATCTTAATCTTTTCCAGCTAGGATGAATTTATTTTTTATTTAGTATTAATTTAAAACTATATGCGAAAGTTGTATTGCGTATTCATCTTATATATAGTTACTAAATTGTAGTATTAGTTGTCTAGATTTAATAGCTAATTTAATTTAAACTAGATATAGTTCAGTCAATTTCAAAATTACAATATCAAGCACTATTCCAACAACATATAGTTGGAAATTGATTAAATTGTAATAATTAATTTAACGGGGGCTTACATATGATAAATGCTATTTTCTTTGATTTAGACGACACACTTCTTTGGGATAAAAAAAGCGTCAAACAAGCCTTCTTAGTTACCTGCCGTCTAGCAGAACAAAAGCATGGTGTGAAACCAGAAACCTTAGAAAAAGCAGTTCGATCTGAAGCAACAAAACTTTATAAAACTTATCAAACATATCCATTCACACAAATGATTGGCATTAACCCTTTTGAAGCTCTTTGGGGGAATTTTCTAGATGAAAATAATAATAATTTTCGAGAAATGAAAAAAATAGTTCCTACTTATAGAAAAATGTCTTGGACAAATGGACTATCAGCTATTGGGATTGATGATCCAGCACTTGGACTTGAATTAGCAGAACAGTTTCCTATTGAGCGACATAAACATCCATTTGTTTACGAAGAAACCTTTAGTGTTTTAGATAAACTAAAAGAAGATTTCCAACTATTATTACTTACTAATGGATCACCCGACTTACAACACACCAAACTTAAAATCACTCCAGAGTTAAAGCCATATTTCGATCATATTGTCATCTCTGGTGATTTTGGTCGAGGTAAGCCAGATCCAGAAATATTTAACTATGCCCTTAATTTAATATCTAAACCTAAAGAGGAAGTTGTTATGGTTGGCGATAATTTAATGACTGATATTCTCGGGGCAAACCGCGCCGGAATAAAAACGATATGGATTAACCGTGAGGAGAAACCACGGAGTGAAATTACTCCTACCTATGAAATAACCGATTTAAATGACATTTTCCCTATACTCCAAAAAAATAATCAAAAGTAACAAATAGCGGCCACCATTCCAAATGGAATAGCGGCCGCTATTTTCTTTACAAATCAATTGCAGTTACAGCATAAATATCTGAAAGCTCGTTTATTTTCTCTAAATCCACTTCATCTAGAACCTTATCAATGGTTAACATCATAATTGCATCTCCGCCGATATCAGATCTTCCTACCTGCATTGTGGCAATGTTAATATTCTGTTCAGCTAATAAGCTCCCTACTCTTCCAATTGCACCAGGTTGGTCCTTGTGTCTAATAAAGACAAGGTGACCTTGTGGCACCACATCTACGCTGTAATTATCTACTTTAACGATTCTGGCACCAAGCCCATTTAATAACGTTCCTGATACAAGTCTCGTTGCTGTTTTTGTTTTAACCTCAACAGTTAGCAAGTTAGTGAATCCTTTTGTTGAGCTAGATTTATGCTCGTTTACCGTAATGCCTTTCTTATCTGCTATGAAAGATGCATTTACGTCATTTATATGCTCACCTAGGTGTCGCTTCAGTAAACCTTTCAATGTATTCCGTGTTAATGGCGCAACTTCTACTTCTGCTAATTCTCCTGAATAATAAATATTAACTTCTTCAATAACATCTTGCGTTAATCGAGTTAAGAACGCTCCTAGTTTTTCTGATAAATAAAAGTATGGTTCGATTTTCTTCATAATTTCTTTAGGTACAGACGGCAGGTTAACAGGATTTCGTGCAAGGCCTCCAGTTAGAAAATGAACAACATCATCACTAACATCAATTGCAACATTTTCTTGAGCCTCTACTGTACTTGCTCCTAAGTGGGGTGTAGCAATTACCTCTGGAAGTTCTAATAATTTATGATGAACGGCAGGCTCCTCCTCAAATACATCGAGTGCTGCTCCTGCTACTTTTTTATTTAAAATTGCTTCATATAAGGCATCCTCATCAATAATACCACCACGGGCACAGTTGACAATTTGGACTCCATCTTTCATCATTTTGAATGCTTCTGCATTTATCATGTGTTTTGTTTCTTTTAGTAACGGCGTATGAACTGTAATAAAATCAGCCTTACGGATTACTTCCTCAACCGTGCCGTAATCGACACCCATGTTATTTGCCTTTTCTTCTGTCAAAAAAGGATCATAAGCTATTACATTCATTCGTTGACCCTTCGCTCGCGCGGCAACTTCAGCACCTATTCTTCCAAGTCCTACTACGCCTAAAGTTTTATTCTTTAGTTCTACTCCAACATGTGATTTACGATCCCATTTCTGGTGCTTTAGTGCGTAATAAGCTTGAGGTATTTTTCTTGCCAATGACATAAGCATCGCCATTGTATGCTCAGCTGCTGAATTTGTATTGCCATCAGGTGCATTAACAACGATAACTCCAAACTCGGTAGCGGCATCCAAATCTATATTATCGACACCAACTCCAGCTCTACCGATAATTTTCAAATTAGTAGCATTACTAATTATCTCTCTCGTAACCTTTGTTTGACTACGTACCAAAAGTGCATCATAATTTCCTATTACCTTTATTAATTCTTCGTTACTGAGATTTGTTTCCATTGTTACTTCAATATCCTTAGCTTCTCGTAAGGGTTTAATACCATCTTCACTTAAAGGATCACTAATTAAAACTTTCAATACCATAATTAAACCTCCTAATTTAATGTGTTCTTGTTTTAGAATTTCACTATAACTAGCATGTTATCTATTTTGAATACTTCTTGTTTAACAATTAGAACCAAGATCAATAATAACTAATCTTTCATTAAAGACAAAAAAACTTCCCACCCCTTAACTTAGTAAGGGGCGAAAAGTTTAACTCACGCGGTACCACCCTTTTTCGCTGCTAATTAACAACAGCCTTCATTGGCGCCATGCATAACGAGCATGCTCCGAACAGATCTACTACTATTCAATCCGTCTATTCAGAAGTGCCATCTATCGATAGAAACACTGATTTTCACCACCCATCAGTTCTCTGAAGTTTCATATTCAATAAATTTATCTTCATCTACATATTTATTAATAATTTTGAATTTTCATTTATGATAGCAGAATTAAAAAGATTGTCAACATATTTAACAAAAAAATTATTTTGTAAGCGTTTTTAATTTAAGTGATTAATATAAGTACACAAGGAAACCTTTTAGAGATTGGTCAAAAAGTCACCATGAAAAGCGTCGAATATCTTCGTTGCCGAACAAAAACAAAAGTCGTGTCTAGATTGCTCTGGGCATTGTTACAGAGAGGCTTGTCTTAAGACCTCAGGCGGGGTATCCGCCTGAGGTTGACACGGCCTAATCCTCTGCAAAAAATTATCCACACGAAACCAATTTCATCATTTCCTAAGTAACAAGAAAAAGCCCCCTTAGCATTTGCTAAAAGGGCTTCTTATTTTACTCGCTCACATACGGCAATAATGCCATTTGACGAGAACGCTTGATTGCTCTAGTTAATTTACGTTGATATTTTGCAGAAGTTCCAGTTACACGACGAGGAAGAATCTTTCCGCGTTCAGAAACGAAACGTCTTAGCAAATCAACGTCTTTATAATCGATGTGCGTAATACCGTTCGCTGTGAAATAACACACCTTACGACGTTTTGCACGACCACGACGAGCTGCCATAGGAATTACCTCCTTTTTGATTTAAAATGGTAAATCATCATCCGATATATCAATAGGTTCTCCGTTGTCTTTAAACGGATCCTGTTCATTCTGATTTGCATAATCATTGTTGTTATTGTTAGGTCTGTTTTGGTTCTGATTCGGTTGGGATCCTGATGACGCTTGTCCTCCACCTTGAGAAGAACCCTTTGTTTCTAAAAATTGCACAGTATCCGCTACTACTTCAGTAACAAATACTCTTTTTCCATCCTGACCTTCAAAACTACGTGATTGTAAGCGTCCATCTACTCCAACTAAGCTACCTTTATTCATAAAGTTTGCTAAGTTTTCTGCTGCACGTCTCCAAACCACACAGTTAATAAAATCAGCTTCTCTTTCTCCTTGTTGATTAGAAAAAGGTCTATTTACAGCTAAGGTAAAGTTGGCTACTGCCACTCCATTTGGTGTATAGCGTAGGTCTGGATCCCTCGTTAACCTGCCGACGAGTACGACACGATTCAACATCAGAACCACTCCTTTTTATTGGTCATCTGTGCGAATAGCCATGTGACGAATAATATCATCAGAGAATTTTGCTTGACGATCAAATTCGTTTATAGCTGTTTCATCACCTTCAAAGTTAATTAAAGTATAGTATCCATCACGAAAATCGTTGATTTCATAAGCAAGACGCTTCTTGCCTTTTTCTTCAACCTTTTCAATTTCCGCACCATTATCAGTAAGGATCTTGTTAAAACGCTCTACTAAAGCAGTTTTAGCTTCTTCCTCAATGTCTGGGCGGACGATGTACATGATTTCATATTTTCTCATCCGTTTGCACCTCCTTTTGGTCTTAGCGGCCCCTTTTGGTAAAAGAGCAAGGAGTAATAATGTTAATTACTCACAATGTATAATTTTATCAAAGTATCTGGCAAAGTGCAAGTACCTTTATAAAATATACTGGTTTGTTCGCTAAAATGCTTTATGAAAATTTAATATAAGCGATCTTAGACTTACACATTAAAACGGAAATGGATTACGTCACCGTCTTGCACCAAATATTCTTTACCCTCTAGCCTAACTTTACCTTTTTCTTTAGCAGCAGCCATCGTGCCGCCGTCAACAAGATCGTCATAGGAAACTGTTTCAGCTCTTATAAAGCCTCTTTCAAAGTCAGTATGAATAATTGCAGCCGCCTGTGGTGCTTTTATCCCTTTTGTAAAGGTCCAAGCTCTTACTTCTTGTTCACCAGCTGTAAAATAAGTAGCCAATCCTAAAAGTTGATAAGTAGCTTTAATTAACTGGTCAAGACCAGATTCAGCAATACCTAGTTCTTCTAAGAACATCTCTTTTTCTTCACGATCAAGCTCAGCAATTTCTGATTCAACCTTCGCGCTAATTACGATTACTTCTGCTTGTTCGCTAGAAGCAAACTCCCTCACTTTACCTACATGAGGGTTTTTATCTGCTTCTAACAACTCATCTTCTCCTACGTTAGCTACATATAGTATCGGTTTATTTGATAGTAAATGAAGACCTTTTACTAGCTTTTCTTGATCCTCAGAAAAGTCCACAGCTCGTGCCGGTTTTTCATCTTCAAATGCTTCTGTTAACTTAACAAGCACATCGTATTCTGCAGCTGCTTCTTTATTTTTTTGTTTTGCCAATTTCTCAACACGCTGCATTCTTTTAGTCACTGTTTCAAGGTCAGCTAATATTAACTCTAGGTTGATCGTTTCAATATCCGAAATAGGATCAACAGTTCCAGATACATGTGTAATATTTTCATCTTCAAAACAACGAACCACATGACATATTGCATCAACCTGTCGAATATGAGAAAGAAATTGGTTTCCTAAACCTTCCCCTTTACTGGCGCCTTTTACTATACCTGCAATATCAGTGAATTCAAATGCAGTTGGTACTGTTTTCTTTGGTTTTACTAATTCAGTTAGTTTGCCTAAACGGGAATCAGGAACATCTACAATTCCTACGTTAGGATCTATTGTACAAAATGGATAATTTGCCGATTCTGCCCCTGCTTGTGTTATTGCATTGAATAACGTAGATTTTCCTACGTTAGGTAAACCGACAATTCCTGCTGTTAATGCCATTAAAACTTCCACTCCTTAAGGATACTGCTCATATGAACGTTTCAGTCAATCTTAATTATAGATACACTTGTACAAAATGACAAGCAATCTAAATAAGAAAATACGGATAGTAACTACCCTCATTTTCTTAATTTCCTCTTAACTATTTTAGAAAAGCTGTTTCTTTTCAGCTTGAAAATCTAGTTTTTCTTAAGTTTAGAAATTAATTTAAGATTTATGTTTCACGTGGAACAATTTTTATTCTGATCTTTCTAATACCTTTTTTAATTTACTTTCGAATTTACGACGAGGGATAAGGACACTATGTCCACATCCTTCACACTTAATTCGAACATCCATCCCCATTCGAATGATTTTCCACCGATTTTCTCCACAAGGATGTTGTTTTTTCATTTGTACAATGTCATTCATTTGATAATCTTTTTCTGACATCTTTACTCACCCCTATTAATTGAGTCCATACTATCGTTATCTCTAGAATACATTACTAATCTAGGCAATGGAATGTCTATTCCATTCTGATCAAAAGTTGTTTTGACATCTTTCCTTATAATTCGAGCCATTCCCCAATGTTCCATAGGACTAACTTCAGCTATAATTCTAAGTACAAGATGAGAGGTATCTAGTGTTTGAACTCCAAGAGACTCTGGTACATTTATCAACTGAGGATATTTACTTGGCATTTCAGCTAATAATGCTTCAATTACTTTTTCCGCTTTTGCTATATCAGTTTCATACGGAATATTAACATCTACGACTGCAATACTATTATGAATCGAATAGTTGGTTACCTGTTGTATATTACCATTTGGAATAATGTTTAGCTCACCTGTCCAACTCATAATCTTTGTTGTTCTTAAACCAATCTCTTCAACTATCCCCTCTACACCAGATGTTCTGACATAGTCACCAACTGAAAACTGATCCTCAAAGATAATGAAAAAACCTGTTATAATGTCACGCACAAGATTTTGAGTTCCAAAGCCTATTGCTAATCCAGCAACTCCAGCACCAGCTAAAAGAGCACCAATTGGGATGGTCAAAGTATCCAATACCATTAGAAAAGCAGTAAAATAAACAATATAACTTAATGCATTTTGAACAAGTTTTTTAAGAGTATTTTCTCTTCTTTCTGTAATTCGGAATGGTCCACGATCCCTTTTCCGAAATAATCGATTTACTACAGAAGTTCCTATCCGGACAACTAAGACAGCAAGAATTATGATAAGTAAGATTCTAAATAAACCATTACCAAAAGTAATCCACAAATCAGGACCGGATATACTCTCCCACAATTCGTTCCATTGACGTTTTATTAAATCCACTTCTTTTCCTCCAGCACTTAATCTATATATATATTCTATCATTTCTGCCCTATTTTGTACCGATTTATAATTGGATATAAAATAATGGATGAAAGTACATATAGATTAAGCAAGCCATATAACGGATAGAGATATTCTATTAAAGTAGAAAAACCGATTCTAGTTAATGGAATCATAGCTATTAATGTAAGTGCAGCAAGCATCCACAAAGGAGCGTCGACTATACTTCTAATTCTTGTTACTAAACCTAATGTTCCAGATACAGCAGTTGTGAAAATTGCAAACCATAATAAAATTGTAATAAACACAAACATACCATAGGGATAGTGTCTCAATATCGCAAACAAGGGTATCTCATACAATAACACTTGATCAGATATTTGAATTAAACTATTGTTATAAATATATGAAATAGTACCTAATATCAGCCCACTACCTAAACTAGCTATCCATAGTTCCCCTTTCCCCTTTGTTTGATTACCTATCGCACCAAGTACCGCTATAAGCGGCAATATATTTAGAGCAGTAAATGTAAAAGCAGCTGTCCAATTTCGTTGCTTATTAAGATCCGGAATAAATGATAACTGCTGTTGTATGGAAAAAATCACTAACACTGATAGTAATCCAACTATTAATAACGGTAAGATAACACTATTTAGTGAAAGAACCCCCTTGATATCCCAAACAAAAATTAATATTAATGGAAATACTATTAACAGGACGCCCCACCAATTCGGGAAGTGAAAAGCTTCTAATGTTGCACCACTCCCTGCTAACATAATAACCGTTGTTGTAAATAAATAAATAATAATCATACCATCATATAAATAAGCTAGCTTATCACCTACAAGGATCCTTAAAACTGGTAAGTAGTGCGTTGATTGGTTTTCATGACTTACTTTTAAGATGACAAAGCAGCAAAGAGAAAATAAAATGGTGAATAATAGTATAGCTAGTCCACTTTCATTGCCAAAAAATTGCCAAAGCTCCCTGCCAGAAGCATAGCCCGCTCCAATCGTCGTACCAATAATTAAAAACATCCATTTAAAACCAGAGCTCCACATATTCTTTCCTCCACATTCTTTTTTCATGACGTATAGATTTAAATAAAAATTCGTATACTAATACCATTATGTTTGTGGAGGAGAAGCTATGAATCTAATGAATAAATTTTCTTCTGAGGAGGAAAGATTTAACTATACTGACCCTATTGTTTCTTTACAAATTAGGGATTCTATTTTAAAAGTACTTCCCTACTATCGAAGGGATATTATTGTTGTCTGCATTGGAACAGATCGTTCTACTGGAGATGCGTTAGGACCATTAACTGGTACATTAATAAGTGAAAGAAAAATTGATAACTTTACTGTGTTCGGAACACTAGAAAACCCTGTACACGCTGTTAATTTAAATGAAAAACTAATGGAAATAAATAATATTTATAATAAACCTTTCATTATCGCCATTGATGCTTGCCTAGGAAAAGCAAAATCGATTGGTACAATTGTTACTGCGAGAGGTCCTATAAAGCCTGGAGCTGCACTTAAGAAGAAATTACCTGATGTTGGTGATATGCACGTGACTGGTATTGTAAATATTAGTGGTTATATGGAGTACTTTGTTCTACAAAACACACGACTTCATACAGTGATGCAAATGTCTAAAAAAATAGCAGACTCCTTTCATTTATTGGATAGTTCCCTAACTATAATTCAGAATAAAGCAAATCATTTTTCTACAACTTAGATGAATCAAATGATAACGAATTATATTAAATAACTTTAGTTATTTAATTAACTTTAATCACTTCTGAAAATTTCTCGTCCTGTCTTTAGCAGTGAATTTTTATTTCCTAACTTCTATCCTTCAATTAATAACAACCTATTAATAAAAAGGATTTTTTCATAAGTTTTGTTGCTTTTAAATCGTCGCAGTTGATAGAAAATGCGACGTAACTTTTGCTTTTTCCACTCTTTCTAAAATGAGTGCTAAATTCAGCGCTGCGGAAATACACTTCGCTTTCCGCGGGTGGCTGCTGAGCCTCCTCGTGCTTGCGCACTGCGGGGTCTCATCTATGCCTTTCCTCCCGCAGGACTTGAATAGACATCCTTGAATCTTCATCGCACGCAGAAAATTCGGTTTGTGAATTTTCAAGGAGTCTTCGTGTATTTCCTCCGCTTAGAATAGCTTTTTGTTCAAGTGGGAAAACCCCCACGAAATGTTGTTTTTTACGGTGTATTGGCACTCATTAATCAGAACACCCATGTCCAGCGTAGGCAGAATACGAAGACTCCTGTGGGAACAGCAGGAGTTCGAAGACCCCGGAAGAATCGTTTTTTGATTCTGAGGAGGCTGAGGCCGTGCCCACGGAAAGCGAAGTATTCTGACGAAGCGATCGTAGACCACTCGATTCAATTAGAGTGAAAGATAGCAAGTCCAAGTTCATGAAAAGTTACGTCGGAGTCTATAGTATTTGTGTCAAAAACAACAAGTATTTTTGTTAGACGAGTAGCTTTGGTACCAACCTTTTAGAAACAGCCTAACAAAAAAAGTGCCAGTCATAAACTAGCACCTCTCTCACAATGTAATATACATATAAATATAGTAAATTAACCCCACCGTTAATAATGCTGGCAATAAATTTGCTACTCTTATCTCTGTTAACTTTAATAGATTTAATCCGATAGCAACAATTAGTAAGCCACCTGTTGCTGTCATCTCAGTGATGAAACCATCTAGAAACACCTCTGGAAGCCAGTTCTCTATTTTAGTAGCTAACAAGGCTATTGTTCCCTGGTAAAGAACAACAGGAATTACAGAGAAAACTACCCCTATTCCTAATGTCGTTGTTAATACCAATGATACAAATCCATCTAATATGGATTTTGTTAACAACACTTCATGGTCGTTGCGCAAACCACTATCTAGCGCTCCAATGACAGACATAGCCCCAATCACAAAAATTAGTGTTGCGGTAATGAAGCCTTGTGCTAATGTAGAATCCTCGTTCGATTTTGTCTTAATTTCTATCCATTTACCTATGTTATTCAATTTTCTTTCTAAATGAAAAAGTTCACCTAGTATTGCTCCGGTTAGTAAACTTAATAATACAATTATAATATTGGAAGTTTGAAATGCCATTTGAAATCCAATTAATAAAACCGACAATCCAATTCCGCTCATAATTGTTTGTTTGTAACGTTCCGGAATTTTAGTGAAAAACAATCCAAACATTGTCCCGACTATAATACACAACCCATTTACTAGAGTCCCAAATAAAGCCATATCTACATCTCCATTTACGAATATAACTTAACTTCTTTTTTAAGAAGAATTTCTAACTAGTTGATGACTTCATTGCTTTCTTTTTTCTTGGGTTCAGTTAACCTAAACCAGGCAATTCAACTCTAATACTTCTTCGTCTCCTCTAACATAGACTTGTTACTAGAATAAGCATTTCAATCAACAGTTACTAATTGTTTCACGTGGAACAATTCTCTTTGAGATATAAAAGATCTGACTTTAAGATAATTATCTTAAAGTCAGACAGTTAAACAACAATATATTTTTATGATTAATTTGATTGGAACATGTCAAGAATTCTTTCTAAATCCTCTTCAGAAAAAAATTCAATTTCTATTTTCCCCTTTTTCTTGCCTTTATGAATGGTTACACCTGTTCCTAAATGATCTCTTAAAATATTTTCTCTTTCAACAAGAAAAACATCCTTTTTAGGCTTTTGACTCTTTGTTTGAGGTGCATTTTCATTGATTTTTATAATAAGTTGTTCCACTTGTCTTACATTTAATTGTTCTTTTCTGATCTTATCAACCAAGGGTATTAATTTTTGTTTATCCTTTAACCCTAGTAAAGCTCTACCATGACCCATTGTTAATTCACCATTGTTAATTAAAGCACTAACATGTTCAGGTAAAGATAGCAGTCTAACTAAGTTCGCAATGTGTGACCTACTCTTACCAAGTCTTTTAGACAAATCTTCTTGCGTTATCTTTAATTCTCTCATTAAGTTAGAATATGCATAAGCTTCTTCAATCGCGGTCAAATCTTCTCTTTGTAAATTCTCAAGTAATGCCAGTTCCATCATGTTTTCATCTGTTAATTCTTTAATAATTACAGGAACTGTGTCCAACCCTGCTTCTTTTGCAGCACGAAACCTTCTTTCTCCCACTACAATTTCATAGCCCTTTATACTTTGTCTTACAATTAAAGGTTGTAATATGCCGTGTTGAATAATAGATTCTTTTAATTCATCTATTGCATCTGCACGAAATGTTTTTCTAGGTTGGTATGGATTTGGTCTACATTCTTTAACTGAAATGTCTTGAACAGACTCATCTTCAATTGTATCTAACTCAGGAAAAAAAGCATTAATTCCTTTCCCCAACCCTTTCGCCATTCGCGATCACTTCCTTTGCTAATTCTAGATAAACCTGCGCGCCTCTAGATTTCGGATCATAAAGAATAATAGGTTGTCCATGACTTGGTGCTTCTCCAAGTCTTATATTTCTAGGTATAATTGATTGATAAACTTTATCTCTAAAATACTTCTTCACTTCATCGATTACTTGAATACCAAGGTTTGTTCTTGCATCAAACATCGTAAGTAAAACGCCTTCAATCGCTAATTGTTTATTCAAATGTTTTTGAACTAGACGTATTGTATTTAAAAGTTGGCTCAAACCTTCTAATGCATAATATTCACATTGCACAGGAATTAACACACTATCAGCCGCTGTTAATGAGTTAATTGTTAATAAGCCTAGTGATGGTGGACAGTCTATAATTACAAAATCATAGTCATCTTTTACATCATCGATGGCCTTCTTAAGTCGCACTTCTCTCGAGATTGTTGGTACTAGTTCAATTTCCGCACCTGCTAGCTGAATAGTAGCTGGAATAATATCTAAATTTTCTACACATGTTGGAACACAGACTTTCTCAGCTTCTAAGTCTTCTACTAAAACATTATAGATACACTGATCCATGTCAGCTTTATTTATTCCTACTCCACTAGTAGCATTACCTTGAGGATCAATATCAACTAATAATACTTTGTGATTTTGATATGCTATACACGCACTTAAGTTTACTGCGGATGTGGTTTTTCCTACGCCACCCTTTTGATTCGCAACGGCGATTACTTTTCCCATGCTGTCACCTACCTACTTTTAACTCTTTATTATCCATTCTATCATTTTTTATATAGATTGGACTACTTTTAATAGATTTGTAATAAAAAAACTAAAAATATCGTCGTATTTTGTTATTATTGTTCATTTGTCTAACTAAAATAGTTATAAAACAATGAAAAACACCCATCTTATAAAGTAAAGATGGGAGATTTGTTTTTAATTTTTCTTTTTTGGAATTTTTATTGTTATTTGATAATAGTCTTCATGATCTTGTTCATCTGTTTCCAAATCTATTCCTGTATCAGTCACCATACTTAACGATTGTCTAATCGTGTTCATAGCGATTCTCATATCTTTATTAATTCCCTTTAATTTAGGTCTTTTCTTTTTCGGTTTGTCTTCAAAAAGTTTTGCTATTTTCTCTTCCGTTTGTTTAACATTTAAATCCTTCTCTATTATTTCCTCTAAGATTTTAATTTGAATATCAGGTTCTTTTAATCCTATTAAAGCTCTAGCGTGTCGTTCAGTTATTTTCTTCTCTAAAACTGCTTGTTGTACTTGTTCAGGTAGCTTTAATAGTCGCAGTTTATTGGCAATAGTGGACTGACTTTTTCCCAGTCTTTGTGCTAATGCTTCTTGTGTCAAACCGTGAATTTCTAGTAAACGACCATAGGCCATTGCCTCTTCAATAACTGTTAACTCTTCACGCTGTAAGTTTTCAATTAGAGCAACAGAAGCGGTTTCTGCATCGGACATATCTCGCAAAATTGAGGGAACATTTTCCCATCCAAGAAATTGGACAGCTCTCCACCTACGTTCCCCAGCAATTAATTCATAACCACTTTGCCCTTCATCAATCTTTCTGACAACTATAGGTTGAATCATACCGTGTGTATGTATTGTTTGAGCAAGTTCCTCTATCTTTTCTTTGTTAAAGACAGCACGAGGTTGATAACGGTTTGCTTCAATCTGATTGACAGGTATTTGAATAACTTCATCTGGAGGATATTCGGGATCTATTTTTTCTTCTGACTTATCACCTACGCCAAATATTCGGCTGAAAGGGTGTAACATGTTCAGACACCACCTTTTTATGCATTCCTAGGTTATCTATGTTTCTACCCCCAGCATAAATGTTTCACGTGAAACATAGGAGTTTTAATCAACTTACCCTATTAAATATATTAAACGAAATGTATTCCTTCTATTATTCTATCATATTTCTTAAAATATGAGTATGATTGAACTTAGTTTATTTTGATAAAAACAACATCTATTAAAAAATATTCCGTCAACAAAATAAGTACTTTAATTATGCTACTGCTTTTAATAGCATCAAGTACATATATTATGTTTTATATACTTTGTTAGCAAAAGAAAATTTTAAGACTTTCCTGTATCGGAAAGTCTTAAAAACTATAACGGAATTTTATTGGGTACGCCTGGTTTTCTCGGATATTTATTTGGTGTTTTTCTTTTCTTGTTTATTATCGCTATATTTCGCTCCCCGTTATTATCGGGTAAATCGAACTTATGCACTTGTTTACTTTCTCCACCTAATAGATCTAAAGCTGATTTAGAATCTTGCAACTCTTCTTCTAGGTTCGGGCCCTTCATGGCAATAAAGGTGCCATTTTGCTTGCATAAAGGTAAACATAATTCACTGAGTACGGACATTCTTGCCACAGCCCTCGCCATTACTAGGTCAAAAGTTTCTCTAAATTTACTATTTTTACCAAAAGACTCTGCTCTATCATGGTAGAAAGACACTCCTGATAGCTCTAATTGATTAGCAAGATGGTTTAGAAACGTAATTCTTTTTTGCAAAGAATCTACAATTGTTACTTTTATATTAGGAAAGCATATTTTTAGTGGGATACTCGGGAAACCAGCACCGGCTCCCACATCGCATACATGTATTTCCTGTGAAAAATCGAAATAAAAAGCAGCCGTAATGGAATCATAAAAGTGCTTTACATACACTTCTTTTTTTTCAGTTATTGCAGTTAAATTCATTTTTTCATTCCATTCGACAAGTGTTTGAAAATACATGTCGAATTGTGATATTTGTTTATCGGACAACTCTATCCCTTTTTCTTTTAATAAAGCACAAAATGTATTTACTTCCATACAGATAATCAATTCCTTCTTTAGTATTCGTTGGAAACTCGAGCAATTTTTCCTTGTTCTATATATACCAGTAAAATAGAAACATCTGATGGATTGACTCCTGAGATTCTAGATGCTTGACCGACTGACAAAGGACGTACTTTTTTCAGCTTTTGTTTGGCTTCTGTTGCTATTCCACCAATGTCATCATAATCTATATTATCAGGGATTACCTTGTTTTCCATCTTTTGCATGCGTTCTACTTGTTGATTAGACTTGTCGATATACCCTTGATATTTGATTTGAATTTCCACTTGTTCTTTTACATCCCAAGTCAAATCGAGAGTTGCTGGAGTTAACTTCTCAATCATTTCATATTTCATTTCAGGTCTTTTTAATAAGTCAACTGCTCTGACAGCCTCCTTAAGTGCTGTGCCACCCGCTTCCTCAATTATTTTTTGGACTTCATCAGTTGGTTTTAGCATCACATCTGTTAACCTTAGCTTTTCTTCCCCAACTAATCGATTTTTTTCTAAGAATGACCGATATCGTTCTTCACCAATCATTCCTAAATTATATCCAATTTCAGTTAATCTGATATCTGCGTTATCGTGCCTGAGAAGTAACCTGTACTCTGCTCTTGAGGTAAGCAAACGATAAGGTTCATTTGTGCCTTTCGTAACTAAATCGTCAATTAACACGCCTATATAAGCCTGAGAACGATTAAGAATGAAGGATTCTTTATTAAGTGCTTTTGAAGCAGCATTAATACCTGCCATTAGACCTTGTCCAGCCGCTTCTTCGTAACCAGATGTTCCATTAATTTGACCAGCAGTAAATAATCCTGGGATATTCTTCACTTCTAATGTTGGCCATAATTGTGTCGGAACAACAGAATCGTATTCAATTGCATAGCCCGCTCTCATAATTTCTGAGTTCTCTAAGCCTGGAATGGTTCGCAGCATCTCTCTTTGCACAAACTCTGGCATTGAAGTTGACAGGCCTTGAACATATATTTCTTCCGTATTTCTACCTTCAGGTTCCAAGAAAATTTGGTGTCGTGGTTTATCATTAAACCTAACCACCTTATCTTCAATCGAAGGACAATAGCGAGGTCCTGTTCCCTTGATCATTCCTGAATACATAGCAGATAATGCTAAGTTCTCATCAATTACTTTATGGGTAAACTCATTTGTATAAGTTAACCAGCAAGGAATTTGATCAAGTATCGCGTCTTTTGTTTCATATGAAAAGTGTTTTGGATCATCATCTCCAGGTTGAATTTCAGTCTTGGAGTAATCAACGGTGTGACTATTCACTCTTGGAGGTGTACCAGTTTTAAATCGTACTAGATCAAAACCTAGTTCTTCCAAATGCTCAGATAACTTTACAGAAGCACGTTGGTTGTTTGGTCCACTTTCATACGATAAATCTCCAATGATAACTCGACCACGCATAAAGGTTCCTGTTGTAATTATGACAGATTCTGCATAGTAGGCTGCTTTGGTTTCCGTAATAACACCCTTGCATTCGCCGTTTTCAACAATTAATTTTTCTACCATTGCCTGTCTCAACGTAAGTTTTTTCTCATTTTCCAAGATACTTTTCATTTCTTGTATATATAATGGTTTATCAGCTTGGGCACGTAAAGCGCGGACAGCTGGTCCTTTTCCTGTATTCAACATCCGCATTTGAATATACGTTTTATCAATCACTTTACCCATCAGACCACCAAGAGCATCGATTTCTCTTACTACAACACCTTTAGCAGGTCCACCAATCGATGGATTACACGGCATAAAGGCAAGCATATCTAAATTCAACGTAAGCATTAATGTTTTAGCTCCGCGACGAGCAGCAGCAAAAGCAGCCTCACACCCTGCGTGACCGCCACCAATGACAATTACATCGTAATGTCCAGCATCATAAGTCATATTGTTGACTCTCCTTTTTAGAGGCTTTATAACCTCTTCAATAATAAGTATTACTTACCTAAGCAAAACTGTGAAAATAATTGATCAATTAAACTTTCCTGTACAGTATCTCCAACAATTTCACCTAAAAGCTCCCATGTCCTAGTAACATCAATTTGAACTAGGTCAATTGGCATTTTGTCCTCAATTCCATTAATTGCATCTGTTAAAGATTGCAAAGCCTGTTTTAACAGTTGAATATGTCGAACGTTTGAAACATAAGTAAGATCTCCTACATCTAACTCTCCTGCAAAAAAGGTATCTGCAATTGCTGTTTCAAGTGCATCAATCCCCACTTCTTCGATCAGTGCAGTAGTAATAACAGGACGACCATTTGCATAGTGTTTTATTTTATCTATATCAATTTTCTGATCTAAATCTGTTTTATTTACAATGACAATAATATCTAAATCTTCGACAACTTTAAATAAATTGAGATCTTCCTTAGTTAATTCTTCTCCATAATTTAATACCAGTAAAATTAAATCAGATTCTTTTAAAACTTGTCTCGATTTCTCTACACCGATTCGTTCAACGATATCTTCTGTTTCACGAATACCAGCAGTATCAACCAAACGTAAAGGTACACCACGAATGTTAACATATTCTTCGATGGCGTCACGAGTAGTACCAGGAATATCAGTAACAATTGCCTTGTTTTCATGCACTAAAGCATTCATCAATGATGACTTACCAACATTAGGTCTACCTATAATTGCTGTTGAAATACCTTCTCTAAGTATTTTACCTTGCTTAGCCATCTGTAATAAACGTTCTATTTCGACATAGACCTGATTGGTCTTTTTAACCATCATTTCAAGTGTCATTTCTTCAACATCATCATATTCAGGATAATCAATATTAACCTCAACATGTGCAACCGTTTCTAGTAGTTCTTGTCTTAAACTTTGGATTAATTTTGATAATCGACCATCCATTTGTTTTAGAGCAACATTCATTGCTTTATCAGTTTTAGCACGGATTAAATCCATTACCGCTTCAGCCTGCGATAAATCAATTCTTCCATTTAAAAAAGCTCTTTTTGTGAATTCTCCTGGTTCAGCTAATCTCGCACCTTCTGCCAAAACCAGTTCTAAAAGTCGATTTACAGAAGCAAGTCCCCCATGACAGTTTATCTCAACCACGTCTTCACGTGTGAATGTTCGTGGTCCTCTCATTATTGTAACCATTACTTCTTCAGCTACTTCGCTGGTACTCGGATCAATTATTTTCCCATAATGAATCGTGTGTGAATTCACACTTGTTAAATCATTTCCTTGAAACAATTTATTTGAAATCTTAACTGCCTCTGGACCACTCAATCTTACAATTGCAATTGCTCCTTCTCCAATTGGTGTCGATATTGCAGTTATTGTATCTGTATCCATTTTTCCACCCCCAAAGTACATTCCTAGTTGATTATATTATCTATCCACATGTGTATAAAGTTTATTTAGTCACTAACTAATTAGAATACCATAAAAATTTCTAATTTGGAATATCCACAACTACATTTTATTCTACCTTATTATCTTATCCACATGTGCATAAAACATAATGTTTTCTTTATTTAGTTATCCACATTAGCTTTAAAAAAAGACAAAAAAAATAAGTCCCTTAGTAACTAAGAAACTTATTATTATTATGGTTTAATTACAACACGTCGATTCGGCTCAACACCATGAGAATAAGTCGATATTTCTCGATGGTTTTGCAATACTGAATGAATAATTTTTCTTTCAAATGACGGCATCGGCTCTAGTGAAACCTCGCGTTTAGTACTAACCGCTTTACCAGCTAAACGATTTGCTAAGTTTTCTAACGTTTCTTTTCGACGTGCCCGATAACCTTCTGCGTCAACAACAACAGTATAATACTGATTCGACTTTCTATTTATTACTAAGTGCAATAAATATTGTAGCGCATTTAATGTTTGTCCACGTTTTCCAATTAAAATTGCTATTTTTTCACCTGTTAACTCAAATGTAACTTCATTTTGCTTAGTTGTCGTTTTAATTTCCACATCCACACCAAGTTGACTTGTTACATTTGCTAAGTATTTTTCTGCAATTTGTAATTGATTATCTGATAAGGAAACCTTTACAATCGCTGGCTGAGAACCAAAAAGTCCTAAAAAACCTTTTTTGCCCTCATCTATGATTTTTACGGTTACTTGGTCCTCTGAGGTGTTTAACTGCTTTAATGCTGATTGGACCGCATCTTCGACTGTTTGTCCAGAAGCAGTTATTTGTCTCACTTTTTGTTTCCTCCCATTTCAGCTTCCATTTTCTTTTTAAATGGATTGTTGATCAATAACGTTTGACCTACCATAAAAATGTTACCTACTACCCAATATAATGCTAGTGCAGATGGGAAAAATATTGCTACAACACCAATCATGATAGGCATCATGTAAAGCATCATCGTCATTTGAGCAGCCATTTGGCCACCTTGTTGCATACCCGCATTTCCAGCCATCATTAGCTTTTGTTGAAGGAATGTTGCACCAGCAGCAACTATCGGAAGAATATAAAATGGATCAGGTTGTCCTAACTGGAACCATAAGAAACTATGTTCCTTTATTTCTGCTGTTCTCATTATTGCATGATAGAATGCAATTAAAATAGGCATCTGCACAACTAACGGCAAACAACCAGCAAGAGGATTAACTCCATTTTTCTGAAATAACTCCATTGTTTCTTTCTGTAGTGCTTGTTGTGATTTAGCATCTTTAGAACTGTATTTCTCTCTTACTTTTTTTAATTCAGGTTGAACTTCCTGCATCGCTTTTGAACTCTTCAATTGTTTAATATTTAATGGTAATAACACTAAACGAATTAAAATGGTTACAATCACAATTGATAAACCATAGTTTTCACTCATTGATTCTGCAGCAAATGTTATTAGCCATGACAAAGGATAGACGAAATATACATTCCAAATTCCTGTACTTTCATTAGTTATATCTTGGTCCACTTCCATACAACCAGATAGAACCGCCAGCATCCCAGTCAAGATCACTAATAGCAAGATCTTTTTACGCAATTCTTCTTCCTCCTTACTAAAAATGCCGATATGTAGAAATTATATAAATAGCTTAACATTAAAAATGATGTTTAGAAACAATCCAAACAATAATCAAGAAAAACTATCAATTTTTTGTGAACAATTTTGATTTTGATAAAACATGGATAAGACTTTTTTTAATTTGATGAAAATTCATATCTTTCGTTGGATTTCTTGCTATTACTATCAAGTCAAAGTCATTAGCTAGCTTGCCATCTAATTCTGTAAAAGCTTGTCTAATATATCTTTTAATTTGATTGCGAACTACAGCATTACCTACCTTCTTACTAACAGAAAGGCCAAAACGAAAGTGTTGTTGTTCTCTTTTTCTTATATAATAGAGCACCAATTGACGATTAGCAAAAGATTGTCCCTTATTAAATACCAGCTGGAACTCTTCATTTTTCTTTAAACGATAAGCCTTTTTCATGGGATGATACCCTCCATCCTAAAGAAAACAATCCCCATAGTCTAGAGGATATAAACAGAAATTGACATTTTATTCTCATTTTTAATAATCGGGTGATTTTTTTCTAAGATCACCCGATTTAATGTTTCCAGAAGTAAAAGGAATTATAACTATAGAAGTAATATAGAAAGATTCTATCTAAATTTATTATTATTTTCAAACTCTTATTTTAAACCTTGGAATCTTCACTAAATTACTAGAAAAAAGACCACTGACAAATTTTCAGTGGCCTATGCAGATAATACCTTTCTTCCCTTTTTACGGCGACGTGCTAAAACATTACGTCCGTTTTTCGTACTCATACGCGAACGGAAGCCGTGAACTTTTTTACGTTTACGATTATTTGGTTGAAATGTACGTTTCATCTATAATACACCTCCCTGAGGAATTTAGAAATTAAATGTTAAAAGACAGTCCAATACATTATACGTAATACATACTTCTCCTGTCAACTAAAGTTAAAAATAGACTTCACTAAAAAGAAAGACACATAAATAAGCAACTTACGTATTATAACAAACAGTTCCTACTTTTCTCAAGCTATTCAAAAACTCTATTTTCATTTATAACATTTTTTTGAACAGATATAAATTCTTTTTCAAATAAAAATATTACCATTTTTCCTCACATCACAACTTATCCACAACTCCTGTTAACTTAAAATTATCCACAGTCGACTTTCCACAACAGTTATCGACAAATTAATCACAAAATATAGTGTTGTGGATAGTTTTTGTCTACAACCTGTAGATTTTGTGGATAACCGTCGTAAAACCATTGCTTTTACTGTGTTTTTTTGATACTATATTTGTGTTTTAACATAACTAAAAGTAAATCGCATTTATTAGTTATGCACAGGTTGTGGATATCGTGTGGACATTTACACACACTCTTGTTTGTAATGTTATCAACACCTTTGTGGATAACGTAATAACTCATTTGATTCCTGATTATATCCGGTTTTACTATCCACAGACCATAGAATAAAAAATAACACCTTTCGATATTTCACTAACTAGTGGCAAACGGCTAGTGAAAAGATTGCGAGAGGTTTTTTATTTCAAACGTTCAATTAGTGAAAGGGGTGACAACTGTTTGGAAAATATTCAAGAATTATGGACAAGTACGCTAGATTCTATTAAAGAGAAAATAAGTAAACCAAGCTACGACACATGGTTGAAAAATACTACTGCCGATAGTCTTGAGGACGATACTTTAGTTATTTCAGCACCAAATGAATTTGCTAGAGACTGGCTAGAAAGTAGATATACTAATCTAATCTCTGATGCTTTATTTGAAGTAACGGGTGCCAAATTAAAAATTAAATTCGTTATCCCAGAAACAGAGAGTGAAATAAATGAAACGAAACCTATTGTTAAGAAGGTAACCAATGTAAGAGATAATCGAAATGGTGAATCACCAAAATCAATGCTAAATGATAAATACACTTTTGATACTTTTGTTATTGGTTCAGGAAATCGCTTTGCTCACGCTGCTTCACTTGCTGTTGCAGAAGCACCCGCAAAAGCATATAATCCTTTATTTATTTATGGTGGTGTTGGCCTTGGAAAAACACACTTAATGCATGCGATTGGTCACTATGTAACAGATCATAATCCATCAGCAAAAGTAGTTTATCTATCATCAGAAAAGTTTACTAATGAATTTATTAATTCAATTCGTGATAATAAAGCTGTCAACTTCAGAAATAAATATCGTAGCGTAGACGTACTATTAATTGATGATATCCAATTTTTAGCTGGTAAAGAACAAACGCAAGAGGAATTTTTTCATACTTTTAATACTTTACACGAAGAAAATAAGCAAATTGTTATTTCCAGTGACCGTCCACCAAAAGAGATTCCTACATTAGAGGATCGTCTGCGTTCTCGATTTGAATGGGGATTAATCACAGATATTACACCTCCAGATTTAGAAACTAGAATTGCAATACTAAGAAAAAAGGCAAAAGCAGAAGGTTTAGATATTCCCAATGAAGTAATGTTATACATTGCAAATCAAATAGATACAAACATTCGTGAATTAGAAGGGGCATTAATACGAGTTGTTGCTTATTCTTCACTTATTAATAAAGATGTAGATGCATCCCTTGCTGCCGAAGCTTTAAAAGACATCATTCCAAGCTCTAGACCTAAGGTCATTACAATTAGCGCTATTCAACAAGTGATCGGGGAAAAATATAATATCAAACAAGAGGAATTTGTTGCTAAAAAAAGAACAAAATCAATTGCTTTTCCTAGACAAATTGCTATGTATTTATCTAGAGAGTTAACTGATTTTTCATTACCTAAAATAGGTGAAGAATTTGGTGGAAGAGATCATACTACTGTAATCCATGCACATGAAAAAATATCTAAACTGATCAGTCATGATCAATTACTTCAAAGAGATATAGAAGAAGTAAAAGAACAATTAAAATCTATATAAAAATTAGCATGGCAAAAAAATATTTTGGACTACTTTTTAAACCTCTCCTATCTTAATAATATTGGAGGATCCCAGTCTTTAATTATCGATTTTATTTTAATAATTGAATCGCATATAAAGAAAAAGAGTTTTCCACATGTGTATAACGTGAATAACTAATACATTTTACCAACATCTTATCCACAGTGGATATCACTACGGTCAAATAGGTGAATTTTAGTTATCCACATATTCACAGTCCCTACTACTATTACTACTATATTTATTAATAAAAGATATATAATATAACTTCCACTAGGAGGATTTTATTTCATGAAATTTATTATACAAAGAGATCAGTTAATGGATAGCGTTCAAAATGTAATGAAGGCTATTTCTTCACGAACAACTATTCCAATTTTAACTGGTTTAAAAATTGAGGCAAAAGAAGATGGAATTAAATTAACAGGTAGTGATTCTGATATATCCATTGAATCATTTATTCCAAGCGAAGAAGATGGAATTGTTTATGTAGAACAAATCGAACCAGGTAGTATTGTCTTACAAGCTAAATATTTCCCTGATATCGTAAGAAAATTACCTCAAAAAACCGTAGAAATTGAATCGGATGAGCAGTTAAAAGTCACTATTAGATCTGGAGGATCTGAATTCCATCTTAATGGACAAGATTCTGAAGAGTATCCACAATTACCTAAACTTAATACAGAGGATAGCTTTGAATTACCAACAGATTTGTTAAAGAATTTAATAAAACAAACAGTTTTTGCTGTATCAACTGTTGAAACCCGACCAATCTTGACCGGTGTGAATATGAAATTAGAAGAAGGTCAACTGAATTTTATTGCTACAGACAGTCATCGCCTTGCTTCTCGAAAGATTCCACTAGAAAAAGAAACGCAAGACTTAAAATTCACTAGTGTAGTTATTCCTGGTAAGAGCTTAATTGAATTAAATAAAATATTAGAAGATAAACAAGATAGTATTGAAATCAGTGTTACTGAAAACCAAATTTTATTCAGAACAAAACACCTTCATTTCTTATCAAGATTATTAGACGGAAATTACCCTGAAACATCACGGTTAATTCCTGAACAAAGCAAAACAATTGTTCATGGTACAACAAAAGAACTTTTACAATCTATTGATCGTGCTTCTTTACTTGCAAAAGAAAGTAGAAACAACGTAGTACGATTACAAACGAAACAAAATGAACAAATAGAGATTAGTAGTAATTCTCCTGAAGTAGGACAAGTAGTAGAGGAAATAACTGCAAAATCAATTGATGGTGAGGATTTAAAAATATCGTTTAGTGCAAAATATATGATGGATGCACTAAAAGCAATCGACAATGACCAAGTAAGAATAGAGTTCACGGGTGCAATGAGGCCTTTCATTATTAGACCTATTGATAATGACCAGGTGCTTCAATTAATTCTACCTGTAAGAACTTACTAGTAATTATCTTGTTATAAATAACCCTTTTTGAATTAAAATATATTCATTAAGGGTTATTTTGTATAGTTTAGCCAATTTCAAAATAATGATTTTTTGTTAGTTGTCATCGGTATAAAGTTGGGATAGACCATTTACAAACTATATGCTGATGATAATTGTTACATAAGGTAATCATGAAATTGATACCGTTGATAAATTAAACTTGAGATGTAATAAGAATGTTAATTACGTTTCCTTTTCTTATTGACTAATATTTAGTAAAATAGATAGAAGGATAAAGAAAAAAGGTGATAAAATGAGCGAAGATATAATTATTGAAACTGAATATATTCAATTGGGACAATTCCTTAAGCTTGCAAATGTATTAGAGACTGGTGGTATGGTAAAAGTCTTTTTATCTGAATATGAAGTTTTGGTAAATGGAGAATTAGAAAATCGTAGAGGCAAAAAATTATATTCAGGAGATAAAATCGATATAGAAGACGTTGGATCTTTTATAGTCCGTGCTAATTAAAGCATGCTATTAATTATGTTTTAAAAGACAAAGATATGATGCTGCACTCTAAAAGTGAGCATTCGTAATAGACCGGAATTTACTCTTGGAAGCCCTTCTAGAACCAAGCTTAGATAGAACTTGGCAATTATCAGTTTTTCTTACGGTCTAGAAAATTACAAAATGGACACTGTGGACAATTCATTCCTAAGGTAGCCACGTTCAGCTTCGGCGCCCACCCGAGAATAAGTGGTTTGCTTATTTCGAAGGCGCCACTTGAGCTTTTGTTCCGTATGGAGAAAGGGAAATACAATGCACATTCACCACTTAACCCTTAGAAACTACCGTAATTACGATCAGTTACAATTAAAGTTCGATGATAGAATTAATGTAATTATCGGTGAGAATGCTCAAGGAAAAACAAACTTGATGGAATCTATTTATGTATTAGCATTTTCAAAGTCTTACCGAACCCCTAAAGATAAAGAACTTATCCAATGGGAGCAAGAATATGCTAAAATAGAAGGTAGTGTATTTAAAAGAAAGCGAACTTTTCCTTTAGAAATTGTAATCTCACAAAAAGGTAAAAAAGCAAAACTGAATCATATTGAGCAAAGACGTCTTAGTGATTATATTGGGGCTTTAAACGTGGTTATGTTTGCACCAGAAGATTTAAACCTTGTAAAAGGAAGCCCTCAAATTAGAAGGCGTTTTATTGATATGGAGATAGGACAAATACAACCTATGTACATATATCATTTAGGTCAATACTTAAAAGTTCTAAAACAGCGTAATCACCTACTTAAAAACCTTCAAAGAAATAGACAAACAGATCGAACAATGCTGCATGTTTTAACCGAGCAATTAATAGAACATGCAGCTGTAATAATAGAGAAACGGTTCAAGTTTCTAGATATGCTAAGAAAATGGGCAGGCCCAATTCATCAAGGAATCACTAGAGGAATTGAACAGTTAGAAATTAGGTATAATGCCTCCATTGATGTATCAGAACAGGATAATAGGGAGAAAATAGTAAACATATATTACCAAAAATTTTCTGAGATAGAAGATAGGGAGGTTGAACGTGGAAGTACCTTAATTGGTCCACATCGAGATGATCTCTTATTTTACGTGAATGATAAAGATGTACAAACTTATGGTTCCCAGGGTCAGCAAAGGACTACTGCATTATCTTTAAAATTAGCAGAAATAGAGTTAATCAATAATGAAGTAGGAGAATACCCGATTCTATTATTGGATGATGTACTAAGTGAGCTTGATGATTTTAGACAATCTCATTTATTAGATACCATCCAGGGAAAAGTACAAACGTTTGTCTCCACTACAAGTGTTGATGGTATTAAACACGATACTTTAAATAAAGCCGAAATATTTCGAGTGAAGAATGGTATAATAGAAAGTTAGAAATGGAGGAAAACAATGTTTATCCACATTGGAGACGATAATGTTATCCGATCAGAAGAAGTTATTGCTATTATCGATCATCATTTAATTAGTTCTTCAACGATAAATGAACAAATGATGTTTAATCAAAGTAAAAATAAAAAGGTGCTAGACCCTCAAGAAGAAGGGGTGAAATCTATTGTTATAACAAAGGATTTCATCTATTATAGTCCTCTTTCTGTTTTAACATTAAAAAAACGCGCGAGTATGATTACTTCGATAAGTAAGCTAGAAAATTACTCAGATGCGTTATAATTTATCAGTTATAAGTATGGAATTATTTATTGTGTTTAATGTCATGCACTAATGATTAGAAACTATTTGTTGGATATCAACAAATTTAAATAGAATCCTCTTAAAGAAGTGTAGGTGAATCAATTGGCAACGGAAGAAAATGGTACAAACGAACAAGTATATGATGAAAGTCAAATACAGGTATTAGAAGGTTTAGAAGCAGTTCGGAAAAGACCTGGAATGTATATTGGTTCTACAAATGAAAAGGGATTACACCACCTTGTATGGGAAATTGTAGATAACAGTATTGATGAAGCATTGGCAGGTTATTGTGATCATATAAAAGTAACTATTGAAAAAGACAATAGTATTACTGTAATAGACAATGGACGAGGTATTCCTGTTGGTACGCATGAAAAAACAGGAAGACCTGTTGTTGAAGTTATTATGACAGTACTTCACGCTGGCGGTAAATTTGGCGGAGGCGGATATAAAGTTTCAGGTGGCCTTCATGGTGTAGGTGCTTCGGTTGTAAATGCTTTATCAAGTGAATTAAATGTTTATATACATCGTGATGGAAAGATACACTATCAACGATTTGAGCGTGGTATCCCACAAGGAGAGTTAGAAATAATAGGGGAAACAGAAATAACTGGAACCCGTACCCATTTCAAACCGGATACTGAAATATTTGACGTGGAAACAATAGAATATAATTTTGAAACATTGTCTAATCGATTACGTGAGCTAGCCTTTTTAAATAGAAAATTAACTATTTCTGTTGAAGATAAGCGCAATGATTCTGAACCAATAAACTTTTATTATGAAGGTGGTATTGGTTCTTATGTAGAACACTTAAATAGAACGAGAGAAGTGCTACATGAACCTTTCTTTGCAGAAAAAGAAGAAAATAAAATCACGGTAGAAGTAGCTATTCAATATAATGATGGATTTGCTAGTAATATTTACTCGTTTGCTAATAATATTCACACCTATGAAGGTGGTACACATGAATCAGGTTTTAAAACTGGTTTAACACGTGTAATTAATGACTATGCCAGAAAGAAAAATCTATTCAAAGAAAACGATCCGAACTTAACAGGTGATGATGTACGCGAGGGATTAACTGCCATAATTTCAGTTAAACACCCTGATCCACAATTCGAGGGACAAACAAAGACAAAACTTGGAAACAGTGAAACACGTGCAATCACTGATTCGGCATTTAGTGATATGTTTTCTAAGTTTTTATTTGAGAACCCTGATACAGCTAAAGTAATTGTTGAAAAAGGCTTAATGGCCTCAAGAGCTAGAATAGCTGCCAAAAAGGCACGGGAATTAACTAGACGTAAGGGTGCTTTAGAAATTTCCAATCTTCCTGGTAAGCTTGCAGATTGTTCATCAAGAGATTCTAGTATTAGTGAATTATATATTGTAGAGGGTGACTCTGCAGGTGGGTCAGCAAAGCAAGGTCGTGATCGCCATTTCCAAGCAATATTACCTCTACGTGGAAAAATTCTTAATGTTGAAAAAGCACGATTAGATAAAATATTGTCTAATAATGAGATTAGAATGATGATAACAGCACTTGGTACGGGTATTGGTGAAGATTTCGATATAAGTAAAGCAAGGTATCATAAAGTTGTCATTATGACTGATGCGGATGTAGATGGTGCCCATATCAGAACATTATTATTAACCTTTTTCTACCGGTTTATGCGACCATTGATAGATTATGGATACATTTATATTGCCCAACCCCCACTTTACAAAATACAACAGGGGAAAGCAGCGCATTATGCGTATAATGATAAAGAAATGGAAAGAATTTTAAGCGAACTTTCGAAGGTACCAAAGCCAGGTTTACAGCGTTACAAGGGTCTTGGTGAGATGAATGCTACACAGTTATGGGAAACAACCATGGATCCTGAAACTAGAACATTGCTACAAGTAAACTTAGAAGATGCAATGGAATCTGACCAGGTTTTTGATATGTTAATGGGTGATAAAGTTGAACCAAGAAGAAACTTTATTCAAGACAATGCCCAATATGTTAAAAATCTTGATGTTTAATAGTTAAAGGAAAATTCATTTCGTGAAAAGTAGTTAATCAATTTCATACTACCTATTTACCGTCAACAGGGTATGTTGAACCAGAACCTTTTCCAACTATGATGTTGTCAGGATATGGTTTGAGATTGTAATTTTGAAATTGACTCGTAATAGATAACGATTAAATAAGTGTAGAGACTGTGGCCTGAAAAATAGGCAAGTCTCTTTTCCTCATTTTGATAGGGAGGTAATCTCATGGTGGATCAACAACGGCCACACGTGCAAGAAATAAATATTAGCAATGAAATGCGTACATCTTTTTTGGATTACGCAATGAGTGTTATTGTAGCCCGCGCTTTACCAGATGTTAGAGATGGGTTAAAGCCAGTGCATCGTAGAATACTATATGCAATGAATGATTTAGGAATACAAGCAGATAAGGCATACAAAAAATCTGCTCGTATTGTAGGGGATGTACTAGGTAAATATCACCCACACGGTGATTCCTCAGTATATGAGGCAATGGTTCGAATGGCTCAAGATTTCAGTTATCGATATATGCTAGTAGATGGACATGGTAACTTTGGATCTGTTGACGGAGATTCTGCTGCAGCGATGCGTTATACGGAAGCACGTATGTCAAAAATATCGATGGAATTGTTACGAGATATTAACAAAGATACCATTGACTACCAGGACAACTATGATGGATCGGAAAGAGAACCAATCGTTCTTCCTTCACGTTTTCCAAATTTGCTTGTTAACGGAGCTTCAGGAATAGCTGTTGGGATGGCTACCAATATCCCGCCACATCAGTTAGGCGAAACAATTGATGCTGTGTTAGCGGTAAGCGAAAATCCAGACATTACTATTGAAGAATTGATGGAAAACCATATCTTTGGACCGGATTTTCCTACAGCAGGACAAATCTTAGGCCGAAGTGGGATAAGAAAAGCGTTTGAAACAGGAAAAGGTTCGGTAACAGTCCGAGCGAAAGTACGTATTGAAGAACACGCCAATGGTAAATCTACAATCATTATTACTGAGCTTCCTTATCAAGTAAACAAAGCTAGATTAGTTGAAAAAATTGCTGATTTAGTCCGAGATAAACGAATCGAAGGCATAACAGATTTAAGAGATGAGTCAGACCGGACAGGTATGCGTGTTGTTGTTGAGTTACGCAGGGATGTTAACCCGAATGTCGTCTTAAATAATCTATATAAACAAACATCTCTTCAAACTACTTTTGGTATTAACATGCTTGCGCTAGTAAATGGGCATCCAAAAGTTTTAAATTTAAAAGAGTGTCTAAAACATTATTTAGATCACCAAGTAGTAGTTATAAAAAGACGTACAGCTTTCGAATTAAGAAAAGCTGAAGCTAGGGCACATATATTAGAAGGCTTACGAATAGCTTTAGACCACCTAGATGAAGTAATTACCCTAATTAGACAATCTAAAACAGCAGATATTGCAAGAGAAGGTCTAATAAATCGTTTTGAGTTATCAGATAAGCAAGCACAAGCAATTCTTGATATGCGATTACAGCGTTTAACTGGGTTAGAACGTGAAAAAATCGAACAAGAATATAAGGACTTAATGGAATTAATATCGGAGTTAAAAGCAATTTTGGCTAATGAAGAAAAAGTATTAGAAATTATTCGTGAGGAATTGACAGAGATAAAAGAACGTTTTAATGATAAAAGGCGTACTGAAATTATCGTTGGTGGCGCAGACTTTATTGAAGATGAAGATTTGATTCCGGTAGAGAATATTGTTATCACGTTAACGCACCAAGGATATGTAAAACGACTACCTTCTTCTACTTACCGTACGCAAAGAAGAGGTGGACGTGGTGTTCAAGGTATGGGAACAAATGAGGATGATTTTGTTGAACACCTTGTTTCAACATCGACACATGATACAGTCTTATTTTTCTCAAATAAAGGTAAGGTTTATAAAGCAAAAGGCTATGAAGTTCCTGAATTTAGTCGAACGGCGAAAGGTATTCCAATTATCAACCTTCTAGGAATAGAAAAAGGTGAATGGATAAATGCAGTTATTACTGTGAGTGAGTTTGCAGAAGACTGGTATCTCTTCTTTACGACCAGACAAGGAATATCTAAACGAACAACCCTATCGCAATTTGCTAATATTAGAAAGGGCGGGCTGATAGCATTAAATCTCCGTGAAGAAGATGAGTTAATTGCAGTTCGTTTAACTGATGGTAACAAGCATATTATGATTGGTACAAAGAATGGTTACTTAATTCGATTCCCTGAAGAACAAATACGTTCAATGGGCCGTACAGCTGCTGGTGTTAAAGGCATCTCACTGAGAGGCGATGATATCGTCGTTTCTATGGAAATTATCGAGGATGGACTTAACGTTTTAAATGTTACAGAGAATGGTTATGGCAAGCAAACTCCTGCTAGCGAATACCGAATTACAAACCGCGGTGGTAAGGGAGTATTTACTAGTAACATAACTGAAAAAACAGGTAGAATTGTAACAGTGAAAGCAGTAACAGGTGAAGAAGATATTATGATTATTACTGCACTTGGCGTTTTAATCCGGATGCCTGTTAAAGGAATTTCTGTAACTGGAAGAAACACCCAAGGTGTTAGACTTATTCGTTTACAAGAAGATGAAAAAGTCGCAACAGTTGCAAGAATTGAAACAGAAGAAGAGGAAGAAATTGAGCCATCATTACCTGAAGGCGAAGAAGTGATTGATGATATTGAAACTTCATCATCAAAAGAGAAAGATGCCGAGGAAAGATTAGATAAAGAAGAATAATTAGTTTTACTTTTGCTAAATAACTGACTTCATATACTAGCGGAACACTCTAATAGTATGGAAAATCCCCTACTGTTAAAAGGTAGGGGATTTTTTAAAAATGTAGTTAGAAATGAGGAGTGGACTGGATGTGGGTACATCCTAAACAATTAGTTCCTGGTTGTCTAATTATGAAGGATGTGATGGGAAAAACGAATCACCCAATTGTCCTTAAAAATACCGTTGTTACGGATCGACATATAACAATACTAACTAAATTTTTGGTTAAAAAAGTAGAAGTAGCTGATCGCTTGAATTTTGGTGTGAAATTTAATCCTAAAGATTTAGAAGAAGAAAGTAACGAGGGAAAAACGAGTCAAACAGAAAATGAAGTCAGTACTAAAACATTCTATCAACACTATATTGAGGCTGTAGAAGGCTACAAAAAACTATTTGTTCATTGGCAAAGTGGTGCTTCTTTAGACATAAACAGAGTAAGAAAATTAATATTTCCTTTGTTTGAACAAATTGATCAAGCGGGTTTTGACCTATATCTATTACACCAGTATTCCTCTAAAAAGGACTATTTTTTTCACCATTGTATATCTATTTCCCTTATTTCTGCTTTTCTAGCGAAAAAAAGAAACTACCAAAAAGAATGGGTACAGGTTGGTCTAGCTGGTTTATTGGCAGATAGCGGTATGTCTAAAATTAATCGAAACCTATTTAATAAAGAAAGCACGTTAACTTTACCTGAATATGAAGAAATAAAAAAGCATCCGACATATTCATATCGTTTAGTAGAAAAGGTTCCATCTTTGTCAATGGGGGTGAAATTAGCTGTCTTGCAACACCATGAGCGTTTTGATGGTGCTGGCTATCCTTTAGGAGTCGAAAAAAGTAAAATACATCCTTATGCAAGTATTCTCGCTATTAGCGATACATATCATGCGATGACTTCAGAACGTATCTATCAAGGAAAACAGTCACCTTTTAAAGTAATCGAAGAAATGATGCAAGACAAGTTTAATAAGTTTGATCATCAAATATTACAAACATTTGTTGAAAGCTTATCGAGTTTTTCAATTGGAACAAAAGTTCGATTATCTAACAATAAAAAAGGTGAAATAGTTTTTATTGAAACAAATCATCCTACAAGACCGATGATTAGATTTGAAGATGATCATCAAATTGTCCCATTAACAGAGAACCGCAATATTTATATTGAAGAAATACTAACTTAAAACACAAGGATTAGCTGATAATTGCTAATCCTTGTGTTGTTTTAGTAGAAAGTAGCCTAATAATGTAGGTACCTTCGTTGATGTTACTGTCAAAAACTGCTGTATAAAGGGGTAGTCTTCGGTTGGAAGTGTGTGTAGCAGGTCACCCCACCATTCTGTTTCATAACGACTAATCATACTAAGATTATAAAGTAATAAGTAATGGTTCATAACTTCATGACTAGTTGAAAAGTAGTGTCTACTTTTAGGAAAATAGAATGCCTCTTCACTAGCGTGGAAAAAAAACGGTCCTTTCGATGATGGGGATAAAGGCTTTGATAATGTAATCATAATTTTGTCTTTATCGTTTAAGTTACTTTCAATGCCTACAAGATAATTAGTTAGTTTATTAATAAAGTTGGTTTCCGTTATATGATAACTATCTAATAGGGATGAATCAAAAGTAAGTATCGATTCTTTCAAATATCCAATCTTGGTTAGTTTACCACTTCCTCTATGGTGCATGAAAAGATCATTTAATTCTGGTATGGCAGCCAGTAATTGATTCATATTAATTTTTTGAAAGGGAAGTTGATTTACTTCAAATAAATACTTAGAAAAATATGGAAACAAACCTTTGTGTTGAATTTTTATTTCATCATTTAAAAAAGCATATTGTTGCTTTTTAAGTTTTCTGGTCGATACCCCGTGTGAAAGCATAGCAGTATTTTCAGGATAGTCAGGACGTTTTGTTAAAAGGCAAGCCTTTAACAAATGAACCATTCCGTAGAAAAATAAAATAGGTTTAATTACGATATCTGATTTAATTCCTGATTGATAAAATGCCTGGCCGTGCTCCAGATAATATAAGAATCGATAACAATTTTGATAACTTCTTTTTTCTGGATCTTGAATTTGATTTTGAATATAACAGTTTTTTAAATATTTTTGTGAAGTGTGGGCAGATTTTAGATAAACAAGAAAATTTGAAATGTCCTGTTGAAACATAGAACAATTCCTTTCTAAAAATGCTTTAGTAATGTCAAGTAAAAATTAAACTTAATTAACTCTTGAAAAAGGTGAAAAAAGGTTGAAAAAGCTAGTACGATGTCGTATTGTAAATAACAATAGAATTTATTAAAAGGATTAAAACTACTAAGAAATCAGCTGTTTTTCCCTTTTAAATGGGAAAAAGTTAATTTAATTATGCTGTATTTCTTATTGTAACCAACTTTATATAATCCATTTCATTTCAAGGAGGATATTCATGAGAGACGACAAATTTGTGAAAGAAGGACTCACGTTTGATGACGTTTTACTTTTACCAGCAAAATCAGATGTGTTACCTAGAGACGTATCGGTAAAAACTAAACTTTCATCTAAAATTAATTTAAATATTCCTTTCATTAGTGCAGGAATGGATACAGTAACAGAGGCAGCAATGGCAATTGCTATGGCGCGTCAAGGCGGTGTGGGAATTATCCATAAGAATATGTCTATCGAAGAACAAGCGGAAAAAGTTGATCGTGTAAAGCGTTCAGAGAGCGGTGTTATAACCAACCCATTCTTCCTCTTACCAGATAACCAAGTGTTTGACGCTGAGCATTTAATGGGTAAATTTCGAATTTCAGGGGTACCTATTGTAAATAATAATGAAGATCAAGTACTAGTCGGAATACTGACAAACCGTGATTTAAGGTTTATTGAAGATTATTCAATACGTATTTCTGAAGTTATGACAAGCAATAATTTAATTACCGCACCAGTTGGTACAACTTTAGAAGAAGCCGGAAAAATACTGCAACAACATAGAATTGAAAAGCTTCCACTTGTAGACGAAGATGGTATATTAAAAGGATTAATAACGATTAAAGATATTGAAAAATTGATTGAATTTCCAAATTCTGCAAAAGACTCCCAAGGTCGTTTATTAGCTGGAGCAGCTGTTGGAGTAACTGCAGATGCAATGACTAGAATCGACAAACTTGTTGAAGCTGGAGTTGATATACTAGTTTTAGACACAGCACATGGTCATTCCCAAGGTGTCCTTGATCAAGTTAAGAGAGTAAGAGCAAAATACCCAGAAATTGATATTATTGCTGGTAACGTTGCGACAGCTGACGCAACACGTGAGTTAATCGAGGCAGGAGCCAATATTGTAAAGGTAGGAATAGGTCCTGGATCTATTTGTACAACACGCGTTGTTGCTGGTGTTGGTGTCCCACAAATCACAGCTATCAATGATTGTGCGACTGAAGCAGAAAAACATGGAATTCCAATAATTGCAGATGGAGGAATTAAGTACTCAGGAGACATAGCTAAAGCTTTAGCTGCAGGTGCACATGCGGTGATGCTTGGTAGTCTATTTGCAGGTGTCACAGAAAGTCCTGGAGAAACAGAAATTTTCCAAGGCAGACGATATAAGGTTTATCGTGGTATGGGCTCCGTTACTGCAATGAAATCTGGATCTAAGGACCGTTATTTCCAGGAAACAGAAGAAACAAAAAAACTAGTCCCAGAAGGAATTGAAGGAAGAGTAGCATATAAAGGTCCTCTTGCGGATACTGTTCATCAATTACTCGGTGGATTAAGGTCTGGTATGGGTTACTGTGGTTCGAAAAACCTAGAACTTCTTCGTAATGAGGCACAATTCATCCGAATGACAGGCGCTGGTTTAAGAGAAAGCCATCCGCATGATGTTCAAATTACTAAAGAGTCACCTAACTATTCAATTTAGAAGAAAGTTTTAAAAGGGCTGAATCCTACTACTAGGATTCAGCCCTTCTTAAAAGTTAAGGAAATATAAAATTTTGCGATTCGATGTCTAGCTCCAGCGCCTAGCCGGAAATAAGCGGTTTGCTTATTTCGAATGCACACCCCGCCTCAGGGACCTAGGCTAACAAGGAGCCTTGCGCTTTTCTTATAGGAGGAGAAATAAGGATGTTAATACCTGATAACACACACCGTTCATGGAACAAATTTTTAACTACGGATATTTTAAATGAGCTGTTAAGAATTGAGCAACAAATTGGAGAAGAATACAATCCAACTGACCCCAAAAACATATTGCGTTTTCTAACGATAGACCTTGACCAGGTTAAAGTTATTTGGCTTGGACAGGATGTATATCCAGCTATTGGTGTGGCCACTGGAAGGGCATTTGAGGTTGGTGACTTATATGACTGGGATCAGTCATTTCGACAGGTATCAATCAAAAATATAATTCGTCTCTTACATAAAAATTATTTTGGAATAACTGACTATCAGAATATAAAGACGTTCAATACGATTAAAACTGATATAAAAAATGAAAAGTTTCCGATTAAATCACCGAAAAAGTGGTTTGATTCACTTGAAAATCAAGGAGTATTGTTTCTTAATACCTCTTTTACTTGTCAGGTTGGAAAGGCTAATAGTCATAAAAAGATTTGGAGTTCATTTTCTAACAAGGTAATGGCTTATATTTCCGAGCAAAACCCAAAGGCTAAATGGTTTTTATGGGGAAATGAAGCAAAATCGAATAAAAAACAAATAAAAAATGGAGTGCATTTGGAAAGTAGGCACCCGATGATGTGTAGCAATAAGTACACGGATGACTTCTTAAAATCTAACTGTTTTCTCTCTACTTGGGAAGATATCAATTGGTTAGGCTAGCTCATTTTCAAAAAGTGAAAATGGGTAACTAGCTAGTGTAATCAGAAATATAAAACGATATACTTAGAATAGTGGTGATGATATGAACGATATAATTTACCGATTATTTGACTATATTAATAATCATAAAGATAAGGATATTAATTATCTGATTGCATTAACATTGTTACATGATGTGAAAAGCATTCCAAATATGAACATAAGTTTACTAGCAAACAAATGCTTTACATCCCCAGCAGCCATTACTAGGTTTTGTCGTAGAATTGGTTACAATAGCTTTCAAGAGTTTAAGGAATATGCGAGATTATCAGTCGAGCAACATAACATGGAGACAAAAAGTATTCAAGACTCTGATTTAGAAAGCGTTGGCAAAGAATTGCAAACTTCTTTTTACAATAAAATTGTAAGTTGGTTAAATTCTTCTAAAGATATGATAGATATAGATAATGTTTTAAAAATGATTGATTTAATTCATGACTCTAGTAAAGTATCTTTTTTCGGAAAACAACTTTCCCAAGCTATGGCGCAGGATTTTCAAGTTCGATTAATTCAATTTAATAAATTTGTTAGTGCATTCTCGGATATTCTAGAACAGCAAAACGATATAGATGAGCTTGACGCTAGTTCTTTAAGTGTCGTTGTCAGTCCTTCAGGAAGATTTATTCAAGCGAATAAAGACCTGATCCAATCAATTGTTGATAGTAAGAGTAAATTAATTATTATCACTCATAACCAGGATAGCCCGTATCTAAATAAAGCGGACATTGTTATTCATTTAAATGGGACAACTTATGATGAGATAGGCTTGTCATCTGAACGATTTTCGTTAATGTACTTATTTGATTTCACGATTGCATACTATAGCCAAATTTATCAAGATAATAAGATTTAAAGGGGGATTTAAAATGAGCAAACAAACTAATATAATTCCAGATGATTTTCTATGGGGTGGAGCGGTAACCTCGTTTCAAACGGAAGGTGCTTGGAATAAGGGTGGAAAAGGTCCTTCTACTGTAGATGCTAGACCCATTCCTGAGGGACACTCTGATTGGAAAGTTGCTGTGGATTTTTATAACCGTTATATAGAAGATATTGATTTATTCAAAGAGATGGGTTTCAATGCTTACCGGACTAGTATTTCTTGGTCAAGGATTTTTCCAGACGGAGAAGGAGAAGTAAATGAAGAAGGATTAGCATTTTATGATAAAGTATTTGATTACATGATAGCTTGTGGAATCAGGCCTGTTATCACTCTTTGTCATTTTGATTTACCATTACAGTTAGCTGAAAAATATAATGGATTTGCATCAAGAAAAGTAGTTGATTTATTCGAGAAATATGCCAGAGTGGTATTTGAACGTTACAAAGATAAAGTAAAATATTGGCTAACGTTTAATGAGCAGAATTTAGTTTTATTAAACCCAGAGTATTGGGGTGTTACAAGAGATGAAGATTCTGAAGCATTAAGATATCAGGTTGCTCATAATGCCTTTGTTGCTCATGCAAAGGCAACTAAAGCATTGCACGAAATTATCCCAGGTGGGCAAATGGCAGGTATGATTACATACTTTACAACTTATCCACTAACACCAAAACCAGAGGATGCAATTGCTAACTATAAGGCAAAAGAACTTCTCAATGACTTTTACTTTGATGTTTTTGCTAATGGTGAATATCCTACGTATGTTTCTAGTGATCTAAAATCAAAAGGTATTATGCCCACTTTTGAAGATGGCGATGAACAACTACTAAAAGAAAATACAGTAGATTACTTATCAATTAGCTATTATCAAAGTCATACAGTGCAAGCTACAGCTGAAAAAGGAATCACAGCTGGTGTCACCAAAAATCCATATTTAGAGGCAAGTGAATGGGGTTGGACAATTGATCCAATTGGATTTAGAATTGCGCTAAAGGATATGTATTCGCGTTATAAGTTACCAATATTTATTACTGAAAATGGAATTGGCGTCAAAGAAGAGTTGGACAACAATAACACTGTAGAAGATGACTATCGAATTGATTATTTAAGAGACCATATTGAACAAATGAAAATTGCAATGGAAGAAGGCGTTGATATATTTGGCTATCTTACATGGGGTGCAACGGATATTTTAAGTTCAAGCGGCCAAATGACAAAGCGATATGGATTTATATTTGTAAATCGTGATGAAACAGATTTACGTGATCTTAACAGGTACAAGAAAAAAAGCTTTGATTGGTTTAAACAAGTTATTAAAACAAATGCAGAAGAATTATAATAAAAAAAGAGCTTTACCTAACTAATCAAGTGAAGGTAAAGCTCTTTTTATAAATAAAATTAATTCACTATAAGAAAAAAAGCATGTGAAACAGTAACAGAAGGTTAATTGTTTTTAATCTATTAGGATACAAAATGACTAGAATTATCTACTAAATAATTCCAAATGGACCTACTAAAAGGACATTCCCCTTTTCAAACTAATATGATAAAATAGTTGAGGTGCATACTAATATTGGTGGGGGTAGAGAAAGTTGAGACATAAATTAAAGACATCTTTTTTAATAATAACAGCATTAATCATCGCAATTTCGGTATTAATGGTGAATCCAGATAAAAAAAGTGCAGAAACTTTTGATGTAGAGGCAAAAGCTGCTATTTTAGTGGACGAAGAAACAGGAAAAGTACTGTATGCAAAAAATGTTGAAGAAATATTACCAATAGCAAGTATGACTAAAATGATGACAGAATATCTTGTGATGGAAGCAATTAATAAAGGTGAAATCAGCTGGGATACAACAACACAAATCAGTGATTATGCCTTTCAGGTTTCTGGAAATTCAAGTTCTTCAGGAATTGGTTTAATTCAAGATATAGATTATTCAGTTAAACAGTTATATGAAGCAATGGCTATCAATTCTGATAATGCTACCACAATTGCTCTAACTGAGTTAATAGCTGGTTCAGAAAGTGAATTTGTAAAATTGATGAATCAAAAAGCTGATGAATTAGGGTTACCTGGTTATGAGTTTGTTAATTCAACTGGACTGAATAACGCTGATTTAGGAAACAATTATCCTGAAGGTACAGACGCTGATGCGGATACGGTAATGTCAGCTAAATCAACAGCATTGTTAGCTTATCATCTTATAAACGATTATCCAGAAGTACTTGAGTACTCGAGTAAGCTAACGTCTGAACTTAATGGCATAGAATATGAAAATTGGAATTGGATGTTACCATGGGAAAACAATAACTATACGCAATTTTATGCTGAGGGTGTAGATGGTTTAAAAACTGGATATACACAAAATGCCGGAAATAGTTTTACTGGAACTGCTGAACGTGATGGAAGGCGACTTATTAGTGTTGTTATGAATACCGAAAGTAGAGCAGAAAGATTTCAACAAACAAAAAAATTATTAAATCATGGGTTTTCACAGTTCTCTAATAATGAGATATATCCAGAAGGTTATCAAATAGAAGGAGAATCTATCATACCAGTTGCAAAGGGAAAAGAAGATCAGGTAGAAATTTCTTCAAACCAAGCAATAGTTGACACAGTTAAAAATGGCGATGAAGAAAACTACAGCGTGTCATATAATTTTGACGCTGAACTTCTAAATGAAGATGGAGAACTAACAGCACCAATAGAAAAAGGAACTAAAATTGGAACGATGGAAGTTGTTTATAATGGTGAGGGTAATTATGAATATATTAATGGAGTCGGAACCGTTCAAACTGCTGATATAGTAACCACTAGTAAAGTTGAGAAGGCAAACTGGTTTATGTTAATAATTGGTTCAATCGGTAACTTTTTTAGTAATATTTTCACAAGTATAACTGACACTGTGACAGGTTGGTTTTAATAATATTTTAAATAGTTGGGATTTCTTTGAAAATTGCGATACAATATTGAATAATACTGTATGATGAAAGTTATAGATAGAGATAACTTTTAAAAATGAATTGGTATGAGTAATTTCAACAATAGTTAGACGATGAGCTAGTGTTGAATTTTATGAATGCAAATATAGGAGGATACAATATGTCTAATTCAGGTACTGATCGAGTAAAACGGGGAATGGCTGAAATGCAAAAGGGCGGCGTTATTATGGACGTTGTTAATGCTGAACAAGCTAAGATTGCTGAGGAAGCTGGTGCTGTTGCTGTTATGGCACTAGAAAGAGTGCCATCAGATATTCGTGCAGCTGGTGGCGTTGCTAGAATGGCAGACCCAACAATTATAGAAGAAGTTATGAATGCTGTTTCTATTCCGGTAATGGCTAAAGCTCGTATTGGTCACATTGTAGAAGCTCGAGTATTAGAAGCAATGGGTGTTGATTACCTTGATGAGAGTGAAGTTCTTACTCCAGCTGATGAGGTCTATCACCTAAATAAGCGTGACTATACAGTACCTTTTGTTTGTGGATGTCGTGACCTTGGAGAAGCAGCTCGCCGTATTGGTGAAGGTGCGTCTATGTTACGTACTAAAGGCGAGCCAGGTACTGGTAATATTGTTGAAGCAGTTCGTCATATGCGCGAAGTACAAGCTCAGGTTCGCAAGTTAATTGGAATGTCAGAAGATGAAATTATGACATTCGCTAAAAATCTTGGTGCACCGTATGAAGTTCTTCTTGATATCAAAAATCAAGGACGTTTACCAGTTGTTAACTTTGCAGCAGGTGGAATTGCAACTCCGTCCGATGCTGCATTAATGATGCAACTCGGAGCAGATGGTGTATTTGTAGGTTCTGGTATTTTTAAATCAGATAACCCAGAGAAATTTGCAAGAGCAGTTGTAGAAGCTACAACTCATTATCAAGACTATGAATTAATTGGAAGAATTTCCAAAGGTCTTGGTACGGCTATGAAAGGTATTGAAATAGGTACAATAGCTCCTGAACAACGCATGCAAGATCGTGGTTGGTAATAGACAAAAGGAGATAGATTTTATGATTAAAATTGGAGTATTAGGACTTCAAGGTGCTGTTCGTGAACACATTAAATCTGTGGAAGCATCAGGAGCTGAGGGACTAATAGTGAAGAGAAAAGAGCAGTTAGATGAAGTAGATGGTTTAATCTTACCAGGTGGTGAAAGTACAACAATGCGCCGCCTTATCGATAAATATGACTTCTTTGATGCTTTAGTCAACTTTGGTAAACATAAACCTATTTTTGGAACGTGTGCGGGCTTGATTTTACTAGCAAAAGATGTGGTTGGGCAAGATAATGCACATTTACAACTAATGGATATTAAGGTAGAACGTAATGCTTTTGGAAGGCAAAAAGAAAGCTTTGAAGTTGACCTAGATATTAAAGGTATTGCGGATGGATTTGAGGCTGTTTTTATTCGTGCACCATATGTTGTAGAAGTAGGAGAAAATGTAGAAGTGTTAGCTACTTTTAAAGACACTATTGTTGCTGCAAAACAAGGTCATTTTCTATGTAGTGCATTCCACCCTGAATTAACTGATGATCATCGTTTGACTGCATATTTTGTTAAAATGGTGGAGACTGCTAAACTTGCATCGTAACTCTTTTTTAGCTATTCTATATTTAAATATACAAAGTGTTGATAGGAAATAGTAACAGCATTTCTTTCTTAAGAGAACCGGTGGTTGGTGAGAATCGGTGTAAGAATTCTGTGAATCCACCCTGGAGCTGGTATGCTGATTTAAATAGCATACCCGGTTAAAACCGTTATCAATGTGAGCCGGAAGATTGATATCTTCAATAAGGGTGGTATCGCGGGAAAATTAAACTCTCGTCCCTACTAATATTAGGGATGGGAGTTTTTTGATGTTTTGGAAATTATAGAATGGACTGCTGTGAATAATTAGTTTATAAGTTAGCCACGTCTGGCTCCTGCACCTATCCGGAAATAAGCGGTTTGCTTATTTCGAATGCACCTGCATTTTTGTTCTAATTTTAAAATGAGTTGAAAGGGAGGAAACTACTATGCTAGACATGAAATATTTACGTACGAATTTTGATGAAGTAAAAGAAAAATTGCAGTACCGAGGTGAGGACTTATCAGATTTAGATAAGTTTGGTGATTTAGATAATAAACGTCGTGAATTAATAGCAGAAACCGAAGTGTTAAAGGCAAATAGAAATGAAGTATCTAAACAAATATCTGTACTTAAAAAAGAGAAAAAAGATGCTGAGACAATGATTTTAGAAATGCGTCAAGTTGGTGAAAAAATAAAGACGATTGATACCGAGTTAAGACAGGTAGAGGAACAATTAGAAACTTTACTTTTGTCTATTCCTAATATCCCACACGAGAGCTCTCCAATTGGAGAAAGTGAAGACGACAACATTGAGGTTAGACAATGGGGTGATGTTCCAGCCTTTATATTCGATACAAAACCACATTGGGATATAGCAACTGATTTAGATATATTAGATTTTGAGCGTGCTGCGAAAGTAACAGGAAGTCGTTTTGTATTTTATAAAGGGCTTGGAGCTAGACTTGAAAGAGCATTAATGAATTTCATGATGGATCTTCACTCCGATCATCATGGCTATCAAGAAATGCTTCCTCCTTATATGGTTAATCGTAAAAGTATGACGGGCACAGGTCAACTACCTAAATTTGAAGAGGATGCATTTAAAATACAAGACTGGGATTATTTCTTAGTTCCAACAGCTGAAGTACCTGTTACTAATTACCATCGTGATGATATACTAAGTCTCGGTGACTTACCTAAGAAATATGTTGCATTTAGCGCTTCTTTCCGCTCAGAGGCGGGATCCGCAGGAAGAGATACACGTGGATTAATACGACAACATCAATTTAACAAAGTTGAATTAGTGCAATTTGTTAAACCTGAAGACTCATATCAAGCTCTAGAAGAATTAACAGCTAATGCTGAAAAAGTTTTACAATTATTAAAATTACCTTATCGAGTTATGAGCATGTGTACAGGAGATTTAGGTTTTACAGCTGCAAAGAAATATGATATAGAAGTATGGATTCCAAGTAATGATACCTACCGAGAAATTTCTTCTTGTTCAAACTTTGAATCTTTCCAAGCACGCCGAGCTGGTATCCGTTTTAGAAGAGAAGAAAAAGGCAAGCCTGAATTTGTCCACACTTTAAATGGTTCTGGATTAGCTATAGGTCGAACTGTTGCGGCTATCCTAGAAAATTACCAACAAGAAGATGGCTCTGTCATGGTTCCTGAAGCGCTACGTCCTTATATGGGTGGAAAAGAACTGATTAAGTAATTTAGTACGAATCAACTTTCGTTTTTTAAATGGTTACCTACCCTCTTCTATTAAATTTAGTAGAAGAGGGTAAAAAAAAATACATAAAAATGTTGACAGTAACTATTAAAAGTAGTATAGTTAGTATTGTCGTCAGCAGGGAGGAGTACCCAAGTTTGGCTGAAGGGATCGGTCTTGAAAACCGACAGGGGCTTCATCGCCCGCGGGGGTTCGAATCCCTCCTCCTCCTCCATATTACCTATACGCATATAAGAAAATTGGAGATTATATATAAAAAATCGCTACGAAATTAGCGATTTTTTTGTGTTTAAAAGTGTAAATTGCAAATTATCGTAATTTAGTTTGATTATAAATAATCTGAATTATGAAAAAATAACTTGACATATGTATAAAATCAATTCATAATACGAAGAAATAAACAAAGATAAAAAAGCAATGAACAGGCCAAGTAAATAATAGCGAATGAAAGAGAATGGAATTCACTGGCTGAAAGATTCCTACATTTAGACATTATTGAAACCTACCTGGGAGCTGTTAAGTGAAACTTGACCGTCTGCTGTGCGTTAATCGGTAACAAAGTGGATATCTTAAAATTAAGATATCAAACCAAGGTGGTACCGCGGATTCCCAACCCTATTTCGTCCTTTTAAGTAAGGGCGGAGTAGGGTTTTTAAATTTATTTAATGGAGGGATTAAATGTTCCAGAAAATTGCTTTTGTTGGTGCAGGATCGATAGCTGAGGCTATGATTTCTGGAATTACGTCAAAGGGATTTTTAAGTCCAGAACAAATCGGTGTAACAAACAAATCAAGTAAAGAAAGACTAGACTATTTAAAAACGAAATACAATATTAATTGTTCTAGTAATAAAAAAGAAATTATAACCGGTTCAGATATAATTATACTAACAATGAAACCGGCTGATATTTCTCAAGCAATTAAAGATATCAAACCTTACCTAGAGAAAAGTCAGTTAATCATTACTGTTTTAGCTGGTGTATCGACAGATTATATCGCAGAAGCAGCTGAAATGGAGATTTCCGTTATTAGAGCAATGCCTAATACTTCTGCAACAATCGGTTATTCTGCAACAGCGATTGCAACTGGAAAATATGCAGACGAGAACCATTTGCGAATGGTTGTATCATTGTTTAATACAATTGGAACAACAACAGTAGTTGATGAGAAAGACATGCATACCATTACCGCTTTATCAGGAAGTGGACCTGCATATTTTTACTATACGGTCGAGTCGATGGAAGCTGCTGCGCTTGAGGCTGGGTTAGAAGAAACTGTAGCTAAAGAACTGATCCTTCAAACACTGATAGGTGCTGCAGAAATGCTTAAGGCATCTAAAGACCATCCATCATTATTACGAAAAAAAATAACTAGTCCCGGAGGAACTACCCAAGCAGGGGTCGAAGTATTAGAGCAATTTCACTACCAAGAAGCGCTTATCGCATGTATTAAACGAGCTTCAGAAAGGTCTGAAGAACTAGGAACTGCTTTTCAAGTGAAACAGTAGCATTACCCTGAACAAAGTAGGATTTTAACGAATAAAAATGGATTACAACTCAGTTGTAATCCATTTTTATTCGTTATGTTAATTGTCTAGACTTCCACTTTCTTGATTGTTGTATAAAGTGGCCGATTTTTTCTAGTACTGGTTCTATTGAGGTTTCATCATTTAAAAGGTCGTAATCAGCAATATTTATCCGAAGAATTGGACATGAATTAAAATTATCAATCCAATCTTCGTAGCGATTATACATTTCGTTCCAATAGCTAACTGGAGTTTGTTGCTCCATAGGTCGCCCTCGTTCTTTTATTCGTCCAACAACATCATCAAAAGAACCTTCTAAATAGATGAGTAAATCAGGATGTGGGAAGTAGGGAGTCATCACCATTGCGTCGAAAAGTCCACGATAAGTTTCATAGTCCACTTCAGACATTGTACCCTTTTCATAATGCATCTTAGCAAAGATACCTGTATCCTCATAAATAGATCTGTCTTGTATGAACCCACCACCGTACTCAAACATACGCTTTTGCTCTTTAAAGCGTTCAGCAAGAAAGTAGATTTGTAAGTGAAAACTCCAACGCTCAAAATTTGCATAAAATTTATCTAAGTAAGGATTAGTATCTACTTTTTCTAATGAAGTTCGAAAGTTCAAGGAGTTTGCTAATGCGTTAGTCATTGTAGATTTTCCAACACCAACAGTACCTGCAATCGTAATAACACTATCGTGAGGGATATTATAGCGTTCTCTTAAATTCATAGGATAACTTCCCCTTTATTTATATACTCTTTAACTTGATCAATAATCCATTCTAAATCCCGCTGATGTTTGACGAAATCTATTTTATCACCATTAATCCTTATAACAGGAATGTCAGGGTTCATTTTTTCAAATTCATCCATAAATACTTGATAGTCCTGTGACAACTGTTCTAAGTAGGCGGGTTGGATATTTCTCTCAACTTCCCGGCCACGAAGGTGGATTCGATTCAATAGCGTTTCTAAGCTTGCATCTATATAAATCATCATATTTGGTTTAGGCATATCATCGGTTAATATGTGATAGATTTGGGCATATTTATTAAATTGTTGCTCAGGTAATGTTCGTTTTGCAAAAATCATATTTTTTGATATATGATAATCAGCGATAACAGAATTTCCATATTTAAGAAATTTCTTTTCAATGTCCTCTAACTGTTTGTATCTATTGCATAGAAAGAACATTTCAGTTTGGAAACTCCACTCATCTATGTCATCATAGAACTTTCCTAAAAAAGGATTTTCCTCCACAATCTCTCTAAGTAAATGTAAATTTAAATAGGAGGCTAGCTTCTTAGACAATGATGTTTTCCCTACACCAATAGGTCCTTCAACAGCAATAAAAGGCAACTGTTTCATTACTCATCCTCCAATCAATGATAAAATTCGATATATTATGACAGACAAATTATATTTTACCATAGAAGAACATCAATCGGACAGTAGCAATAAAATTTACCACATTTATATCATGGACTAAATTTCCTTAAAGTATGAAATTGTAGGTCGCGTGTTAATTCAATGTTCCATTTGTTTAACACGAACCGAAATTGGGAAAAGTACTACAACAGATAATGAGAGGATGAGGAGCACATGGGAAAAGTAATTCGCAGTTACTTTAAAAGTGAAAATGATGCAGAATCTACTCATGCAATGTTGAAGAAACTAGCTGTTAATAACGTAATTATTGATGAAATTCCTGAACAGTCTAGTACGACTATACTTGTTCCACTAGCAAATACCAATAGTGGTACTTCAGCTATCCCTACGTTAATTAAACCTATTGATATCGAAAAATATTATGGTGAGAGTGAAGTGGCAGCACGTAAGCATCTACTAGAATTTAAAGTGACAGATCAAGATTATCAACAGGCTTTGGCAATTCTAATGGACAATGATGGTTTTGTAGACCCATCACAATTTGAGTGAAATAATAAATAGAGTAAGGCACTTACTAACTCCGTAAGTGCCTTTACTAATCGGTATAGAGATATATAAGTAATAGGCTTTAAAAATTTAAGTTTGTCCTGTATAATGATTAAGCGTCACAAAAATATAATTTTGTATGGCCCCATAGCTCAGGGGATAGAGCGTTAGTTTCCTAAACTATGCGTCGCAGGTTCGAATCCTGCTGGGGCCATCACTAAAGAGAGAGACAGCAAGTGCTGTCTCTCTCTTTTTACTATGAACCAAAATTTATCTATAAACAAAGATTATAATAGGAGAGGCAAGAGATAGTAAAATCATCATAACATAAGCAAATGCAGCGAGCTTATTATCATTCTTAAAATAAGCCCTTGCATAGGAAAGGCAATAAATACCTGAATAAATAGAAATGGCTGATAGTAGCAATAAGCCCACTAATCTCTCACCTCGTTAAGATGTGTGTCATCAATCATTTTTCCGAATTCTAATGTCTCTAAACGATAGGTAATGGTAATATCTGCATGCGGAAATATTTTTTTATTCCAATCCGCTTTTTCATACTCCTGAATTGTCTTAAAATTATTTCTTACATACAATGACCAATAAAACGGTTCAGTTTCATATTTTTCTTGGGATTTTTTAACTAAATCTTCTGCTGCTTTTGTCAGGCTATCCTCGATTGACTTTCTTAGCTTTTCCCTGTTCTTAGCATTTTGTGAGTAATTAGTCAGGCTAGGGATTGCAAATATTTCCATTTCAAATGGAACTGTCACATCTATTTTGGTAGTACCATTTTCTTTATAATCAATTTTAATAGCAGTATTTTGTTTTTTTGCAAATGCTCCAGCAACCCGGTAGTTTGGATCAACCGGATCTTCGTAGGTAGAATAAATATCTGATAAATCAATTGTATTATCAAGTGTTTGAGCAATTCTCGTTTCTGCACCGGTAAGAACGTCAATCATTTTTCCTTCTTTAAAAACGGCAGAACCCATAAATTGTGATCTGCTACCACCTTCTTGTGGAACCTCACCAGCAATATAACCATCTTCAGTACCATTTTCTTTTGGTTTTTCATCGATTTCAGTTGAAGCATACGGGGCTAAAAACAAATCAGCATCGCCTTCTGTTATTTGAAAAAAACGGTGAATATCGGTATTTGGTATAATACCTATTTCTGAAGCTCGATTTAACATTACTTGATAATATTTGTGTGGCCTAGTTTCCATTTTGGGATTGTTATTATCAATAAAATCACGGGCTTTTTCTTTGGATACGATAATTTGAACCCCGCCTCGTATTTGTTTCGTACGTGAAGAGACCTGGATGGCTCGTAACAAATCCCCAGAGCGAGCAAATTTCTCTGATAGTACAAGTACCTTTGTATGATCTAGTTTTAATTCTTTTGATACAAATGAATTGGCAGTAGCGGTAGCAGAAATTATATCTGTTCCTTCTACTGTGACGGTCTCTCTAGGCGGCTCATCAGGACCACTACCAGTCATCGAAGTCCCTACCTCCGGATTAGCTATTTGGAAGGTGATTTTATACAATCCATTCTTATCCGTCAGGTCAACTCCAATTGCAATAACATATGATTGCTCTTCTAATTCGGTACGATCATAACAACCAGCTAGAAGGATGGTAAACAATATAAGTGAGCCCAAATGAAGTTGCTTCATATTTTTTTTAATTCTCCTTTACTTTTAGCTACAATCCACAGAAGTATTGGCATAAAAATAAAAATAGGAGTAGCGATGGTAAATAGATTATTGCGAAAAGATAATTCATTAGTAATTGTGTTTTCGGCAATCAAGCTTAAAGGAAAAACAAAGAATGTTAAAGGGAAAATTAGAGGTTCAAATTCATCTAAATTTAATGTTTCTCCCAATATCCAACTAACTAAGTAAATAAGAATAATAAATCGTAAAAAAGCTGCACCTAGCCAAAAGACCATAAAAAACGTTTCTACGTTTGTAAAGAACACACCGAAATTGACATATTGTGTTATATCATGAAATAGAAAGGCACGTTTATCAATCGAATTATAGTCAAATACGGTTGTATATAACAAAAAGAATATTGTAATTTCAATCCAAGAGAATAAGCTCCCAAAAATAAGCCCTTTTGAAAATGCCTTACTATTTGAAAAGGCAGTATAGGCAATAGTAACAATAAATAAATCAGCAAATATAGAACCTCTTCTTGCGCCTTCCAATAGAAGCACACCTAATCCATCACCGAAAATAGGGAATATTCTTAGCCAAACTATTGACTGAGCTATTAATAGGGCTAATAAAATAATAGATATTTTAAGATATGGAAGTGTGATATAGGTTGAAGTACCAATGGATTGGAGACCTCTTTTGGCACCGTAAAATATAACTATTAAAAAGATCATTTGAATAATTGGGGTTGGTGATTCTGGGAAATAAAGGATCTTAATTTGATCGGCATAATTTCTTGCATCAACAATTAATAAACTATAAGCGACCAGAAAAATGATAAGACTAACAAATAACCCAACGTGTTTACCTAATATTTTTTTGATCAGTTGAATCAAGTTTTTATTCTTGTATTTTTTTAATAGGTACATCAATAGTAGAAGGGAAGGTATCATTATTAAAAATGAGACAATAGGCATTAACCAAAATGCATTTTTCCCTTCTTGTGCATAGTTTGAGGCTGTTGTATCAGCAAGCTTAAATCCAACTGTTATAGTTAGTATTGCGAACAGTTCTCTAGCTTTTAAACTTGTTTTTTTCATTAGTGGAATCACCTTTGTTATTAGGATTCTTTTTCGTTTTATCAGTAGGATTTACTTGTCCTGGCCGCCAGAATTCATGTTTAATAATATTTCTAAAGTACATATCTCCAGTTGACTTATACTTTGGGGACAAAGGGGCGAAATAAGAAACACCAAACGATTTGACAGATGACATGTAAAAAACCCACAGCACAAGTGCCCCAACAAGACTTAACATCCCAAATAATGAAGCAGAAATAATAAATAAAAATCTAGATATACGAACAGAATGATTGAGGCTCGTATTAGCAATAGAAAAGGATGTAAGACCTGATAATGCGGCTACAATAACAATAATTGGACTTATGATACCAGCCTCAACTGCTGCTTGCCCAATGATGAGTGCTCCAACGATTCCAATTGTTGGTCCAAGTGGATTAGGAATTCTAAGCCCAGATTCGCGGATAAGCTCAAAGGCGATTTCCATAATAATTACTTCGAGAAACAATGGTATGGGAACACGTTCTCTTGCGCTTGTTATTGATAATAATAAATCCGGCGGTATCATTTCACTATGAAAGTTAGTAACGGCAATGTAAGTCGCAGAGCTAAGGATTGTAATAGCAAAGGCAAGCATACGAAGCAGTCTAGTAAAATTTCCAAATAAAAATCGAGAATAACGGTCCTCAGGCGAATGAAAGAAAGACCAAAATGTAGCAGGTAATATAAGTGCAGCTGAGGAATTATCCATTATTAATACAATGTAACCATCTTCAATGAACTGAGCAGCATAGTCAGGGCGCTCGGTGTACAAGATTGTTGGAAATAAAGAATATGGACGTTCCTCTAAATACTGTTCGAGTAATTCAATCGTTGAAATGTTATCAACAGATAGGCTTTCTATGCGCTTCTGTAAATTTCTAAGGATTTCTTGGTCAACTAAATCGCTGACATACATAACACTTACTTCTAGTTTAGAACGACTTCCGACAAGCATTGTTTGTGCAATTAGTTTTTGGTTATGAAATCTCTTTCTTAAAAGAGAGACATTAACACCAATTGATTCAGTAAACGCTTCTTTTGGACCTTTTACAGATCTTTCATTTTCTGCTTTTCCGACCTTGCGTGCTTGAAAATCAGCTACATCAACTGAATATGCTGTCGTTTCACCATCAATAAAGACAACAGCTTTGCCACTATTTATTTGATCAAAAACTTTATCAAAGCTTTTAATCTCAGTCAGACTCTCGATTGTAATAATGTTATTTATCGTTTTTCCATCTGCTTCTAATAAAGGTCTAACAATGCCGTTATAAATTTTCTCACTATTAACAATAGAAGAATAAAAAAATATGTACGTTTTTTTTTGACAGTAATTAGCCGTTAGGGTTCGAAATGTAAAATCTTTATTTATATCAGCGGAAAAGATTTTTTTTGTATATTCTTCGTTTTTATCAATTTCTTTATAAATAGTTACCTTTTCAGGTTCGTCGTTTGGATTACTGTTATTTTTTTTCTTTGAAAAAGGAAACACATCCTCACCTCAAAATACTATTTGTACTTGTTTAGGAATTTATAAAATGGACTGTTAAGGAACATTAATTCCTAAGTTAGCCACATTCAGCTCCGGCGCCTACGCTTTTGTTCTCAGTTTATTATTTGTAAGAAAAGAAAAATTATTAGGTAAACAAGCTATGAGTAATTTATTCTTTTACGAACATACACAAACTATGCATTATTATAGTTTCAATTAGTTTTCATTTTCAGTATAATCCTACTCATCAAAATAGTAAGGGAAGAAAATATGGGGTGGATTGTATAAAAAATCATATTTTTCGATTCTTCAGAATCAGGAGATTTGGCACCAGAAGTATTTAACAAGTTCATCGGATTTTATGATGCATCTGTAGCTGAGGGTAAACTTTGACATGCATTAAAGGAAGTAACTGCTGTTGCAGTGGTACATACAATGGATGTCCATATTATATTGATTTACACGTGGAAAATGCTAAGAAAGCAGGAGTAACAAAAGAACAATTAGAGGAGAGTATCTTTGTAGCAATTAAAGGTGGGATTAGCAATTGCTCAAGCATTAATGGATTAAATGCCTATAAAGAGGTTTAGAATTGTAAGGCGAGAATATATGTGTGTGTTGTAGATCAAAAAAAGCATGAGCGAAATTTCGCTCATGCTAATAAAATCTATTATGCTTCTTTTTTAGCTTGTAGATCGATAGAAATTTTAACGTCTTGACCTACTAGTACACCGCCTGTTTCTAAAGCAGCATTCCAAGTTAGACCGTATTCTTCACGATTTAGTTTACCTTCACCAGTAAAACCAAATACTTGGTTACCCCATGGATCTTGACCTTGACCTTCAAATACTACTTTAAAAGTTTCCTTTTTTGTTACACCTTTGATTGTCAAATCTCCAGTAACATCATATTCATCATCAGAAGTTTTTAAGATGTTTGTTGTTTTGAAGTTCATTTTTTTGTTGTTTTCAACATCAAAGAAGTCAGCAGATTTCAAGTGTCCATCACGATCTTCTGATCCAGTGTTAATGCTAGCTAAATCAATATTGAATTCAATATCAGCAGTTGTTAGGTCCTCAGGATCTGCTACGATTGATGTTTCAAATTCATCAAATGTACCCTTTACTTTAGTTACCATCATGTGTTTTACAGAAAAATCAATACTACTGTGCGCAGAATCTACGACTAATTTTGTTTTTGCCATTGTGAATACCTCCATCATATTTTTGTTATTTTTTATAACTAACTTACTTTATGTAAGTAAGTATATAATAGTAATATAATATCGTCAAGCTATTTACTTCGAAACTAGGATAATTATATATCTAACTATATATATCACAATCGAAGGGAGTTGAAACATTAAGGAAAAAGAAATTTTGGTGAGAATAAGTATAATACTTTAAATATTTTCTAATATCATATAAAATAGATTATAAATTAGCAGATAATTTATAAAATTTAAATTACATGAAACGGTTTTTCATTAATTATAAAAAAGTTGTTTTTTTTCTCTTAACTGAAACCGTTTACAAATAATCGAATGGAGTGATTTAATGGATATGCAGCAAGTACCAGCTAGAGAAGGAAACCATAATCTAAAAAATTATGAAAAGAAAAGAAAAGAATTTAGTTGGGATGAAGTCAAAAAGAATTTTAGTTGGTACCAAACAGGAAAAGTGAATATAGCATATGAGACGATTGATCGTCATGCTGAAAATCCAGAAAAGAAAGATCAAACGGCATTAATATACTCATCTCCTGACCGTGAAGAGAAACATACTTTTTTGGATATGAAGAATGAAAGTAATAAGTTTGCGAATGTATTAAAGAAACAGGGAGTTAATAAGGGAGATCGTGTATTCTTGTTCATGCCTCGTAGTCCAGAGTTTTATGCTAGTTTTTTTGGTATTTTAAAAGTCGGCGCTATTGCAGGACCACTGTTTGAGGCGTTTATGGAACAAGCGGTTAAGGACCGGTTAGAGGATGCGGAAGCAAGTATGTTAATTACTACACCAGAACTTTTGGAAAGGGTTCCGCAAGAAGATCTACCAAATCTGAAAAAGATTGTACTAGTTGGAGAGCATAATCAACAATCTGATAAATACGTAGATTACTATAAAGAGATGAAGAATAGCTCGGACCAATTTGAAATAGAATGGGTTGACTTAGAAGACGGTATGCTTCTTCATTATACTTCTGGCTCTACTGGTAAGCCTAAAGGTGTTTATCATGTGCACAACGCAATGATACAGCATTATGCAACGGGAGACTGGGTAATTGATTTGAAAAAAGATGATATTTATTGGTGTACTGCTGATCCAGGTTGGGTAACGGGAACAAGCTATGGTATTTTTGCTCCATGGTTACACGGTGTTACGAATGTAGTTCGTGGTGGGAGATTCACACCAGAATCTTGGTATGGAACAATCGATCAAAATGATGTTACTGTATGGTACACAGCTCCAACTGCTTTGCGGAAACTAGTTAGCGCCGGAGAAAATGTTGTCAGTAAATTTGATATGTCTTCGCTCAGACACGTGATGAGTGTCGGTGAACCATTAAATCCTGAAGTAATAACATGGGCTGTTGGTGCATTTAACTTACGAATTCATGATACATGGTGGATGACGGAAACTGGAGCCATGCTTATAGTTAATTACCCTTCGATGGATATTAGACCAGGATCAATGGGTAAACCAATACCTGGTGTTGATGCAGCAATTGTAGATAATGAAGGGAACGAATTGCCTGCCAATCAAATGGGGAACCTTGCCATTAAACAAGGCTGGCCATCCATGATGAGAGCAATTTGGAAGAATCCTGGTAAGTTTGAGAGTTATTTCATTAATGGTTGGTATGTTTCTGGTGATAGTGCTTATATGGATGAAGACGGTTATTTCTGGTTCCAGGGTCGCTTGGATGATGTTATCAACACATCTGGTGAGAGGGTTGGACCATTTGAAGTAGAAAGTAAATTAATTGAGCATCCGGCTGTTGCGGAAGCGGGTGTAATCGGTAAACCAGATCCTGAACGAGGCGAAATTATTAAAGCTTTTATTACCTTAAATGATGGGTATGAAGCTACTGAAGCATTAACTGAAGAGATTCGTCAATTTGTTAAAAAAGGATTGAGCGCTCATGCAGCGCCAAGAGAAATAGAAATTAAAGATGTTATACCTAAAACTCGTAGTGGTAAAATTATGAGACGTCTATTGAAATCATGGGAGTTGGGACTACCAACAGGAGACACTTCTACGTTAGAAGAATAATGTTTTATAACCAGAGTCAGTAAGTGGCTCTGGTTATTATTATGTCGATGAGTAAAATTATTGTTTGGAACATTTGTCACTTTAAGTTTTCTGGATGATTATCTTTATGTTGATATTTAATTTCATCAAAAATCTGATCCTTGCTTTGTTGTTGGTCATTATTTTGGTAGATGGGCAGCTGCGATGGATTCAACATACTAGGATTAATCATTTTCTTAAATTCACCAATTGTTAGTGGTCGGGCATCTTCCTTTAACTCATAACCTAGCTTTCCATTTGGTTCCAGAGTTGCTGTTTTAACATCAGTTAATTTGTTAATTCCTTTCTGGCGGATAAACATTTCTAATTGATCAACAGTTAACCTGCGCTTACTTAGTTGGTCATACTGAATTTGGCCATCCTGAATAACGATTTTCGACTTCCCTGTTATCAGCCGTTCAATAAAGTTGAATTTTATTTGTAACCATTCAATTAGTATTAATGAAAGAATAAAAATTCCAGTAGCAATTAAGGTCCGCACTACACTTGTTTCCACTATTGGTTGTATAATGATTGAACCGATAGAAATCATAATAACAGTTTGCGCCAAAGTCATTTGCGAAATAGACTTTCTTCCGGCAATTCTAAGTAAAAAAATACCTGCAAACACCAATAAGAAACAATTTCCTATAAATTTTAAATCAACATCCATTGTTTCATCTCCTTGTAATATTATTCCTAGTTTTAACAACAACTAATTTTTGATCCAATCTATATTCCTTAGTTTGGTTATTTTTTGCAGGATGTATGAAATAAATACATACATATTAATAAAACTAAAACCACGTAAATAAGTAGTTGCTGCAATTTAAAAATGCCAGGGGATAGGATCCCCCGGCATTCATTAATCTCGTTTTCTAATGGTAAAGTTGTCGACAAGTAATAACCAGTTTTGTGGAAAGGCTAAGCCTAATTTCCAATAGCTTATTCCTCTAAGGTTTAATTCTTTAATTAAATCAAATTTTGCTTGTATTGATCTAGCATCCTCGAACCAAACCTCATGTCTATTTCCCTCGTCGTCTGTGTAAAAGAAGAAGGGTGCTTGTGAATCATAATCATAGTCAATTGATACGTTTTGCTCTCTTGCTAATGTGATCGTTTGTTGTGGACTTAGTGCTTTTGCGAATTCTCCCCCCTCTACATACGGAAGTGTCCAATCATAGCCGTATAAATTTTGGCCTAACATTATTTTGTTAGCAGGCATTTCTGTCAACGCGTATTCAACGACGTCACGAACTGGATTTATTGGGGAAACCGCCCTCGCTGGACCACCGCTATACCCCCATTCATAAGTCATTAATACGACAAAGTCAGCTATTTCACCATGTGCTGCATAGTCATGTGCTTCATACCATGCACCTTCTTGAGTTGCACTCGTTTTAGGTGCGAGTGCAGTAGACATAAGAAGTCCGGCGTTTGTTAAGCGTTGTTTTGCCTTTCTTAAGAACCTGTTATAGTCTTCTACATTCTCTGGCGGTAAAAACTCAAAATCAAAGTGAACATCACTGTATCCAACCGAAGTAGCTGTTGCGATAACATTATCTAAAAGTGTATTTTGAACGGCTTCATCAGTTACTACCAAACTCCCTAGCTCTGCACTAAATTCACCTTCTTCTAAATTAGTTACAACTAACATAAGGGCCGTGTTGTTGTTTTCTGCAATTGCCTTAAAATTGTCAAGTGGTGGTGCAATTAATGTCCCGTCGCGGTTAATTTGGTAACTAAAAGGTGCAAGATATGTTAAATAAGGTGCATTTTTACGCGCTGAATTTTCAAGTGTTTCTGATACAGTGTTTCCAATAGGTTCTACATATGCATTTGATTCAATAGTAGGTTTTGGTTGTTGGGGAATAGATAACCTTTCCCCGATTGATAGAGGCTGATCAACTGAAATATTATTAATTCTTGCTAATTCTTGATAATTAATACCAAATCGTTGTGCGATTGAATAAAGGCTATCACCTGGTTGAACATAATAAAATTCTCCTGTAGGTACCACCAATGTCTGCCCGACAACTAGCTGACCTGGAGCGTCTAGCTCATTTGCACTTGCTAAAGCATCGGTAGTTGTACCGTACGTGTTTGCAATTGAATATAAAGAATCTCCTTGTTGTATAACATGAATTTGCAAACGTGTTCCTCCTCTCAAATTTAGCGTGATTATCATTAGATAGCCTATGATTTATATGATAAAATGGTGCGCTAGTAAATTGGCTAAAGAATGATAATTTGGTACACTGAGGTTATATAGGTTGATATTTTCGGATAAAGAGTGTGATAAAAAATGAATGACCAAGATTTTATGTATTTAGCATTAGAAGAAGCAATAAAAGCGGAGCATATTGGCGAAGTACCAATTGGTGCAGTCATTGTTTATCAAGGTGAAGTAATTGCTTCGGCATTTAATTTGCGTGAGTCTCTACAAACCACCGCATCTCATGCCGAGTTAATTGCAATTGATAAAGCGAATGAACACAAAGGAAGCTGGAGACTCGAGGAATGTACATTATATGTAACATTAGAACCATGTCCGATGTGTGCAGGAGCAATCATTCAGTCTAGAATACCTAAAGTTGTATTCGGGGCCTATGATCCGAAAGCGGGATGTGCAGGAACTTTAATGAATTTATTGAATGATTCGAGATTTAACCATACTGCCGAAGTACATGGTGGAGTATTAGAAGAAGAATGTAGTACTGTTTTAACTGTATTTTTTAAAAAGCTAAGAGAAAGTAAGAAGAAGGACAAATAGAAAATATTAACAGCCATTTCTGATTGCATTTTTAGTGAAAAGTAGTTATACTAAGAAATGCGCTAAACAAAGCGCCAATAAATTAGTTATCAAATTTGCCGTGCTAGGCGGGGAGGTAGCGGTGCCCTGTACTCGCAATCCGCTATAGCGAGGCTGAATTCCCATCCGAGGTAGAATGATTTTAGGGTCTGCCTTAAGGGATTGGTGTTGACGCCCGGGTCCTGCGCAATGGGAACCTGCAAATCCTGTCAGATCCGGAAGGAAGCAGCAGTAAGCGGTCATTCTCGTGTGCCGCGGGGAAGCCTGGGTCGAGCCATGAACTTAAGTAACGCTTAGGGTCGTTTTATCGAAGGTGGGTGCACGGTGTTAAATTTAATAAATATAAATGTTAACCTCTTGTCAGTTACTGACAAGAGGTTTTTACATATAATCCTTTCTTTTGATAGAAAATAGTAATATTTGAGGCTCGTTTTTGATATATGTGTTCACATCGTTATTAAAATTCAGTTATAATAGAAAAGAATACTTGAGAGGGGATCGTGAATAATGAGTTATCAGGCACTGTATCGTGTTTGGCGTCCAAGAGGATTTTCAGATGTCGTAGGACAAACACATATTACTCGTACCCTGCAGAATGCAATTATGCAGGAAAAGTTTTCGCACGCTTATTTATTTTCTGGACCACGAGGTACTGGGAAAACTAGTGCTGCAAAAATTTTTGCAAAGACGATTAATTGTGAGCGCGCTCCTATTAAAGAACCTTGTAATGAGTGTTCAGCCTGCCTAGGTATTCAAGATGGTTCCATCTCTGATGTCATTGAAATAGATGCCGCTTCCAATAACGGCGTGGAACAGATTCGTGATATTAGAGATAAAGTTAAATACGCTCCAAGTTCAGTTAAGTATAAGGTTTATATTATTGATGAAGTACATATGCTTTCTATTGGAGCATTTAATGCTTTACTTAAAACATTGGAAGAACCACCTAAGCATGTACTGTTTATCTTGGCAACAACAGAACCTCACAAAATTCCTTTAACGATTATATCGCGCTGTCAACGCTTTGATTTTAAGCGAATATCACAGCATTCTATGGTTGAAAGAATGGAATTAATCACAGAATCAGAAAAAGTTTCAGTTACAAAGGAAGCTCTGGAGGCTGTTGCATTATCTGCTGAGGGTGGTATGCGCGACGCATTAAGTTTACTAGATCAAGCAATTTCTTACAGTGAGGAACAAGTTGAATTAAATGATGTGCTTGCTGTTACCGGTTCCGTATCCCAAAAGAAAATTATACAAATCATTGAATCAATGTATGATTCTGATGTTCAAAAAGCATTACAACATGTGGACGATATCATACAGAATGGTAAGGACCCAGCACGATTTATCTTTGATTTAATTTATTATCTTCGAGATATTTTGTTGTATAAAAGTGCACCAGCAAATGAAAATATATTAGAACGTGCTATATTGAATGATGTATTCATACATTTATCTGAACGAATGAAGGCATCGTGGATTCAACAATCTATATCTAAGTTAAATCAGTGTCAGCAAGAAATCAAATGGACAAACAGCCCTAAAGTATTTATAGAAATTGCGATACTAAATATCACAGAACACCAACAGGTAGCAAGTAAAACCGAGAATTCAACGATTTTAGAAACGTTAACACGAAAAATAGAACAGTTAGAGAAAGAATTAACTTCTATTAAACAGAACCCGCCTGTTGCAAACGAGAATGGTCAGGCACAAACTGTAACACCTAAACGGACTCAGTCACGATCTAATAAAAATAGCTATAAGGTTCCGTATGAACGAATTAGACAAGTCCTTAGTGAAGCTTCTAAAACTGAGTTAAAGCATGTACAATCACAGTGGGCTAACTTTATGGATTCTTTGAAGAAAAAAAGTGCTCCAGCCCATGCAACTATCTTAAACAGCAAACCAAGTGCGGCGTCTGAACAAGCATTAGTTGTTTCATTTCGCTATGAGATTCACTGTTCACTTGCATTAGACCATAGACAAACGATAGAATTGCTATTAGCAGAAGTTATGGGAAAAGAAATCACAATAATTCCCATTCCAGAAGCGGAATGGCAAAATGTTAGGGAAGATTATGTGAAAAATCAGCATCAACAGGAAGAATTAAGTGGTGATAAAGAACCACAAGAAGATCCGCTAATAGAAGAAGCGAGAAAACTTGTTGGCGATGATTTATTAGAAATTCATGATTAAGAGTTAAAATATGAGGAGGTATTTCCATGCGTGGTGGAGGAAATATGAATAAAATGATGAAACAAATGCAAAAAATGCAGAAGGATATGGCTAAAGCACAAGAGGAATTACAAGATATGACTTTTGAAGCAACTGCAGGCGGCGGTATGGTTAAAGTAACTGCCAATGGTAACAAAGTAATAACAGATATTGAGATTAAAGAAGAAGTAGTAGATCCTGATGATGTTGAAATGCTACAAGATCTTATCTTAGCCGCAACAAATGAGGTTATTAAGAAAGTAGACGATAAAACAAATGACACGATGGGAGAATTCACTAAAGGCTTAAATCTGCCTGGAGGAATGTTCTAGGAGGTTTACTTTATGTATTATCCAGAACCGATTTCAAAGCTGATTGACAGCTTTACGAAATTGCCAGGAATCGGGCCGAAAACGGCTGTTCGCCTGGCTTTTTTTGTATTGAATATGAAAGAAGATGACGTGTTAGACTTTGCTAAATCCTTGGTGAATGCCAAAAGAGAACTTACTCACTGTTCCGTTTGTGGTCAAATTACTGATCAGGACCCGTGTGTGATTTGTCAGGATGAATATAGAGATAAATCACTCATATGTGTTGTTCAAGATCCAAAAGATGTAATAGCAATGGAAAAGATGAGAGAATTTAAAGGGAAGTATCATGTTCTTCACGGGGCAATCTCTCCGATGGATGGTATTGGACCTGAAGATATTAATGTCCCTAGTTTAATAAATCGATTAAAAGATGAAGAAGTCAAAGAGTTAATTCTTGCAACAAATCCTAATATTGAAGGGGAAGCTACAGCAATGTACATTTCCAGATTAGTTAAACCTTCAGGTATTAAGATTACGAGAATTGCTCATGGTCTTCCGATGGGTGGAGACTTAGAATATGCGGATGAAGTTACACTTTCAAAAGCATTAGAGGGAAGAAGAGAATTATAAGTGAAACTCCATCGGTGGTGTATTAGCACTACCGATGATTAGTTAACCTAATTGGACCTTTACAGAAAGATAACTTAGACAAACCTTTATGTATTAATAATATTTCTGACTGTTAAGGCAAGACAAAAGCAGGTGACATATAGTGGGGAATAGAAAAATGAAACAAAAGGTGATAGATAGACAACTATTAGATGATATTTTTAAGTTGAAAACTGAATGGAAAAACTTAAAGTCTATTTTAGACCGTAGTATAGAGCCAAGTGAAATAGGAATGTATGATCTGTCAGTTGCCGAAGCGAAATACTTCTTTCTATTAAGAGAAGCTCGCCAACGGAAAATAAGCGCCCTAAGGTAAATCCTGGTTTTATTGTTCTTTTTTTCTTTCTACCTTCATAGTTTATAAAAAGGACTAGCAGAAGGAGGAAAGGGACTTGGACTCAACAGTTATTATCACTAGTATGGTTGTTTTGATAGCACTACTTTTAATAGTAGGGGCACCGTTAAAGCCAATGCGGTTCTTAGCGCAAGGTACAGTGAAGATGGTTATCGGAGTTTTGTTTCTATTCTTTTTAAATGTTTTCGGATCTTCGATTGGACTGCATTTACCCATAAACATCTACACAGCTGTTATTGCTGGGTTTCTAGGGTTACCTGGGTTAGCTTCACTGACTGCATTGCATATATTTATTTTGTGATAAAGAGCTATTAAAAATGATAGCTCTTTTCTATTGCATTGATAATTGAGCCGTGTTATAGTTAATCTCTGCTTTACCAGTTCGACAGGTTACGACATTTTTTAAAATTAAATGTTGACTTGGTTTGCTGGAAGTGTTATATTATTTAAGTCGCCAATTGATCGGCGCACAGAAACAAAAAAATGATTATAAAAAGTTGTTGACTTTATCAAAAAAAGTTGATATACTAATTAAGTTGTCGCAAAGAGACGCCGACATTTTGATCCTTGAAAACTGAACGAAACAACCAGTATGTTAAGTAAGAAATTAAGCTAGTTTTTTGAACGAGCAATCAAGCTCATAAACTTTATGGAGAGTTTGATCTTGGCTCAGGACGAAC
>NZ_JAIZAP010000026.1 GCF_020404745.1 Aquibacillus saliphilus
AGAAAGTGTTATCCGGTATTAGCTCCGGTTTCCCGGAGTTATCCCAGTCTTACAGGTAGGTTGCCCACGTGTTACTCACCCGTCCGCCGCTCATTCCACAAGTTCACACCCCGAAGGGTGATCACTTACTTCCTGCGCTCGACTTGCATGTATTAGGCACGCCGCCAGCGTTCGTCCTGAGCCAAGATCAAACTCTCCATAAAGTTTATGAGCTTGATTGCTCGTTCAAAAAACTAGCTTAATTTCTTACTTAACATACTGGTTGTTTCGTTCAGTTTTCAAGGATCAAAATGTTGATGTCTTTTTCGACAGCTTAATTATTATATCAAGTTGTTTTGATAAAGTCAACAACTTTTTAAAAATGTTTTTGTGTTGCCAACAAATCAAAACGGCAACTTAATTAATATACCATGTTGTTCAAATTAAATCAACAACTTTTTTCAAAAAGTGATAATTAACTTTTTCCTGCGCCTCGTTTAGGCAACGATTAATAATTTAACAGATTTTCTCCTTAAAGCAACAGGTTTATACTTTGAAATATATGGTAAATCAATAACCTTGCATAATATTTTTATATAAAGATTGCCCCTCTGCTTTTGTAAGCCGAGGGGCAACTTGAAGTTATCGATTACGCATTTGCGGAAATAATAATACATCTCTAATAGATGGGGCATTAGTTAGTAACATAACAAGTCGATCAATTCCTATACCTAAGCCACCTGTGGGCGGCATGCCGTATTCTAATGCTTCAAGAAAATCTTCATCCATTTCGTGAGCTTCGTCGTTTCCTTGTTCTTTTTCTTTTACCTGCGCTTCAAAACGTTCGCGTTGATCTATCGGGTCGTTTAATTCTGAAAATGCATTAGCGTGTTCACGTCCAACAATGAATAATTCAAAGCGATCCGTAAATCTTCCATCTTCTTTGTTCTTTTTAGCTAGTGGGGATATTTCAACAGGATGACCATAGACAAATGTCGGTTGAATCAATTTATCTTCAACTCTTTGTTCAAAGAACTCATTTACTATGTGACCAAACGTCATCGTATCTTTAATGCCAATCCCGTGTTTTTTCGCTAATGCTTTTGCTTCTTCATCACTCATCTCTTTCCAGAAATCCACATCAGTGTGCTCTTTAATCGCATCAACCATATGGATTCTCTTCCATTCAGGTTCAAGATTCACTTGATGATCTCCATAAGGAACTGTTGTAGATCCAATTACTTTTTTAGCAATATGAGCTACCATGTTCTCAACTAATGACATGATATCATGGAAGTCAGCATAAGCTTCATAGAGCTCCAGCATAGTAAATTCCGGATTGTGTCGGGTAGAAACACCTTCATTACGGAAAACACGTCCTATTTCATATACTTGTTCCATTCCACCGACAACCAATCTTTTTAAATGTAGCTCAATTGCAATTCTCATATAAAGAGGTATATCCAGCGCATTGTGATGTGTGGTAAAAGGTCTAGCAGATGCACCGCCAGCAATTCCATGCATCATCGGTGTCTCCACTTCAAGAAATCCATTATCGTCTAGGTAACGACGCATTGCTTGTATGATTTTACTACGAGTTAAAAATGTTTCTTTACTCTCCTGGTTTGTAATTAAATCCAAATAACGTTGACGATACCGTTGTTCTACATCCTTCAAACCATGAAACTTTTCTGGCAATGGACGAAGTGATTTAGTTAGCATCCGGAAGTTAGTTGCCTTTACCGATAGCTCTCCTACTTTTGTTTTAAAGACAACACCAGTTACACCTACAATATCACCCATATCAGTAGTGTTAAATAACTCATAGTCTTCTTCCCCAACTTTATCAAGTCGAATATATAGTTGGATTTGTCCACTTAAGTCTTGTACATGGGCAAAGCCAGCTTTCCCCTTACCTCGTTTTGTCATGACCCGTCCTGCAATAGTTGTTTCTATATTTTTCTCTTCCAACTCTTCCTTAGTAAAATGATCAAATTCCTGCTTCAATTGCTCAGCTAAATGCGTACGCACATATTTATCACCAAATGGATCGATTCCTTGGTCTTTATAAGCTTGTAATTTTTCTCTGCGAACGCGCATGAGGTCATTTAACTCTTCAGTCATAATTTTTCACTCCATTTATTTATTTATTTATCTTATGTACATTAACATTTTATAACATAATTAATAGTATTAAAAAGCTGCCAGTTAACCACTGGCAGCAACACACTTATGGCTTTAGTATAGAAAATGAACTGCGAAGTGTCAATGTATTACCTTTAATTACGAAACTCCTACTTTTGCCTAAGCTTCTATTTAATCAACAAAACTATAGAGAATATCCCTAGTGATTCACACGCTTCTATAATGTTGAAAGGTTTCTAACTTTCCCATTACCGTTCAGGCCATTTAGGTTCCAAGCGGCATGCTTTCTCATTTATCTTATTTTCAGACGCATTAAACGATCTGCATGTAGCATACACACATCGATTTTCCCTTTGGATTAGGGTCATTGATTAATTCGCCTGTTTCCGCCCATCAAGCACCACTCTATTTTTAATGGTGATACACCTGTATTCTTCTTGTTATGAATAAATCAACTGGCATTAATTATCCGGAGTTAATTCCTCTAACGATATATTTAAAAGATCGGTAATTTGAAGTAATAGACTTGAGGATGGTATTCGATTACCTCTTTCAACCTCACCAATTACTGAAACCGATATACCCAACTTACGTGCAAACTGCACTTGCGTATATCCTTTTAATTTACGATAAGCCTTTATTCTTCTTCCCCAGTCGTTGGTACCCATTTGATGACTCCCTTTTTGTCTTCTACTGTCGCCTCATCAAGAATAACTGAAACATTTTTATTCACGGTCGGAATAATAATCATTGGGTCAATATCTTTTAATGGGATGAGAACAAAAGCCCGCTCATGCATTCTAGGATGAGGAACAATTAGTTGTTCCGTTTTAATATTCTCTTGATTATAGAGCAAAATGTCAAGGTCTATCGTTCTGGGACCCCACCTTATTTCCCTCTTTCTTCCAAGTTCTTTCTCAATTCCCTGGCAGTAACCAAGTAACTGCAATGGTTTTAGACTTGTACTAACCTCCACCACCATGTTTAAAAAATTTTCTTGTTCTTTTAAACCAACCGGTTCCGTTTCATAGATTTGTGACTTGGAGGTAACTTTAATTTCATCATGATTATCTATTTGGCTAATTGCATTTAATAAAAAAGAATGCCTTGGTTGTATATTGGATCCTAACGCTATATATGCAGTAATCATTTGTGACTCTCCCTATAAATTTCAACCGCTACAGATCGGTAGTGACCAGCTATCGGTGGATCAGGCTTATAAAGCTTAACTGTACAAGCTACTAACTTATCAAATGTAGTCAACAAACATGTCGACAAATCTTCAGCCACTGCTTCCACAAGATTCCTTGCACGGCCTTCTACTATTTCTTTAGTTAATTGAAATACGGTTCCATAATTAATTGAATCAACCATATCATCTGATTTACCAGCTTCTTTCAAATCCAGTTCTAGAACTAAATCAACATAAAAACGTTGCCCTAGCTTATTTTCCTCAGGAAAAAGACCATGATAGCCATAGAACTCCATCTCATTTAAATATATTTTATCCATATTAATTTTCACCTCTTCCAATCATAGCATCCATCATCTTAGTCATTCGAACAGTGAACTCAACGTTATGGACTCTTACAATATCAACACCCTTAGTAATTCCGTAACAAACTGTAGCACCTGTTCCTTCATCTCTCTCTGTTACGGGCAAGTCCAATACTTTACCAATGACTGATTTACGCGACGTACCTAAAAGGATTGGATAACCTAAATCTAGAAATTGGTCCATATTTCTCATCGCCATCAAATTATCTTCTATCGTTTTAGCAAATCCAATGCCCGGATCTAAAAATATATGATTTTCATTCACACCAGCATCGAGTGCAATTTCAATACTTTCATTTAAATCGTCCTTCATATCATCAATAATAGAAGTGTAATCCATGTTATCTCTGTTATGCATCAAGATAATTGGAACGTTGTAGTTTGAAGCTACCTTGGCAATTTCCGGATCCTTCTTAGCACCCCAAACATCATTTATTATTGATGCACCTGCTTCAATCGCTTGTTTAGCTGTCTCTGCCTTATAAGTATCAATTGAAATTGGTATATTAACCCGCTTACTCACTGCCTCTATTATTGGTAATACTCGATTTAATTCATCAGTTACATCGACAGATTGATGACTTGGCCTAGTTGACTCACCACCAATATCAATGATGTCCGCTCCTTGTTTTTCCATAGCAATTGCCTGTTCAACCGCTTTATCCACCTCATTATATTTTCCGCCATCCGAGAAAGAATCTGGAGTTGCATTCAAAATGCCCATCACTAATGTTTTTTCATTTAAATTATAGGTTTTCACTCTAGTGGATAACTGTCTATTCATCTTTAGTCCGCCCTTACAAAATAATTTCTCTGTTCATTTTACATGATATTTAAAATTTATTCATTATTATGGCTTATTATTTTAGACATTATATCTATAGATACTAACAATCAATCACACCAAAAAACCCCTGCATTTCTGCAAGGGTTAAGGGAACGCTATTCTTCGTCTTCAAATTGATAAAGAGGAGTAGATAGATATCTTTCGCCGTTACTAGGAATTACAGCTAAAACCTTTTTACCTTTTCCTAGCTGCTTTGCCACCTTTTTTGCCGCAAAAATTGCTGCACCAGATGAAACTCCACCTAATAGACCATCTTTTCGCGCAGCTTCTCTTGCAGTAGCGTAAGCATCATCGTTACTTACAGTGATTACTTCATCGTAAACTTCAGTATCTAAAACAGCTGGTACGAATCCTGCACCGATTCCTTGAATTTTATGGGGACCAGGTTTCCCGCCCGATAAGATTGCAGAATCTTCAGGTTCAACAGCGTATATTTTAATATCCTTATATTTCTCTTTTAGAACTTTTCCAGCACCGGTAATAGTACCTCCTGTACCAATTCCAGAAACAAAACCATCTAACTGATCACCCATTTGCTCAACAATTTCTTTACCCGTTGAACGGGCATGGACTGCTGGGTTTGCTTCGTTATTAAACTGCTGCGGCATGAAGTAACCATGCTCGGCTTGAAGTTCCTCAGCCTTTTTAATAGCGCCTTTCATTCCCTCAGCGCCAGGAGTAAGGACTAAATCAGCGCCGTATGCTCGTAGCAAATTACGTCTTTCCATGCTCATTGTGTCAGGCATAACTAGAACCGCTTTATACCCTTTTACCGCCGCTACAAGAGCTAGACCAATACCAGTGTTTCCACTAGTAGGTTCAACGATTGTATCGCCTTCTTTTAACTTGCCATTCTTTTCACCTGCTTCAATCATCGACAAAGCAATACGGTCTTTCACTGAGCTACCTGGATTCATAAATTCTAATTTCAAATAAATTTCAGCGTCAGCAGCATCAGCTGTCCGGTTCAACTTTACAATTGGAGTATTACCAATTAAATCTGCAATAGATTGAGCTATTTTCATTTTACCACTCCTAATTCCTAGTATTTTTGTTGGATTTAACTTTAGATTACGCTAAAAGCCATAAAGATGTCAACTAAATTAACTGGAATTTTCTACTAATTTTACTCGTAGATCCATTCAATATCCGCTTCAATCCAAAGAGGATTGGCTGATATAATTGTTTCTACTTGCTCTAACGCAACTTCTCTTCTTATATGATTTTTTAATTCACCATAAGTAAACGACACTTCAGGTAATAATCTGTGTAAATAGATAATTGCAACACCTTTAGCCGTTAAAAACGGTTGGCTATACGTATGTTCCTCCATATCCATAGCCTTATTATAATAATCCGAGGGCAAAAAGTTACTGCCTTCAGTATAATAACCTAAGTATCCACCATCACTTTTTGTTTCTTCATCTATTGAATATTCCCTAGCCAATAAATTAAAAGATGCCCCTGATTCAAGCTCGCTAATAATTTTTTCAGCTGTTTTTTGATCATCAACCAAAATATGCGATAATTGAATCGACTCGCTAAATTCATACTGATTTTTATAACTATCATAGTATGCGGCGATTTCATTCTCAGATACATCAACATTCTTAGTTAGTAATTCTTCCATGAAATATCGATACCGAATATCTTCGATCCATTCTTCTCTTTTCTTTTCAATTTGTTCTTTCGTTAATATTCCATCCATTGTGTACAAAAGCGAAAGCTCACGTTCAATTAACTTGTCATTTAGGTTTAAATTCTGCTCCTCTGCCAGTTGGAATACTAGCTTTTTGTCTATCATATCTTTTAACACTTGCTCGCCGAATTTATCTTCTAATTGATTTGCCCACTCTTTATAAGAAATATCTTCACCCGCAATTGTTGCAACAGGCTCTTTTTTATTTACGCTAACGCTAAAATCTTCCGCTGGGTCACCGCTACTGTTAATCCAAACTACAAGTGTTGTCAAATTTGTTACGAAAAGAAGAATAATAATTCCCCACAAAAGCCTCCGCGTCATTTCTATTCCCTCTCCTTATTCCGATTTTAATGCATCTAATTCATCAGCATTAAATCTATACTGCTCATTACAAAAATGACATGTTGCCTCTGCACCATTATCTTCTGTTATCATTGAATTAATTTCATCATTTCCAAGACTTTTTATTGCCTGCTCAATTCTTTCTCTAGAACAAGGACATGAAAATTGAATCGGTAGCTTTTCATGTATCTTGATATTGTCAGCTCCTAATAATTGATTTAATATATCTTCTGGAGTATTACCTGACTGGATTAAACTAGAGATAGCAGGTATTTCACTAATGCGCTTTTCAATTTCTCCAATAGTATCATCGTCTGCTCCAGGCATCACCTGGATAATAAAACCGCCCGCAGCCAGGATAGAGTGATCCGGATTTACTAATACGCCCGCACCAACCGCAGACGGAACTTGTTCTGAATTGGCAAAATAATAGGTGAAATCTTCACTCACTTCACCAGAAACTATTGGAACTTGTCCCGTAAAGTTTTCTTTTAGTCCTAAATCCTTAACAACACTTACAGTTCCCTCTGTACCAACAGCTCTGGCAACATCTAGTTTTCCTTGGTCGTTTAATTCAAAATCAACATGCGGATTAGAAATATACCCCCGCACCTCACCTTTTGCATTTCCATCTGCGACAATTGGCCCAACCGGTCCATCTCCTTCTATCTTGACCGTTAGTTTATCCTTGCCTTTCATCATCGCACTCATCATTGCTGTGATGGTAATAGTTCTTCCTAATGCAGCAGAGGCTGTTGCCCATGTATCCTGTCTTTTTCTAGTTTCTTCAATTGTATCTGTAGTTTGGACTGCATAAGCTCTAACAGTTCCGTTAAATGCTGTAGCTTTTATTAAATAATCACTCATGTTGTATCAAACTCCTTCGTTGATTGTCTATTTTCATTATTTTTATATATTAAATAAAGCCCTTTTAGTGTTAAAGCAGGATCTACGATATCGATTACTCTGGAATCACTAGAAATTAAAGGGGCCAGTCCTCCAGTTGCTATTACTTTTGTTTGTTCGACTGCTTGGTCTTGTATCCTTCTTACCACTTCATCTACTTGTCCAATATATCCAAAGTACACACCTGACTGCATTGCTTCTACAGTCGAAGATCCAATCACATTACCGGGATTTTTAATTTCAATCTTTGGTAATTTAGCTGCCTTCGAATAAAGAGCTTCCAATGAAATATTTATTCCAGGAGCAATAACTCCACCGACATACTCCTCTTTTTCATTAACATAACAAAAAGTAGTAGCGGTACCGAAATCAATTATCACAAGTGGTCCCCCGTACTCCTCAATTGCCCCGACAGCATTCACAATGCGGTCAGCACCTATTTCTTTTGGATTAGGGTATTTCATTTTAAGAAATGGATCAATTGCCTTTTCTCCTATGATCATCGGTTTTTTATGAAAGTATTTTCTTGACATATTTTCAAGCGAGTACATTATAGGTGGGACCACAGAAGATATAATAATGCCGTCAATATCGGAAAAAGCCAAATTCTCATGAGCCAACAATGATTTGATAAGCATTGCATATTCATCTTCAGTCTTATGACGATCCGTCTTTATTCGCCATTGGTATTCTAATCGGTCACTTTTAAATACTCCTAATACTGTGTTCGTATTACCTACATCCAGAACAAAAATCATTTCTTCTCCACCATTTCTATATAGAGTGATGATCATCCCTATCAATAGGGGGTATTACCTCAGATGGTTAGTTAAATAAATTGGTAAATGCTTCTTCATTTTATAGTGGAAACCACCTGACAAACTTCGCTACTAATTAACCCTGTCCATCATATCATAACCTTAATTTATAGTCATAACAGCCGGTTAATACATAAAAACTATCCTCTTCCAAGTTTCTTCAGGCAATGCATCCTTATACTATCTTTTATTTTAATTATAAATTTTACTATATGCTATCTGAAATTACATCATTTATGCTTTTGGCGCAATAGTTAGGAACTAACTTTTTATACTCATAAAAAACAGCCCATAATAACATGATTATGGGCTGTTTTTGAAATTATTGTTTATTATCTTTGTCTTCTTCACTCTTAGTTTCACTATCTTCACTAGCAGTTTCATCTTCTGCCTTAGACTGAATATTCACTTTAACATCTGAACTATCAGTAGCATCCTCTTTAGGTTCAGCTTGTATTTTTTCATCGTTTTTCTCAAAAACAACCGGTTCTGGTAATTCACCAGTATCAAACAATGACTTAATCTGTTTAGCATCCAGCGTCTCCACTTTAAGAAGAGATTGTGCAACTAATTCTAATTTATCTTTGTTCTCAGTTAAGATTTCTTTAGCGCGAACATAACACTGGTTGATAAAGTTCTGCATTTCTTGGTCAATCTCATAAGCAATTGCATCACTATAATTAGATTCGTTCTGCATATCTCTACCTAAGAACACTTGACCACCAGAACTAGCAAATTGTAATGGACCAATTTTATCACTCATACCATATTCAGTAATCATTTTTCTAACGATACTAGTAGCTCGTTGAAAATCGTTATGCGCCCCAGTGCTTGCTTCACCGAAGATTATTTCTTCAGCGACACGTCCACCAAGTAAACCTGTGATTTTATCAAGTAGTTCTGGTTTGGTCATGAAGTAACGGTCTTCTTTTGGAAGCATTACAGCATATCCACCAGCTTGACCCCTTGGTACAATTGTTACCTTATGTACCATATCAGCATCATCTAGTACCATTCCAATTATTGTGTGTCCACTTTCATGGTAAGCAACAATATTTCTTTCCTTCTTGGAAATCACCCTGCTTTTCTTAGCTGGACCTGCAATAACACGGTCAATTGCTTCATCTACATCTACCATTTCAATTTTCGTCTTGTCAGTTCTTGCTGCCACAAGTGCGGCTTCATTTAATAAGTTCTCAAGGTCCGCTCCAGAGAATCCCGGAGTTCTAGAAGCAATTGTTTTAAGTTCTACATCGTCCGCTAATGGCTTATCTCTTGCGTGTACTTTTAGTACATCTTCACGTCCTCTTAAGTCAGGACGATCTACAGTGATCTGACGGTCGAAACGTCCAGGACGTAACAATGCTGGGTCTAGGATATCTGGACGGTTAGTTGCAGCGATAATAATAATACCTTCATTCTCACCAAAACCATCCATCTCAACTAGCAATTGGTTTAACGTCTGCTCACGTTCGTCATGTCCACCACCAACACCAGCTCCACGTTGTCTACCAACAGCATCGATCTCATCGATAAAGATAATACACGGTGCATTCTTTTTCGCATTTTCAAATAAATCACGTACACGAGAAGCACCAACACCAACGAACATCTCTACGAAGTCAGAACCACTAATAGAGAAGAATGGTGTACCAGCTTCCCCAGCCACAGCACGAGCAAGTAATGTTTTACCTGTTCCCGGAGGACCTACTAATAGGACACCTTTAGGAATTTTCGCACCAATAGCAGTGAATTTACGAGGATCTTTTAGGAAGTCTACTACCTCCACAAGCTCTTGCTTCTCCTCATCTGCTCCTGCAACATCTTTAAATCGTACTTTCTTCTTTTCTTCACTGTACATCTTAGCCTTACTCTTACCAAAGTTCATTACTTTACTACCGCCGCCTTGGGCTTGGTTAAGTAGGAAAAAGAATAAGATGAATATGATAACAAACGGTATCATGGTAGTCAAAAACGTTACCCATCCGCTTGGTTGTTCTTCTGGTTCAACAGTTACAATATCTTGTTCTCTTGCAGTTTCTGTAATACTCGCAATAATCTCAGTGTTATCTGGGACGTGCGTCACAAATGTACTTCCATCACTAGAAAGAGTTCCGGAAATACGATATACCTGATTTGATGGTTCCATAGTCATTTCTTCAATTTCACCATTACTAAGTGCCTGGTTAAATTGATTTACATTAAATTGTTGTTCTTGATCGTTTTGTCCGTTAAATACTCCGACTACCCCTATTACTACTAGGAATATTAGAAAATAAAATAGTACGTTTCTAAATACACGATTCATTTGCCTACCTCCTCCCAAGCGAGAAAACTATAGTAAATATTATCACACAAAAAAGACCAAATACAACTAATTGCAATTACCATTTTATGATATGTCAATTTACTGTCACTAATTCCTGCAACTTGTAAATGCATTATTCGTCTCCACCATATATTCTAGGTTTTAATACACCTATATATGGAAGGTTCCGATATCGCTCTTGATAATCCAAACCATATCCAACAACGAACTCATTCGGAACTTCAAATCCAACAACATCCGCTTTAATATCGACCGTTCTACCCACTGGCTTGTCTAGTAAGGTTACGATTTTAATCGAGTTAGCCTTTCTATACTTAAACAAGTCTACTAAATAGTTGAGTGTCAAACCACTATCAATGATGTCTTCAATGATTAGCAAATCTCTTCCTTCAACCTTTGTGTTTAAGTCCTTTACAATTTTCACTTCTCCAGATGACTGCATCTCTCCACCATAACTAGAGACATCCATGAAATCCATTTCCAGATAAGTTTCGGTATAGCGTAGAACGTCGGACATAAAAGGCATTGCTCCTTTTAAAACGCCAATTGCTAACGGGAACTTACCATCATATTCCTCTGTTAATTGTCTGCCTATTTCTTTACACTTCTCTTCAATTTCCTGTCTGGAAATCAATACTTTCTCTATATCGTTATGCATCCTGATCCTCCTAGATGTTACCCTTCTTATAATGTACTCGAAGAAATTTTCTTGAATTTTTATCTTGGTCCATATTCCCTTTCCTAAGCCCTATCAACCAGATTACCTTTTCTTTATCATCAACCAACAAGGGCCAATTATCCCTAAGATAAAGAGGTACTTTTTCATCAATGAAGATATCTTTCACCTTTTTGCTGCCATTTAATCCTCTAACTACCATTTTATCTCCTGGCTTCCTTGTCCGAACTGTAAGTGGTAAGGTGACATCGCTGAGATTGCACACTAAATCATTTGCTGTACCTTCAGCTGGGTCGCTAGAAAAAGAAGTAATAATAGTCGAACCGTCCGGCAACGTTACAACCCCTGGCACTTTCAAAGATTGAACGTAAGGATTGCCTTGTAATTCATGAAAGTGAAATTCAATAAGATGATAGCTTTTAGTCAATTTTAAGCCTTTTGGGAATTCAACCGTTACATTCGCCTTTTTGCTATGTATTAAATCAAAAAATTGATCTTCATGAACATAATGCAGTCCTTTTGGAACTGTACTGTATAGATAGTTTAATATTAGATGAAAGGACCGTCTTTGTAAAGCAAATGAATATTGTTTAAATCCACTTATATTAAACGTAGCACTATGTCTATCTTCTGCAAAAGTAACTTCTTTATTGATAAGTTTTTTTGTTTCCTGAGTTAAGTATTCCTCATCATAACTTATCGTTTCGCTGAGCCTTTGCAGGTTTTTATGCAAATTTGGGTTTTGACTCTTAAGTAACGGAAGGATATTAATTCTAAAAAAGTTTCGAGTGTAAACATCCTGATTATTGGAAGGGTCTCTTCTTGGTACTATGCCATTCTCTTCACAATAAGTCTCAATCTTTTCCTTATTGATAGAAAGAAAAGGTCGAACAATTAATCCATTTCCAAAATTACGTCTTACTGGAATACCTTTTAGTAAGGAAGGATTAGTAATCCTGGCAAATCGCATCATCATTGTTTCTGCTTGGTCATCACCATGGTGACCAAGTGCTAAATAATCTGCTTGGTACTTTTTCATTTGCTCTTCGAAAAAACGGTATCTAAGTTCGCGTGCTGCTAACTGCGTTCCTATACTTTCATTTACTTTATACGATTGAACATCTAAAAGGGTTTCAACAAATTCTATTTTCCATAACTCACACATGTTTTTGACATAGTTAACATCCCGACTCGATTGTTCACCCCTTAAACCGTGATCTGCGGATAATGCAATTAATCGAAAACCCCAATTATTTTTTAGTTCATTTAAATAATGAAGCAAAGCCATTGAATCGGGTCCTCCCGAAACACCTACTAATACTGTTGCGTTTTGATGAAATAACTGATGCTTTTGGATGAAATCATTCACTTCTTTAATCATGACAACCTCGCTCTTAGGAAACCGAATCTTTTATACCTATAAATACATTATTCAATCGGTAAATAGCTGCCGACTCCTATTATTATCTGACGACCAATAAATTCCACGCGTTCATTAATGTTACTATTTACATCCTATCATTAATGACCATCTAACCCTATGATTTTGCATAATAGTAGATAAAGCACCCTATAACAGCTTATCAAATTCAAATAAGGATAAGGTAAAAGAAGTAAAACAAGACAACTACAAAACAAATACCAAGGCTTTCAAAGATAGGGTTAATCTTCTCTTTCTTTTTATTCTGTAATTGATGATTTTTTCGTTTTATTGGTACCTGCTTTGTATTATCCTGATAGCTTTGGTGGCTTCTCGTTTGATTGTAGTCTTTCATCATGATGGATGATAGGTCAGACCTCATTTGTTCGCTTGTCATGTACTGACCTAGTAACGCTTTTTTAATGCATGGTTGATATATTTTTAGTTGAGGTATTTGATCTAATTTTGTCAATAGTGTTTTTTTAGGTACTTTTCCTCGTTCAAACTGAACCGGATGATAGAAATGTATCATAATCATTGCTATTGCAAATAAATCATATGAGGGCTCCGCTCGTCTCGAACCCATACCCCAATAACCCCGATCAAAAAACTCCGTGTACTCTTTAATAGAACGGCCTATTTGTGTTGTTCCGCCAACATCTATCCATCTAAGCCTTGCTGGTGGATGTGTGACAATTAGGTTATCTGTCTTAAGATCACCAAATACCCAACCTTCCTTATGCAACTTAATCAGATCCTGCAATAGTTGTACGATTAAAATACCTAGCCACTCTTCTCCGTGTTGTTTAATAAATGTCGACATCTGTTTACCTTTTAAATAATCCATTACATAAAAAGAATAACGGTTACCGAAACTATCAATCCAATCATCAACGTCTAATAAAGAAGGCCCAAGGCGTTTTCCTTGGACCTTTTGGAAGGTTTTAAGTACATTTACTTCCATTGTAACAGAGGAACCCTTATCACTAATCTTTAGTGCTGCTTTTTTTCCGTTACATTCACATAGATAAACTGATCCTATCGCTCCACGACCAAGTTGTTTTTTTATATAATAGCGATTATGATGCCACTTACCGACAACGATGCTTCCCGGCCTAAGGTCAATGCCCTGTTTCTTCGATGTTTGATTCATTTTCTCTCATGAAGCTCCTTCGTAAGCTTTTCTTTCCAAACTGATACATTGCTTGTTTTAACGCAGGACCTGTAGGTGTAATACCCCCACTTGTTAATTTAGGGAAAATGGAGGACATAGATTCAAGTTTTGGTGACCAATCTAATACTTTATTAATATCTTTTCTTTTACCAGGAAAAGAAAAAATCGCAAAACGGTTGCGACCAATTCTTGCATTCATACTTACCGACAAATCAACCAACGCTTCTTGAACAGTCGGAAGCTTATTATGCATACTTGCACTTGTATCAACTAAAACCAGTACCTCTAAATCACATGTTTCTCCTAAGTCTTCGACAACTTCCATTACTTCCCCACGCTGTTCTGGTGGAAGTTCCTCTAAACTCTGATTTGGACCTAATATTTGTTTCAATTCCTGATTAACGACACCCTGTAAAGTTAGGGTCATTGCTTGTTTTGTAACGGTTTGAACGGTCTGTGACAATGCTTTTTGGTAAACAAGTTGACTAACACCTCCACCTGACATGGCCACCTCTTCCACTTCCTTTAAACCTGTTGGGTCTTCGCTTTGGTCATCCTCTAAAATGCCAATAACATTTACTGTAATTCCCTGTTGGGCAGCCAAGGCAGCAACAGCAGATGGATCTTCACCTTTATTTGAACATCCATCCGTAATTAATAGAATTTGCTTTAATGTTCCTGTTCTCATCAGCTATAACTCCTCCTGTTTATCCGTTCGTGTCACGTAATCTAAAGTAAATCTACTAGAACGTTACACTTTTCATCATCAGCATGGTCAATGAAGGAGAAGATTATACCTGATTTAATAAGGTTATAGATATCCTTATTTTGCCTCCTTGTAATCAGTCGGTATTGCTGCCCATTTCGGGTTATTCTTTTCTACCTTCGCCACAAGAACCGTCATATCATCTTCTATTTCACCTGACCTTGTTCTCACTACTTCTTCTAGGATGAGGTCAGCCATATCTTGTGGATCTGTAGTTTCCATATCTTTTATTTTTCTTTTTAACCATATATCTACGTTCTCAATATTTTTTGGTCCTTCAAAAATTCCATCACTCATCATAATTAACATATCACCAGCTTTAAGTTGGTCACTTACTACCTCTACATCAAATTCTTGAATAATTCCAATTGGTAAGTTACTAGCCTCTATCTTAAAAATTTGATTTCCTCGTTTAATAAAACTCGGTGTTGATCCAATTTTGAGGAACCTCACGGCTGCATTGTGCAAATCTATCATCGCCAAATCTAATGTGGAAAATATTTCATCGCTAGTTCTCAAAGATAAAATAGAGTTTATCGATTTAATCGCCACTTGCTCTTGAATACCAGATTGCAATATTTGTTGTAATAGACGTAACGTCTCTGTACTTTCTTCATGCGCTCGTTGCCCGTTACCCATTCCATCACTAATTGCCATTGCATATTTACCCGCACCTAGTTCAATCGTAGAATAACTATCGCCTGATATTAGTCCACCACCCTTAGCAGCATGGGATACGCCTGCTTCAATTACATATTTCTTTGCGGATCCAAAAGAAAAATAACAATATCCGTTAGGAAGTGGGGATATTTCCTCCTCCTTTACGATGACAGATTCTTTTAAGATATCAGACAGCATCGGAGCTATCAGCTTTTGTCCTTCCCCATGGTAATTGTAGAACGACAAATTCATTTCGATATCGATTTTCCCTTTTTCTAAGCTATAAATATCAAGCTTTTCAATTTCAATACCCATATGCTTTAGTGCAGCAACTATTTCAATTTCTTGGTATTCGTGATTTTCTCTTTCCTTGAGAATCTCAATAGCAAAATCACCCATCACCTCGGAAACTCCTAGCAACTGGTCAGCCACAAAACGCCTGCTTTCAGTTACTTGTTTCTTTAACTTACGATTCGCTTCAAAGAAAGAAAGCTCTTGATTCATCGTATCGATTACCTTCTTAGATTTAACACAATGATTCTCAAAGTTACGTAGTAAAATTTTATTCGGCTGATCTTCCTCTGACAAGTCACTCTTTAATTCAGTCATTAAATCATAAGTTTTATCAAATTGTTGGGCCCAGCACCAATCTTTTTTAAAACAAGTTTGACACGTTTTCTCTGTCACGTTACTTAAAAAGTAATCATTTTCACGGTCGTCCTCTTCCTCCAAAGTAACTTTTGGATCAAGTGTAAAGCTCTTAGATAAAGCTTGGAATACATTAGAAAACTGTTCTACACGGTTTGCAGTTACATCGCGAACTTTTTGTAAATATTGCTCCTGCTCTTTTGAGTGCTCAACAGTTCCCGGTATATATCTAGACAACTTCTTTATCCAACTTTCTGGTGTAAATAAAAATAAAAGAACTGCAATAGAAGATTCGAGTAGTGATGGAAGAAGTTCCGCGACCCCTCTTCCATATATACCTATAAGCGCTGTCCCGACAAATAACCCTAAGCTAACCCCTATTTTTTTTCCGTCCTTTAGCAGCCCACCTAGTAAACCAGAGAAAGCAAGCAAACTCATTTGATACAAATTAGCTACATTAGCCAAACTTAGTATCAAACCAGCTACTACCCCTACCGTTGACCCAATAGCTGCTCCCCCTATGTACGAAAGCAGTAGTACTAAATAGCGTGAGGATATCTGTTCAAATGATGCTCCTTGAATTTCCCAGCCAATTGTTCCGGTCAGAACAGATGCAAGTAGAATAATTAAACAAACAATCTCCTCATTCTTTAATGTCGGTTTAAATCTTTTTGGTGATAACAATGGAATGCTTTGCATAAAGATAAGTACTAAGACAGCACTAAGTACTCCTTCAACAGCTGCTAACATCCATTCATATGCAGTAACTTGTTCAAACATAAAATAATTAAATACTCGCGGCATTAAACTAGCAAAAAATACAACAATAGGAATAATCCTTTGTTGATGATTCATATACTTAAATAAAGATGCTAAAACGATAAAAAATACCATAGCAATCAAAACGTAAACTCCGTGTTGCCAATGATAAGTCAGAGCACCTGCTAGCGTCGCAAGCATAACTCTAAATGATTTATCCTTACGCATAAACCAGACAGAAGCGAGAAAAGAAAGGGCAAAAGGCGATAATGCGGATAGCACAATAGCCCTACCAAGTAAGAAGCCAACAATTATTAATAGCCAGCCCTTCTCAAGAAAGAACAATTTCGCCTTCTCCCCCAACCTCCGCTTCCAGGTCTCCATGTTTTTAGTTATAAAAATTGATTTGGATTCACTACCCGTTGCAGAATCTATCATTCTACATCACTCCCTCCTGATGAATATTAAAACACAGCTAATCTCATTTTTTTGTCAAACCATCAGGAGTGCTAATCAAAAATGTTCGACTAGTTTCTAGGATAGTAAACCCAATTCAACATAATAAATCACTTGCTAACTATCTCGTCGACAATCTTGAATCTATGTTTTTAAGTTTTAATAGTTTATTAAACCATAGCTAAGTCAATTTCATATTTATAATATCAAGCCATATACCAACAACATATAGTTCGAAAAGGTTTCATACAACTATATGTCGTACCCTGATGGCGGTAAATAGCTATTATAAAATTGATTAACCTAAAGGAAATAAGTAGAGATTCACTGACGCAAATAGATTCATATAATTTGGCGAATCATACCAAAAATTAATTAGTAATGAAATTAATAGCACAAATACTTAAATAAAAGACAAAACAAGCGCCCCGCGAATCTCACAGGGCGCTTGTTTTGTCTTTTATTTTATCAGCACAACGGAATACCGTTAAATAGTAGTCAAGCTGGTGAGGAACAAAATCATCTCTAGTCACTTTATTATAAATAGTAGTTCTTTCTCCGGCTTCTTGTTTGAATCCATCTACTGCTACCTCATCAAGATTTCCTAGAAATAAGTTGAAAATATCTGTTAACTCTATTTTAACTAACCCTGCGAGCTCCTCTTCTTGTATGTTAAATTCGTTCACTTCTAATTTTGTCTTATACAAAAATACGTTACAAAACTCAAAATCAGAAAAATTATCCCCCTCTAGTTTTTCGTTAATAATCCCGACAAAATTCAATTCATTATAATCAACTACTATACCCATTTCTTCTTCTAACTCCCTGCAACCATCCACTACAGATTCACCAGCTAGAAGGTGTCCAGCAGCCGAAATATCTAATAGATTCGGAAATAAGTCCTTATCTTTTTGTCTAATTTGAAATAAAAGATATTTCTTTTCCGCTTCTTGACTCACTATCCAACAGTGGAATGTTTGATGCCATAAACCTTCCTTGTGTACTTCTTTTCTAGAAGCTACCCCCGTATAGTTTCCGGTTTCATCATAAACATCTAAAAATTCCATCCAGCCATCCCCCATACTCCAAGTACTTTTTATTTAAATTAGTCCATTTTATCATGCTGTTCTTTTGAAAGTTGTCATCCAAGATGACAATTAATGCATATGGTAATTATGAAATAGATTAAGATAGATGATCAATTTGGTTATAATTATGAATTTTCCATTGTTGGTCCACGTACTGGATATTACTAATACACGCATTCATTAATTTTGTTTTACCTGAACCAACCTTTCCACTAGAGATTGTTGACAGTATAGTCCCAATTACAGCTCCATGAGCTACAAGTAATACCTTTTTGTCTGGATAACGTTTATTTATTATTTCAATACCATTCATAACACGATTTTTCAAATCTTCTCTTTCTTCCTGACCTGGATAATCACCATCCGGATATCGAGCAACTCTTTCTTCGATGGTAAGACCTTCAGCTTCACCAAAGGACCTTTCTTTAAATTCTTCCATTTCTATAATTGGTAATTTCAAATCCTTATTTAGAATTTCGGCCGTTTGCTTCGCCCTTAGCAACGGGCTAGAAATAAAGAAATCCCAATCAAGACTATTCACATATTCCCTACATTCCTCTGCTTGTCGTTTTCCTGTGGCGTTAAGCGGTATATCTGTCTTCCCTTGAATTTTACCCAAGTAGTTCCAGTCCGTCTCCCCGTGTCTTACTAAACAAATCATTAAATTCTCCCCCTTTTTAAATTAAAACTATCTATCATTTTTCAACAACGATTATATTTGTTTTATTGAATCAATTTCATAATTACCTTATGCAGCAAGTTGTCATCCTCGATGCCAACTTGGTAGTAATCAGTATTATGAAATTGACTAATATTCAGATATTAAACTATACTATTGACACTAAGTAATTGCTATTGTATTATATCATTTGTGACTCTAGGCCAACAGTACGCATTGGTAACTATAGTTAAACGATACTTGGCGGTGTAGCTCAGCTGGCTAGAGCGTACGGTTCATACCCGTGAGGTCGGGGGTTCGATCCCCTCCGCCGCTATATAATTTTAAAAGAACGATTCAAAAAACGATTCCTCTTCATGAGAAATCGTTTTTTTAGTGTCCAATCCCGCCTTCTGTTCTTAGCCAGATTAATAAAGTAGTTAATAAAATCATAATAAATAACGATAGAGTATCTCGTCTTCTCCAGTATAACTGACGAAAGATTGATCTTTTTTCACCAGATTGATAGCCCCGCACTTCCATTGCATTTGCCATATCTTCTGCGCGGTTTAGCGAACTTACAAATAACGGAAGAAAAATTGGCACTAGCGTCTTCATTTGTCTGAACAGTGAACCTTCCCCAAATTCTGTCCCTCTTGCACGTTGTGCATCCATTACTTTTTGAGTTTCATCCAGTAAATTAGGTATAAAGCGCAAAGAAATCGATAGCATCAGCGATAATTCATCTACTGGAATCCTTAGCTTCTGTAATGGTCGCAACAAAATATTAATCGCATCTGTTAAATCAATTGGTTTTGTCGTTAATGTTATTACTGTTGAAATGAAAATAATCATGACAAAACGACAAAAAATATAGACACCATTAATTAAACCAAATTCAGATATTGTTATTGGTCCCCAGTCTAGATAAATTTCCCCGCCAGCTGTAAACAAGATTTGCAGAAAAACAGTAAACAAAATTAGCCAAATTAGTGGACGAACTCCTCGCAGGTAGATACCAAACTTTACATCTGACAAACGCATAACTGCAAAAGTAAATAATCCAAGTACTAGATAGGTTTCCCAATTATTTGCTAAAAAAAGCACAAAAATAAAATAAACACCAGCTAGTAGTTTCGCCCTCGGATCTAACCGATGAAGCCAGGAATCACCCGGAAAGTAACGCCCTAAGATTAATTTATTCATGCCAGATTCACCTCGATTAATGCTTCGGCTAATTCTTCTACCGTTAAGCAGACTTGAGGCAGGATTACTCCTGTTTCTTGTTCGATCCTCAACTGAAATCGCCTGGCATCTGGAACATCTACATGCCATTTTTTTAACTCTTTCTCCTCTGAAAATATAGACCTTTTATCACCATGCATGACTATTTGTCCCTCATTCATAATAATAACGTCATCTGCATAAGTAGCAACATCATCCATATCATGGGTAACAAGCACTGTTGTCAACTTCTTCTCGTGGTGCCAAGATGCAATTAATGATAAAATTTCTTTTTTTCCAGCTGGATCAAGTCCAGCTCCAGGTTCATCGAGTACAAGTACTTCTGGTTGCATGGCAAGAATACCAGCAATTGCAACACGGCGTTTTTGCCCTCCAGATAAGGAGAACGGAGACTTCGTTAGTATAATTGGATCTAAACCGACTTGTATTAATACATCTCGAGCCATCTTCTTTGCCTTTATTAGTGGAACGCCAAAATTTAGTGGTCCAAAACAAATATCCTGCTCTACCGTTTCAGCAAACAGTTGCGATTCTGGAAACTGAAAGACCATGCCAACTTGTTTTCTTATCTTTTTTAAAGAACGCTTGTTTTTGCCAGCCTTAATTACTGTATCACCAATCTTTATTTGACCATCTGTCGGAATTAATAGACCATTCATCGCTTTTAGTAAACTAGATTTCCCTGAACCTGTATGTCCAATCACAGCTGTAAAAGAACCGGATTTTAAATTCATATCAATAGACCGCAGAACTCTTGGACTACGAATTGGACCAAGTTGATAATCTGCTGTTACACTATCAAACAATAGTTGCATAACCTTCTCACCATTTCTTCTTCCGTCATATAATTCTCTGGAAATTCCCCGCCCCTTGTTATCAGCTCTCGTTTCAATCTTTCAGCAAAGGGAGGCTGTAAATCCAGCTGCTCTTCGAAAATTAGGCTTGGAGAGCCACTTTTTACTATTCTTCCTTTTTCTAGGATCATGATTCGATCTGCTGATGCCGCTTCGTTCATATCATGGGTGATCGAAATAACTGTTATATTTTCTGTTTTTATCAAGTGTTGAAGTGTAGAAAGTAACTCACGCCTGCTTTTTGGATCTAACATTACCAAAGCTTCATCCAAAATGATCAGTGAAGGTTTTAAAGCAAGCATTCCTGCTATTGCTACCCTTTGTTTTTGCCCTCCAGATAACCTGGATGGATCATGCGAACGAAATTCATACATATCAACTAGTTTAAGTGCCTTACCTATTCTTTTTACCATCTCTTCGTAGGGCATATTTATATTCTCCAAACCAAAAGCTACATCATCTTCAACAGTTGTACCGATAAATTGGTTTTCTGGATTTTGAAATACTAAACCAATATGACTCCTACCATTCCGGTTCATCGTGTCATTGACATTTAACCCTGCAATACAGATAGAACCCTCTTCTGGTTCAAGTAATCCAACTAATAGTTTTGCGAGTGTTGATTTACCCGATCCATTGTGACCAATTACCGCCAGCCACTCCCCTTGATTGACCGTAAACGAAAGATCCGACAAAGTCTCTTCTTCTATTCGCTTATCATACTTAAAAGTAAGGTTTTTCACTTTTACAATAGGCTTCATCGTTTCACTCACCCTTCATAAAAAAGCTTTTATAATGTAATTAATAAAGAAATGATAAACGTAGCAACTAAAGAGCCATTGACAAGTACTAAATTTTTAATAGCTACTTGAAATGTTTCCGATTTTTCTTGTATTCTATTAAACTGACGAACATGCTTATAAACTGGAACAATAACAATCAATGATACTAATAAAAACACTGGTATTAAGTTAAATAATACGGAAATAATTATCGCTATAAATGATGCGACGTATAACAAATCGAATAGCCAAATTGCATAACGTTTTCCTAAATAATAAGGTAGCGTGTATCGCTTATTTGTAATATCATCTTCTAAGTCACATATGTTATTGGCTAACATTAAATTTGCAATTGTAAAGACACAAGGTAACGAAATCAACAAAATCTCAAGTAACAGGATAATATCTGCTGTAAGACTTATATTTCTTCCCTCCCAAATTAACTGAGCAATCCCTTGATCAAAAGCATTAACGTAGACAATTAAGAAAATAATTCCAAATCCCATTGCACCTCCCGAAAAAACTTCTCCTAGTGGCATGCGCGATAAAGGAATTGGACCAAAGGTATAAAAAATACCGATTGCAAAACAAACCATCCCGATTAAGAGCACTAATAAATCTGTTCGGAATACTAACCAAACACCTAAACCGGTTGCTATTATTAACATCGCCATGATCGTCGTAATAACCACACGTTCCGGGACCTTTTTTTGACCAATAATATTTTGCTCCCGTCGATAATCCTGGTTCAATGCCTTACGGTAATCCATATAATTATTAATTGCTGTAGTTGTTAAATCAAAAATAATCATCGAACCGAAAAAAATCATCGTATTCAATGGATTAAATGTATCATATCGATAAATGACAAATAATATCCCAATTAAAAACGGAAACACACTTGCAATTTTTGTCTGTATCTCAACAAGTTTTAAAAATGTTCCAATCGACATTAGTTACTCCCCCTAAAAATTCCCTAGTTCAAAGTCTTCATTCGTCAACTCAAAAACTCCCTTTAATCCGGATGATATATATATTTTTTTATCTGTACTGATAAAGATAGCTTCTACTTCATCAAAACCCTCAATGTATTGCATCCCGTCTTTGATCCCTTTTGCAAATACTGACGTAGATAGTGCATCACCATCGATCGACTTATTACTAATAATGGAAACTCCCGCGATATCATTCATAAAAGGGTAACCATCTTTTGGATTCAACAGATGGTGGTATTTTGTATCGTCAATTTCTAAGAACCGCTCATATATACCCGATGTTACGATTGATTTATTAGCTTCTGAAACCTTACCAATCGTTTCTCCTCTTGGAGCAAACGGATTTTGGATTCCAACTGTCCATTTATCTCCTGATGGATTATCTCCCATTACATAAATATTTCCACCCAGATCGATAATCGCCGTTGTGATATCGTGTTCTTTTAAAATCGTGACAACCTCATCTGCAATAAAACCTTTAGCAATTGCACCCAAATCAAGCTGCATCCCTTTTTTCTTTAAAAAAACCGTTTGTTCTTCAGCATTTAACTCTACATCGCTGTAATTAATTAAGGGTAAAACAGCATCTATTTCATCTTGTTTTGGCTTCTTAGCATCGTCAAAGCCGATACGCCATAGTCCAGTCAACGGCCCGATCGATAAATCAAATGAGCCACTAGATTTTTCACTATATATCTTGCCAGCATCTATCAATCGATAGATATCTTCTGTCACTTCAACCGGTTGAAGCCCAGCGTTGATATTAATCTTCTCAACTTCAGATTCACTTTCTTCTAATGATATTTGATTAGATAGGGTATGAATCGAATCGAAAACAGGTTTTAAAACATCTTCTTTTCCTTCATCATAAACTTTAACCGTTACGATAGTACCCATTAAAAAATTAGTTTCTTTATATGGATCGCTCGTTAGTTTCTTTTCTGTTGCCTGACCACATCCAACAAGGATAGTAAATACAACGAACAATACGAACAAAGCATTCTTTTTCATTACAATCACAACCTTTCCCACTAAAAAATGCTTAAACAGCACCCAAAATCTTATTAAACTATTATTGCTTAAAAGGTTTACTTGTGAAATATTTCACATTTATACTATAATTTTATCATTGGCTTTTTTGTCTGTCTATATGTTTTAAGTCTAGGTATTTGCTGCCTTTAACCAAAATATTAACCAAAACTACTGTCAATAGCGGTTTTATAACTTTCATTTGTAATGTGAATAGTTTATGAACTTCATAGTTTAAGATGTATTGTTACTATTTAGTGAACATATTCACAAAATATACATCCGTATTATCTAAAAACCATTTACATCAAACGTTAATGGCCTTACAATAAAATTAATTGTTCATAACTTCACAATATTAGAAGTTTATAAAGTATTTAAAAGGAGTGAAAAAAATGAAAGAGAAGAACATTGTTATTATTGGGGCTGGTTATGCTGGGGTTCATGCAGCGAAAAAACTTGCCAAAAAGTATAAAAAAGATCCTTCTGTTTCTATTACATTAATTGATCGTCACTCGTATCACACGATGATGACGGAATTACACGAGGTTGCTGCTCATCGTGTTGAACCAGATGCGATTCAATTCGATCTACGCCGTCTTTTTAACCGAACAAAGGTGAATTTGGTAACAGATAATGTAACACATGTTGATCATGATAAAAAAATTGTAACTACTGAATTAGGTTCTTTCCCGTATGATTACTTAATCCTAGGTATGGGCGGAGAACCAAACGATTTTGGTACACCTGGTGTTGCTGAACATGCATTTACACTATGGTCCTTTGAAGATGCAATCAAATTACGGGAACAAATTGAAAAAACAGTTCAACGTGCCGCTAGAGTTCATGACGAAAAAACCCGTCGAGCAATGCTTACCTTTACTGTCTGTGGTTCTGGTTTTACAGGAATCGAAATGGTTGGTGAATTAATAGAATGGAAAAATCGTCTAGCAAAGGATCACAAACTAGATGAAGAAGACATCACACTCTATGTTGTAGAAGCAGCACCAACAATCCTAAATATGTTAGAACGAAGAGATGCAGATAAAGCTGAAGCATATTTAGTGAAAAAGGGAGTAAAAATTCTTAAAAACGCTCCAATTGTTGAAGTAAAACAAGATGCAATTATTCTAAAGTCAGGTGAAGAAATTCCAACACACACCCTTATCTGGACAGCAGGAGTTAAGGCGAATTCTGATACAAAAGATTACGGAATGTCCTCTGGACGTGCGGGTCGCTTAAAAGTTAATGAGTATATGGAATCTGAGGATTTTGAAGATGTTTATGTAATTGGTGACTTGGCTTATTACGAAGAAGAACCCGGAAAACCAACACCACAAATCGTTGAAGCAGCTGAACAAACAGGTATGACAGCAGCAAAAAGCATTATTACAGAAATTAGCGGTGGAGAAAAAGAAGCGTATCAAGGTAAATATCATGGTGTTATGGTATCGATTGGTGCAAGATATGGAGTTGCAGATTTAAGTGGTCTTCATTTAAGTGGTTGGTTTGCTAACTTCATGAAACACATTGTTAATTTATACTATTTCTTTGGGATCAGAAGCGGCTATTATATGTTCCAATATGTGATGCATGAATTTTTCCACACCACAGATAAACGTAATATTTTCAGGAACTTTACTACAAGGTATGGCAATGTGCTATGGAGCATTCCTCTTAGGATTTTTGTTGCTGGCTTTTGGCTTGTAGAAGCTGGAGCAAAAATTTGGGGAGAATCGACCTGGAAGGAAGCAACATCTAGCTTTAGTAATGTGCCTAAGTTATTTAATGGCCTCGGAGAAGATTCTTGGCTAGTTGGTTCTACAGTTAGAATGCCGTTTGAATGGTTGCAAACTGCAACTAGTGGTGCGAGTGAAGCTGCTGAAGCAACAGAGTGGGCAACGCCAATCTTAAGCAGAATGCCTGGAATTTTTCAATGGTTTATGGAAATTGTGCTTCCAACTCCTGAAATGGCAGTATTCATGCAAAAAATGATGGTCTTCATTGAATTAGGAATTGGTTTAGCAATCCTCGGTGGTTTATTCACTTGGTTAGCTAGTGCAGCAAGTGCCGGTTTCCTAGTAATGTTTACACTATCCGCGATGCTTGGATGGGATAAGGTTTGGGCAATACCAGCATCAATTGCTTTGATGAATGGGTCTGGTAGAACATTAGGACTTGATTACTGGGTTGTTCCATTCCTTCAACAAAAAGCTGGAGATTTGTGGTACGGAAAACCAAGATCGATCTATACAGATTATCAAAAAGCATCTAGTAAAAAAGGCGATCGTAAAAAAGTATCCTAACTTGTGAAAAAAGTCGCATATTAAGAACGAAAGCGCAGGTGCCGAAGCTGGACGTGGCATAATCTATAATTAGTTTATCCACATGGGCCACCATTTTATATGTTTCTGGACAAATAAACCATTAAAGCGAACGGTTAAACCCTTTGCTTTAATGGTTACATCTAAAAGTGAAAAAGCAAAGGGGAGAAAAGATATGAAATCTTATTATCAGATGGTAAAACGTTGGGATGTAATTATTACTCTCACGCTCGTTCTTTTTTCTTTTTTGCCCTTTGCTATTTTCAGTTATCAGCAAGCCAGTAAAACAGGAGAAAATCTACAACAGGTTGCAGTCATCTCTGTAGATAATCAAGAGGTACGACGGGTAATGCTTACTGGAAATAAAGGCGAAGAAGTATTCGATATAACACAACATGAGTCAGATACAAATACTATAGAAGTTATAGACGACCGAATACGAATAAAGGCAGCCACTTGTAACGATCAGGTCTGCGTTTTAACCGGATTCATCTCAAAGCCAGGGCAAACCATTGTTTGTTTACCTCATAAATTAGTAATTGAAATACAAACAATCAATGGCGAAACGGATACTGATGATTTGATTATTAGTTCCTAACATATCACGAAGATTCATAGCCTAATTAATGCTATCAGCCGATCTAACATAATAACTCTGATAGTGTAACCCTAGTTTCCTCCCTAGAAACTAATAGATTGGAAGTTGATGAATATGACCAAAAATCAACGCCTTGTTTACATTGCACTACTCGCTTCTCAAGCCGTGATTATTAGTTTACTAGAACGAGCTATTCCATTCCCATTTGCTATTGCACCGGGAGCAAAACTAGGGCTTGCAAACATTATCACGCTGATGGCATTATATACCCTCTCAACTAGAGACGCAGGTAAGGTTGTTACCATTCGCATTATTCTATCCACTTTATTAGGTGGGACAATTGCGTCGTTCATGTATAGTGCTTCTGGTGCAATTTTAAGTTTTCTAGGAATGTGGGCAGTAAAGAAGCTAGGCCCCTCGCGTATTAGCCTGATTGGAGTAAGTACAACTGGTGCAATTCTCCATAACGTCGGTCAATTAGTTGTTGCTAGCTGGATTGCACAGACCTGGACAGTTCTCCTGTACTTGCCAGTATTATCGTTTGTCGGCATATTATCAGGCATTGCAATTGGCATCATTGCTAATTACTTGTTAATACATGTTGAGAAATTAAATTATTATAAGGATTTAAGAGATTTGGACTAATTTACAATTAGGAAGGGGACACAAATCATGCATGTACACAATATGTGGAATGATTACCCAGACTTAAAAAATGATCTGACAATGGTACTTAATTTAATAGAATCACATATCCGTGTTAGAAATAAAACAGTTAATACAACAATAAAAGAGTTGGTTCATTCCGGCGGAAAATTGCTTCGTCCTGCTTTTTCTCTTCTATGTGCGCAAATTGGATCAGATAATGATAATGAAAAAGCTATTGCAGTTGCTGCAGCACTTGAAACATTGCATATGGCAACACTGATACATGATGATGTAATTGATGAAGCAGATACGCGTCACGGAATAAATACCATCCATTCAAAAAATGGTAATAAATTCGCTATTTATTCCGGAGATTATCTATTTTGTGTTTGTTTTACAATCCTTTCTAAACATGCTACTTCTTTAGCTCATTTAGAATTTAATTCACGAAGTATGGAAAAGATACTAAGTGGTGAATTAGAGCAACTGGATTCCAGATATCATTCTGCTGTAACTATTAAAGATTACTTGTCACGCGTTTCTGGAAAAACTGCACAATTATTTGCAGTAAGTTGCTATTCAGGGGCCATTGAAAGCCAAGCATCTCGTAGGCACTCTATGATTGCTTGGAATATGGGACATCATATCGGGATGGCATTTCAAATTATGGATGATATATTGGACTACCAGGGTGATAGCCAAACAATGGGTAAGCCAGTCATGGCTGATATTAAGCAAGGAATCTACACACTGCCTCTAATCTATGCTATAAATGCAAATCCACATGCTTTTAAAGGATTGTTGCAGAAAAAACAAGCACTAACAGACGATGATATGCTGGCACTAACAGAATTAATCAGCCGTTATCAAGGTGTTGAAAAAGCGCAGCAAGTAGCAGGGAAATACACCGAAAAAGCAATTAAACAACTGAATAAATTGCCAGATGGTCCATATAAAGAAACACTCTATCAATTAACAACCGCTTTACTGAAACGTACCGTTTAAATGTGAATATTTCAAAATAAAAAGCTGATGCAACAAGCATCAGCTTTTTACTTTACATTATTAGTAACTAAGGCATTTTGATTATGCATAGTCCGCTAATAGACAGCAAGTTTTATCCTTTCTTAGCACCCCGTCCTCCACGTTTAGATTCAGTTTGTTTCTTTAAAGATGCTAGACGATCTTCAGAGTCTTTGAGGAAACGGTTCATTTTTGCTTCAAAATTTTCTGGTCGGTCACCACCACGAGTATTACTTTTCGGGTTGCTTTTACGACGTCCAGCGTTAGGATTTGGATTATCTTTCGCTTTTTTAATAGATAATCCAATTTTTCCATCTTTCTCAACATTAATGACTTTAACTGTTACTTGATCGCCAACGCTAAAGTGTTCATTAATATCCTTAACGTAGTTATCCGCAACTTCACTAATATGAACTAATCCTGTTGAACCACCCGGTAGCTCAACAAATGCTCCAAAATTAGTAATACCTGTTACCTTACCCTGCAACTTGCTGCCTACTTCGATTGACATAAAAACAATGCTCCTCCTTGTTATTTTACAAAACTTGGCTAATCGCCAAGGATCTTATATGGCATGGTGAAAGGATAAATTTTTATACCATCCTCGTCTTATACGAGCGATAATAGGATAATAAAAATATGTCCTTTCTATATATTATATATAAGCAGTCAAAAGCGTGTCAATAAGACGGATCTTCTTCGGGAAGTTTAAAAATTAATTCTCCTTCTTTAGAAAAGAAATAATTAGTCCGTGCGATTTCGAGTACGTAATCCTCATCATTCAACAACTGAATTTCTTGTTCTAAATTTTTTTCTTCCTTTTCAAGGGAAGTCATTTTTTCTTCAAGTTGGTCGTATTTTTCTTGTTTCTCAGTATATAATGCTCGTTGATTTAAATTATAAGCAATAATGCTACCTAACGTAATCATTAACAGTAAAACAAATAGCACTAGACGTCGATATAGACGTTTCTTTTTCTTCATTTGTCTTTCCTGATAAGCATCATATTGTTTTACATAATTTGATTCTATTTTTGCTATTTTTCTTTCCTTTCTAGACACCGACAGTCTACCTCCTTTTGCTTTTGATCCCACTCCACCATTTTCTTAATATATTCTTTATTTTACTATAAAATCCTGCTAATTGTTTAAAATATTTTTTGATAGGTTTAGGTGTGAGAAACCAAATAAGAACAAAGGTTAATTTAACTGGGTACCATAATATCTTTAGGATTAGCCACATCAACCATAGCAAAACACCCCAAATCCAAATGAGCAAAAAAATAATGAACTGAACTAATTTTTTTACCGGTCTAACGATTAGAACTTGTACTAAACGGTAGAAAAAATAATAGATCCAAATAATTGTGGAAATTAATCCTTCTAATAGCCGCCTATACAGACTCTCAAATAAACTCTTATAGGCAGCATAGCCACACAACAAGGCTAGAAGAATATAGAAGCGTAAATTCCCTTGGTTTACTAAATATAATAGATAGAACAAAATCAGTGTTTGTAGTAACCAAAAACAAATTTCTATAACATAGGGGAAAATCTTGCGCCTTTTCCAATAAAATTCAAATCTACGAAATGTATCTACTGATGCACCTAAATATATACCTCCAATTATCATGGCGATAATAGTTAGAAATTGAGTTGAAAGTGTCATTTAAACAGCTTGCTAAATAATCCTTTAGCCTTCTCCCCATGGTTTTCATCCAAGTAAGAAAGCTCATAAATTTTACCTTTAATTGATACATTTCCTTCTCCAACATCCAGATTTTTCATTTGTAGATTTTCACCACGAACAATTAGATAGCCTAAAACGGTTTGCAAAAGAAATTCTTCACTATCAAAACTATCAACTTCCTTTACACCACTAATTTCTAGGTTCCTCCTATTATTCATTTTTATATAATGTTCCATCTGTGGTTTAGTAGTAGGATTATTCTCATAATAATTCATTTATACAGCCCTCCCTTTTATCGTTATAACTTATGAAAGGGGGGACAAGTTTAGAACAATATAATAGGTGATTTTTAATATTTGATAGAACTTCACTCTACTTTACAGGTTCTTCCTTTTTCACTATATATAAAGTTGTTGCTTCATCTTTTTTAATTACTTCCCTTATTGAATTAACTTCAATCGTTAACAGTTTTTGACCAAACTGAATCGTTAACTCATCACCTACGGCAACTATTGAAGAAGCTTTTGCCTTATTACCATTAATAAGTATTCTTCCCTGATCGGCAACTTCTTTGGCAAGTGTACGTCTTTTGATTAGTCTAGAAACTTTTAAAAACTTGTCGAGTCTCATTTTAAAACTCCACCCTTCTTTTGTAGATTAGTCTACTTTTTCCTTTTTAGCTTTATTCCACAAGTCATCTAATTGCTCTAAGGACATCTCTTCCATTGTTACATTTAAATCTTTTACCTTTTCTTCCATATATTGAAACCTTGCTTTGAATTTAGTATTCGTACGATGAAGTGCCAGTTCCGGATTCATTTTATAATATCTTGCAAGATTTACAATAGCAAATAGGACATCTCCTAGTTCTTTCTCTAATTCTTGTGACTCTTCTTTAGCTATTGCCTCTTTTACTTCCTCTAGCTCTTCATGAATTTTGTCCCATATTGGATTTGGACTATCCCAATCAAATCCCACTTTAGCTGCCTTTTTTTGAATTTCTTCTGCTATTAATAATTCTGGTAGTTCATCCGCAATATTATCTAATAGTGACTTTGACTGAACACCTTTTTCTTGTATTTTTATCTCTTCCCAGTTTACTACAACCTCCTCAGCCGAGTTAGCGCTTTTATCACCAAAAACATGTGGATGTCTACGAATCATTTTATTTGTTAATGTTACTATTACGTCATCGATAGTAAAAAATCCTTCATCTTCACCAATTTGACTATGTAACATGACCTGTAATAAAACATCGCCTATTTCCTCTGTCATACCTTCATCATCAGACTTATTAACTGCCTCAATAAATTCATAGGCTTCTTCAATCAAATATTTTCTAAGTGATTCATGTGTTTGTTTTTTATCCCACGGGCACCCATTTGGGCCTCTTAATTGTTCGATGACTTCTTTCAGTCGGTAAAATTGATGATTTAATTGCTGGTCCGTTACAGGCGGTACATATACACTAGTTAAATTGCTTAACTGTACTGAATGGTCTAGGTCAACTAAAGGAATAGTTATCATTTTTTCTTGGTCACTGCCTACCGCTTCGATAACAGTTATTGGGTGCTCTGGAGACAAATCCTCTAATAAAGTTAATTTCACTTCCGATGCAACAAAGGTATCATATACTTGGCAAAATACGATATGCTGACGGTATTCCAACTGGTTTCTCTTGAAATCAGTTGCATCTAAAAACTGAAAACCATCGATTGGATCAATTCGTAATGCTGTAAATAGATCATCTAAGTAACTCTGTCCCCCAATTAAATTAACCGAAACTTCTTTTTGCTCTAAGAGCAATTGAACAGTTTTTTCTGCAAGCATTGGATGTCCCGGAACCGCATAGATAATAGATTTAGCTTTACTCTCAGTAACTAATTGCTCGACAATTTTTGCATAAACAGTCTCAAATTGTTCTTGTTGTTCATAGATCGAGTCATAAGAAATAAATGTGACCCCTTCTTTTTGAAGTGATCTAACAACCGGGTGATCTATTGTCCGAACATAGATAGGTTGTCTTTGATTTATTAATTTCCGGTATATTCCAAGTGGCAATTGATTAATATCACCTGCACCAAGTCCGATAATTTCAATTGTATTATCCATATCATCATCTCCTTCGATTTTTGAATGCAACTATTGTCTCACCATAGGGAAAAGCTCTTAACTCCTCCTCATTAAACCCATCCCATTTAACTAATAAACCTAGATAAATTATTGCACCTAGGATACTAACGAGTAAAACGAATCCTAAATAATCAAAACGAGTCGTTATCCCAGCTAACTTGAATACAAATTGGTTCATTGCAACTAAAAATAAAATTAATATTGATGTAGCCATTAGAAAAGGTTTACTCTTTATTACAAATAGCTTTGTATCTGGCAAAACTTTTTTTAATCGATGTACATTTAGGATTAGTACAATGAACACACTAAAGACGGTTGCAAATGCACTGCCTGTAATGCTGTATAATGGAACTAACCAAGCGTTTAACAACCACTTGACCAATAATCCAACCATTACAAAAAAAGCTGTATGGTACACATAGCCTAGCCCTTGTAAAATTGAGGCCGTTGTTATAATAAGAGAACTAAATAAAATCGCAAGTGACAAAACCTGAAGACTAGTACTACCTTGGTCACTTTGAAATAATAATATGTTTGCATGTGGAAAGATTCCGATCAAGCCTACAGTCGCTCCAACTGAGATATATAAACTAAACTTAAACGCACTTTGAATATGTGATTTAAATTCACTCGGAAACTGCGCTAATCTATTTTTGGTAATTGTCGGGATAATGGCCAATGCCAATGATGATCCAAGTACAGTTCCCAGTTGTATTAACGGTTGGCCTCTGTCAAAAATACCTTTCCATATCTTTGCTTCGTCTATTTTTAAACCATAATTTACCAGATTAGGAATTAAAGTGAATGCATCTGAAAATTGAAGTAATAGTAAAAGCATGTGATTAATACTAATTAAAAAACCATAGACCACAATTGTCTTTAAATAATAGATCCAATTAAAAGAATAGCGCTTATTTCCAAAGGGTTTTTGTTTGTACCAAATATAGAGAAGAACTAGACCAGCAATTGATGCACCTACAATTGTACCAAGCGCTGCACCTGTTCCAATTAAATACAGGTCGTTTCCCTGTTTCACTAAAATCACTGCAGAAAATAATATAATTGTTACTCGTACCACTTGTTCAATGATTTGTGATACTGCTGTTGGCTTCATATTATTTAGACCCTGAAATACACCTCGAATTATTGAGGTGAACGGTATAAACAAGTAAGCCATTGCAGCAACTTGCAAAGGACCTTCTAATTTAGAATCGCCCATTAATGATGCTATTAATCCTGCATTGATATAAATACTAAAAAAGAGTATTACATTGATTAAACATAGAATGCTAAAAATTGGCAAGTAAAACGAAGATACAGCTATGTTATAACCCTTATCTCTTTGTTGTGCAACAAGTTTGGAAACTGCTGTTGGAAATCCATATAAAGATAGCATTAGTGCAATGCCTAAAAACGGATAAATTTGTTGATAAATATAAAAACCCAGATCCCCTGTTATATTTTGCAGTGGAATCCGGTATCCTGCACTAAGTACTTTACTTAACAATCCAGTAAATGTAAGTAGTAATGCACCCTTTAACACATGTTTTGTTGTCTGTTCATTCTGCATTATGTACGCCTTTCTTTTCGTGTAACAGCTTGTTTCTTTTTCTACAATTAATGATATTATATCACATTAAAAATAGATGTAGAAAAGCATAGGCGCCTTGCTCACCCCCGACAAGCTTAAGTCAAGCCTCTCTCCCTTTAGTTCTTTGCGGGCAGAGAGGACTTGGATGAACACCTCAGGCGGGATAGGAACGGGGGATTAACATGGCACAATCCTGTTATTAGTTATCTACATTTATCTACATGGTAACCATTTTATAGTTTTCTTAACAATTTAAAAGCCTCCTTTACACCATGGTGTAAAGGAGGCTTTCTTTTTATTTAATCTCTATAATATTGGAATCATTTTGATTCACTTTGTCTGCGGCTTTAACTTGTACAGTCTGCCCCTCTTGTAAATTTGTAAAAATCACTGGAGTAATTGTCGAAGTCGCGTGCTCTGAAATATAATCAAGATCAATTTCCATTAATACCTGACCTTGTTTAATCTCATCGCCTTCTTCAACTTTGGCTGTAAATCCTTCACCTTTTAAGTTAACTGTGTCTATACCAATATGAATTAGAATCTCCATACCATTTTCTGCTTCAATTCCAATTGCATGTTTAGTAGGAAATACATTTAGTATTTTACCATTAACAGGCGCGACAATTTCGCCGACCTCTGGTTCAATGGCGAAACCATCACCCATCATCTTCTGTGAAAATACTTGATCTGGAACTTCACTAATAGGCAAAATCTTACCTGTTGCAGGACTAACAAAATTAAGATCACCTTCAAGCTTTGGTGCTTCGGTATTCTTTTCTTTAGGGTCCTGTTTCTTAGTACGAGGTGTTTTCCCGCTAATAATATCTTGAATTTGACCCTTAATTGAATCTGAGGCTGGACCGAATATAGCCTGAATATTGTTGCCTACTTCCATAACCCCTGATGCACCTAGTTGTTTGAGGCGCTTCTTATCTACATTACTTTTATCGTCTACTGAGACCCTTAACCTTGTGATACAAGCATCAAGATGAGTTATATTTTCCTTTCCTCCCAAGCTTTCTAAAATGTCATATGGAAGGTCGCCTGCTTCTTTACCATTTTCACTTTCAGAATCCGAATCCTCATCATCTTCTCGACCTGGTGTTCCTAAGTTCCATTTTCTAATTGCAAAACGGAATCCAAAGTAGTAAAGGAATGCAAATGCGATACCTACCGGAATAACCATCCATGCGTTTGTTGATAATCCCCAGTAAAGAACGTAATCAATAAAACCACCTGAGAATGTAAACCCTGCTTTTACATTTAGTAAATCCATTACAACAAATGAAAATCCTGCAAAAACAGCGTGAATTAAGAATAACACTGGTGCTACAAATAGAAATGCAAATTCAATTGGTTCTGTAATACCAGTTAAGAAAGATGTTAGTGCAGCAGAAGCCATGATTCCGCCAACCTTTGCTTTGTTTTCTGGTTTGGCTTCATGGTAAATTGCTAGTGCTGCAGCTGGTAAACCAAATAACATGAACGGGAATAATCCAGCCATAAATGTTCCTGCTGTTGGATCGCCAGCAAAATAACGAGTCATATCTCCTTTAACTGTCTCTCCTGCATCATTAACAAACGTACCAAATTCATACCAGAATGGTTGATAGAAAATATGATGCAAACCAAATGGAATTAACGCACGTTGACCAAAACCAAAAATAAATGCTGCTACAGTTGATCCTGTTTCTGTAGCAAGTACAGAAAACCAGTCAATCACATCTTGAATTGGTGGCCAAACAAAAACGAATATCATTCCTAATACAACACCTGTTGCAGCTGTTATGATTGGAACAAAACGCTTACCTGCAAAGAAACCTAAAAACTGTGGTAATTTTATGTCATAGAACCGTTTGTAGAGGATTGATGCGGTAATACCCATAATAATACCGCCAAAAACACCCATTTGTAAGGTGGTCATCCCTAGCATTTCAACAGTTTCGACACCTCTTGCTTCGGCCATAATACCGAGTGTTACATTCATAGTTAAAAATCCAATAACTGATGCCAAACCGGCTACTCCATCGCCATCAGATAGTCCGATAGCTACACCAATAGCAAACAGTAAAGGTAAATTATCAAATATAATTCCACCAGCTTGAGCCATTATTGCAATATCAAAGACATTTTCATGACCCAAACCAAGTAACAACCCAGCAGCTGGTAAGACTGATACTGGTAGCATTAATGCACGACCAACACGCTGTAATAAACCAAAGGCTTTTTTAAACATAGTAGTTCCCTCCTGAATAAGTGAATTTGTAGAAGTTGTATAGCGTTAGCTTTAGAATCTTGTCCAATAAAAAAAGACATGAGTAGTAAAGATTTTTATAGTTACCATTAGGATATACTTGTCCCTTATGATAACCAGAAAATCTCTAAATACTCATGCCTGATCGAGTCAGTAACACGTACTAGAATTTATTGGTTAACCGCTGTAGATGAATGGTTAAATACAACGCCTCTGTTTCATCTACCGGTCTATTTAATTGCTTCTGCATGACCTTAATTAACTTCCAAGCAAGATTATAACACACAGGATAAGTTATTTTCAACATTTCTGCTAAACTTTTTTGATCACCTAGTTGTTCCCCGTGATGTGCTCGATCAATTGCCCGATGAAGATGTTGTACTAACCTATTATAGTCTACTTGACCTTTTTGTAAATGAATCCCTAGATTTTCCTCAATTACTTCAATCATCATTGAAATAATTTTATGATGTTGATTTATATCGTTAATCGACTTATCAGTAACTGCACTGTGAATGTGAAGTGCGATAAAGCCGACCTCACCAACTGGAAATGGTAACCCCAGCCTTTTTTCAATTTTAGCCACTACTTGCTCTGATACCTGAAACTCTTTCGGATATAATGACTCTATTTCAAGCAGAAATGGATTGGAAAATTGCATGCTTTTTTTTAATCGATTTATTGCAAATGCAATGTGGTCTGTTAATGCAACGTGAATATGTTCGTTAAGTTCAGTTCCCATGCTATCCTCAATGAAAACCATAATATCATTCATAAAATCAATAAGATCTTTATCTATATAAGACAGCAAATTTACATATTGCTCTTTTTCTTTTTCATCTTTTAACAAAAATGTCTTATCAGCCTTGTCAAAGGGAACACAGTCACCATTTTTTTTATCAAAACCTATACCTTTACCAATGATAACAACTTCTTTATGTATTGGATGTTCTGCAATTATGACATTATTATTCAATACCTTGTTTACAGTTAATTTTTGTTCCATACTGAGCCTCTCTCACAACTATCATAAATTATCTATGTTAGTCAATTTCATAATACTGTCTATATACGGATGACGTTGCTGCATTAGGTAATTTTGAAATTGATTCATGTAATATCCTATATTCATAATTGCTTTTTTACAAGTTATACCACTCTGACAGGAAAATTTCAGTTTATTGTTATCAATCAAAAGGGCTGACATACAGCGGATAAGTTTCCTGCTTACGTCAACCCAAAACCCCTTTTATATTTAGTTACTCCATTTGCCTAGCCAAGAAACTTGCAGCTGTTTCAACGGCTTTTTCTTCAACGGCTCCTAGCTTATTTTCCTTAGACATGATCATAACACACCCAATTGGATCGCCATTTGCAATGATAGGACTGAGTACATAAGATGCTAACTTTTCTTCATTGCCATCAACAATTTCAACTGTGATTTCCTCTGTCTCTGAGAGAGCAGAGCGTTCATCCATTGCCTTTTCCATTTGTTTCCCAATATTTTTTCCTAAATAATCTTTCTTGGATTCTCCTGAGATAGCGATAAATTCATCTCGATCACAGATGAGCACCGGTGATCCTAAGGAATCAAATAATGCATCGGCATATTCTTTCGCAAAATCACCCAATTCACTAATAGGAGAATATTTCTTTAAAATTACTTCACCATCTCGGTCAACAAATATTTCTAAGGGATCCCCTTCACGAATGCGTAATGTTCTTCTAATCTCTTTTGGAATAACTACCCTACCCAAATCATCAATTCGACGTACTATTCCTGTTGCCTTCATTCTGCATAGCCTACCTTTCTTTGATGATCTTCCTGATTCTGTTTCCACAATTGATATGTAAAAGCAGATATAACCAGTTGTGGGTATTAGTATAAATCACACAGTTAGAAGCTATACATTGATTTAATTATTTTCTAATTAAGTCAAATTAATAATTGCAATAGTAGATTGGCTGAATAGGTAATTATTTCCTTTTCATGTTCTTTAATCCTTGTATAAATTCTTCAACAATGTCATACCTCTTACTTTGCGATTGTTTATCCCAGGTAAATACTACCTTTAACTTTCTATCCTCTGTTCCAAGTTGTACCATTCTTCCATATTGATTGGCAAACTCAAATATTTTTGCGCCATCTAATTGTTGACTCGCTTCTTCTTCCACCAAAAGTTCTATCTTTTGTTTCTTCTCACTGATTGATTCTACGCGGTATTGTTTAGCATAAACCTTAATCGATGAAACATGAAATAAATTAGCCACTTCTTCAGGATAGTCGCCAAAACGATCAATTAATTCATCTCTTAAATCATGAACATCTTCTTCTGTTGAAATTGCCTGAAAGCGTTTATACATTTCAATCTTCTGCTTTTCATCTCCAATATAATTATCTGGGATATAAGCGTCCATATTCAGGTCTAATTCTACTTCGAATGGTTTAATCTCTTCAGGGCTTTTTCCTTGTTTACGCGCATCTATTGCCTCCGTCAACATTTGAGAGTACATGTCAAAACCTACAGAATCAATAAATCCATGCTGTTGTGCCCCAAGTAAGTTACCGGCCCCTCGAATGGTTAAATCACGCATTGCAATTTTAAATCCGGAGCCAAGTTCTGTGAATTCCTTAATGGCTTGTAGCCTCTTTTCTGCTATTTCCGTTAAAACTTTATCTTTTTGGTAGGTAAAATACGCATATGCAACACGGTTAGATCTACCTACCCGTCCTCTCAGCTGGTACAGTTGACTAAGTCCCATCCGGTCTGCATCATTTACAATTAAGGTATTAACGTTTGGTATATCTACACCTGTTTCAATAATCGTTGTACTTACCAATACATCAAATTCTCCAGCTAGAAAAGAAAACATCACATTTTCTAATTCAGATTCATTCATTTGCCCGTGTGCAAAGGCTACACGAGCATCGTCAACTAATTCTGAGATCTCTTGGGCCTTTCTCTCTATATTATCTACCCGGTTATAGAGGAAGAAAACTTGACCCCCACGCGCCATCTCTCTCTCAATCGCTTCTCTTAAAAAGATAGGATTATACTCTAATACATAAGTTTGTATCGGAAATCTATTTTCCGGAGGTGTTTCGATGACTGATAAATCCCTAACACCTAGCATAGACATGTGTAATGTTCTTGGAATTGGTGTTGCTGTTAATGTCAACACATCAACGTTTGTCTTTAATTGCTTTATTTTTTCTTTGTGTTTTACTCCAAATCGTTGTTCTTCATCAACAATAAGTAATCCTATACTTTTATACTCTACATCCTTTGATAACAACCTATGCGTCCCTATAACAATATCAACAAGTCCCTTTTTCAATCCATCTAACGTTTCACTTTGCTGTTTTCTCGTTCTAAAACGACTTAACAAACCTACATTTACTGCATGGTCTTGGAAACGTTCAATAATCGTCTCATAGTGTTGTTGAGCCAGAATAGTAGTAGGTACCAATATAGCGACTTGCTTACCATCAGCAACTGCTTTAAATGCCGCCCTAATTGCTACCTCTGTCTTTCCATAGCCAACATCTCCACATAGCAGGCGATCCATCGGCCTAATTCTTTCCATATCTTTCTTTATTTCCTCTATACACCTTATTTGATCTTCTGTTTCTTGATATGCGAAGGCATCCTCAAATTCACGCTGCATAAATGTATCTTCAGAAAAGGCATAGCCCTTAGTAGCTTCTCTTTCAGCGTACAATTTAATTAAGTCATCAGCAATATCCTCAACCGTTGCTTGAACTTTTCGTTTCACCTTAGTCCATTCACTACCACCAAGTTTGTAAAGCTTTGGCTCCTTACTTTCTGATCCCACAAATTTTTGAACTAGATCAATTTGATCAATTGGGACAAATAACTTATCGTCACCAGAATATTTAACTAACATGAAATCCTTATGTAATCCGTTAAATTCTAGTGTTTCAATACCTAAATACCGACCAATACCATGGTTAGCATGAACAACGTAATCGCCCACCTTTAACTCTTGATAACTTTTAATTCTCTCGGCATTTGAGATTTTCTGTTTTCTTTTTGGTCGAACCGTTTTCTTCTTAAATAATTCTCCCTCAGTTAGGATTGCTAGTTTATGCATCGGAAGTTCAAATCCACTGCTTATATTTTCGATAATAATAGTTGGTTTTGAAGTAGGTAATTTAATATTATTTTTAGCAGTAACGGCTTCCATATCATAGTCTGCAAGCACCGCTTGTATTTTTTCAGCCCTTTTTTGGTTAGGCGCAAAAATAAGAACAGAATAATCATTCTTGTTCCATCGTGTAAATTCATTTTGTAACAAATTCATTTGTCCATGAAACTGCTGCATTGCACGACAAGAAATGTTAACGATGTTTTGTGGATTTGTATTTGCAATGTGGCGCAAGAATACTGATAAATAAAGCCTTGGTTGCTTCATCTTGGATAACACGTCATGCCAATCATAAGAAATCGCTAAGTTTCTAACCATCTGATTTGCTTCTAAGGTGCTTTGGTGCCACTCTGCCTCTTCTTCATCCAGCCTTAAAGCGGTTTCTTGAATTCTACTCATTTCATCTAAGATAATTAAGCCATCCTTGGGGAGATAGTCTAACAAACTAGCAGGATTTTCATAGAAGTAAGAAGAATACTTATACATTTCCTGAAATCGATCCGTTTGTTTCAATCGCTCAATGTCATAATTAATTAATTCAGATAGCTTTTCCTTGTCATCAGGGTTATCTAATTTCTTTAAGGAATTAGATAATTCTTTTTCCAGCCTTTGTGATCCTCTTAACAAATCATTTGATGTTAACAGAAGTTCCGTTGCAGGACCAATCGTTATCTGCTTGACTTTTTCTAATGATCGTTGGCTTTCTGAATCAAAATACCTAATAGAATCTACTTCGGTATCGAATAACTCAATCCGAATCGGATTTGTTTCTGTAACAGGATAAATATCAATAATGCCACCCCGCAAACTAAACTCACCTGGCGTTGAAACCATCTCTACTCTTTCATATCCCATATCTATTAAAAAATTTAAGTATTTATCTATATCAATTTCTTGCTCAACCTTAAAATTGAGTTGATATTTTTCCCAATACGAAGAAGGTGGTAATATTCTTTTAAGTGCAGCTACAGGAGCTACTAATATACCTTTATTACTTTGTGACCAGTTTGTTAATGCCTCAATTCGCTGGCTTTTAAGTTCAGGACTAGCAATTGAAATTTCAGCATTAACTAACTCATTAACTGGATATAGATATACGTTACTTTTATCAGATAGTTCAATTAAATCTTCGTATAATTGCTGTGCTTGCATTAATTGATGAGTTACGAGTAAGATCGGCTTGTTCATTGATTCACTAATCAATGAAGTAAGTACCCCTCGCGCTGAACCTGAAAGACCCGCGACAAGTTGCTCTGTTAATCCCGATGATACACCGCTTATTATTGAGTAAATATCATCCTGTGATTTTAAATAGTCTTTAATCCCTTCCATAATGGCTCCCCCTAAAAACTTCCCTATATAGTACAAAAATGCCTTGGTTAATTACCAAAGCTTTTGCACTCATGATTTTATTGGATAAAGTTATCTAATTCATGGTAATGTGGATTGTTTTCTAATGATTCTTGACAGTCTTCACAAATTGTTTTAATTTTTATATCACCATTCACTTGATACTCAATCATTTCTTTTCTATCTTGATTTGACAATTCATTAAAACCTAGCGTACTTGTATCAATAACCTGTTGGTCTAACTGACCGATTACATTTCCACAATGGTTACATTGATAAACGACAGCCATACAAAAACCTCCTCGGCAAACAAAATTCATCAATAGTTTGTCCGAAAAGCTTTCGTTTATACACTAATGAGCTAATTGTATGACTTACTGATTAAATTCATTCATAACCTCTTGGAAAGGTTTTCTTAACCATAATTCGCACGCATCAGCAGCTTTCTTGATGCTAGCTAAGGCATCCTCATCTTCTTCTTTATTAAACTTTCCTAATACGTAATCCGGAACTGGTATTGGTGTCGTTGGTCGACCAATTCCTACACGAACACGTTTAAATTCCTTCGTTCCTAACTGATCGATAATGGAGCGAATACCATTGTGCCCACCATGACCACCTTTTTGCCTTAAACGTATTTTCCCAGTCGGTAAGTCTAAGTCATCATATATAATTATTATGTCATTAATAGTCATATCATAAAATTCCATTAATGGACGTAACGATTCTCCTGATAGATTCATGAATGTTTGTGGTTCTAACAGAATAACCTTCTCTCCATCTACTTTGTCTAATGAAAATTTTCCATTAAATTTTTTCTTGTTCAACTTCCAATCATTTCGCTTTGCTAATTCTTCTATAACCATAAACCCAATGTTATGTCGCGTTTGCTCATATTTTTTTCCTGGATTTCCTAAGCCTACAATACATTTCATAGCATTCACGTCTTCCTCTTTACTATTGTTTAACATTCCCTATTGTACTTCGTTTAGTAGTAAAAATAAAGAATGAGTACATTTCTTCTTACAATTTACTCACCGTCGAAATTCTTTAAACCGATAAAACCAGAACAAAAGCACAGGCACAGGAGCTGGACGGAGTAATTTAGGAATTAATTATCCACAGAAGTCCGTTTTATAATCTCCTAAATCATTAAAAAGGCGCAACCAAATGGGTTACGCCTTCAAATTTATTTTATTATTTTCAAGTACACTCAGGTTAACTTATACATACCGAGTATTTATAGATTATTCTTCTTCAGATTTCTTTTCATTAATTACTTCAGGCTCTTGTTGTTCTTCTTCAGACTCTTCGTCGTCCTCATCAGTCCCTTTATCAGGTGCAAGAATGGTAACAATCGTAGCGTCTTCGGCCTCTAGTATTTCATAGTTACGACCCTCTTTTAAGTCGCCAACCATAATACTATCACCTATTTCGAGCTTCGACACATCCAATTTAATCTCTTCAGGAATATCTCTAGGCTTCGCTCTTACTGCTAAGTTATATAGAGGCTGTTGTAAAACGCCACCCTCTTTAGATCCTTTTGCTTCTCCGTCAAGATGGATTGGAACTTCAACATCCATTTCCTGAGACATATTGACGATATAGAAATCAGCATGTATCAACTCGTCCCTTAACGGCTCAATTTGATAATCATGAAGCATAACATCTACTGATTCTCCATCTATGCTTAGAGAAATAATAGCATTTATACCTTCGTCTCTCACTGTCTTAAGTAATTCAATACTATTTACAGCAACTGTCATCGGTTCTTTTTTATTGCCATAAACAATTGCTGGTACTAAACCAGCTTTTCTTAATTGTTTTGTATATGATGTGTTCAAACTCTCTCGTTGATCTGCTTTAAGTTTTACAGCCAAAGTTAATCATCCTCCTATGAAATTAAAACAATCTACTTGTTATATTTCCCACTAACCGGCTCAACTAAACCTAGATAACTTTTAATCGAACAATATACTGACAGACTGTAGCTCATGAACTCGAATGATAGCCTCACTAATTAGTGGAGCAACAGATAGCTGAGTTATTTTTTCGATTTGTTTTTCTTTCTTTAATGGAATTGTGTCTGTTATGACCAATTCCTTAATCTTAGAACTATTGATTCGGTCAATAGCTGGTCCAGAAAGGACGGGGTGTGTACAACAAGCATACACTTCTTTTGCTCCGTTTTCAATTAATGCGTTTGCACCCAGTGTAATAGTACCTGCCGTATCGATCATATCATCAATTAAAATAGCTGTTTTGCCCTCTATTTTCCCAACAATATTCATGACTTCAGAAACATTTGGACGTGGTCTACGCTTATCGATAAAGGCAATTGGTGCTTTCAAGCGGTCCGCCATTTGACGTGCTCTTGTTACACCACCATGGTCGGGTGAGACGATAACAATGTCTTCTAAACCTTTTTTACTGAAGTGGTCAGATAGTATTGGTACACCAATTAATTGATCAACTGGGATATTAAAGAATCCTTGTATTTGCGGTGCATGTAAGTCCATCGATATCACTCGTGAAGCACCAGCAGTTTGTAATAAGTCTGCAATTAGCTTCGCAGTAATTGGTTCTCTTGCCCTAGCTTTACGGTCTTGTCTTGCGTATCCATAATATGGCATGACAATATTAATTGATTTGGCAGATGCCCGTTTTAATGCATCAATCATAATTAACAGTTCCATAATGTGTTGGTTACCTGGCTCTGATGTTGATTGAACAACGTAAACATCAGAACCCCTTATACTTTCTTCAATATTTATTTGTAATTCGCCATCACTAAAGGCAGTTACGGAGCACTTACCTAATTCAACTCCTATATTATCTGCTATCGCTTTAGCAAGTGTTGGATTTGAACTAAGTGTAAAAACTTTTAAAGATGAATCTTTATATCCCGTTGACATCTGGTTGACCCTCCATTAATCTTTCTTTGTTTTTTTAATTTTTTTCGCGTAATCTTCTTTGTTTGTTTGTTTGACTCGTGCAATGGAAAGAGCATCACTTGGCACATTTTTATTAATTGTCGAGCCTGCGGCCACGTATGACCCTTTACCAATGGTAACAGGAGCTATTAGATTAGAATTACATCCAATAAAGGCATCATCTTCTATTTTAGTAAGATGCTTGTTCTCGCCATCATAGTTTACGGTGATTGTTCCACAACCAATATTTACATCTTTACCTACTTCGGCATCCCCAATATAACTTAAGTGAGATACCTTACTATTTTTATCCAACGAGGATTTTTTAATTTCTACAAAGTTACCTATTTTAACCTCATCACCCAAATCCGCTTGCGGACGGATATGCGCAAAAGGTCCTATTTGCACACTTTTCCCAATTTTACTATCGGTTGCAACGCTTTGTCGTATGGTTGTATTTTCCCCAATATGACAATTTCTAATTTCAGTATTAGGTCCGATAACAGCATCTGATTTTATAATAGTTTTTCCGTTTATAACACAACCAGGGTGTATAACAACATCTTGTTCGATTACAACCTCAGGCCCGATATAACTATTATCAGGATCGATAATTGTAACACCATTTTTCATATGTGTTTCATTAATTCTTTTTTTCATCAGCTTTTCAGCTTGTGACAATGCTATCCGATCATTAACCCCTAGAGTCTCATCAAAATTTGACGTTTGAAAAGCACTTACTTTTTCATTAGCTTGCTTTAAAAGTTGAATAACATCAGGTAGATAATACTCTCCTTGAGAGTTATTATTAGAAACCTGCTTTAAAACTTTGAATAATGTTTTATTATCAAAACAATAAGTACCTGTATTTATCTCACCAATATTTTTTTCAACATCACTAGCATCTTTATGTTCAACAATTCGTTCAACATCGTCTGCCTGATTACGTATTACACGACCATATCCAGATGGATCGTCCGTTTTTGCAGTTAATACAGTTGCTTTCGCGCCTTCTTGGTCATGGTAGTTTAACAAATCCTCTAACGTCTGACTTGTTAATAGTGGTGTATCTCCGCAAACAACAATTGTCGTCCCTTCTTTATCTTTGAGAAAATCCTCGGCTTGTATTACTGCATGTCCTGTGCCAAGTTGTTCCTCTTGGATCACGAAGCTTGATTGATCACCTAATTGTTCTTTCACTTTTTCAGCACCAAACCCAACTACTGTAGTGATACTTTCTAACTGTAAAAGGTTTAGTTGATTAACTACATGCTCCACCATTGGCGTGCCCATTACTGGATGAAGTACTTTGTAAAGTTTTGATTTCATTCGTGTGCCTTGCCCCGCTGCGAGCACAATAGCATATCTTTTTGTCATGAAGCATCCTCCGTTTCAATTCACCAAATCAACAGGTTCTATAAAAATTCGGTTCTAATTTTCATTTATGTAAATCTTCGTTTAATAGTAAACATTATTCTTACTTTAACACAGATAAAACTTTATTCATTTTTTAAATTATTCAATTACGAATATATCTTAAAAATAGGGGTATTTCAACAAAGAATGCCTTAAATAAAGATGAATGATATTGTAAAGGTATTCATATACTGTGATAAAATCCTTTTATTATTTATTGCAAAATGTGAAATGGCTAATAGGTATGCTCTAAAGCTGAGAACAAGATCGACAATAAAGCAGACCTCACCGTTTGTTCTTCACCCGCGACAAGGCTTGTCTTAATGTCTCAGGAGGGAATGGTATGCCTACTATTTCTCACCCAAAAGCTTCGAAGTAACATTCGCTGCAGACTTTAAGAATTAATTATCCAAAACAGCCTTTTATAACATGCTTGACTACAAAAAAGAAGCCTAATCATTTAGATTAGACCCCCGCTGTATTTTTCCTTAAGAAGCTCCTGCTTCTTCGTATTCAACTTCCATTTCGCCAGCACGATGATACTCTTCCAATACAGCATCTTGAATCTTTGCTCGTGTATTAGAATTAATCGGGTGTGCAATATCCCTGAATTCCCCATCGGGAGTCCGCTTTGAAGGCATTGCTACAAATAAACCATTGTTTCCGTCAATAACACGAATATCGTGGACGACAAACTCCTGATCCAACGTAATAGAAGCAATTGCTCGCATTCTTCCCTCGGTATTAACGCGGCGTAATCTAACGTCTGTAACTTCCATTATGTCTCACCACCTTTTCCCTATTAGAACTTATTTCCTACTTATAACTTAAGAACTTATAATCATAGATTCAACAAAATAGAGAGAATTCCTGCTTATTTTGAAAACTTTTTTTAAATTATCAGCGAATTAGTTGAAATTTAACACTATTTACAAAATTTAAATGAAAGGGGATACAAAAAAGCCTGATTTTTTCTAGAGGAAGGCCTACAATTAATGAACAGAGTTAACATTTTTTTGTTAACTCTGTTCATTAAGGATATTACCTTGATTAACTTGGATCTGACTATTTTTAATATCGACGTTTGATATTTGTACTAATGAAATATATTGATCCACAACCCGGTCCTCTTCTTCATCCTCCGCTTCAGCCATAACTCCAATTGCTTTTACTTCAGCGTTAAACTCTTTAAGTAAATCCTTTATACCGTTAATTGTACCTCCAGCTTTCATAAAGTCATCAATAATACAAACCTTGGCACCTTCTTGTAAACTTCTTTTTGGTAAAACCATTGTTTGTATTTTTCTTGAGGACCCAGAGACATAATTTATACTTACTGTTGAACCCTCCGTAACTTTTGGATCTCGCCTTACAATCACAACCGGAACATTGAGAAAGGACGCTACCGCATACGCTAGCGGAATTCCCTTTGTCGCTACAGTTACTACAACATCAATTTCTAATTCAGAAAACTTCGATGCAAAAAGCCTACCAATATCTCTTACTATTGCAGGTTCACCAAGTAAGTCACTCATAAACAAATAGCCACCAGGAAGTAATCGGCTAGGATCTTCCATTTTTTCACAGAGTCCACCAATAAATTCTTCACTATTTTCTATCGAGTATTCTGGGATATATTTGACTCCACCTGCAGCACCAGAAATAGATTTTAAGTAACCAATACCTTGTTGTTGAAAAGTTTTATTTACAATTGCTAAATCTTCACTGATGGATGATTTCGCTGCATCATATTCACTTGAAAAATATGGCAATGAAGCCAGTTTCATTGGATTTTCAATCAAATAATTAGTCATTGCGACTAATCGCTCACTTCTTTTCATGTTTACACCTCTAAAAACCGAATATTTTCAATTAAACATAACATTTTATACGGTTTCAATCAAGTGTCTCTTGATATCCTAGCATTCGAACAACATAAACTTCCTCACAAAATCCTCTAAGGCTATTGTAAATTCTTCTAGCCCTACTTTCCTGGCGGACAAGAGCGAAAACGGTAGGACCACTACCACTCATTAAAACTGCATCTGCACCAGAGTTTTCCATTTGTCTTTTTATCTGTTCTACTTCTTGATGTAGTGACACTGTTACAGGTTCTAATACATTTCCCAACAAATTACACATCGTTGAATAATCATTATTTTTAATTGCTTCAATCATGCCGTTGGTATTCGGGTGTTTTGATTCATTTAGGCTTAGCTGTTGGTATATGGATTGTGTTGATACTCCTTGTGTTGGTTTCGCTAAAACAACCCAACAAGCCGGAGGTGCAGGTATTTCTGTTATGATTTCACCTCTACCTTGCGCTAACGCTGTCGTGTTGTATACACAAAATGATACGTCAGAGCCAATCTTTGCACCTAAGTCAGCCAATTGTTTAGTTGTTAACCCTAATGACCAAAGTCGATTTAATCCTCTTAATGTAGCCGCTGCATCACTACTTCCACCCGCTAAACCTGCAGCAACTGGAATGTTTTTTTCGATAATTATTTTTACACCCTTGGTAATTCCATAGGTATCTTTTAATAATTTTGCAGCTCGATAAGCTAAATTACGTTCATCACTCGGCACAAATCGATTTTCCGATTCAATTTTTATACAATCTTTATTTTGAGATATTAATTCAATTCGGTCTGCCAAATCAATAGTAGTCATAACCATTTCTATTTCATGGTAGTCGTCAGGCCGTTTAAATAAGACATCTAAAGAAAGATTTATTTTAGCTGGTGCTTTTTCTAGTACATACATGCCTTTCACCTTCTTTATTCATATACCTATAAATTTACCATACCATACACAAAAACAAAAAGGGCAACCCTAAAAATTCAGGATTTGCCCTTTTGCATCTGCTGCTCTGCCAGTTCTAATGCTCGTTTAACTATATTTCCAGCATCACGTGATCTGATTGCTCCCCAACCTTCTTGTTGGACCGTGTCGTAAAATCCTAACTCTTTAGCGATTTCTTCTTTCAATTGGTTGGACATTATACCTCTTTTTCTACCCATGAAAGCAGCCCCTTTCTAAGATAGTTCTACGACATACTTTATATTTTGCATTAGAATTCTAATTATTCGATCCAGATGATTCATTAATAGGATAATTTCACCTTACTATTGAATCATTTCTTCGTATAATTAAATATTATGAAATTGATTCAGAACATATAAAAAAGCAGCAAACGATGTTCACTGCTTCCCAAAAAATTATTACATTACTTTGCTCATATCATCAATGAAGTTTAATTCAACTGTTTCTGTCAAAACATCTGCATAACTGTAAGAAACACGTTCGAATGCATTTTCTTGCTGATCTAATTCTACCGTAAAGACTGAAGGATATGTTTCAGACAGAGTACCATAACGTTCAATTGTCTTCCTTCTTCCGCCATTAGCTTTTAGCTTCAAGCGTTTTCCAATTTGCCCATCAAGACCATGTTTGATTTCTACTAATGTTTTAGCCAATACACTCCACCTCACTATATTCACTATACCATAGCTTGTTTACTTAGTCAAGTAAAATAATATATTATAACAGTATAGTAAAATTAATGTCAACAATTATTACTATTTTAATATAATTTATTTTCTCGCAAAAGTTGAAAATTATGTGCTTTTATTAAATTTATTAATAAAACACTATTTTCCAAAGTAAGTTATATGGAGATATTTCACTCAGATAACTAATAAAATGAAACTAGGTTTTATACTTTTCTATAGAAGTAAATTAAAATATAAAATACTTATCACATAGCTTTACCTAACGTCATTCTACCTCTGTTTTGTCTTCTTCAATATAAGGCATTCCAGTCCGTAATAATCCCTTAGTTTCAACTCCGCCTAAACCCTTCTCTCCTGTCATCGTATTTCGAAGTGCATCATAAACCTTTACTTTTTCCATAAAAGGAGTAAATGCAATCTTTGCTGCAATATAAACGGGGTCCAACGCATGAATATTAATCCTCGCAGGAGAGCTTGCGAAGTTCGCCCCCGCTCTAATTAGTGATTCAAAATGTGATTGACATGCACCAGAAAAAATAACTAATTGATCTAAATTAGGTACAACCTTCCTAGCTTCTCTAACTGTTTCAGCAAAGTATTTAGAATGGCGATAGGCTCGAATATCTTTTTTTGATCCTTTATTTCTTAAAAACGCATCGTGACCAGTAATTACTATAATATCAGGTTGAATCTTTTCAACCAGTGAACCGATCTCGGTTGGCATCTCCTTCTCATCAAGGTGAACCCCATGAACCTGTAAACCGATCCGTTGATATAAATCAATACATTTTTTCAGGTAAAGACGATCCCCATCTAAATGAAGTACTCGAGCAGGGATTTGAAAGTAATTAGCTGTATGATTATAGCCAGAGGTTGATTCATATTCACGCTTTTCTTTCATCAATTGGTAGTCCTGACGGAAAAGTCGAAATGAATAATCTTCTTTTTCTTTTATTTTCTTTTTTCTTTTTTCTAATTCTCTATCTTCTACCTTAACTAAATCATCTACCTTTGCATCAGCTTCCAAACGGATATCCTCACCATGCAAAAGTACGATATCATTATCAATCGTAATAACGCGAAATAAAACATCGTGATTATACGATGAACGCGTTACTAATTCACCAGTAGTAAAATTCATTTTTCCACCTCTCACTAGGCCAGGTTCATTTTATTCGGTATGAAATAGCCTATGATGCGTTGAAAAAAATTGTTACTGATTTAAGCTATTGCTTTCTTAATCCAGAGTAAAAAACATTCGCTAAGCTCGCAAACTCCTCCATAGTTAAAGACTCGCCTCTTCTAGTGCCATCAATTTCTACATCATTCAAAAAGGATTCTATCTGTTCTTTATTTAATATTGATGCAAAATGTCGCACCAAATTATTTCTTAATGTTTTTCTTCGTTGACCAAAACAAGCTTGTACTAGTTTGAAGAAGAAGTCTTCATCCAAAACATTGACTGGCGGATTTTGTCTGACTTCTAAATGTAGTACAGAGGAGTCTACATTAGGCTGAGGCATAAATACAGTTTTAGGAACGTTCATTACTACACTTGCGTGTGTATAATACTGTATCGCTATCGATAAAGAACCATAACTCTTTGTGTTAGGCACTGCCGCCATTCGTTCAGCAACTTCTTTTTGGATCATCACAGTAAAACTTGATACAGGTAGTCGATCCATTAGCAATTTCATTAATATAGGTGTTGTTATGTAATACGGTAAGTTAGCTACTACTTTTATCTTTTGACCTGAGTCAAAATGTGATTCAATTACTTCTTTGATATTAGCCTTTAATATGTCGTTGTTTACTATTTCAATATTTGAATATACCTGTAAGGTTTCGTTTAAAATAGGAATAAGACGTTGATCTATTTCAAAGGCAACCACTTTATCGGAGTGTATTGCTAGTTGTTCCGTTAACGCCCCCATCCCCGGGCCTATCTCCAACGTGCCTGTTTGTTTATTAATACCAGCATAATGAATAATTTTTTCTAATATATTTACATCTATCAAGAAATTTTGACCTAGGCTTTTCTTAAATGAAAAACCATATTTATTTAAGATTTCTTTCGTTTTGTTAGGTGTTGCGATTGCCTTTTGTTTACTCATCTTTTTCCTCCTGCACAATTTTGTTAACTGTTTCGGTAAATGTTTCCTTGGTAATCTTAAACATATTCAATCGTTTAAGCAATTGTTTCCCATTGGTGTAACCAATCCTTAGTTCACGTCCTAACTTTTCTCTTCTTGCTCTTGCTTTTTCCCCACCTAATAATCCATAGTTTAGTAAGTCTTCCCTAGTCAATTCACTCTTATATTCCTCTGTAAGCTCATACACATTAGATAGCGCTTTTTTTATCGTCTCTTTGGTAGCATGCTCAATACCTATCCCTTTATCATGTTTTGCCTTGGCTTCATCCTTTGACAGAAATGCATGTTTACAACCTGGAACTGCGTTTGAAACGATGTGTCTAATTCGTTGACCAGGATAATCCGGGTCTGTAAATATTATAATCCCTCTTATATCATTTGCATGTTTGATTTGATCAATAATAGTTGTATTTACAGCAGAGCCATTCGTTTCAATTGTATCTGCATCGACTGCCTGTTTAATCTTAGCTGTGTCATCTTTTCCTTCTACTACAATAATTTCTTTAATCTTCAAACTTCACTAATCCCCCATCTATTAAAACAGTACATTAACCTGTACCTTCCTGATTTATCTTTTTTATTTTAGTACAAACACCAAATACAACTATAACAATACTATACTTTTAGTGATATCGAGAATTTTTGTACTATAAATATCGCCCTTACCATATGGCAAGGGCGATATTTAAAAAGATATTCTATTCCAATATTCTAACCTGGACCGTTTTCCGACCATAACTTTGTGCGGCCGATAAGGTTGGTAAATGAACATCGATACGGTTGCCTTTTATATTGCCACCAGTATCATTAGCAGTCGCATACCCATAACCTTCTACCCATAATTTGGTTCCTAAAGGAATTACACTTGGATCTACTGCGACAACTTTTATATTAGGATTTGCTTTTAGGTTAATTCCAGTTCTCGTTTTACCAACACCATCACATGAAGCGCAATTCCAGTTATATGCTGTTGCATGCATCGTAAGTGTTCTTGCAACATTATCATCTCCACGTGATACTGTGCGGGTTCCTGTATTCTTGTTAACTTTTGTACCGACTGATACTACACGTTGTTTACTTTCTTTTTTAACTTCTTCTTTAACTAATTCACGGCTTACTTCTTCACCATTCTCTAATACAACTTCAAAGTGCTTAGCAATTACTCCTTCTTGACCTGAAGACACAACTTTTTCTGTGCCTTTAGCAAGAGAATTATCATTCTTTTTAACTACTGAGTACTTTTTTGTTTCTTCAACAATATCTGTTACCTTTTCTACTCTTGTAACATTAATAGTTGTTTCTTTGGAAACTTCGTCTGATTTGTTTGGCTTTAATCGGTCTAATTCTCCTAAACTAACATCTTCACTTTCTAATACATCTTCAACCGTTCCTCCAGTAACCCAGACTTGCTTTTCTTTGCCACCGTCATTAAGCGTTACTTGGTATGCCTTCGTTACCCCGATTGATAGTCCTGCTTCAATTTGTTGATCACTACTTACTGAAAGCTCATCATGATCACTAAGTTTGATTTCCTGTTCAGCAAGAAATTCTCCAACGGTATCTTCTGTAGTGTAGTATTCTTTGTCTTCACCATCTATTGAAACGATAACTGCATTGGCTTTTGTATAATTAATTTCCATTCCGGATGTAATAAGTTCGTCTTTTGGGTGTGAAAGTTCATCATGATCTTCCATTTTAATTCCTAGTTCATTAAGTACATCGCCTACTGTTTCAGCATGCGTTCTAACAGCATCAACTTCACCATCTTGGGTTACAGTGACCTGCGCTTTTGTTACTTGATAAGTTGTAAAACTTATAAAAGCAACAAGTGCAATAATACTTAAGATAGGAATAACCAGCTTTGTTTTTAACGCCGGCAATAGCTTTGAAATGAATCTCATGCTCGTTTGCCTCCTTTATCCTGCCGTTGTATTATATAAACAACGAATTTGCCTGTCAAATGCTCCTTTAACTATTAAAAACTCCAAAACACCTGTCAATACTGAGTCTAGTCGCATACCGCCGCTAATGTTTCAAGTTTATTAAAATTGTATTACAAACAACGATTTAGGCTTAAATACTCATTCGTTGGTTACTAAACTAGACTCCGAAATAAGAAAAGCGCGAGCGCATTGTTAGCCTAGGGCAATAAGAGACAAGCCTGAGGCGGGGTCGGCGCTGGAGGGGTACACTGCCTAACCTTGTCAAAAAATTATTCACACGAAACCAATTTTATAATTTCCTAAGCACCAATAGAAAAAGGAGCCGGGTTGACCCGACTCCTCCCATTATGCACATAATAGATTGCTAATATAACTCAAAAATTCCGACAAAGTTCTTAGTAGTTAAACAGCTTTAAATTGCATTTTTTGACCTATGATGTTTATTTATTTAATTTGAAAAAAACGCAATGCATTCTCGGTTGTGGTCTGACTAATTTGCTCGAATGTAGTATCCCTTAACTCAGCAATCTTTTCAGCGACCAGTTTTACATATGCAGGTTCATTTCTTTTGCCTCGATTCGGGTGTGGTGCTAGAAAAGGACAATCTGTTTCAATTAGTAATCTATCAAGAGGAACAATTTTCGCAACCTCTTTGGGCAGTGTCGCATTCTTAAATGTAACAGGACCTCCTAATGATATGTAAAAATTCATATCTAGACACTCCTGTACGTATTCCGGAGAATCGCTATAACAGTGCATGATACCACCAACTTCTTCAGCCTTTTCCTCTTTTAAAAGTTGTATGATGTCTTCAGTTGCTTCTCGATTATGAATAATAATTGGCAAATCAACTTTTTTGGCGAGTTGGATTTGTTTACGAAAAACCTCTTTCTGTACATCCTTAGGTGATTTATCCCAATGGTAATCCAGACCCATTTCTCCAATAGCGACTACTTTTGGATGCTTTGATAATTCTTCTAGCCACGTTAGTTCTTTTTCAGTCATATCTATTGCATCTACTGGATGCCATCCTACCGCAGCGTAGATGTTTGAATGTGCTTCAGCCAGTTCGATGGCCTTAGGGATTGTCTCATGGTCAAATCCAACTACCACCATATATTCAACACCAGCACTTTTTGCTCGAACCATTACTTCTTCCCGGTCCTCATCGAATTGATGAACATTTAAATGGACATGTGTATCAAATAACATACAAAAACCTCCAATTTGTTTAGTTTGTCACCTTGGTACTATTAAGGAACAAAGTAAAACGCTTATCACATATTTAGATAAGCGTTCCTATACTTCTTTTTACTTTACTATTGACCCATTCGGTAACGATTGTTCAACTGTTGCTAACGCTAGCTTACCAGATGAATCCTCTCCTGAAAGGATCATCCCTTGTGAAAGTTCACCGCGAAGTTTTACTGGTTTTAAGTTTGTCACACAAATTACTTTTTTCCCTACCAAATCTTCCGGTTGATAATGTTCAGCAATCCCTGATATTACTTGCCTTTTCTCATTTCCTAAATCCAATTGAATTTTTAGGAGTTTATCCGCTTTTTTGACCTTTTCTGCGTGAATGACTTCAGCTACTCTTAAATCTAACTTCATAAATTCATCAAAAGTAATCTCTTCTTTTAATTGTTCTGACTCATTACTTTTTTCTTTTTGCTTGGATTCAGGGCCCTTCATCATATCTTTTATCACTTGAACCTCTTGTTCCGCGTCAAGTCTTGGGAAAATTGGATCCTTCTTTTTCACTTTTGTCCCTTGATCAATAATACCCATTTCATTCAGACTTTCCCATGATTTATGTTCATCTTTTTCAACACCAAGCTGTTCAAATATGCTTGCTGGAGTCTTAGTTAAGAATGGACGTAATAAAACACCAATTCGACGTAATGAGTCAGCAAGATGTGCCATTACATTACCTAATCTTTCTTTATTACTCTCCTCTTTTGCTAGTACCCAAGGTTGTGTTTCGTCAATATATTTATTTGTACGACTAATATATTGCCAAATTGTTGTTAAAGCTACCGAGAACTGCATCTCATCTAGCGCTGCTTCAACTTTATCTATCGTTTCTCTTCCGAGTTGTTCAAGCTGTTGATCATATTGATCCTCAGACTCTTGAAACGCTGGAACCTCACCATCAAAATATTTCACAACCATAGCAATCGTACGATTTAATAAGTTGCCTAAATCGTTTGCTAAATCGTAATTTGTTCTCTCTACGAAGCCTTCTGGTGTAAATACTCCATCAGAACCAAATGGCACTTCCCGTAGTAAATAATAACGAAGTGCATCCAAACCATAACGTTCTGTTAAGTCGGTAGGGCTTACTACGTTACCTTTTGATTTCGACATTTTGCCATCTTTCATCAAAATCCACCCATGAGCAAACACCTTTTTAGGTAATGGTAAATCAAGTGCCATTAACATGATTGGCCAATAAATAGTATGGAATCGGACGATTTCTTTGCTCATTAAATGGACATCAGCCGGCCAAAACTTCTGGTATTTCTCATCATTATCCGTTCCATAACCTAATGCTGTAATATAATTAGATAAAGCATCAATCCACACATAAATAACATGCTTTGGGTTTCCAGGTACTTTAATCCCCCAATCAAAGGTAGTTCTAGAGACTGCAAGATCACCTAACCCTGGCTTTATGAAATTATTTATCATTTCATTTTTTCTGCTTTCTGGTTGAATAAACTCTGGATTTTCATCATAATACTTAACTAAGCGATCAACATACTTACTCATTTTAAAGAAATAAGATTCTTCTTTGACATTTTCTACCGGACCACCACAGTCTGGACATTTTCCACTTTCTAATTGCCGCTCAGTGAAAAACGATTCACATGATGTACAGTAGCTTCCTTCGTACTCATCTAAATATATATCGCCTTGTTCTAATAGCTGTGCGAAGATTTTTTCGACGACTTTCTTATGTCGGTCCTCAGTTGTTCGAATAAAATCATCATAGGAAATATCAAGCTTTTCCCAAAGGTCCTTTATACCACTAACAATTTCATCAACATACTTTTGTGGTGTAACACCACTTTCGTCTGCTTTTTTTTGTATCTTTTGCCCATGTTCATCAGTTCCAGTTAAATACAAAACATCATAACCTCGTAACCGTTTATATCTTGCCATTACATCACCAGCTACCGTGCTGTAAGCATGACCGATGTGTAAATTACCACTTGGATAATAAATTGGCGTTGTTAAATAAAACGTCTTTTTTTCCTTTGTCATATTGGTGCCTCCTCTTATGTACATTCAAAACTGATATAACTTAGAACAATTTTTAAAACAGTCTGTTATTATTGTATCGATTTTAATCTAATATTTCCATTTTAAATGAATTTTTTACATTAACTTTCATTTTTAGTTAAAACTATAACTAATTTTGCTCCATCTGGTCAACGATAAAGATAAATTCTATGTCGTATTATGTCGAACTTTGAAGCTATATTATTTCCTCATTTCCTATATAAGGAAAGTAGTTCATCACAAGTGCTGATTAGTGAACTAATTTGCATTCAACTTTCCTAATAACATGAAATACCAATAAATTGCAATTGACACCTATGTAAATTACTGGTAAGATAATTTTAGAAACTGTCGAATATTGACGAATTATTGAATGAGGGGAGTTTACTAAATGAAATCTACTGGGATTGTACGTAAGGTTGATGAATTAGGCCGAGTAGTAATACCTATTGAGCTCCGTCGTACACTGGGTATTAATGAAAAAGATGCTCTAGAAATATATGTAGACGATGAGCGTATCATCCTTAAGAAATATAAACCAAACATGACTTGCCAAGTTACAGGTGAAATTTCTGACGATAACTTTACATTAGCTAACGGTAAACTAGTTTTAAGCCCAGAGGGCGCTAAAGCTTTAATTGATGAAATTCAATCAAAGATTAAATAATAAATTAAATATCTAAATTTCGCCTTCGCAATCATATGCGAAGGTATTTTATTATCGAGAACAAAACCTAAACCGCTAGATACAAGCTTTCATTTTGGCTAAAAAAAGACACCTGCTGTCGGAAGAATCACTTTTATTCTACATGATATACTTGATAAACCTCTCGTTTCGGTAATTTTCTATCTTCTGATACCAATTTAATTGCATCTTTACTTCGCATTTTATCTATTTTAATGTAATGATTAACATGCTCCTCTATAGTTAAACTACTCCACCACAATTTTTTATCTGACTCAAAATCAGGATTGCCCTCAACTACAATACAGAACTCTCCTTTGATTATTCCTTTATTAGTCCACTCAATTACTTCTGATATATTACCTCTAATATACTCTTCAAAACGTTTGGTTAACTCTCTAGCAACCGTAATCCTTCGATCACCGAATTTATCATATAAATATTCTAATGTATCTACTAACCGATGAGGCGACTCATAAAAGAGTAACGTTCCACGAATGGAATTCAATCGTTCTAAGTCAGCGTCTCGATCTTTCTTCTTTCTTGGTAGAAACCCATAGAAATAAAATTCATTTGCAGGTAACCCCGAGCCGACTAATGCACATAAAGCTGCACTTGCACCAGGTAGAACAACTACAGGTAGCTCTATCTCCACTGCAGCTTTAACAATCTCGTATCCTGGATCAGATATAGCCGGCATTCCAGCGTCACTTACCAGTGCTATGTCCGAACCTTCTTTTAATAAATTTAGTAGTTTGTTTTCTCGTGACTGCTTATTATGCTCGTGGTAACTTATCAATTTATTATCTATCTCAAAATAGTTTAATAATTTCCTGGTATTTCTCGTATCTTCTGCTGCAATCATATCAACAGCTTTTAAGGTATTTATCGCTCGGATAGTAATATCCTCTAAGTTACCTATGGGTGTTGGCACAATATATAAAGTTCCTGTCGTGACTTCGCCTTGGAAACTACTTTGTGTATGTATCATTCATCCTGCCCCTCTTCACCGTATTTAATCAGGCTTTTTTTGGCTGTTCTATTCCATCTTTTAATTTTGAATTTGTTTGTAGCGCTTTTGACTTCGTTGGAAAAAGACAAACGTACACTAACTTAACAGGACTTCTGCCCCATTGTGTATTTCGCTCCTTTTCCTGGTTGTGCATTCGCACTCTTTCCTTTAAATGGTTGATGTAGCCAGTATATAGCGTACCATCACTACACCCAGAGCATGTAAACAAAATGTTTATTTTGTTTTTCCATATAGAACTTCCTCTAAATCCTCTGTGTAATTTCCATCATCATCATAAACGTATAATGGCTGAAGAAATTTCAAATCCGGACTTCCATCTCTAATCCCTTCAATTAATAGCGTGTTAGCTTCTTTTCCCTTTTTAGGATATACCAATTGTAGTCTCTTTGGCTCGATCTTATACTTTTTAAAAAGTGTTATTATTTCTACTAATCTGCCCGGACGATGAACCATTGAAACCTTTCCTCCGGGTCTAGTTAGAATGCTACACGCTTTGACTACATCTTCTAACGTACACTTTATTTCATGTCGCGCTATTGTTAAGTAATCACTATTATTTTGTTGTCTTGGTTCCAACGTCTTAAAATAAGGTGGATTACACGTTACTAAATCAAACTTACCGTTTCCCAATTGTTTTGGCATCTCTTTTAAATCACCATGTATCATGGTCAACTGTTCTGTAAGTTCATTTATTTCAACATTCCTCCTTGCCATATCATAGATCCGCTCTTGTATTTCCACACCTGAAATAGTTGCCTTTGAACGCCTGCTAAGTAGTAACGGGATAACACCATTACCTGTACAAAGATCCAAGATATTTCCTCTTTTAATCGGGACATATGTAAAACTAGCTAGTAAAACAGCATCAAGTGAAAAAGCACTAATTGATGGACTTTGTATTATTTTCATTTGTTCTTCTGACATTAGATAATCTAATCGCTCATCATCATGTAAATCAACCATTTGTTTTTATCCTCCAAATTAATAGTACATAAAAGAAGGACTGACTTAAAGGCTACTTGCAAAACCTTCTTGGTCAGTCCTTAACTATTTTTCAGCTATCTATCCTATCTATACATAACTTTTGTTTCCTGAACAGACCTTAAGCTCTAATACATCGGTCTTATTCATAATGACTGCCTTCAACTATTTAGTCTTATTTAAAAACAATAGACAAAACAAGCAGTCCTCATGTTGGCGCGGACTCCCAAAATGAACATTACAAATGTGAAATCCTTCTTCATAAAGTCTAGCTAAATTATCGTATCCTTCACCTATCGAGAGATCCTTATTACCATCACTATCAATCGGATCACCATTACTATCCTGACTTGATTCTAATCGATTTCGCAAATGGTGATTTTCTACACCAAGTCGGTGGTTTTCTTCTAATAGTTCACTTAAATGATTTTTCAAATCACCAAGCTGCTGATAAAGTTGTCCAATTTGCTCTTCCATATAGGATACTTGTTCAAAAACATCTTTCTTGTTCATGACTCCACCCCATTATTCCGTGGCTTGCGTTTTGATAACTCCTTCGTCTATCAGTTCTTGTAAAGTGTACTCAATTACTTTTTCTTCTTCAGGAATTTCAATTTGAATAATACGTTCTAGGATGTTTATACCGACTACCTTACCTGATCCATAAGGTGTGCTTATTTTCTTCCCTATATCAGGAAGTTCTTTCTTAGCATACTCATAGTCATCGTTCTCATATTTTAAGCAACACATTAACCGACCGCATAGCCCTGAAATTTTTGCCGGGTTTAATGACAAATTTTGATCCTTTGCCATCTTAATGGACACTGGCTCAAAATCGCCTAAAAAAGTTGAACAACAAAGCATACGCCCACAAGGTCCTATCCCACCTAAGAGCTTAGCCTCATCACGGACACCTATCTGACGCAACTCGATCCTTGTCTTGAAAATGGAAGCCAGACCTTTCACAAGATCTCTGAAATCCACACGACCATCAGCAGTGAAGTAAAAGATAACCTTATTTCTGTCAAAGGTATATTCAACATCTACTAAGTTCATATCTAAATCGTGTTCTTGAATTTTCTCCTGACATACACGATAAGCTTCATGAGAGTTTTCTTGATTTTCCGCTACAATTAACTTATCTTTATCACTTGCAATACGTAAGACTTTCTTTAAAGGGAGAACTATATCTTCCTCATCGACCTTCTTATTAGATATTACTACTTTTCCAAATTCTACGCCTCTCACAGTTTCAACGATTACGTAGTTATCCTTGTCAATAGTAATGTCATTCGGGTCGAAGTAATATATTTTACCCGCTTTCTTAAAACGGACACCTATAACTTCTATCATTTATCTTCACCTCTGTATTTGAAGCGTTAATTGCTCCATTACTAAAGCAGGATTTACATTTTGATCTAATTTTCTTTTTGCTTCCATAATATTAGTTAACACCTTTGTTGCATGCTTTCTAGACCATATCATAGAGGACTGTGCTATTTTTTCTTGTTCAGATACAAAGACAATGGATTCTCCATTACCCACATAACTATATATGATATCCTTAAACCAAATTATTAGTAAATCTAATCCTCGTTGGAGCTGTCCTCGTTCCTTAAAATGAGGCATCCAATGATTATTAATGAATAGTAAAGATTCATCTGGTTTAGCTTGGAGCACTTCTACTAATTGTACCACTATCTTTCTAGCATTAGCAAACCACTCATCGTTACTTATCTCTATTGCTTCAGAAATATTGTTTGTCAAAGCGGCCATCAGTTTCGCGTTGGAATTAGACAATCCCTCTGCTACGAGTTTATTTTTAATATTCTCTGGATTCAGTGGTTGTAAGGCCATAATTTGGCACCTGGATCTTATGGTTTGCAATATCGATTGACTGTTTTCTGTTAAAAGCATAGCTGTAGTTTCTTTGCTTGGCTCTTCCAAAAATTTTAACAATCGATTGGAAGCATTTGCAGTCATTTTGTCAGAATCAGTAATAATATATAGCTTCCTATTGGACTCTAAACCCGTATAAGTGAATTCTTTCTGGAGATGTAAAATTTGTTCTTTTTTAATTGACTGACCATCTGGGGCAATTTGGTGTACATCTGGATGGTTACCGGTATCTATTCGATGACATTCCTTACAGCTGTTGCAAGGGTCAATACCTATTTTATTATTGCAAAAAATACTTTTAGCTAATAAAATGCTTAACGCATGTTTTCCAGTTCCTCTTGCACCTTGAAATAAATACGCATGTGAAATACGCTCTTTAGTTAAACTATTTGTTAACATCTTGCTGACTAAAGGTTGAATAGAAGCCATTTCGGACCATGTTCTCATAATTATTACTTCCCTTACACCTATTTACTTAAGTAGTAATTGAACTCTATATTCATTAAAAGGCTCTTTGAAAAAGCATAACAAGTACACTTTTTAAAGAACCTCTTATCCTCTTACGAAACTGGTTGATTACATCCCTGAAAGACTATAAAAGTCTGGTCACGTATAGAGGTTTATTAATAGACCTTTTATCTCACCAATAATTTCTAAAATTCCAAGTGAACGTTTTTCTGTATCCATAAGCTCATCTGTTAATTCAACAAGTTTTTTATCTATTTCTTTAACAATCGTTAATCTTCTACTATCTCCGTCCATACTCCAACTATGAGAATGTTTTAGATTCATTCCATATTGAACAGTCTCTTGAACGTAATCCTTAACCAAGCGTTTATATTTTGCTAAGTCTTTAAATGAGCGAAACTTTGTTAATCGTTCGCCTTGATTTGTAAGCTGCGTCATTAGTTTTTGCAATTCTTGTTGCTTTAATTTTTGTGTCTGAGATTCTACGACTGCATCAAAGCTTTTCGTGCCTTTTGATTGGCTAAGTGGATTCTTTTTTGAGGATTCTAGTTGAGCATGCAAATCCTGACTGATTTTCATTTAGTTTGTCATCCCCTTAACTCTAAAATTGAAAGAAAGAATCTACAGGAACAACAAATACTGTGGCTCCACCAACTTCAACATTAATTGGTCTTGGAATATACGAATCAGCATTCCCTCCCATTGGAGAAATAGGCGCCACCATCTGCTCACGTTGACTACAGTTATCTCGTATTATATCTAATGCTTCATCAACATATTTGTCTTCACAGCCAATCATCAATGTTGTATTTCCTTCTTTGAGAAACCCACCTGTTGTAGATAGTTTTGTTATTTTAAAATTTTCATCGCCTAAAGCATCAGTTAATCGATTGCTATCTTTATCTTGTACTACCGCTAAAACAAGCTTCAACTTTTTCCCTCCTTTTCTAATTCTTAATATAATCTATTCAAACAAGTAAATAATATTGAATGGAGAAATTATTAGGAAACAAAGGACTAATCCGCTTTAGCCTTCAAAAAATTCACAATTAAATTATAGACATTCTTTTCAACTACATCCATCGTTTGGTTAGCATTAACACGATAGATTCGTTCTGGAAATTTAATGGCCAGTTTTTGATATGCTTCATGTACCTTCTCGTGAAATTTTAATTGCTCTAAGTCCAAACGGTTTTGTTCACGATCTTTATTTTTAGCTATCCTCTTCAAACCTATTTCTGGTTTTATATCAAAAAATAGAGTTATTTCTGGCATAAACCCCTCAATCGCGAATTCATTAATCTGATACACCTCGTCCATTCCTAGCCCACGAGCATATCCCTGATAAGCTAAACTACTATCTATAAATCGGTCACATAATACTATTTTTCCCTTTTCTAGTGCTGGTAATACCTTTTCAACTAAATGCTGACGACGCGCAGCTGCATACAAAAGTGCTTCTGTTCTAGCGTCCATCGAGGTATGAGTCGGGTTCAAGATGACATCTCTTATTTTTTCAGCAATTTCTATACCACCTGGTTCTCTAGTTGTAATCACATCATAACCATCAATTACTAAACTCTTTTCCAGTGCTTTCAATATAGATGTCTTCCCTGCTCCCTCACCGCCTTCAAATGTAATAAAATGTCCTACCACAATTATTCTCCTTTAGTAAAAGCTTTAAGATAAACACAAATGACTGAATATTCCCAGCAACATCGGTCTAGCGGAGATTATCACTGTGTAAATAGTTCAGGTAGGATATTAGGGTAGTTAGTACCTCTTCTTACCGAAGCTATTCAAACACTTTAAGTCCTTCACTTATATCATTATTTTGAAAACTAGTTCCTTTACTTAAAAGGTATTTTACCATGTTTTCGTGTGTTTTCGAAATTTTTTCTCCTTTAATTATTAAAGGAATTCCCGGAGGATAAGGAATAACAGCCTCCGCCGCGATAAGTCCATAGACTGACTTCCACGTTACGAACCTTGTCTTTTTTTCATTCATTAGTTGATAAGACAAAGCAAGAGTTTGAGTTGGTTCATTAAATAGTAACTCATTATCTATTGTAGCATGTCTAGGTGCTAATTTTAATTGTTCATTTATCTTTTCTATCGCTTCAATAAGCTGGTCCCATTCACAAAATGATGTCAATCCATGGATGAACAGTATTTGGTTATGTGTAGACAATTCAGGATATATTTGTTGATTTTCAAATAGCTCTGCGACTCCACTTCCTGTATAACCTTCATTTACCTGAATCGTTACTTTTAATGGGTCATCCACTCCCCTTACAGTCTCAACTACTTGCCAATAGCTACTTTTGCTTAATACATTTCTTAACCTGTCAACACTAGCTTGTATTTCTAAGAGATCGTCAATTACTATATCGGCTAAATATGCTCTAGCTAAATCAAGACTTGCCATCAATGGATAAGAGGGACTGCTTGATTGGAGCATTTGTAAATAGTAATTTATTTTCTCAGAAGATATTAAGGAAGTGTTGCTATGTAAGAAAGAAGCCATCGTCATAGCAGGTGCCATTTTATGAGCGGATTGCACAACCATATCAGCACCTAATTCAATGGATGATTTGGGAAATATAGTACCTACTGAGAAATGAACACCGTGCGCTTCATCAACCAAAACTGGTATTTTGTATCTATGAGCATATGAAATGACTGACTCAATATTGAAGGTTCTTCCAAAATAATCTGGATAAGTTAAAATAATCGCTTTTGCGTCTGGATTAGTTTGAATGATGCTTTTCAGCTTTTCAACATTAGGAGCAGTATATCTATCTACACTCTCGTCAAAATCAGGAGCAACAAAAATAGGTGATGCTCCGCTTAATTCTAATCCGTTTAAAATTGATTTATGACTGTTTCTTTGCACAATTACCTTATCTCCTGGCTGAACAGTCGCAAGTATCATTGTTAAATTACCAACTGTACTACCTCCTACTAAAAAGTGAGTGGATTCGGTTTGGAACCATTCTGCTGCAAGATGTTGTGAGTGTGCAATTACACCTTGAGCAGCATGTAAATCATCTAAACCAGTCAACTCAGTTAAATCTAGCGATAATATTTCTTTGTATGAATCTTTTCCATAATTATGAAATACTAGTCCACTTTTATGACCTGGTACATGAAACGAAATAGGATTTGATTTACCTCTTTTTTTCAATGCTTCATACAAAGGGACTTGTTGTTGATTAAGCATTTAATGGTCACCTCTAATTATCCTAGCTTTTTATTGATATTATACCACCCTATAAAATCTAGCAGTATATTAAGTTCTTTTTTAAAAAACCACCCTTATCGCTAAGGGGAAACGATAAGGGTGGTTTAATCTATGAATATAAGGTTGGTTTACTAATACGCTTAAGCTTGTGTAAATAATACTGATATTGCTCTTCCTTTGGTTCTGTATGAATCATCTTTTGTTCACATTCACAACAAATAAACAGATTATATAAATGAATGCCTCTATATTTCTCTTGTTCACAAATTCCACAAGCTTCTTTATAACCTTCAACAGTTTTCATATTCTCCACCTCCGCTAGTTTAGTTTCTCCTAATCTAACGAAACTATACAAAAAACTCATAATATATTGATATTTCATTCTATGAAAAACAGATACTGAACTTGTTTGTACAACAGCATTTAATTTTTTTGGGGATTAAATTTTTTCCTTATATTAAATTAAGCCTGTAAGGGATAATCCCTTACAGGCTTAAAAATTGCCTAGCGGCGTCCTACTCTCGCAGGGGCAAAGCCCCAACTACCATGGGCGCTGGAGAGCTTAACTACTGTGTTCGGCATGGGAACAGGTGTGACCTCTCCGCTATTGCCACTAGACCAACAGG
>NZ_JAIZAP010000027.1 GCF_020404745.1 Aquibacillus saliphilus
TGCTTATAACAGCGAGGATTTGGGAGTCGAAGCTAGAATGATAAAGCGAAAGCTTATGAATGTCGTTTTGTTTTCACGTTGATGTCTTGTTTTTCTTATCTAGTTTTGAAGGTGCATTGCCTTTAAATATACCTGTTGGTCTAGTGGCAATAGCGGAGAGGTCACACCTGTTCCCATGCCGAACACAGTAGTTAAGCTCTCCAGCGCCCATGGTAGTTGGGGCTTTGCCCCTGCGAGAGTAGGACGCCGCTAGGCATTAAATTAAGCCTCTAAAAGGTTATTCTTTTAGAGGCTTTTTTGTAGTCTAGTAAATTATAAAGTGGATAATTAATTCCTAAGATAGTTCATCCAGATCCAGCGAAATAACCCTAAGTTAAACTTCAAAGTGGTTTTGCGACGAGTAATTGCAGGAGCAGCTGCCCCATTTGAGGTCTTAAGTCGCATCCTCTATGTTGTAAAGAGCGCCATGCCGAGGCTTGTCTTATTGCCCTAGGGTGATCACAAAGGAAGGCAACTTAGAGTGTCTTTTCTTAATTCAAAGGCACCAGCGCTTTTGTTCTGATATCTAGGATTTATAACTATCTATGAGAGAAAGTAAAAAACATTGATTTATTTTACAATTTTAGAAATTCAGATAGAATAATACTAATGAATTTATAAAAATGATAATACAATTAGAATGAGGATGGTGAAAAAATGGCAATAGCTATAGACAACTTATTTAGTGATGATTTTGTTTTAATGGCAACGCGAATATTTATTGCTCTCATACTATCTGGTCTAATTGGCTTTGAAAGAGAACGTAATAATCATTCTGCAGGCTTTCGTACACATATTCTTGTCGGAGTAGGAGCCTGTTTAATGATGTTACTCTCGTTGTATGGTTTTGAAGAGTATATTCAAAAACATGATAATATTAGGTTTGATCCTGCTAGAATTCCATCTTACGTAATAAGTGGTATTGGTTTTCTTGGTGCAGGTACAATTATTGTTAATGGAATGACAATAAAGGGATTAACTACAGCTGCGTCTATCTGGGCTGTTGCTGGTCTTGGCTTAGTAATTGGAGTAGGAATGTATAGTGAAGCAGTCTTAACCACAATCGTTATATTGTTGAGTTTAGTATTTCTAAATAAATTTGAAAAACTTTTTAGAAAAGATCGGAACAAATTATCCACTCAAATTGTAATTGCTCCTGAAATGGATATAGAAAGCATATTAAAAGTGTTTGACGAATTTAACTTAAAAGTTGGGAAATTAGAAATTGAGAAGAAAGTGGATTTGGATAGAAATCTATTCATAGTAATTGATAGTATAAAAGGGTATGACAAATATAAATTATATGATCGAGTCTCAAAAATGGAACATGTAAAAAAAGTCAACGAACGGCAATAAATCAAGAAAAATTATAACTTAGTATTTATTGAAAAATCCTTGTTTTTTTACAGGGATTTTTTTGAATTTAACGGCAAGAATAGAAATAAAACATTTCATTTGCATCAAGTAAAAAGTCGAGTATAATTAAAGTCAAAGATAGTCAAAGTCAATAATTGAGGAGGAGGGCAATATGAGTAATATTTCTGATGTTATTGAAGCATATTTAAAAAATATTATTCAAGGTAATAACAAGAATACAATAGAGATAAAACGTAGCGAGATAGCTGATAGATTTGAATGTGTTCCTTCTCAAATTAATTATGTGATAAACACTCGTTTTACAGTAGAAAGAGGATATATAGTCGAAAGTAAACGGGGAGGCGGAGGTTATATCCGCATTATTAGAATCACAAATGTGGATAAGGCGAAGCTAATTGATGAAATTACTGAAATGATTCAGCCAAGAGTAACTCAGCAAGCGGCAGTTGATATTTATGAAAGAATGTTAGAAGAAGAATTGATTACAAAGCGTGAGGCGAAAATTATGTTAAGTGCAATTAGTAGAACAACACTTGCATTTCAACTGCCTCTAAGAGACGAATTAAGGGCAAGAATAATGACAGCAATGTTATCTTCATTAAAATACTAAGACAGTCAGTCTTTGGAGGGAGATGATGGTATGGAGTGCCAAGAATGTCATGAACGCCCAGCAACATTACATTTCACAAAAGTTGTGAATGGAAGTAAAACAGAAATTCATGTTTGTGAGCATTGTGCAAAAGAGAAAGGCTATGTTTCGTACGGGGAAGAAGCTTATTCACTACATGATTTACTATCGGGCCTATTTAACTTTGATACTTCCCTAAATGAACAGAAGTCTAAAAATCTTTCAGATGAACAAGGTCTAAAATGTCCAAAGTGTGGTATGACTTACAAAGAGTTTACTCAAGTTGGTAAATTTGGTTGTGCATCTTGTTATCATACATTTTCAGATCGTTTAAATCCAATTTTCAGACGTGTTCATAGTGGTAATATTGTTCATGAAGGTAAAATACCTAAAAGAATAGGCAGTAATATTTATCAGAAGAAATTATTAAATGGATATAAAGAAAAGCTTCAACAGTTAATTCAGAGTGAGGAATTTGAACAAGCTGCACAGGTTCGTGATCAAATAAAGGAAATGGAAAAGGAAAAAGGCACTAACCATGATGGAGAGGGTGAGGTGTAATGTCATTACAGCAATTTATGAATGAAGCAATAAGTCCATGGATGAAAGATGAAGGGCCGGATAGCGACATTGTAATGAGCAGCAGGATCAGGTTAGCTAGAAACTTTGATCAAACCCCTTTCCCTATTATTGCTGAGAATGAGGACTTAGAAAAAATTCTGGATTTTTTTAATCAAGAATATCACCAGCAGTCTTTTAAAAATTATCATGATCTTGAATTTGTTAGAATGAGTGATTTAAAACCAATTGAAAAACGTGTACTTGTTGAGAAACATCTAATCAGCCCGCATTTGGCAGAAAACGGAAAACTGGGAGGAGCATTAATCTCAAAAAGCGAACAGGTATCTGTTATGGTTAATGAAGAAGATCATATACGGTTTCAGTTGTACTTTCCAGGTTTTCAACTAGAGGAAGCATTAGCACAGGCATTTGATTTTGATGATTGGTTAGAAGAGAAAATAAATTATGCATTTGATGAAACTAGAGGATATTTAACAAGCTGCCCAACGAATGTTGGAACGGGAATGCGTGCTTCAGTTATGATGCATTTACCCGCCTTAGCCTTAACACAAAAGATTAGTCGAATGATTCCTGCGATTAATCAGTTAGGACTTGTGGTAAGGGGTATATATGGTGAGGGTAGTGAGGCGCTAGGTAATATATTTCAGATATCCAATCAGATTACCCTTGGTAGATCTGAACGAGATATTGTTGAGGATTTACGGAGTGTTGTAAATAAATTAGTTGAACAAGAGCGCAAAGCACGACAACTACTAATTGAACAATCAGAACTTCAATTGGAAGATCGTATTTTTAGATCTTACGGGGTACTAGAGCATAGTCGTATCATAGAATCAAAAGAGACGGCTATATGTTTATCAGACGTAAGACTTGGGATTGACGTTGGATTTATTAGTAATGTCTCTAAAACAATATTAAATGAATTGTTGGTTGTAACCCAACCTGGGTTTTTACAACATTATGCCAAAAAAACACTCTCACCTCAAGATAGGGATATATTAAGAGCTTCATTAATTCGAGAACGATTAAAATTAGAAAAATAACGCTAGGAGGATACCCAGATGATGTTTGGACGTTTTACTGAAAGAGCGCAGAAAGTTCTAGCCCTCTCACAAGAAGAGGCTGTAAGGCTTGGTCACAATAACATAGGTACAGAGCATATTTTATTAGGGTTGGTAAGTGAAGGGGAAGGTATTGCTGCAAAGGCCCTTAGTTCACTTGGGTTAGAAACAGAAAAAATACAAGAAGAAGTAGAGAAACTTATCGGAAGAGGACAAAAGGTCTCACAAACTATTCATTATACACCAAGGGCTAAGAAGGTAATTGAGTTATCAATGGATGAAGCTAGAAAGTTAGGACATTCGTATGTTGGAACAGAACACATCTTACTTGGATTAATTCGGGAAGGTGAAGGTGTGGCTGCACGTGTTCTTAATAATTTAGGTGTAAGCTTAAATAAAGCTCGTCAACAAGTACTTCAGTTATTAGGGAGTAATGAGTCGGCATCTAGTCAGCATAGCCGAGGAGGCCAATCAGCTACAGCCAATACACCCACGTTAGATTCACTAGCTAGAGATTTAACTTCTATTGCTAAAGAAGGAAATATAGATCCAGTAATAGGACGTGAAAAGGAAATTGAGCGAGTTGTTCAAATATTAAGCCGCCGTACAAAGAATAACCCCGTGTTAATAGGTGAGCCTGGTGTTGGTAAAACGGCTGTTGCTGAAGGTTTAGCACAACAAATAGTTAATAATGAAATTCCTGAGACACTTCGTGACAAACGAGTAATGACCCTTGATATGGGTACGGTTGTAGCTGGAACAAAATACCGTGGAGAATTCGAAGATCGTCTCAAAAAAGTAATGGAAGAAATTCGACAAGCGGGTAATATTATTCTATTTATCGATGAATTGCATACATTAATTGGTGCAGGTGGGGCAGAAGGTGCTATTGATGCTTCTAATATCTTAAAACCTTCGCTTGCTCGCGGTGAGCTCCAGTGTATTGGTGCGACTACGTTGGATGAATACCGTAAGTACATTGAAAAAGATGCTGCACTAGAACGTCGTTTCCAGCCTATCCAAGTTGAAGAACCAACTTTAGACGAATCCATTTTAATCTTAAAAGGTTTACGAGATCGTTATGAAGCACACCACCGTGTGACAATTACAGATGATGCAATTGAAGCTTCTGTAAGGTTTTCCGACAGATATATAACAGATCGCTTTTTACCTGATAAAGCAATTGATTTAGTTGATGAATCAGCATCAAAAGTTCGTCTTCGTTCATATACAGCTCCGCCTAACTTAAAAGAATTGGAGCAACATCTTGAAGAAGTTAGAAAGGAAAAGGATGCGGCAGTTCAAAGTCAGGAATTCGAGAAAGCAGCTTCGTTAAGGGATAACGAACAACATCTACGCGAAGAATTAGATAAAACAAAAGAAGAATGGAAAGAAAAACAAGGTCAAGAAAGTTCAGAAGTAACTGTTGAAGACATAGCAAGTGTCGTTTCAACCTGGACTGGTGTACCTGTATCAAAACTAACTAAAGATGAAACGGATCGATTACTTAATATGGAATCTATCCTTCATGACCGCGTCATTGGTCAGAATGAAGCTGTTAAAGCTGTGTCAAAAGCGATTCGTAGAGCGAGAGCAGGACTAAAAGATCCGAAGCGACCAATTGGTTCATTTATCTTCTTAGGTCCAACAGGAGTAGGTAAAACAGAATTGGCGAGGTCGTTAGCTGACGCTATGTTCGGTGATGAAGACGCTATGATTCGAATTGATATGTCTGAGTACATGGAAAAACACTCTACATCTCGATTAGTAGGGTCACCGCCGGGATATGTAGGTTATGAAGAAGGTGGACAATTGACAGAAAAGGTACGTAGAAAACCTTATTCAGTTGTTCTGCTTGATGAAGTGGAAAAGGCTCATCCGGAAGTATTCAACATTCTGTTGCAGGTCTTAGAAGACGGGCGTTTAACGGATTCTAAAGGGCGATCAGTAGATTTTAGAAACACCGTTTTGATAATGACCTCAAACGTGGGTGCGAGTGAACTTAGACGAAATAAATACGTCGGGTTCAATTTTGAAGAAGAACAAGAGGATTACAAGGGAATGAAGTCAAAAGTGGTAGAAGAAATGAAAAAAGCATTTCGTCCTGAGTTCTTAAACAGAATTGATGAAACCATCGTGTTCCATTCCTTAGAAAGAAAGCATATGAAAGAGATTGTGACGCTAATGGTACAGCAATTACAGAAGCGTTTATCCGATCAAGAAATTGACTTCCAAATAACAGATAAAGCAATTGAAAAAATTGCAAAAGAAGGTTTTGATCCGGAATATGGGGCGCGTCCATTAAGAAGGTCAATTCAAAAAAATGTAGAAGATTTATTATCAGAGGAACTATTAAAGGAAACTATTCAAAAAGGTCAAAAGGTTAAAATTGACATAAATAGTAAGGATGAGTTTGCTGTTTCCGCAGAGTAAGTACAGTGTTAATTAAGTCTTAGGGTATATGGTTAAATCGGAAGGTCATGACCTTCCGATTTTTTCATAGTAAGAAATTTATAAAATGGTAATAACGTCGATAATGGCATTAAAATTTAAATAGATTTTAATTTTCCATAAAATTTCCACATTTTCCATAAAGTTTTAAATAAAATGATAGAACTTTGTAACTTATACGTCATACAACTCGTATAGAATGGGTATAGGAATGAGGTGCGACAGCGTTGGTAAAAAGAAAAACGAAATATGTTTGTCAAGAATGTGGTTATGAATCGCCAAAGTGGATGGGCAAATGCCCTAGCTGCAATAACTGGAACACATTAATCGAAGAAGTGGTGGCATTACAAAACGCTTCAAGACATACAATGGTAACAGCACAAACATCGAAACCTAAAGCGGAGAGTATTACCGCAATTCAATCGCTAAAAGAACCTAGAATCACAACGAATATGGAAGAGTTTAATCGAGTGCTTGGAGGGGGAATTGTCCTAGGCTCACTCGTACTTATTGGAGGAGACCCAGGGATAGGGAAATCTACCTTACTACTACAAGTTTCTGCCCAGCTTGCGGATAAAAACTTAAGTGTTTTATATATATCAGGAGAGGAATCTGCTCAACAAACGAAACTTAGAGCAGATCGTCTCGGAGTAATGTCTGATCAACTCTATGTTTTAGCAGAAACTAACTTAATGGATATCGCGAACCAAATAGAACAATTAGCTCCCTCTTTTGTCGTCATTGATTCAATTCAAACTATATTTCGCGAGGAAGTTTCTAGTGCACCTGGCAGCGTATCGCAAGTGCGCGAATGTACAAGTGAACTAATGCGGATAGCTAAGAGTAATAATATCCCAATTTTTATTGTGGGGCATGTTACTAAAGAAGGGTCAATTGCAGGTCCACGACTTCTAGAGCACATGGTAGATGCGGTGCTATATTTTGAAGGTGAGCGTCATCACACTTTCAGAATTCTACGTGGTGTGAAAAACCGGTTTGGAAGCACGAATGAAATGGGTATATTCGAAATGAAAGAAGAAGGTTTACGAGAAGTATTAAACCCTTCAGAAATATTTTTAGAAGAAAGATCGCAAGGAGCTGCGGGCTCAACTGTTGTGGCATCTATGGAGGGAAGTAGACCTGTTTTAGTAGAAATCCAGTCCCTTATCTCGCCTACTAGCTTTGGAAACCCTAGAAGAATGGCAACAGGAATAGATCATAACCGTGTGCCGTTATTAATGGCTGTTTTAGAAAAAAGAGTTGGGCTAATGTTACAAAACCAGGATGCCTATGTAAAAGTTGCTGGGGGAGTGAAATTAGACGAACCAGCGATTGACTTGGCAATTGCTGTTAGTATAGCTTCTAGTTTTAGAGATCAAGTCTCAAGACCAGATGATATTCTAATAGGAGAGGTTGGCTTAACTGGAGAAATTAGAAGAGTGTCTAGAATTGAACAAAGAGTACAAGAAGCTGCCAAGCTAGGATTTAAACGTGCAATAATACCAAGCAGAAACCTAGATGGTTGGACAATTCCTAAAGAAATTGAAGTTATAGGTATAAATTCAGTTCATGAAGCTTTAAAGGCTTCACTTGGTGAAAGATAAGTTAAAGGCCAGTAGCGCTCGCTATTCTCAAAATTAACTAGATTGATTTCAAGGGGAAATTATGGACAAACAAGCCTAAATGAAAAGATAACAACATTTGACTTGTTATATCAATTGTGGTAAAATTTTATGCTTGCTTATTTGACTGTTTTTGCCAATTGTGTTATTTTATATGAATACAATTGATATAATTTATAAATATATTAGATTAACTTTTATAAAATTGGAAATACTAATTGATAGGAGGTGACTGTGGTGCTAAAAAGAATCGTGCAGTTATTTATTATTGTTGCGGGTGGTACCATTGGGTATTTGTATGTACCAGATTTAATTGGGTTATTAGATTTTTCAAGCGGTAACTGGATAGAGTCCCCTTATGTAGGCTTAATTCTAGGTGCTATTATTTTATTTCTATTATCGTTTTGGGCTGTTGATTATATTGTTGACTTCTTCCGACTAGTGGAAGAAAGATTGGTTAAGGCTCCAGTGGCAGACCTTTTATTTGGTAGTTTGGGAGTTATTATTGGATTAGTTATTGCATTTCTAGTAAACATTCCTTTGCAAGACATTCAGATCCAAGTGGTGTCGCAGGTCATACCAATCTTTTTAACTGTGCTTATGGGTTATCTCGGCTTTCAGGTTGGTTTTAAGCGAAGAGATGAATTTTTGGGACTGTTAACATTGGCCAAAAAGGAAAAAGATAATAAAAAATCAGATGAAGATCTGACAGAAAGTGATGTTCCAAAAGTAAAAATATTAGACACTAGTGTTATTATTGATGGCAGAATTGCAGACATTTGCCAAACTTGCTTTCTAGAGGGGACAGTAATTATTCCACAGTTTGTATTGGAAGAACTTCAGCATATTGCCGATTCCTCAGATGTATTGAAACGAAACCGAGGCCGACGTGGTTTAGATGTTTTAAATCGGATGCAGAAGGATATACCAGTGAACGTGGAAATTTATGAAGGTGATTTTGAAGAAATACAAGAAGTAGATAGTAAGTTAGTGAAACTAGCAAAGGTAATAAACGGAATCGTCGTCACCAATGATTTTAACCTTAATAAAGTTTGTGAATTCCAAAACGTTCAGGTGCTTAATATTAATGATCTTGCTAATGCTGTTAAACCGGTAGTATTACCAGGTGAAGAGCTCACTGTTCAGGTAATTAAAGATGGGAAAGAGCAAAAGCAAGGTGTTGCCTATCTGGATGACGGAACAATGATTGTTGTAGAAGAAGGTAAAGACTATATCGGTAAAACGATTGAAGTGCTAATTACTAGTGTATTGCAAACCTCTGCAGGCCGTATGATATTTGCTAAACCAAAATTACTTGAAAAAGCACTCTAAAAAAGGTATAACATATATGGTAAACAAAAGTGATAACATCATGTTATCGCTTTTGTTATACTATCAGAGAGAATTAGTTTTGGTAAAAAATAAATAGTAGTAAAAACCATTGACACTTGTTCAGGTTAAATTAGAAAATTAGTGGACAAGTCCCTTACTATATTCTACTCATAAGGCGGATAAATATGTTTAAATATTATGCAATTGTGTTAGCTGCTGGTGAAGGTAAGCGGATGAATGCTGGTGAAAATAAACAGTTTATTAAGGTTGGGAATAAGCCTTTAATCATACATACGCTGGATGTTTTTGCTGATGATAGCTGGTGTCATTCGATTATACTAGTTGTAAATTATAATGAAATGAAACGGATGCAGGATTTAATAAATGAGTATCCTGTAAATAAAACAGTTATACTGGTTGAAGGTGGAAGTGAGCGCCAAAATAGTGTGCTGAAAGGACTAAGTCATATAAACGATCCAGAAGGTATCGTCTTTATTCATGACGGGGCAAGACCATTTGTGAGTAAAGATAATCTCCACCAGTTGGCTACCATCACAAATAAAAAGAAAGCAGCTTTATTAGCTGTACCTGTAACTGACACGATTAAACAATTAAATGGAAATGAATTAACTACATTAGATAGAAAAACGTTATGGGCTGCTCAAACACCGCAAGCCTTTCGTGTTGATGTTATCCACCAAGCACATGATTTGGCTGCAACTGAGAACTTTCTTGGTACAGATGATGCATCTTTAGTTGAACGGATGGGTTATCCTGTCGAAATAGTAAAGGGTAGCTATGATAATATTAAACTGACAACTCCTGAGGATTTGCAACGTGCCCAGGCTTTTTTAAAAGAAAAAAATGACGAGAGGGAGAAAGCATGATGTTTCGTATTGGGCAAGGTTTTGATGTTCATCAGTTTGCTGATAACCGTCCTTGTATTATTGGTGGGGTAACAATTCCTCATGAACAAGGACTTTTAGGACACTCTGATGCAGATGTTTTATTACATACGATTGCAGATGCTTGTTTAGGTGCAATTGGAGAAGGTGATATAGGTAAACACTTTCCAGATACTGATCCATTATATAAGGATGCGGATTCTGAAAAACTGCTTAGTCATGTATGGCAATTAGTAACTAACAGAGGTTATCAATTAGGGAATTTAGATTGCACTGTAATTGCCCAACAACCAAAGATGGCGCCATTCATAGAAGAAATCAGAAGTAATATTGCGCGTATTTTGACTGTCAACGTCGACCAAGTCAATGTAAAAGCTACAACTACAGAGAAATTAGGATTTACTGGACGCAATGAGGGAATTGCTGCTCAGGCTGTGGTTTTGTTGTATGCTAATCAACAATAAAAATTGTATAGTAAAAAGAATTTTGCACGTATGGATGAAGGAGTAGATAATTATGACAAATGAAGTAAGAGTTCGTTACGCACCAAGTCCAACAGGAAATTTACACATTGGCAATGCTCGTACTGCACTATTTAACTATTTATATGCACGAAGCTTAGGCGGGAAGTTTATTATTCGAACAGAAGATACAGATGAAAAAAGGAATGTAGAGGGTGGCGAAGAGAGCCAACTTAATTATTTGCGATGGCTAGGAATAGAATGGGATGAAGGCGCAGATATTGGAGGCGACTATGGACCCTACCGCCAAACAGAACGTTTGGAAACATACCAAAAATATGTGGATGAGTTACTCGAAAGAGATCTTGCTTATAAATGCTACATGACAGAAGAAGAGTTAGATCAAGAACGGGAAGAACAAAGAGCAAACGGACAAGTTCCTAAGTATTCTGGTGCTCATTGCAATTTGAGTCAAGAACAAATAGATACTTTTGAAGCAGAAGGGCGTAAACCAAGCATTCGCTTCCGAGTTCCAAAAAATAAAACGTATAAGTTCAATGACATTGTTAGAGACAAGATCACATTTGAATCAAGTGATTTTGGTGACTGGGTTATTGTTAAGAAGAACGGTATTCCTACTTATAATTTTGCAGTAGCAATCGATGATTATTTAATGAAAATTTCCCATGTTTTAAGAGGGGAAGAGCATATATCAAACACGCCAAAACAGATGATGATTTATGATGCGTTTGCTTGGGAGGCGCCAACGTTTGGTCATATGACCCTAATTTTAAATGAAAATCGCAAAAAACTAAGCAAGCGTGATGAACACATTTTGCAATTTATTGAGCAATATAAGAATTTAGGTTATTTACCAGAAGCGTTATTTAACTTTATTTCGTTGCTTGGATGGTCACCTGTAGGGGAAGAAGAACTATTTACAAAGGATCAATTTATCGAAATGTTTGATCCAGAGCGTTTATCTACTTCACCAGCAATCTTTGATCCTCAAAAGCTTAAATGGGTCAATAACCAATATATAAAAGCGGCGGATTTTGATGATGTTGTAAAATTAAGTTTGCCTCATTTAGTTGCTGCAGGTAGACTTCCGGAAGATATGGATGTAGACCAGCATAATTGGTCTTTAGAATTAATCGGACTTTATAAAGATCAACTTAGCTTTGGGGCAGAAATTGTAGAATTGACAGAGCTTTTCTTTAAACAAGAAATTGATTTTACTGAAGAAGCACTGGAGATATTGCAAGGCGAACAAGTACCGGAAGTGTTACAAGCATTTGCCAAGAAGTTAACTGAACTTGAAGACTTTACACCTGAAACGATAAAGGCTGAAATTAAAGCAACTCAAAAAGAAACTAAACATAAAGGCAAAAAACTTTTCATGCCAATCCGAGTTGCTACTACAGGACAAGTACACGGCCCAGAACTGCCTAATGCGATTCATTTGCTAGGAAAAGATAGGGTAGTGGCAAGAATATATTCAGCTTTAGAAAAAAACTAAACTGATTGTTTCACATTTAGTGGATTATATAATATAGTAGTATTACAAATATGAACGTTGATGAGGAGAAGTAAAAAGTAGCGATCTTATACAGAGAGAATCACCGCTTTGGCTGAAAGTGATTTTTAGACCGTTCTTTTGAAATGCACCTCTGAGTCTCTTATTGAAATTAAGTAAATAAGGGCGGTTCTCACCGTTATAAGAGACTAAGTTGAGGGGTTGATTATCCCTAAACAGAGTGGAACCGCGCAAAAAGCGTCTCTGTGTTTTGATAAACACAGAGGCGTTTTTTTTCTAGGAAAATTATAAAAAGGACTGCTGTGGATGATTAGTTACTAAGTTAGCCACGTCAAAGCTCCGGCGCCTGCGCTTTTTTCCATCCCTTGTTTTAAACGTCATCAATCTAAGAAGGAGGCTGTTTGGTGTGAGTATGTCAAAATTGTTAAAGCAGGATATTGAAGTGGTTTTTGATCAAGACCCCGCGGCGCGGACTTATTTTGAAGTTTTTCTTACGTACTCAGGACTACACGCCATCTGGGCCCATCGATTAGCACATGCGTTATATAATAAAAAGTTTTTCTTTATCGCCCGTTTTATTTCACAAGTTAGCCGCTTTTTAACAGGAATTGAGATCCATCCAGGTGCAAAGATAGGCAATCGCTTTTTTATTGACCATGGAATGGGAGTAGTAATTGGTGAAACTTGTGAAATAGGAGATAATGTTACCATCTTTCAAGGTGTAACGCTCGGGGGGACTGGAAAAGAGCAGGGCAAGCGTCACCCGACAATTAAAGATAATGCTCTAATTGCTACCGGGGCAAAAGTATTAGGATCGATTACTATTGGGGAAAGTTCTAAAGTAGGAGCTGGATCGGTTGTACTAAACGACGTGCCTGACCACTCTACTGTTGTTGGCATTCCGGGGCGTGTAGTAATTCAAAATGGTGAGAAGGTAAGAAGAGATCTTGATCACCATAAGTTACCAGATCCAATGTCAGAAGTGATAAAAGAAATGAAAAATGAAATAAAAAATTTAAAAAACGAGCTAGTTGAATTGAAAGGAAGGAACAAGTAAATGCCCATTCAGATTTATAATACGTTAACTAGACAAAAAGAACCCTTTAAAACAATAGAAGAAAATAAAGTTAGGATGTATGTCTGTGGTCCAACTGTATATAATTACATCCATATTGGTAATGCTAGACCTGCTATTGTCTTTGACGCCGTTCGAAGGTATTTAGAATATCGAGGTTACGAGGTGAAATATGTTCTAAACTTCACAGATGTAGATGACAAAATCATTAAAGCGGCAAATGATCTTGGTGGTGAAGTGTCAGAAGTGGCAGAGCGTTATATCAATGCATACATGGCTGATGTAGCGGCACTAGGTGTAAAAGAGGCTGTTCATCACCCGCGTGTAACAGAAACAATGACTGATATAATTGAATTCATTGCTAATCTTATTGATAAAGATTACGCATACGAGGCGGATGGAGATGTCTATTTTAAAACCCGCGCCTTTGATGGTTACGGGAAACTTTCTCATCAACCAATTGACGAGTTGCGTTCTGGTGCCCGAATACAAGTTGGCGAAAAGAAAAATGACCCGTTAGATTTCGTGTTATGGAAACAGGCTAAACCTGGAGAAATTGCATGGGAATCACCTTGGGGAAACGGAAGACCAGGTTGGCATATTGAATGTTCAGCTATGGCTAAAAAATATCTTGGTGAAACAATAGATATTCATGCCGGGGGTCAAGATTTAACATTTCCGCATCATGAAAATGAAATTGCGCAATCTGAGGCTAGTAATGGTCACACGTTTGCAAACTATTGGATGCACAACGGGTATATTAATATTGATAATGAAAAGATGTCTAAGTCTCTAGGGAACTTTGTGCTAGCGCATGACCTTATTAAGCAACATGACCCTCAAGTTATTCGTTTCTTTATGTTGAGTGTTCAATACCGAAATCCGATTAATTTCAGTGAAGCACTACTAGAAGGGGCTCAAAATAGTTTGGATCGAATTAAGACAGCTTATCAAAACTTGGAGCACAGAAAAAATTCTAGTACTAACTTAGCTAATGATAGTAAAGAGTGGAAAGATAAAGTTGAACAATACAAGCAACGTTTCACAGATGAAATGGATGATGATTTCAATACAGCTAATGCTATTGCTGTGCTTTTTGATATAACGAAAGATGCGAACGTTTATTTGCAATCAAAGCAAACCTCTGTAGATGTGATTACCGCATTTCAAGAAGTATTATCATCGCTTACAGGTATACTTGGAATCGAGTTGCAAGAGCAGGAACGCCTCTTAGAGGACGAGATTGAATCATTAATAGAACAAAGAATAGATGCAAGGAAGAATAGGGACTTTGCATTAGCAGATAAAATTAGGGATGACTTAAAAGGGAGAAATATCATTTTAGAGGACACCCCTCAAGGAACTAGATGGAAGCGGGGCTGATGATGAATAGTACTAATGATGCAAAGGTAATGAAAAGTTTAACCCTCGCGTATATGGGGGATGCTGTGCACGAAATCTATGTTAGGCAACACTTGATTAATAAAGGGTCAGTTAAGCCCAATCACTTACACCAAACAGCTATTAAATTTGTTTCTGCTAAAGCGCAAGCGAAAGTGATATTGCACTGGCTAGATTCAGAGTTACTATCTGACGATGAAATGAGCGTTGTACGGAGAGGAAGAAACGCTAAATCAGGTTCTGTTCCTAAGAATACAGATGTTCAAACCTATCGGTATGGCACGGCGTTTGAGGCTCTAATTGGCTATTTATACCTAGATGGACAAGAGGCAAGACTTAAAGAATTAGTAAGCATGGCAATAGAATTTGTTGAAGGAAGGTGATGAAGTAATGTCAGAAGAATGGATTATTGGAAAAAACCCGGTGATTGAGGCACTAAAGTCAGGACGATCAATCAATAAGTTAATGGTGTCTGATCAGTTACATACACAATCATTTCAAAAGATAAATACTCTTGCGAAGCAAAGTGGTGCAATCGTTCAACGCGTACCTAAGAAAAAAATTGATCAATTGGTAGAAGGTAATCATCAAGGAGTGGTAGCATCGGTTGCCGCGTATTCGTATAGTGATCTAGATGATTTGTTTGCTGCAGCGAAAGCAAAAAATGAAGAGCCGTTTTTTATGATTTTGGACGAAATAGAGGATCCTCATAATTTGGGGTCTATCATGCGAACTGCAGATGCGACAGGTGCTCACGGTATTATCATACCAAAACGTCGATCGGTTGGTTTAACTGCTACAGTCGGAAAGACTTCGGCTGGTGCAATTGAATATATACCTGTGGCGCGTGTTACAAATATAGTAAACGTGATTGAAGAGTTAAAGGAACGGAATGTGTGGGTTGTTGGAACGGAAGCGGAAGGATCTGAGGATTATCGACAGCTAGATGGAAGCATTCCAATTGCTTTAGTTATTGGAAATGAAGGAAAAGGGATGAGCCGTCTTGTGAAAGAAAAATGTGACTGGACTGTTCGGCTAGCAATGCAGGGAAGGGTTACTTCACTAAATGCCTCAGTTGCGGCAAGCCTTCTTATGTATGAAGTTTACCGAAAACGTCACCCGATTGGCGAGTAAGTCATGGTTGTATTATTAGTTGACGGGTACAATATCATCGGTGCATGGGAAGAGTTGAAAGCATTAAAAGACCTCGATTTGGCTCAGTCGAGAAAAATACTAATAGAGAAGATGGCGGAGTATCAAGCGTATAAAGGTGAGAAAGTTATTATTGTTTTTGATGCTTACTATGTCCAGGGTGTAGAAACAAAACAAACAAGCTATAACGTTGATGTTATCTACACGAAAGAAAATGAAACTGCTGATGAATGTATTGAACGCCTTGTTAAGGAAATTAAGAATGTCAAAACAAAAGTGTATGTTGCAACATCTGACTATACGGAGCAACGAACAATATTTGCTCAAGGGGCCCTTAGGAAATCGGCAAGGGAACTATTGATTGAAACAAAGAGTATTGAAAAAGAAATTGAAGAAGAATTAATAAATTATAAAAACAATCAAGTATCTACAAAAATACCAATCAATAAAGATGTTTTGGAAGTATTTGAGAAATGGCGTCGAGGTAAACACTGACGCATTGTTGACGTTTGGGAAGCGCTTCCTGTATAATACTTCTATATATTCACGGAATATAATCGGGGGGAGTCCAGGTGAGCACCTTGCACAAGGATACAGACAACCAGGAACTAGATTTAGGAATTCTTGAAGATGATGAGCTGATCAAATTAGTTCATTGTGGGCATAGTCAAGCATTGGACCATTTGATTCACAAGTATAGAAACTTTGTTCGTGCGAAAGCTCGCACATATTTTCTGATTGGCGCAGATCGTGAAGATATTGTACAAGAAGGTATGATAGGTTTGTATAAGGCGATCAGGGATTTCAAGGGAGACAAGCTATCATCATTCAAGGCATTTGCTGAGCTTTGTGTCACTAGGCAGATTATTACGGCTATTAAAACTGCAACAAGACAGAAGCATATTCCTCTAAATTCTTATGTATCTTTGGACAAGCCTATTTATGATGAAGAGTCTGATCGGACATTGCTAGATGTTATTGGGGGGTCAAAAACGATAGACCCTCAAGAATTAATAATTAATAGAGAAAAGTTCGTTGATATGGAACTTAAAATGTCAGAATTATTAAGTGAATTAGAAAGAGAAGTACTTGCATTATATTTAGATGGTCAGTCATATCAGGAAATATCCGTAGAATTAAAACGACACGTAAAGTCAATTGATAATGCTTTGCAACGTGTCAAGCGTAAGCTCGAACGCTATCTAGAAATTAGTGAGATTACCTTGTAAACAAGCGTTGACAGGGTTTTATAACCATGCTACATTAGTAGGAGTGAGAACCCTTAGATAGGGGAAATTATGTCAAAAAAAATAGTACTAGCATGCACACAGTGTTTAAGCAGAAATTATACTACTAATAAAAATACAGTTACTTCCGAGCGATTAGAAGTTCGGAAATTTTGCAAAAGATGCGGAGTTCATACCTTGCATCGAGAGACAAAATAAGGAAGAAGCCATTAGTCGGCATCAGTTTGGGGGTACAAGCATGAATCTTGTTACGTTCTTCAAAAATGTATCTAGGGAAATGAAAAAAGTAACATGGCCTAGAAGACGAGAATTAACACGTTATACAATAACGGTTATTAGTACAGTTGCTTTTGTAGCGGTGTTTTTTGCGGTTATTGATTTAGGGATTACTCAAATTCTTAACTTATTTTTTGAATAATAGTTTATATTTTATGCTATAATGAATAATAATAATATTTTTTGAGCAAAAAACCCGTCTTGCGGGTTTTTTAAATTGGAAAAAAATAATGAAATACAAGCCTACGGTGTGATCTGAATCGGTTGTGAAAGCGTGATGAACAGCTATCACTTATCCGTCATTGATAGGAATAGACTTGGATTATCAGTTAATTATAAGGGAGGGAAGGACAAGAACGTTTGTCCTATATTATGGAAAAACAATGGTTTGTGGTGCACACTTATTCAGGGTATGAAAATAAAGTGAAAGCTAACTTAGAAAAACGCTTAGAATCGATGGGTATGGAAGACAAAATCTTTCGAGTGCTTGTCCCTGAAGATGAAGAAACTGAGATTAAAAATGGTAAAAAGAAAGTATCCAAAAAGAAGGTATTTCCAGGCTATGTACTTGCTGAAATGGTTATGACTGATGATTCTTGGTACGTAGTTCGCAACACACCGGGCGTAACGGGATTTGTTGGTTCAACTGGATCTGGACAAAAACCTATTCCTCTTTTAGATGAAGAAGTGGAAGTTGTTCTTAAACGTATGGGAATGGATGAGCCAATTACAGAAATTGATTTTGAGGTTAAGGAAAGTGTTCGCGTAACTGACGGACCATTCACTAATTTCACGGGTTCTATCGAACATATTGATATCGACAAACAAAAAGTGAAAGTACACGTAAATATGTTTGGAAGAGAAACCCCTGTTGAACTAGAATTTTCTCAGATTGAGAAATTGTAGGTACTGGGATATATAGAAATTTTAGCTAGTAGTGCGAAGTGGTTTTAAATAGGTGTTTCTCTTATTATGGAAAACAACTAAACATTCACTTGCAATTTATCTATAAAGATGCTAGAATTTTTATGTTCTTTATGCCTCGAGTATAAGGTTTAATTTGTATATGAAATGAGTGGGAGGGTACAAACCCTATTACCACATCACGGACTTAAGGAGGTGTGTTTCGTGGCTAAAAAAGTTATAAAAGTTGTAAAACTTCAAATCCCAGCAGGGAAAGCAAATCCAGCACCACCAGTAGGACCAGCACTAGGTCAGGCAGGTGTTAATATCATGGGATTTTGTAAGGAATTTAATGCTCGTACCTCAGATGAAGCAGGTATGATTATTCCGGTTGAAATTACGGTGTTTGAAGACCGTTCATTTACATTTGTTACTAAGACTCCACCTGCAGCTGTTCTTCTAAAGAAAGCAGCTGGAATCGAAAGTGGATCAGGTGAACCAAACAGCAAAAAAGTTGCGACTGTAAAGCGTGACAAGGTAAAAGAAATTGCTGAAACAAAAATGCCTGATCTAAACGCTGCTGACGTTGAAGCGGCTATGCGTATGGTCGAAGGAACTGCGCGTAGTATGGGTATTGTTATTGAAGACTAATCCCACAACGGTACTCTTACCATAGGAGGAAGGTTGCGAAGATGGAGTAACAACCATTTCGCAACCTTTGTTGTTGGAAGTCTAGCTATGCGGGCCGCTAGTCATTCTTGTTATTTGAATACGGCGCCCGTTCCGCTTTATTAAGTGGGAGGTATAACCGTTAAAACCACAATCTAGGAGGAAAATATAATGGCTAAGAAAACAAAAAAGCAACAAGAAGCACTAAAACTTGTTGATCGTACAAAAGAGTATGGAATAAAAGAAGCTTTAGAGCTAGTTAAGCAATCTGCTAAAGCAAACTTTGACGAAACAGTTGAAGCTGCATTTCGTTTAGGAGTAGATCCTAAAAAAGCTGACCAGCAAATCCGTGGAGCAATGGTTTTACCACACGGTACTGGTAAAACACAAACTGTATTAGTTTTTGCAAAAGGCGAGAAAGCAAAAGAAGCAGAAGCTGCTGGAGCAGATTTCGTTGGAGAACAAGAACTTATTAGCAAAATTAACCAAGGTTGGTTTGATTTTGATGTTATCGTAGCAACACCAGATATGATGGCAGAGGTTGGTAAACTTGGTCGTGTACTCGGACCTAAAGGTTTAATGCCGAATCCTAAAACTGGAACTGTAACTTTCGATGTTGAGAAAGCTGTTAACGAAATTAAAGCAGGTAAAGTAGAATACCGTGTTGATAGACAGTCAAACATTCATGTTCCTATCGGTAAGGCATCTTTTGATATCGAAAAACTTGTTGAGAACTTTGAATCACTACTTGATACTGTAGTCAAAGCAAAACCACAGGCGGCAAAAGGTGTTTATATGCGTAACGTTGCTGTGACATCAACAATGGGACCTGGCGTAAAAGTTGACGTTTCTTCAAAATAAACTGTTGACTTAGAACAAATTGTTGTTTATAATAAACAATGTTGTTTAAAAGCTTATCTATATAAGGTTGCTTTAAATATATTAATAAATAAAATACGTTATACCGTAGACAGTAGGAGCATTACTGCTTAATTACCTACCGAGGTGTGTGAATAGAAAAGATATATCTACTTTCTTTGAGAGTATCTTTAATTCAACAAGCCTCCGTGTCTACATGGGGGCTTGTTTTTTGCTATCCTAGTTTAATCAAGTATCAAGGTTGATAGAATAACGGGAACTTCTCGTTATTGACACTGGTATCTATCGGTATGATGTAAGTCAATAGGAGGTGGAACAATGTCAAAGATTATCGAACACAAAAAACACATTGTAACAGAGATTTCTGACAAGTTCCGCGATAGTAAATCCACAATTCTTGTGGATTACCGTGGACTTGATGTTACAGAAGTTACTGAACTTCGTACACAGTTGCGCGAAGCTGGTGTAGACTTCAAAGTTTATAAAAACACAATGACTCGTCGTGCTACAGAAGAGGCAGAGCTAACTGGTCTTAACGATATTCTTGTAGGGCCAACTGCAATAGCTTTTAGTAACGATGATGTCGTAGCTCCTGCAAAGATTCTAAATAACTTTGCTAAGGATCATGAAGCTCTTGAAATTAAGGGTGGAGTAATTGAAGGAAGTGTTGCATCTCTTGAGCAAATTAAAGAGCTCGCAGCCCTACCAAACTACGAAGGTCTACTTTCTATGCTACTCAACGTTCTTCAAGCACCTGTTCGCAATTTCGCTTATGCTACAAAAGCTATTGCAGAGCAAAAAGAAGAAGAACAAGGAGCATAATAGTACGATAATCAAGCAGTATGAGTTAATAACTAAGGGTTTATAATAAACCTTTTGATGGTACGGATTTAAAAAAATACAAACAACAATTAGGAGGAAATAATAATGTCTAAAGAGTCAATCATTGAAGCGATCAAAGAAATGTCAGTACTTGAACTTAACGACCTAGTAAAAGCAATTGAAGAAGAATTTGGTGTAACTGCAGCAGCGCCTGTAGCTGCAGCTGGTACTGGTGGCGGAGAAGCTGCTGAAGAGCAGACTGAATTCGACGTAGTTCTAGCGAGTGTTGGAGCTTCTAAAATTAAAGTTGTTAAAGCGGTACGTGAAATCACTGGTCTTGGACTTAAAGATGCTAAAGACCTTGTAGATAACGCTCCTGGAGCAATTAAAGAAGGCGTTTCTAAAGAAGATGCTGAAGAAATGAAAACTAAGCTTGAAGAAGTTGGCGCTTCTGTTGAAGTGAAGTAAGATAATTTTTAAAAGCTCGCCTATAGACTAGGCGAGCTTTGTTTTTGTGAATTGCAAAAAAATTCTTAAAAACCATCACTGATGATGGTGATGATAAATAAAAAACATATCTCTTCTATAATATTATTGCTAAAAAGGAAATCGTGGAATTAATTAAAACTATTTGCGCAATATAGTTAATAGTTTTTTATAATTCATATAATAGTTTACATCCCCAATTTAAAAAGTCTAGCTAAATATAAAGACGCTAACAAAAAGTAGGTGTGATATGTCAGAACAATACTTTTCTAAACAACCCCAGTCAAAAAGTAATCCTAAAACATGGACATTTAAATTAAGAGAGAATAAGTACACTTTCACTAGTGATCATGGCGTTTTTTCAAAGAATGAAGTTGATTTTGGTTCTAGATTATTAATTGATACCTTTTTGGAGCCTAAGATTGATGGAGATGTGTTGGATCTTGGTTGTGGTTATGGTCCAATTGGAATATCCCTTGCTAAAACATTTCCGAACAGACAAGTAGTAATGAGTGATGTTAATGAACGAGCTATTGAATTAGCGAGGCGGAATGCCAGTCAAAATAACGTTACTAATGTGGAGTTTTATATTAGTGATCGCTTAGAAGCGCTTAAAGAACGAAGTTTTGCTGCTGTACTAACAAACCCACCAATCCGTGCGGGTAAAGAGTTGATTTTTCGGATGTTTGAAGAAAGTTATCATGCTCTGCTACCAGAAGGGGAAATTTGGGTAGTTATTCAAAAGAAGCAGGGGTCTGCTTCAGCTCAAAAGAAATTAAATGAAATCTTTGAAACTGTTGAGATAGTTGATAAAAGTAAAGGTTATCACATACTACGAGCTGGTAAAAAATAGTGCTAAATAAAATAATTGACTCTAATTTTTGTTTGTGGTAATATAGAAAAATGCCAATAGGCCAGTTGTGTTGTCAAGAGGAAATTTTATTTTTTTTATATATATTTTGTATGTATAATTATATTTTAGCAGGAAACACTTGTAAAATAGGGAATTATTCTCTTTTTTATGAAAAAATTCCTGGATTTCTGTGACAGCTTTGGTCGATATCTAGAACTATCTAACTAGATAGGAAGTAAATTATGTATAACATTCGCTTAGCAGCGAGTGAAAATAATAAAAGCTTGTGAATAGAAGGTTATGTTCGCAAGTTTGTTCGGCATGTTTGTCGAACACTTTTTTCGCACAATTAGAGTATACCTTTTCCATTATGAAAGTCAACATATGTTGATGTTTGTAGAATTTTGGTAGGTAGAGAGTGCGACGAGGGCAACATCACTTTAGTAGGTGGTGTCTATCATTTATATTATCAACCGTAGATTTAACTTGGTTGAATAGTGTAAGTGAAACTATGGTTTTCGTCGTAAGGGGTGTAACCGTGAAACGAAATGTTTTGCTTCCCTCTAACGATAAACCGAGTTTTTTCTAATCTTTTATTCTTGATTTGAGGGGTGAATCAGTTGACAGGTCAACTAGTTCAGTATGGACGACACCGCCAGCGCAGAAGTTATGCACGCATTAGTGAAGTGCTAGAATTACCGAATCTAATTGAGATTCAAACCGCTTCCTATGAATGGTTTTTAGAAGAAGGTTTGAGAGAAATGTTCCAGGATATTTCTCCAATCGAGGATTTCACAGGAAATCTTTCTTTAGAGTTTGTGGATTATAACTTAGGCGAACCGAAGTATCCTGTAGCCGAGTCCAAAGAAAGAGATGTAACATACAACGCTCCTCTTCGCGTTAAAGTTCGTTTGTTGAATAACGAAACGGGTGAAGTGAAAGAGCAGGAAGTATTCATGGGTGATTTCCCGTTAATGACTGATACGGGTACTTTCGTTATTAATGGTGCGGAACGTGTAATTGTTTCTCAATTAGTTCGCTCACCAAGTGTTTATTTCCATAATAAAGTTGATAAGAATGGTAAGCGAGGCTATGGAGCGACAGTTATTCCAAACCGTGGTGCATGGATGGAGTTTGAAACGGACGCAAAAGACGTTGTCCATGTTCGTATTGATCGTACTCGTAAATTACCAATAACTGTGCTAATGAGAGCACTTGGTTTTGGAAACGATCAAGAAATTATCGATTTATTAGGTGACAACGAATACTTAAAGAACACGCTTGAAAAAGACAATACAGAAACAAGTGAAAAAGCTTTACTTGAAATTTACGAGCGTCTGCGTCCTGGTGAACCACCGACTGTAGAAAACGCTAAAAGCTTACTTGTTTCACGCTTCTTTGACCCTAAACGTTACGATTTAGCTCGTGTGGGTCGATACAAAATGAATAAGAAGCTTCACATAAAGAATCGTTTGTTCAATCAGGTGCTCGCGGAGCCACTTGTGGATCAAGAAACTGGTGAAGTGATTGCACAAAAAGGTGATAAGCTAGATCGTAGATTATTAGATAAGGTTTTACCTTACCTAGATGCTGCTGAAAATAAGTTTGGGGAAGAACTCGTGGAAACACACGAAGGTGTGTTGCAAGACCCAATTAAAATTCAATCAATTAAGATTATTGACCCTACAGACCCAGAAGGTGAAAGAACACTTAATGTAATAGGTAACGCAAGTGTTGATGACAGTGTTAAGAATATTGCTCCTGCGGATATTTTATCTGCAATCAGTTATTTCTTTAACATTCTACACCAGGTCGGTGATACTGATGATATCGACCACTTGGGTAATAGAAGACTACGTTCTGTAGGTGAACTGTTACAAAACCAATTCCGAATTGGACTATCTAGAATGGAGCGTGTGGTACGTGAGCGTATGTCAATTCAAGATACGTCGTCTATTACACCTCAACAATTAATAAATATTCGTCCTGTAATTGCTTCTATTAAAGAGTTTTTCGGTAGCTCGCAATTATCTCAATTTATGGACCAAACCAATCCATTAGCGGAGTTGACGCATAAGCGACGCCTTTCTGCACTTGGACCTGGTGGTCTAACAAGAGAACGTGCAGGGTTTGAAGTTCGTGACGTACACTATTCGCATTATGGTCGCATGTGTCCAATTGAGACGCCAGAGGGACCAAATATCGGGTTGATAAACTCATTATCTTCCTATGCAAAAGTGAATAAGTTTGGTTTCATTGAAACTCCTTATCGTAGAGTTGATCCTGAAACAGGGAAAGTGACCGAACAATATGATTACTTAACTGCTGATGAGGAAGACAATTATGTAGTTGCTCAAGCAAATGCAAAACTCGATGACAGTGGCTCATTCACCGATGAGGAAGTTATTGCACGTTTCCGAGGGGAAAACACGATTGTTAACCGAGACCGACTTGATTATATGGACGTATCTCCTAAACAAGTAGTTTCTGCTGCAACTGCATGTATTCCTTTCTTGGAAAATGATGACTCTAACCGTGCATTGATGGGTGCAAACATGCAACGTCAAGCAGTGCCTTTGTTACAACCAAGGTCTCCTATTGTAGGTACCGGTATGGAGTATGTATCCGGTAAAGATTCGGGTGCCGCTGTTATTTGTCAGAACGAGGGTATTGTAGAACGTGTTGAAGCAAAAGAGGTCTATGTCCGCCGCGTTTCTGAAGTGGATGGTAAACAAGTAAAAGGTGACTTAGATAATTATCGTCTCCAAAAGTTTATTCGTTCAAACCAAGGAACTTGTTATAACCAACGACCAATTGTTAGCGTTGGAAATCATGTTGTAAAAGGTGAAATACTTGCTGATGGTCCTTCGATGGAGGATGGTGAGTTAGCCTTAGGACAAAACGTCCTTGTTGGTTTTATGACATGGGAAGGTTATAACTATGAGGATGCTATCATCATGAGTGAACGTTTAGTTAAAGATGATGTCTATACTTCAATCCATATTGAAGAGTATGAATCAGAAGCTCGTGATACTAAACTAGGACCGGAAGAAATAACTAGAGACATTCCAAACGTTGGAGAGGATGCACTACGCAACCTTGATGAAAGAGGAATTATCCGTGTTGGTGCTGAAGTAAGTGATGGCGATTTACTAGTAGGTAAGGTTACGCCTAAAGGTGTTACCGAATTATCTGCAGAAGAGCGTCTACTTCATGCTATTTTCGGTGAGAAGGCAAGGGAAGTAAGAGACACATCCTTACGTGTACCACATGGTGCAGGAGGAATTGTTTTGGATGTTAAGATCTTTAATCGTCAAGATGGTGATGAACTTCCACCGGGAGTAAATCAACTTGTTCGTGCTTATATTGTCCAAAAACGTAAGATATCTGAAGGCGATAAAATGGCAGGACGTCATGGTAATAAAGGTGTTATTTCTAAGATATTGCCAGAAGAGGATATGCCGTATTTACCGGACGGAACACCAATTGACATTATGCTTAACCCATTAGGTGTACCATCTCGTATGAATATCGGACAGGTGTTGGAATTACACTTAGGTATGGCTGCAAGACAGCTTGGTATTCATGTAGCATCTCCAGTATTTGATGGAGCGCGTGAGGAAGATGTATGGGAGACGTTAGAAGAAGCAGGTATGGCGAGAGACGCAAAAACAGTACTTTATGATGGTCGCTCTGGTGAACCGTTTGATAACCGTGTATCTGTTGGGGTTATGTATATGATTAAATTAGCCCACATGGTAGACGACAAGCTTCACGCTCGTTCTACTGGACCATATTCATTAGTAACGCAGCAACCATTAGGTGGTAAAGCACAATTTGGTGGTCAGCGATTTGGTGAAATGGAGGTATGGGCACTTGAAGCATACGGTGCAGCATATACGCTTCAAGAGATTCTAACTGTTAAGTCAGATGATGTTGTAGGTCGTGTTAAGACGTACGAAGCGATTGTAAAAGGTGATAATGTTCCTGAACCAGGAATTCCTGAATCCTTCAAGGTATTAATTAAGGAACTTCAAAGTCTAGGAATGGACGTAAAAATGCTTTCAGCGGATGAACAGGAAATTGATTTACGCGATATAGAAGAAGATGAAAACCAGTCGGCAGATAAATTTAATTTAGAAGTTGAAGAACGATAAATAATACTCTATAAGAGTTCTGTACTTAGGGTAAAACCTGAATACTAAAAGGGAGGTAGGCCCCTTGCTAGATGTAAATAATTTTGAATTTATGAAAATAGGTTTAGCTTCTCCGGATAAGATTCGTTCGTGGTCTTTTGGTGAGGTTAAGAAACCAGAAACAATTAATTACCGTACACTTAAGCCTGAAAAAGATGGGTTGTTCTGCGAAAGAATTTTCGGACCGCAAAAAGACTGGGAATGTCATTGTGGAAAATACAAACGTGTCCGCTATAAGGGTGTTGTTTGTGATCGATGTGGTGTAGAAGTAACAAAGTCAAAAGTTCGCCGTGAGCGTATGGGGCATATTGAATTAGCTGCCCCAGTTTCTCACATTTGGTACTTTAAAGGTATTCCAAGTCGTATGGGTCTAGTGCTAGATATGTCACCTAGAGCGCTTGAAGAAGTTATTTATTTTGCTGCATATATCGTAACTGATTCAGGCGATACAGCATTAGAGAAAAAGCAATTGCTTTCTGAAAAAGAATACCGTGCATATAGAGATAAGTACGGTAAGTCCTTCCAAGCGCAAATGGGTGCAGAGGCAATTAGGAAGTTATTACATGATATTGACCTTGAAAAAGAGGTTGAACACTTAAGAGAAGAATTAAAAACAGCACAGGGTCAACGTAGAACTAGAGCAATAAAGCGTCTAGAGGTGTTGGAAGCATTCAGAAATTCTGGCAATGCTCCTTCTTGGATGGTACTTGATGTATTACCTATCATTCCGCCTGAACTTAGACCGATGGTTCAACTTGACGGTGGACGATTTGCGACGTCTGATTTAAACGATTTATACCGTCGTGTAATTAACCGTAATAACCGTTTGAAACGATTACTTGATCTCGGTGCTCCTAGCATTATTGTTCAAAACGAAAAACGTATGCTACAAGAAGCAGTTGATGCGTTAATCGATAACGGCCGTCGTGGTCGTCCTGTAACAGGTCCGGGTAATCGTCCGCTTAAATCCCTTTCGCATATGCTTAAAGGGAAGCAAGGGCGTTTCCGTCAAAACCTTCTTGGTAAACGTGTAGACTATTCTGGTCGTTCTGTTATCGTAGTAGGGCCACATTTAAAGATGTATCAGTGTGGACTACCAAAAGAAATGGCTGTTGAATTATTTAAACCATTTATCATGAAAGAGCTAGTAGAAAAAGGTTTAGCTCATAATATTAAATCTGCAAAACGTAAAATTGAACGACTGCACTCTGAGGTTTGGGATGTTTTGGAAGAAGTAATTAGAGAACATCCGGTATTACTGAACCGTGCACCAACACTACACCGTTTGGGGATTCAAGCATTTGAACCAACTCTAGTAGAGGGTCGTGCGATTCGACTTCATCCATTAGTATGTACAGCGTATAATGCTGACTTTGATGGAGACCAAATGGCTGTACACGTACCGTTATCTGCTGAAGCTCAAGCAGAGGCGCGTATCCTAATGTTAGCTGCTCAGAATATTTTAAATCCAAAAGATGGTAAACCAGTTGTTACACCGTCACAGGATATGGTTCTAGGTAACTATTACATGACTATGGAACGTAAAGGCGCCGTTGGTGAGGGTATGGTATTTAAGGATCTCGATGAAGCAGTAATTGCATATCAGAGTGGATATGTTCACTTGCACACAAGAATTGCGGTCCAGGCATCATCACTTGGTAGTGAGACATTCACCGAGGAACAACACAATCAATTATTAATTACAACAGTTGGAAAACTCTTGTTTAACAATATGTTACCAAGTTCATTCCCATATATGAATGAGCCAACTCATAACAACCTAGAGGTACGAACACCAGAAAAATACTTCCTTGAAAAGGGTGCGAATATTAAAGAAGTAATCGCTGAGCGCGAAATTATTCAGCCATTCAAAAAGGGAATTCTCGGTGATATAATCGCTGAGGTATTTAAAAACTTTAAGATTAGTGAAACATCGAAAATGCTTGATAGAATGAAGGATTTAGGTTTTAAATACTCTACTAAAGCAGGTATTACAGTAGGTGTATCTGATATCGTTGTGTTAGCTGAGAAGGAAGAAATTCTAGAAGAAGCACAAACGAGAGTGGATAAAGTATTGAAACAGTTCCGTAGAGGTCTAATAACAGAAGAAGAGCGCTACGATAGAGTTATTTCTATCTGGTCTCAGGCTAAAGATGTTATTCAAGAAAAATTGATGAAGACACTAAATCCAAGAAACCCAATCTTTATGATGAGTGATTCTGGTGCTCGTGGTAACGCGTCTAACTTTACGCAGCTTGCAGGTATGCGTGGTCTAATGGCCAACCCGGCTGGTCGTATTATTGAGTTACCAATCAAATCAAGTTTCCGTGAAGGTTTAACGGTATTAGAGTACTTTATTTCTACTCACGGTGCACGTAAAGGTCTTGCGGATACGGCGCTTAAAACAGCCGACTCTGGTTATTTAACTCGTCGTTTGGTTGATGTAGCGCAGGATGTTATCATCCGTGAAGAGGATTGTGGAACTGATAGAGGATTAACAGTACAGTCTATTACAGAAGGTACCGAGTTAATTGAACCATTAATCGATCGATTAATTGGTAGAACAGTATTCCAAGTATTGCGTCATCCAGAATCAGATAAGGTTTTAATTAAGAAAGATGAAGTAATTACAGAAGATGTAGCGAAGCAAATTGTTGATGCAGGATTTGAGAATGTATTAATCCGTTCTGTATTCACTTGTAATACTAGACATGGTGCATGTAAAAAATGTTATGGCCGTAACCTAGCAACTGGTGAAGAGGTTGAAGTTGGCGAAGCAGTTGGTATTATCGCGGCTCAATCTATTGGTGAGCCAGGTACACAGCTTACTATGCGTACATTCCACACTGGTGGTGTTGCGGGTAGTGATATTACACAAGGTTTACCTCGTATTCAAGAGATATTTGAAGCACGCCACCCTAAAGGGCAGGCTACTATTTCTGAAATTCGTGGAACAATACAAGATATTAACGAAGTGAAAGATAAACAAGAGATTGTCGTCCAAGGTGATGTAGAAAGTCGCACATACACAACGCCATATGGTAGTCGTCTTAAAGTAAGTATTGGTGATCAGGTCATTGCTGGGCAGGAGTTAACTGAAGGTTCGATTGATCCGAAAGAACTTCTTAAAGTCCAGGGTGTTGAAGGTGTTCAAAGATACTTGCTAAAAGAAGTTCAAAAAGTTTATCGTATGCAGGGTGTAGAAATTGGTGACAAGCACGTAGAAGTTATGGTTCGTCAAATGCTTCGTAAAATCCGCGTAGCTGATGCAGGTGATACAGAAGTATTACCAGGATCATTACTAGAAGTACATCAATTCAGGGATGCTAATAAGAAAGTACTTATAAGCGGAAATCAACCTGCAGTTGGAAGACCGGTTCTATTAGGTATTACAAAAGCATCACTTGAAACAGATTCCTTCTTGTCTGCCGCATCCTTCCAAGAGACAACTCGTGTCTTAACTGATGCTGCTATCAAAGGAAAACGAGATGAGCTACTAGGATTAAAAGAAAATGTAATCATTGGTAAACTAGTACCTGCTGGTACTGGGATGCAAAAGTACCGAAAAATAACTGCTGAAACAGAAGAAGTAATAGAAGATGTAACAGAAGAACAATTAACTGAAGAGATAACGCAGTAATTACTGTTAATTCTATGAAAACAAGGTGCACTAGTGGAAGTATCCTTTGAATAAATAAATTACTCTAAAAAGTCTTTAATTTTAGTTGACATTAAATTTATTGAGTGATAATATATTCAAGGTGCTTCCGTTAATCCTTGTTGCTTTGGAGGATATACTTAAAAATGTCTTATGAAAAAGTAACACAGGTAAATAATGGTTTAATTATAGGAACCAAACAAACGGTTAAAGCCATGAAAAATGGTGAAGTAAGTGAAGTTATCATCGCTGATGATGCTGATCAGCAAGTAACTAGCAAAGTGTCGCGTCTTGCAAATGAATTGAAAATCCCTTGCGTGCGAGTGGATTCGATGAAAAAGCTCGGAAATGCATGTGGTATAGATGTAGGTACAGCGACTGTGGCGATAAAGCAATAAAGTTTTGGCGGGATGATTCCGCGAAGGCTTTGTTTTTTGCCTTGTTATGAACCACCTGGATATGTGGTATTAGATTCTTATAACTGAAAGGAGGAAAAAACATGCCTACTATTAATCAATTAGTACGTAAAGGTCGCGTGAGTAAAGGTAGAAAATCTGACTCTCCGGCACTAAATAAAGGCTTTAATAGCTTTAAAAAATCTTTAACAAACCAATCTTCTCCACAAAAACGTGGTGTATGTACACGTGTTGGAACATTGACTCCAAAGAAACCAAACTCGGCACTTCGTAAATACGCTCGTGTTCGTTTGACAAATGGAATTGAGGTAACAGCATACATCCCTGGTATCGGACACAACCTACAAGAACACAGTGTTGTATTAATCCGTGGCGGACGTGTGAAAGATTTACCGGGTGTTCGTTACCACGTTGTACGTGGTGCGCTTGACACTGCTGGTGTTGAGGGACGTGCACAAGGTCGCTCTAAATACGGAACAAAAAGACCAAAGAAAAAATAAGTCAGCATAACTGACGTAAAACAATTATAAAAGAGAAAGGAGGGGGACATATGCCACGTAAAGGCCCAGTAGCAAAACGTGATGTCTTACCAGATCCGTTACACAACTCTAAGCTTGTAACTCGATTAATCAACCAAATTATGGTTGATGGACAGAGAGGGAAAGCACAAAAAATTCTTTATAAAGCTTTTGAACTAGTTCAAGAGCGCGGTGGTCAAGATGCGATGGAAGTTTTTGAAACAGCAATGAAAAACGTAATGCCTGTACTAGAAGTAAAAGCTCGTCGTGTTGGTGGTTCAAACTACCAAGTTCCAGTTGAGGTACGCCCAGAGCGTCGCCAAGCACTAGGACTTCGCTATATCGTTAACTATTCTCGTCTACGCGGAGAGAAAACAATGGAAGAACGCTTAGCGAATGAAATTCTTGATGCATCGAATAATACAGGTGCAGCTGTCAAGAAAAGAGAAGATATGCACAAAATGGCAGAAGCAAATAAAGCATTTGCTCATTACCGCTGGTAGTAAGAAAGTGCAAGTGGTTTTTTAGAAGCAAGTAAACTATCTGCAATTAGGATTAATCGGTTCAGATAAACTACTTGATTTCTACTCACTAAAACTTTCTTTAAGTGAAGCCCCCTAGATGCTTAAGGTTATAACCTGAAATGATTTTTCATAGATAGAGTTCACTTAAGCACCCTAAGGGGTTATGCACTAGGCTAGACAATAAAATCAAACTAATTTTTTTATTAGGAAGGAGAAATATTCATGCCTAGAGAGTTCTCCTTGGAAAAGACTCGTAATATCGGTATAATGGCACACATTGATGCTGGTAAAACTACAGCAACCGAACGTATTCTTTTCTACACAGGACGTATCCATAAAATTGGAGAAACACACGAAGGTGCTTCTCAAATGGACTGGATGGAGCAGGAGCAAGAGCGTGGTATTACAATTACTTCAGCTGCAACAACTGCTCAATGGAAAGGTCACCGTATTAACATCATCGATACACCCGGACACGTAGACTTCACAGTTGAGGTTGAACGTTCACTTCGTGTACTTGATGGTTCGGTAGCAGTACTTGATGCGCAATCAGGTGTTGAGCCTCAAACAGAAACAGTGTGGCGCCAGGCTACTACTTATGGTGTACCACGTGTTGTATTCGTTAATAAGATGGATAAAGTAGGAGCAGATTTCATATATTCTGTTGGAACATTGGGAGACCGATTAGGTGCAAATGCACATCCTGTACAACTACCAATCGGTGCAGAAGATGATTTCGAAGGGATTATAGATCTAATCACTATGGAAGCTTTCTTCTATCTTGATGATTTGGGAACTCGTGCAGAAGCTCGAGAAATTCCGGATGAATATAAAGAACAAGCTGAAGAATATCGCACTAAGTTATTGGAAGCTGTTGCTGAGTTTGACGAAGATCTAATGATGAGATACTTAGAAGGGGACGAAATTTCTAATGATGAGCTTAAGTTAGCTGTTCGACAAGCTACATTAAGTGTAGAATTCTACCCAGTATTTTGTGGATCTGCTTTCAAAAACAAGGGTGTTCAATTGTTAATTGATGGAGTTATTGACTACTTACCATCTCCAATGGATGTACCTCCTATTGAGGGTATTATCCCCCAATCAGAAGAAAAAGTTACTCGTAAGCCGGACGACAATGCCCCGTTCTCTGCATTGGCATTTAAAGTTGCTACCGATCCTTATGTGGGTAAATTAACATTCTTCCGTGTGTACTCAGGTACACTTAAATCTGGTTCATATGTTAAAAACTCAACAAAAGATAAACGCGAACGCGTAGGTCGTATTCTGCAGATGCACGCAAACTCTCGTCAAGAAATTGACGCAGTGTATGCTGGTGACATCGCGGGTGCAGTAGGTTTGAAAGATACAAGTACAGGGGATACTCTTTGTGATGAGAAAGACGTAGTTATTTTAGAAGCTATGGATTTCCCGGATCCAGTTATATCTGTAGCTATTGAACCTAAATCAAAAGCAGATCAAGATAAAATGGCGATTGCTTTAGGTAAACTAGCTGAAGAAGATCCAACATTCAAAACTGAAACAAATATTGAAACAGGTCAAACAATCATCGCAGGTATGGGTGAATTACACCTAGATATCATCGTTGATCGGATGAGACGTGAATTTAAAGTAGAAGCTAACGTAGGTGCTCCTCAAGTATCTTATCGTGAAACTTTCCGTTCTGCTGCAAATGTAGAAGGAAAATTCGTTCGTCAATCCGGTGGTCGTGGTCAATATGGTCACGTTTGGATCAAGTTTGAACCAAACGAAGAAGGTGCAGGTTTTGAATTTGAAAACAAAACAGTCGGTGGTTCGGTACCGCGTGAGTACATTTCGTCTGTAGAAGCTGGTGTTAAGGAAGCGATGGGTAATGGTGTAATTGCTGGATATCCGTTAATTGACTTAAAAGCCACACTATTTGATGGAAGTTATCACGATGTCGATTCCAACGAAATGGCATTTAAAGTAGCCGCATCTATGGCACTAAAAGCTGCCAAAAACAAATGTAACCCAGCTCTACTTGAGCCAATGATGAAAGTAGAAGTTGTTATTCCAGAAGAATATATGGGAGACATTATGGGTGATGTTACATCTCGTCGTGGACGTGTTGAAGGTATGGACGCTCGTGGAAATGCACAAGTTGTAAGAGCTTTTGTTCCACTTGCAGAAATGTTCGGATACGCAACTGCACTACGTTCTAACACACAAGGACGTGGAACTTATACAATGCACTTCGATCATTATGAGGAAACACCGAAGAGCATTACTGAAGAAATTGTTAAAAAAAATGCTGGTGAATAATTGATTTTTTCGTTATTCTCAAGTATAACTTGTATTGTAAGCTTGAAAACAACAACTTGTTGTTTTTGAGTGAGCATACATTTTATAAAATAAACACTTACTTACTTAAGGAGGAACTATAAATGGGTAAAGAAAAATTTGATCGTTCCAAAGACCACGTAAATATTGGTACTATTGGACACGTTGACCATGGTAAAACAACACTAACTGCAGCAATCACTACAGTATTACACAATCGTTCAGGTTCAGGTACAGCAATGGCTTATGACCAAATCGACGGTGCTCCAGAAGAGCGCGAGCGTGGAATTACAATTTCCACTGCACACGTTGAGTATGAAACTGAAAATCGCCACTATGCACACGTTGACTGTCCAGGACACGCTGACTATGTGAAAAACATGATCACTGGTGCTGCACAAATGGATGGAGCTATCTTAGTAGTATCTGCTGCAGATGGCCCGATGCCACAAACTCGTGAGCATATCCTTCTTTCTCGTCAAGTTGGGGTACCTTCAATCGTTGTATTCTTAAACAAATGCGACATGGTAGATGATGAAGAGCTTCTAGAACTTGTTGAAATGGAAGTTCGCGACCTTCTTTCTGACTACGACTTCCCTGGGGATGACGTACCAGTAATTAAAGGTTCTGCACTTAAAGCACTTGAAGGCGAAGAGCAATATGTAAATGCAATCTATGAACTAATGGATGCAGTAGATGAGTACATTCCAAGACCAGATCGTGACACTGAAAAGCCATTCATGATGCCTGTTGAGGACGTATTCTCAATCACTGGCCGTGGTACAGTTGCTACTGGTCGTGTAGAGCGTGGAGTTGTTAAAGTCGGTGACGAGATTGAAATCATCGGTCTTACTGAAGCTCCTAAGAAGACTACTGTTACAGGTGTTGAAATGTTCCGTAAGCTTCTTGACTATGCTGAAGCTGGTGATAACATTGGTGCACTACTTCGTGGTGTTGCTCGTGAAGATATCAACCGTGGACAGGTACTTGCTAAGCCAGGTACTATCACTCCGCACACACAGTTCAAAGCTGAAGTATATGTGCTTTCTAAAGAAGAAGGTGGACGTCATACTCCATTCTTCGGTAACTACCGCCCACAGTTTTACTTCCGTACAACGGACGTTACTGGCGTAATTAACTTACCAGAAGGAGTAGAAATGGTTATGCCTGGCGATAACGTTGAGATGTCAGTTGATCTAATATCTCCAATTGCAGCCGAGGTTGGAACTAAGTTTTCTATTCGTGAAGGTGGACGTACAGTAGGCGCTGGCGTTGTTGCTACAATTCAAAAGTAATAGACTTAAATAGAAAAACTATAAGCAGACAGCGTTCTTTCGCTGTCTGCTTATTTTTTAGATATAGTTTTAATCATTTAACTAAAATCAGACAAAAAGACAGTAAGTTTTATCCTCGCTGTAAAGCTTTTAGTTTTCATCCTGATAGTTATTGTTGTGATTCCAGTTATTAACTGTATATTATTTTTATAAAAAGGTTGCTTGATGCTTTGTAGTCTTGTATAATATTCGAAGTGCAGTTAGTTAAATTATTTTTAATTAATGGTTGCATTGCCGACACTTATTATATATAATGAGTAATGTTGGTCATAAAAGGCGATGATGCGGAAGGTTGTTGGCACACCCGGCCCCTTTGCCATGGCGGGATGCCGAGCTATTTTCGCGGAGAATGTCTATTATAAAATGGGCGAAGAAGGAGGGAAAATAATGGCAAAAGAAAAAATTAGAATTCGTTTAAAAGCTTATGATCACCGTATCCTTGATCAGTCAGCTGAAAAAATTGTAGATACTGCTAAACGTTCAGGTGCTGATGTTTCTGGGCCGATTCCGTTGCCTACAGAAAGAACTATTTATACAGTATTACGCGCGGTGCACAAATACAAAGATGCTCGTGAGCAATTTGAAATGCGCACGCACAAACGTCTTATCGACATTGTTAGTCCAACACCGCAAACAGTTGACTCGTTAATGCGTCTTGACTTACCATCCGGTGTGGACATTGAGATTAAACTATAATAGAAATTATTGAAATTAGGAGGTGTGACGGATGACGAAAGGAATCTTAGGTCGCAAAGTCGGCATGACTCAACTTTTCTCAGAAGACGGGGAATTAACTCCGGTAACTGTAATTCAAGCAGAACCGAATGTTATTCTTCAAAAGAAAACTGTAGAAAATGACGGTTATGAAGCTATTCAGGTAGGATTTGCTGATACAAAAGAATCTCGTACGAACAAACCAGCTAAAGGTCATGCTGAAAAGGCAAATACTAACCCTAAGCGCTTCATTCGTGAAATCCGTAACGCAAATCTTGATGACTATCAATTAGGTCAAGAGATTAGCGTTGAGATTTTTCAAGCTGGAGACGCAATTGATGTAACAGGTACTTCAAAAGGTAAAGGATTCCAAGGCTCTATCAAGCGCCACAACCAATCACGTGGGCCAATGAGTCACGGTTCTCGTTACCATAGAAGACCAGGTTCAATGGGTGTTATTGACCCGATGCGTGTATTTAAAGGTAAAAACCTACCAGGACAAATGGGTGGAGAACAAGTAACAATTCAAAACCTTGAAGTCGTTAAGGTAGATGTTGAGCGTAACCTTCTACTAGTAAAAGGTAACGTTCCTGGTGCAAGAAAATCATTCGTTAAAATCACGAGTGCAATAAAGGCTAACTAATCATAAGTTGAAGGGAGGATATGTCATGCCTAAAGTAGCACTATATAATCAAAGCGGATCGCAAGTCGGCGATGTAGAGTTAAATGATGCTGTTTTCGGAATCGAACCTAATACACACGTATTACATGATGCTGTATTAATGCAGCGCGCTTCACTACATCAAGGTACTCACGCTGTTAAAAATCGTTCAGCTGTGCGTGGTGGTGGTCGTAAACCGTGGCGTCAAAAAGGTACAGGTCGTGCGCGTCAAGGTACAATTCGCGCTCCACAATGGGTTGGTGGTGGAACTGTTTTCGGTCCTACACCTCGTAGCTATAGCTACAAATTACCTAAAAAGGTTCGTAGACTAGCACTTAAATCAGCTCTTTCATCTAAGGTGAAAGAAGACAACTTAGTAGTTCTTGAAGCTCTTTCAATCGATGCTCCAAAGACTAAGGAAGTAGTAAATCTACTTGCATCATTAAAAGTTGAGGAAAAGGCATTAATTGTAACAGCTAATCAAGACGAAGTTGTTGCACGTTCAGCTAATAACTTAGCAAACGTAAAAGTATTAACTGTAAGTGAAGTTAACGTACTAGACTTGCTTACGCATGACAAGCTGATCTTGACAAAAGAGGCAGCTGAAAAAGCAGGGGAGGTGCTTGCATAATGATGGATCCACGTGATATTATTAAGCGCCCGGTCATTACAGAACACTCATCAGACCTTATGGCTGAGAAGAAGTACACGTTCGAAGTGAGTACAAAAGCAAATAGAACTCAAATAAAAGATGCTGTTGAATTAATCTTTGGTGTTAAAGTTGAACAAGTAAACACTATGAACCTTAAAGGTAAATTCAAACGTATGGGTCGCCATGGCGGTTACCGCCCAGATCGTAAAAAAGCAGTAGTAAAACTATCAGCAGATAGCAAAGAACTAGAATTCTTTGAGAGTGTATAAAAAAATATAATTGTGAAGGAGGGAAATTAAGATGGCGATTAAAAAGTATAAACCAACCACTAATGGTAGACGTGGAATGTCGGGATCTGATTTCGCTGAAATCACTACTGATAAACCAGAAAAATCCCTATTAAGTCCATTGCACAAACGCGGTGGCCGTAATAACCAGGGAAGATTAACAGTTCGTCATCACGGTGGCGGTCATAAGCGTCAATATAGAATCATTGATTTTAAACGCGACAAAGAAGGAATACCAGGACGCGTTGCTACGATTGAGTATGATCCAAACCGTTCCGCAAACATTGCGTTAATAAACTATGTTGATGGAGAAAAACGCTATATTTTAGCACCAAAAGGAATCCAAGTTGGAACTCAAATTATCGCTGGTCCAGATGCGGATATTAAATTAGGTAATTCACTTCCACTACACAGCATTCCGGTCGGTACAATCATTCATAACGTAGAGCTTAAGCCAGGACGCGGAGGACAGCTTGCTCGTTCAGCTGGATCACAAGCACAGATTCTTGGTCGTGAAGATAAATATATTCTTGTAAGATTGTCTTCTGGTGAAGTGCGCTTAGTATTAGGTACTTGCCGTGCAACAATCGGTCAAGTAGGAAACTTAGAACACGAGCTTATCACTGTTGGTAAAGCAGGACGTTCACGCTGGAAAGGCATCCGCCCGACAGTACGTGGTTCTGTTATGAACCCTAACGATCACCCACACGGTGGTGGTGAAGGACGTGCACCAATCGGTCGTAAATCACCAATGTCACCTTGGGGCAAACCTACACTTGGTTACAAAACGCGTAAACGTAACAAAACAACTGATAAATTTATTGTTCGTAAACGTAAAAAATAACGGGGTTGAACGACGGGAACAAACACCCGTCAGTCAATCGCGAAGGGAGGCTTATATATGGGTCGTAGCTTAAAAAAAGGACCTTTCGCAGATGATCATTTATTGAAGAAAGTAGAAAAGTTGAACGAGGACGACAAAAAGCAAGTTGTTAAGACATGGTCTCGTCGTTCTACTATATTCCCTAACTTTATTGGGCATACTTTCGCAGTATATGACGGACGCAAACATGTACCGGTTTATATCACTGAGGATATGGTTGGACATAAATTGGGTGAATTCGCGCCATCCCGCACGTTCAGGGGACACTCTGGCGATGACAAGAAAACAAAACGTTAAATGAGAGGAGGCACTCTTGATGCAAGCTAAAGCTGTTGCAAAATCTGTTCGTATCGCTCCTCGTAAAGTTCGGTTGGTGATAGATTTAATTCGAGGAAAAAATGTTGGAGAAGCAGTATCAATTTTAAATCATACACAACGTGGCGCTTCGCCTGTTGTTGAAAAAGTATTAAACTCTGCTATTGCGAATGCAGAACACAACTATGAAATGAATCCAGATAACTTGTTCGTATCTGAAGTATTTGTAGACGAAGGCGCTACATTGAAAAGATTCCGTCCACGTGCGATGGGTCGGGCAAGTCAAATAAACAAACGAACTAGCCACATTACTGTGGTTGTATCAGAAAAGAAGGAGGGATAATCTGTGGGTCAAAAAATTAATCCGATAGGACTTCGTGTCGGTGTTATCCGCGATTGGGAGTCCAAGTGGTACGCTGGCAAAGATTATGCAGACTTATTGCACGAAGATATTAAAATTCGCGAATATGTAGAACAACGTCTAAAAGATGCCGCTGTTTCTAGTATTGAAATCGAACGTGCAGCTAACCGTGTGAATATCTCTATTTCTACTGCTAAACCAGGTATGGTAATTGGTAAAGGTGGTTCTGAGGTTGAAGCTCTTCGTAAATCTCTTAATACTTTAACTGGAAAAAGAGTTCACATAAATATTGTTGAAATTAAAAAAGCAGACATGAATGCAAAATTAGTTGCTGAGAATATCGCTCGTCAGCTAGAAAGTCGTATTTCATTCCGTCGTGCTCAAAAACAAACAATACAACGCGCTATGCGTTCTGGAGCAAAAGGTATTCGTACACAAGTTTCAGGCCGTCTAGGCGGAGCTGACATTGCTCGTGCAGAACATTACAGTGAAGGAACTGTTCCACTACACACATTACGTGCAGATATCGATTACGGAACTGCAGAAGCAGATACTACGTACGGTAAACTGGGTGTAAAAGTGTGGATCTATCGTGGGGAAGTCCTTCCAACTAAAAATAAAAAGTAAGGAAGGGGGCAAGCATTATGTTAATGCCTAAACGTGTAAAATATCGTAGACAACATCGTGGTAAAATGAATGGTAAAGCAAAAGGCGGTACGTCAGTTGCTTTTGGTGAATATGGACTACAAGCCGTAGACGCTTCTTGGATTACAAGCCGTCAAATTGAGGCTGCTCGTATTGCAATGACTCGTTATATGAAACGTGGCGGTAAAGTTTGGATTAAAATCTTTCCAGACAAACCATACACTGCTAAACCCTTAGAAGTCCGCATGGGTTCCGGTAAAGGTGCTCCTGAAGGATGGGTTGCAGTAGTTAAACCAGGTAAGATTATGTTTGAAATCGCAGGTGTTTCTGAAGAAGTAGCGCGCGAAGCATTACGTCTTGCTTCTCACAAATTACCGATTAAAACTAAATTTGTAAAACGAGAAGAAATTGGTGGTGAAATCAATGAAGGCTAATGAAATCAGAGAACTAACCACTGCCGAAATTGAACAAAAAGTAAAATCATTAAAAGAAGAGCTTTTCAACTTGCGCTTCCAGTTAGCAACAGGCCAACTTGAGAACACAGCGCGTCTTCGTGAAGTGCGTAAATCAATCGCACGTATGAAAACTGTCGTTCGTGAAAGAGAGCTAAGCGTAAATAACTGATAATCGAGAGGAGGTTAGCCTCAAATGAGCGAAGAACGTAATAATCGTAAGGTTTACACTGGTCGTGTCGTATCAGACAAAATGGATAAAACCATTACAGTTTTGATTGAAACATATAAGTTCCATAAGCTTTATGGAAAACGTGTAAAATATTCGAAGAAATTTAAAACGCATGATGAAAACAACCAAGCAAAAATTGGTGATGTCGTTCGTGTCATGGAAACTCGTCCATTATCAGCTACTAAACGTTTCCGTCTGGTAGAAGTTGTGGAAGAAGCGGTAATTATTTAATAAAGTTCGCTCGGAATGATTCCGAAGGGAGGTTACATCGGTATGATTCAACAAGAATCACGTTTAAAAGTAGCAGATAACTCAGGTGCTCGCGAAGTGCTTACAATTAAAGTACTAGGTGGATCTGGTCGTAAAACAGCTAATATTGGAGATGTGATCGTCTGTACAGTGAAACAAGCAACACCTGGTGGCGTTGTCAAAAAAGGTGAAGTTGTTAGAGCTGTAGTCGTTCGCACGAAGAGTGGAATGCGTCGTAAAGACGGTTCTTATATTCGATTTGATGAAAATGCAGCAGTAATCGTACGTGACGATAAAAGTCCAAGAGGTACTCGTATCTTCGGACCAGTTGCACGTGAATTACGTGATGCGAAATTTATGAAAATAGTTTCTCTAGCTCCAGAAGTAATATAAAGCACTTATCGAAAAGCCTTGTAAGGAGGTGCGTCTAGCATGCATGTAAAAAAAGGTGACAAAATACAAGTAATATCCGGCAAGGATAAAGGTAAACAAGGAACGATCCTTGAATCTTATCCAAAAAAAGAACGTGTTTTAGTTGAAGGGATTAATGTTGTGAAAAAACACGCTAAACCTTCACAAGAAAATCCACAAGGTGGAATTCTTAACCAAGAAGCACCGATTCATGTTTCTAATGTAATGCCGATTGATCCAAAATCGGGCGAACCAACTCGCGTTGGATTTGAAGTACGTGACGGAAAGAAAGTTCGTATCGCTAAAAAATCCGGTGAAGCGTTAGATAAATAAATTAGCGACGAAAGGAGGGCTACTCGATGAACGAACTGAAACAGAAGTTTCAAAGTACAATCGTTCCATCTTTGGTTGAAAAATTCAACTATGATTCAGTAATGCAAGTACCAAAAGTTGAAAAAATAGTAATTAACATGGGTGTTGGAGATGCTGTACAAAACTCAAAAGCTCTAGATAGCGCTGTTGAGGAATTATCATTGATCTCAGGTCAACAACCTATTATAACAAAAGCGAAAAAATCAATTGCAGGATTCCGTTTGCGTGAGGGAATGCCTATCGGGGCAAAAGTAACCCTTCGTGGTGAACGTATGTATGAATTCCTTCAAAAGCTTGTAGATGTATCACTTCCACGTGTTCGTGATTTTCGTGGTATTTCTAAGAAAGCTTTTGATGGTCGCGGTAACTACACATTAGGTGTAAAAGAACAATTGATTTTCCCGGAAATTAATTATGACAAGGTAAGTAAAGTGCGTGGTATGGATATCGTTATCGTAACCACTTCTAATACTGACGAAGAAGCTCGTGAGCTTTTAGGTCAACTTGGCATGCCTTTCCAAAAATAAGCGTAGAGCTAAATCAAGGAGGGAAAATTGTGGCTAAAAAATCTATGATTGCGAAACAAAAACGCACGCAAAAATTTAAAGTGCAAGAATACACACGCTGTGAACGTTGCGGACGTCCTCATTCTGTATTACGCAAATTTAAACTTTGCCGTATTTGTTTCCGTGAACTTGCCTATAAAGGTCAAATTCCTGGTGTCAAAAAAGCAAGCTGGTAATCCCCGATTAGGGAAGGAGGTAATGAATAATGGTTATGACAGATCCAATCGCAGATATGCTTACTCGTATTCGTAACGCCAATATGGTGCGTCATGAGAAGCTAGAACTCCCTGCATCCAACGTAAAAAAAGAAATTGCTGATATTCTTAAGCGCGAAGGTTTTGTTCGTGATTATGAGTTCATTGAAGATAATAAACAGGGTGTACTACGTATATTCCTTAAATATGGTGTAAATGAAGAACGAGTAATTACTGGTCTAAAACGTATTAGTAAGCCAGGATTACGTGTATATGCTAAAGCTGATGAAGTACCTAAAGTATTAAACGGCCTTGGTATTGCAGTTGTTTCAACATCAAAAGGTTTATTATCCGATAAAGAAGCACGCGAGCAAGCCCTTGGTGGCGAAGTGCTAGCATTCGTCTGGTAATAATATTTTTAAGATAGGAGGTGCTCTGAATGTCTCGTATAGGATTAAAGATTCTTGAAATACCTGAAGGTGTCGAAATTAAAGTAGACGGAAATACCGTTACTGTTAAAGGTCCAAAAGGGGAACTTACTCGTAAATTCCATGAGGATATTAAAGTTAAAATTGATAACAACGTTCTAACTGTAGAACGCCCAAGTGATAATAAAGAACATCGTGCACTACATGGTACAACAAGAAGTTTGATTGGTAATATGGTAGAGGGCGTCCACAAAGGATTTGAAAAAGCTCTTGAAATTCAAGGTGTTGGTTACCGTGCACAAAAGCAAGGCGACAAAATCATTATTAACGCTGGCTATTCTCATCCTGTAGAACTTGATCACCGTGATGGGATTGAAATCGAAGTTCCTACTAACACAAGAGTTATTGTTAAAGGAATTGACAAAGAACTAGTTGGTGCTGTTGCAGCAAACATTAGAGCAATACGACCGCCAGAGCCTTACAAAGGCAAAGGTATTCGCTACGAAGGCGAGTATGTACGTCGTAAAGAAGGTAAAACAGCTAAGTAAGGTTAGTTAGGGAACAGAAAGGAGTGACCTAGATGATCACAAAGCCCGACAAAAATTCGGTACGTAAAAAAAGACATATGCGAGTTCGTAAAAACTTATTTGGAACAGCAGAACGTCCACGTTTAAACGTATTCCGTTCAAACAAACACATCTATGCACAACTTATTGATGATATAAATAGCAAAACGCTTGCTAGCGCTTCTACTATAGACAAGGAACTTAACCTTGAGTCTACAGGTAATCTAGAGGCTGCAGAGAAAGTAGGCGAGTTACTTTCAACTCGTGCACAGGAAAATGGACACAAAAACGTGGTATTTGACCGTGGAGGATACCTATATCACGGACGTGTAAAAGCATTAGCAGATGCTGCCCGCAGGGCAGGTCTTGAATTTTAATAGTTAAAGGAGGGACATATCTTGCAAAAACATGTTGACCCGAATAAATTAGATCTAGAAGAACGCGTTGTAACAATTAACCGTGTAGCTAAAGTAGTAAAAGGTGGACGTCGTTTCCGTTTTGCTGCATTAGTAGTTGTCGGTGATAAAAATGGTCACGTTGGATTTGGTACTGGTAAAGCACAAGAGGTACCAGAGGCAATCAGAAAAGCAATTGATGATGCGAAGAAAAATCTAATAACAGTACCAGTCGTTGGTACAACTATTCCACATGAGATTATTGGTGAATTTGGTGCAGGTAATATCTTAATGAAACCAGCTTCAGAAGGTACTGGAGTAATTGCAGGCGGACCTGTCCGTGCAGTACTTGAGCTTGCTGGTGTAGGTGATATCCTATCTAAGTCATTAGGTTCTAACACTCCAATTAACATGGTTCGTGCTACGATAAACGGATTAGGTGAATTGAAGCGTGCCGAAGAAATTGCTAAACTACGTGGAAAGTCTGTACAAGAACTGTTAGGATAAGGAGGGAAATAATATGGCTAAACAGTTAGAAATTACCCTCACGCGCAGTGTTATCGGTAGATCGGAAATTCAAAAAGCTACTGTTAAAACGCTTGGATTAAGAAAAATCCGTCAGTCAGTAGTCCGTGAAGATACTCCTGTCGTTCGTGGCATGGTTAATAAAGTATCGCACTTAGTAACGGTTAAAGAAGTTTAAAAAACGAAAGCGCAAAAGAGGAGGTGCTCGCATGAAACTTCATGAATTGAAGCCATCACAAGCTCGTAAAGAGCGTAATCGTGTAGGTCGTGGAATGTCTTCAGGAAATGGTAAAACATCTGGACGTGGACACAAAGGACAAAATTCTCGTTCTGGTGGAGGAGTTCGACTTGGGTTCGAAGGTGGCCAAATGCCATTATTCCAACGTCTACCTAAACGTGGATTCACAAATGTGCACAGAAAAGAATTCGCGATCATAAATCTTGATGCTTTAAATCGATTTGAAGAAGGTACAGAAGTAACACCGGAGCTTTTAATTGAGACTGGTGTTGTAAGTAAGTTGAAAGCAGGTCTTAAAGTTCTTGGCAATGGAAATATTGAAAAGAAACTTACCGTTAAAGCTCACAAGTTCTCTGCTTCAGCTAAAGAAGCAATTGAGGCAGCGGGCGGTCAAACTGAGGTGATTTAATGTTTCAAACAATCTCCAATTTAATGCGTGTAGGTGACATAAGAAACAAAATAATCTTCACTCTATTAATGCTAATTGTATTTAGGATAGGTACTTTTATTCCGGTACCTTTCTCTGATAAGGGAGCAATTGATTTTATGAATGATCAAAGTGTATTTGGCTTCCTTAACACATTTGGAGGAGGAGCTCTTCAAAACTTCTCTATTTTTGCTATGGGGATTATGCCTTATATTACTGCTTCCATTATTATGCAACTGTTGCAAATGGATGTTGTTGAAAAGTTTTCAGAGTGGAAGAAGCAAGGGGAAGTTGGACGTCGTAAATTGGCTCAATTTACACGCTATTTCACAATTATTCTTGCCTTTGTCCAAGCGATTGGTATGTCAATTGGTTTTAATGCCATTACAGGCGGGCAATTAATTACTAACCCCGGCGTTGGTAAATTCCTTGTTATTGCAATTGTACTAACAAGTGGAACAGCATTTTTAATGTGGTTGGGTGAGCAAATTACAGCCAATGGTGTTGGAAATGGTATCTCAATTTTAATTTTTGCTGGTATAGTTGCCGCAGTTCCAAATGGTATTAACCAGTTATACGAACAGTATTTTGGAGGTAATGTTGGAGATGAGTTGTTCATCAATATCATTATCGTAGCATTAATAGTCTTGGTTGTACTTGCGGTTGTTGTTGGTGTTATTTTCATCCAGCAAGCATTGCGTAAGATTCCGGTTCAATATGCAAAAAGATTAGTTAACCGTTCTCCGGTTGGCGGTCACTCTACACATTTACCTTTAAAAGTAAATGCTGCAGGAGTTATCCCGGTAATCTTTGCAATTTCATTCATTATTGCACCTAGAACTGTTGCTGGATTTTTTGAAGGCAATAATATTGCAGGTGTAATAGAAACAGTATTTGACTACACTCAGCCTATAGGTATGGTAATCTATGTTGCTCTAATTATTGCTTTCACCTATTTCTATACATTCATTCAAGTAAACCCAGAACAAATGGCTGAAAATTTGAAAAAACAGGGTGGATATATTCCGGGCATTCGTCCAGGTAAAAATACCGAGACGTATCTTACTCGTGTAATGTACCGTTTGGTTTTTGTTGGATCAATTTTCCTAGCAGCTGTTTCTGTGTTACCACTTGTATTAGGTAATTTGGCAAACTTACCTCAAGCAGTACAAATTGGTGGTACTAGTTTGTTAATCGTAGTTGGTGTAGCATTACAGACAATGAAGCAACTAGAGAGTCAATTGGTTAAACGCCACTATAAAGGTTTTATCAAGTAAAACTGTTAATAACTTGTATGTAAGATGAAATGAGAGCGAGGGGAAATTCCTTGAATTTAATCCTTATGGGTCTCCCTGGTGCCGGTAAAGGCACACAGGCAGAGAAGATAGTAGAAAAATATCAGATCCCTCATATCTCTACTGGAGATATGTTCCGTCTAGCTATTAAAGAAGGAACGGAGCTCGGTAATAAAGCAAAAGCTTTTATGGACCAAGGAGAACTTGTTCCTGATGAAGTTACTATCGGAATTGTTAAAGAGCGTCTTAGCATGGATGATTGTCAAAAAGGCTTTCTATTAGATGGTTTTCCAAGAACTGTCGCTCAAGCCGAGGCTTTAGAGAACCTTTTGACAGACATCAATGAATCTTTAGATTATGTTATTCATGTTAATGTTCCTAGTGATCAACTTATTGAGAGATTGACAGGACGACGTATTTGTCCTACATGTGGGACGGCGTACCATCTACTATTTAACCCTCCTAAAGAGGCAGGTAAATGTGATAAAGATGGTGCGGAATTGATTCAGAGAAAAGACGATAAGCCAGATACAGTTGAAAAACGTTTAGAAGTTAACCTAGAGCAGACAAAGCCTATGTTAGACTTCTATAATGATAAAGGTTATCTAATTAGTGTCGATGGAGATCAAGATATTAATCAAGTATTTGAAGATATCGATACTAAACTTGGCGAATTATCTAAATGATAATACGTAAAACACCACAAGAGATTGAAATTATGAGTATAGCGGGTAAGATAGTTGCGATGACACATCAAAAACTAAAACCTTATATACAACCCGGAATTACAACTAGAGAATTGGATAACATTGCTGACGAATTCATTCGCAGTATGGATGCAATTCCTTCATTTAAAGGGTATAATGGATTTCGTGGTAGTATATGCGCCTCGGTTAACGAGGAATTAGTACATGGTATTCCGAGTGACCGCAAGCTAAAAGACGGTGACATTATCAGTATTGATATCGGTGCTAAGTATAATTCATATCATGGTGATTCTGCTTGGACGTACCCGGTTGGAACTATTGATAGTGCTACTGAAGAATTATTAGAAATAACAAAGACTTCTTTATATAAAGGTCTTGAAGAAGCAAAGCCAGGTGTCCGCCTTTCGAATATATCACATGCCATACAAAGCTATGTGGAATCCAGAGGGTTTAGTATTGTAAGAGAATACGCGGGTCACGGAGTAGGTAAGGACCTACACGAAGATCCTAATGTTCCTCATTACGGCCCTCGTAATAAAGGCCCACAATTAAAACCAGGCATGGTTTTAGCCATTGAACCAATGGTTAATGCAGGGAAAAGGCATGTAAAAACCCTTGCAGATGATTGGACGGTTGTCACTCAAGATGGTAAGATGTGTGCTCATTATGAGCATACTATTGCTATTACAGAAGAAGGTTATCAGATCTTAACAATAGCCTAAGTGAAGGTGATCGTGGTTGAATGATACGGAGTCGAGTCCGCGAATAGGTCAAGTTGTTCGAATCTTACAGGGACGTGAAGTAGGTCAATTTGCTATTGTCATCCAAATTGTTGATGATCGATTTGTCTTGCTTGCCGATGGAGAAAAGAGAAAATATGATCGACCCAAGAAAAAGAATTCGAATCATATTGAACTATTTAATTATATCTCTCCGGAAGTCCAAAACAGCCTTCTAGAAACTGGTCGCGTAACAAATGGGAAGTTGCGTTTTGCTTTAACAAAATTTGTCAATGAAATAGTGACTGATTTAAAGAAGGGAGATCAACTCGATGGCGAAAGACGATGCAATTGAAGTAGAAGGTACTGTCACTGACACGTTACCTAACGCAATGTTTAAAGTTGAATTAGAGAATGGTCATACCGTTCTAGCTCATGTTTCTGGTAAAATTCGCATGCATTTCATTCGAATCTTACCTGGAGATAAAGTGACGGTTGAACTTTCTCCTTATGATTTAACTAGAGGTCGTATAACGTACCGATACAAATAAATGAATGCTCCGATACAAAAGGAGGTATGGATGATGAAGGTAAGGCCATCTGTAAAACCAATATGTGAAAAATGTAAAGTAATCCGCCGTAAAGGCAAAGTAATGGTTATTTGCGAAAACCCGAAACACAAACAAAAGCAAGGTTAATTAATAAGGAGGTGCAAGAACCTAATGGCACGTATTTCAGGTATAGATATTCCTCGTGATAAACGTGTAGTAATTTCCCTTACTTATATCTTTGGTATTGGAAAAGCAACTGCGCAAGAAGTACTGAAAGAAGCTGGGGTTTCTGAGGATACTCGTGTTCGCGATCTAACAGAAGACGAATTAGCTAATATTCGTCAAGCGATCGAAAAACACTCGGTAGAAGGTGACCTTCGCCGTGAAGTATCTCTAAACATTAAGCGTCTAATTGAGATTGGTTCATATCGTGGCGTTCGACACCGTAGAGGTTTACCACTTCGTGGTCAAAAGACTAAGAACAACTCTCGTACTCGTAAAGGTCCACGTAAGACTATGGCTAACAAGAAAAAATAACTTAAAAGGAGGTTAGTTAATTAATGGCTCGTAAAACAAACACACGTAAAAAACGCGTCAAAAAGAATATTGACACTGGTATAGCACACATTCGTTCTACATTTAACAACACTATTGTTACTATTACTGATGTTCAAGGGAACGCAGTAAGCTGGAGCAGTGCTGGAACACAAGGTTTCAAAGGCTCTCGTAAGTCTACTCCTTTTGCTGCACAAATGGCTGCTGAAACAGCTGCAAAATCAGCAATGGAGCATGGTTTGAAATCTCTAGAAGTAACTGTTAAAGGACCTGGCGCTGGACGTGAAGCAGCAATTCGTTCTCTACAAGCAGCAGGTTTAGAAGTTACAGCGATTGTTGACGTAACTCCAGTTCCTCATAATGGTTGCCGCCCGCCAAAACGTCGTAGAGTATAATTTGTCTGTATATAATTTGTCACTCTGTCTATAATGGGTTATGATAGCTAAAAGTATTGGGATCGAAACGATTGACAATAACCGGACGTTTTGAACACCCTAAAGACAGCAACGCTTATGACAGAAGAATACGAAGTTGCATAGTGCAGAAACGGGAACTGCCTAACTGAGGGATTTCGGTTAGACAACTGTCTAACCGGGGTTTCGACGTTTTGAAGGAGGGTTTAATTAATGATTGAAATTGAGAAACCAAGGATTGAAACGGTAGAGGTTAGCGATGATGGCACCTTTGGTAAATTTGTCGTTGAGCCGCTAGAACGTGGATATGGTACAACACTAGGTAACTCCTTGCGTCGTATACTTTTATCCTCACTTCCTGGCGCTGCTGTAACATCAGTGCAAATTGATGGGGCGCTTCATGAGTTTTCAACGATTGAAGGAGTAGTTGAAGATGTTACAACTATTGTTCTTAATCTGAAGAAACTTGCTCTAAAGGTATACTCTGAAGATGAGAAAACCTTAGAGATTGATGTACAGGGAGATGGAAAAGTTACGGCTGCTGATATCACTTACGATAGTGATGTTGAGATTTTAAATCCAAATCTTCATATTGCTACATTAGGTAAGAATGCGAACTTACAAATGAAGATTACTGCAGAACGTGGTCGAGGATATCGACCTGCCGAATCTAATAATCATGATGATCAGCCAATTGGTGTTATTCCTGTAGATTCTATCTTCACACCAGTATCTAAAGCAACTTATCAAGTGGAGAACACCCGTGTAGGTCAAGTTGCCAATTTTGATAAGCTTACGTTAGATGTTTGGACAGATGGTAGCATAAGACCAGAAGAAGCTGTTTCATTAGGTGCGAAAATTTATACAGAGCATTTGAACATCTTTGTTGGATTAACAGACGAAGCTCAAAATGCCGAAATTATGATAGAAAAAGAAGAAGATCAAAAAGAAAAGGTTCTTGAAATGACAATTGAAGAACTTGATTTATCTGTTCGTTCTTACAACTGTCTAAAACGTGCTGGAATCAATACTGTGCAGGAGCTTGCTCATAAATCAGAAGAAGATATGATGAAAGTACGTAATCTAGGCCGAAAATCACTAGAAGAGGTTAGACATAAGCTAGATGATTTAGGATTAGGTTTAAGAAAAGACGATTGATAGAATTGAACATGTAAGAATTCCGAAAAAGGGAGGGATAATCCATGGCTAGAAAACTAGGTCGTACAACAGACCAACGTATGGCGTTACTTCGCAACCTTGCCACAAACTTGATTATTCATGAACGTCTAGAAACAACAGAGGCGAAAGCAAAAGAGCTTCGTTCCGTTGTTGATAAAATGATTACACTTGGTAAGCGCGGTGATTTACACGCACGTCGTCAAGCAGCTTCTTTTCTTTATAATGTAGAAGCTAGCGAAAATGAAGCTGTAGTCCAAAAACTTTTCACAGACATCGCTGCTCGTTATGATGAGCGCCAAGGCGGTTATACTCGTGTCCTAAAACTTGGACCGCGTCGTGGTGACGGTGCAGAAATGGCGATTATTGAACTAGTTTAATTAGGTTTGATAGCTTGAAGGGCAGGACAGAATCTCTTCCGTGGGATGAATCCCAGCCCTTTTTTGTTCTATCATCTTTTTAATGATATTAAAAATGGTTTAACGAGGCTACAATCATAGGTTGGTAAAAGTCTCGGTTACTATTTGTACAAGCTATTTAAGAGAAACTTGCCAACCGGCAAGTTTTTTCTTTTTATGGTCTAGGAAATCACAAAATGGACTGCTATGGATAATTAATTACTAAGTTAGCCAGCTCCGGCGCTTTGTTCAGATAGATGTTTCATTTACCTCAATGATAAATCCTCGTATATTTGTGATAAAATAAAGTCTTAGGCATAATCAAGACGAGTGTAATTGGTAATCAGTATAGGTTACTGACATTTATTAATATATTATTCCCGGGGAAATACAAGTTAGTTTGGCAGAGGGGGAGACAGATGAGGCAAAGCTTTATTGAATTTAATAATGTATCATTTCGATATGGAGAAGAGCATCCCTGGGTTTTGAAAAATGTAAGTTTTGTTATCTATCCAGATGAATGGGTCGCAATTATTGGTCATAATGGTTCCGGTAAATCAACTATTGCAAAGTTAATCAATGGATTACTTTTTCCACAAGAAGGCGAAATAATTGTTGATGGCCTAAAAGTAAGTCAAGATACAATCTGGGAAGTCAGAAAAAGCGTTGGTATGGTTTTTCAAAATCCGGACAATCAGTTTGTTGGAACAACGGTAAGAGACGATGTTGCTTTTGGATTAGAAAATAGAGGAGTTCCAAGACCTGAAATGATTAAAAGAATAGATAGTAGTCTAACAGCCGTTTCGATGAATGACTATTTACTTCATGAACCACATCGACTGTCTGGGGGACAAAAGCAAAGGGTTGCCATTGCAAGTATATTGGCAATATCACCTAAGGTAATTATTCTCGACGAAGCAACGGCAATGCTTGACCCTACCGGTAGACTAGAAATTATGAGTACAATTACAGAAGTACAAGACAAACATAATTTAGCACTAGTAACGATTACACACGATTTAAATGAAATTACTAAAGCTGATCGGGTAATTGTAATGAATGATGGAAAGGTATGGCTAGAAGCAACACCTAGAGAAGTTTTTACGAAAAAAGAGGAACTGCAGCTGATTGGGTTGGATACACCCTTTGTATCTAAATTAGCGGACCAACTAACTAATTTAGGTGTTGAGATCAACAATCAGCCATTAAGTCATGAGGAGCTTTTGGAGGAATTATGGATATCTCATTCGAAAATGTAGCATATACTTATCAACCTAAGACGCCTTTTGAGCATAGGGCTATTCATGATCTATCCTTTCAAGTCTCATCAGGAACATTTGTTGCGATTGTCGGACATACTGGATCAGGAAAGTCTACATTAATTCAACATTTAAATGGTTTGCTTCGTCCAACGCAAGGACAAGTAACAATCGGAGATTATCAACTTTCCTCAGATAAAAAACTGAAGGAAATGAAAGAGTTAAGACGTAGAGTGGGAGTAGTGTTTCAGTATCCAGAACATCAATTATTTGAAGAGACAGTTGCTAAGGATATTGCTTTTGGACCTGCTAATTTTGGCGTTGATCAAGCGGAAATCAAAAAACGGACCTATGAAGTGATTCAGGCAGTGCAAATTCCAGAAGATCTATTAGAACGGTCACCCTTTGATCTTAGTGGAGGCCAAATGAGAAGAGTAGCAATAGCCGGTGTTCTGGCTATGGAACCAGAAGTATTGGTATTAGATGAACCAACTGCGGGTCTCGATCCTCGAGGTCAAAAAGATATAATGGACATGTTCTACCGCTTACATCAAGAAAAGAATTTAACAACAGTCCTTGTGACCCACAGTATGGAAGATGCACTTCATTATGCTGACCATGTAATTATTCTCGATCATGGGACAAAATACATGGAGGGCAAACCTGCCGAAGTTTTTGTGAAGAAAGAAGAGTTAAATAAAGTTCAGTTAGACCTTCCTGAAGTAATTCAATTTATCTTCAAAGTAGAAGAAAAATTTGGGTTTCGGTTGACTTATCGTGGTCAAGAGCTAAGTGAACTGGCCCAAGAATTAAAGGAATTGATTAGGGGAGCTGATAATCATGAATAATGCATTTATTATTGGTCAGTATATCCCTGGAGAGTCAATAATACATCGTCTAGATCCAAGAACGAAGATAACAATTATTTTCTTTTTCGTCATTATCGTTTTCTTTGCCAATTCTATTGCTAGTTATGGTCTTCTAACTGTTTTTTCGATTGGAAGTGCTCTAGCCACCAGAATCAAACTCTCCTATATAATCAAAGGGTTAACACCAGTTTGGTTCTTAATTATTTTTACTTTCATTCTTCATCTAGTGGTTACACGAGAAGGTGACGTTTTATTCGAGCTATTATCTTTTCCGGTATATTCTGGAGCAGTTGCACAAGGATCTGCAATTTCATTACGTTTCTTTCTTTTGATTTTAGTTACCTCATTGCTCACGTTAACAACTAGTCCAATCGAGATAACAGATGCAATCGAAAGTTTGCTCCATCCATTAAAACGGATCAAGTTTCCTGTTCATGAATTAGCATTAATGATGTCGATCTCATTACGGTTTATCCCCACACTAATGCAAGAAACAGAAAAAATATCAAAAGCACAAGCATCCAGGGGTGTTGATTTTAAAACCGGTCCAATAAAAGAAAGATTGCAAGCGATTGTTCCATTACTTGTCCCTTTATTTGTAAGTGCATTTAAACGGGCAGAGGAGCTTGCGATGGCCATGGAGGCTCGTGGTTACCAAGGTGGAGAGGGAAGAACGAAATTACGTGAATTAAAGATAAAACCAATTGATATAGTTACTTTTGGCATATTTTGTTTAATTATAATAGGGTTATATCTGACTCGAACATAATAAGAGGTGGAAGTCCTATGGAACGAATCAAATGTGAAGTTAGTTATGATGGAACGAATTTTTCAGGTTACCAAGTTCAACCAAATGGAAGAACTATTCAAGAAGATGTCGAAACGGCATTAAAGAAGTTACACAAAGGTAAAGCGGTTCGGGTTCATGCTTCAGGTAGAACGGATGCTGGCGTGCATGCGAAAGGTCAGGTAATACATTTTGACACGAATCTAACCATTCCAATTAAGAACTGGACAAGAGCGCTTAATGCTGTCTTACCTGAGGATATTTGTGTGATACGTTCAGAGAATGTAGCTGAAAACTTTCACGCGCGCTATGATGTAGTTGAAAAAGAATATCGTTATTTTATTTTAAATTCAACACAATCCGATGTTTTTAATAGAAACTTTACCTACCACGTTCCAAATCATTTAGATATAGAGGCGATGGAAGAGGCATGTGAATCAATGGTTGGTGAACACGACTTCACTTCATTTTGTTCAGCAAGATCAGATGTCAAAGGAGACAAAATAAGAACTATTTATCACGCAACTTGTTATCAAGAGGGTGATAGAATTATATTTGTAATTAGAGGAAACGGCTTTTTATATAATATGGTGCGTATTTTGGTAGGTACATTAATTGAAATTGGTAAACATGATAGACCTGTCTCAGACATAAGAAGAATAATAGATGCCAAGAATCGGGAAAATGCCGGAAAAACAGCTCCAGCGCAAGGTTTATTTCTATGGAAAGTACAATATAACGAGGAGTAATAACCTTAAGTGTCATTAGATTTAGAGAAAAAATATAAAAAACAACGTATCCTGGTGTAACATCCTGTTGACAATGTGCATCGTTTTGTTATATGATATTCTATGGCAATTTATTTTATACCACGAAATAGCCCCGGAAAGTTAATTCGTGTTAGAATAGAGTCAGAGTAGGCTTTTCGAGTGTTTTACGCTGGATAGTCTAGCAAATATATTTGCGAATGAATTTGAAAAACGACAATAGAATTTTCGATATACAGGAGGGTAACTGATATGCGCACAACTTTCATGGCAAATGAAAACAATGTTGAACGCAAGTGGTTTGTTGTGGATGCTGAAGGAAAAACTCTAGGCCGTATGGCTAGTGAGATTGCAACAATCCTTCGTGGAAAGCATAAACCAACATACACACCGCATGTAGATACTGGTGATCACGTAATCATCATTAACGCTGAAAAAATTGAACTTACTGGTAATAAGATAAATGACAAAATGTATTACCGTCATTCAGGTTACCAAGGTGGACTAAAAGCACGTAATGCATTAGAAATGCGCACTAAATATCCAGAGCAAATGATGGAACTTACTGTAAAAGGTATGCTTCCAAAAGGAAGCCTTGGACGTCAAATGGCTAAAAAATTACATGTGTTTAGAGGACCAGAACATACTCATCAAGCACAAAAACCAGAAGTTTACGAACTTCGCGGTTAATTAAAAGGAGGTAACGAATAGTGGCACAAGTACAATACTACGGTACCGGACGCCGTAAAAGTTCAACTGCTCGTGTACGTCTAGTTCCAGGTACTGGACGTATCATTGTAAATAAACGTGACGCGGAAGATTATTTCCCGTATGAAACACTTCGTACAATAATTAAACAGCCTTTAGCAATTACAGAAACTGAAGGCGGCTACGATGTTTTAGCAACTGTAGAAGGTGGAGGATTCACTGGTCAAGCTGGTGCTATCCGTCACGGTGTAGCTCGTGCATTGTTAGAAGCAGATCCTGAATACCGTGCTGCATTAAAGCGCGCTGGATACCTAACACGTGATGCTCGTATGAAAGAACGTAAGAAATACGGTCTTAAAGGCGCTCGTAAAGCACCACAGTTCTCAAAACGTTAATATCAACATTTCAAAGGCTCTCAACCATTTTGGTTGGGGGTCTTTTTTGTAAGCTAAGAAAGTATAGAGTTTCGAGCTTCGTTGTTTAGCTTCCAGTGCCGAGCTCGCCTGAAGTCTTAAGTCAATCTTGTTGGAGGTGACCAAGACGCCCTTCGAAAATCATACTGTTAAAAGATTAATGACCAAATATAGTTCAATAAGATTTTTAACACTTTTATATAGTTCTATTAAAAGGTTTTTGAGCCTCTAAGGATTATAATAGTCATAAACATAACCCTTGTCCCATATAGTTAGAAACAGGAATGTTTATGGGAGGATACCTAGATGAGTCAGTCTGTTAAAATAACTTATTGGATTATTGGTGCCATTCTTTTAGTAATCCTTATTCAATACCCTATTCAAAAAACAACCGATTCTTGGGATTCCTGGTCACTACCGTTATCTGGAAAAGTAATTGTTTTAGACCCAGGACATGGATATCCTGATGGAGGAGCGGTTGGTTCTGACGGGACTATGGAAAAAGACATAGCACTTAATGTATCTAAACAAATTAGAAATTATTTGCAGCAAGCTGGTGCTTTGGTGTATCTAACAAGAGAAGCTGATGATGACTTAGCTGCAAAAGATACCAAAGGATTATCTCGTAGAAAAAGTGAAGATATTCGTAAGCGGGTTGAGTTTATTAAAGAAAAGGAAGCTGACTTTTTCCTGAGTATTCATTTAAATGCCCTTCCATCAGATAAGTGGCATGGAGCGCAAACATTTTATTACCCAGCTTTAAAAGAAAGTGAACACTTAGCTAAATTTGTCCAATCAGAAATAATAAGGAATTTAGAGAATACTACTAGAGAAGCACTTGCGCTGAATGGAATGTATATCTTAAAACAAGCGGAAATTCCGGGCGCATTAGTTGAAATTGGTTTTTTGTCTAATGCTCATGAGCGTGAATTACTAAAAACAGTCGAGTATCAAAGGAAAATAGCTGGGAGCGTATATGAAGGTATCCTTCGTTATGCTACAGAGAAAACGACAGAATAATTAAGAAATTGCCCCCTTATGATGTGTATCACTTATTATCTTTGAGTAATATGTTATACTAGCGGTAATTAGATAAACATCGATAAAGGGATGGTGACTTACTTTGTTAACAAAGGAAGAGGTTTCAAATTTAATAAATCCAATTAAGGATCCGTTTTTACATAAAACGTTTGAAGAAACTGGCGGAATTGAAGAAATAAAAATTAAAGAAGAGAAAAATCATGTAAGTGTAAAGCTCGCTATTGGAAAAACAAATACAGCTGAGCAAATGCAATTACAACAAAACGTCGTTAATATTTTAAAAAAAGGCGGAGCCGCTACAGTAGGTCTTCGCTTTAGCCAATTACCAGATGAAGTAATTGCAAAGCATCAGCCAACCTCGGAAAAAGATCCGTCTTTATTGGACGGGCAATCGAATACGAAGTTTATTGCTGTAGCTAGTGGAAAAGGCGGAGTTGGAAAATCAACAGTAACTGTTAACCTGGCTGTTGCCCTTGCTCGTTTAGGGAAAAAGGTAGGTATTATTGACGCTGATATTTATGGCTTTAGTATTCCTGATATGATGGGAGTTGAAGAACGCCCTAAGTTAAGGGGAAACAGAATCATTCCTGTTGAGCGATTTGGTGTCAAAATTATATCAATGGGCTTCTTTGTAGAAGACAACTCACCAGTTATTTGGAGAGGGCCTAGACTAGGTAAAATGCTAACTAGCTTCTTTAAAGAGGTTGAGTGGGGAGAACTTGATTATTTACTGCTTGATTTACCACCAGGTACAGGGGATGTTGCATTAGATGTTCATAATATGATTCCGTCATCAAAAGAAGTGATCGTTACTACACCTCATCCTACAGCGGCATTTGTAGCTGCTCGTGCAGGTCAAATGGCTCTGACAACAGACCATGAAATATTGGGCGTAATTGAAAATATGGCTTATTTTGAAAGTCAGTTAACTGGTGAAAAGGAATTTGTGTTCGGAAAAGGTGGCGGCGACAAGCTAGCAGAAGCATTAGAGACCAAAGTAATCGGCCAGCTCTCCTTACAACAGCCTTTTGAAGAAGAAGGAGTATTTGCGCCATCGGTCTATCAAGAAGATCATCCAAACGGGAAAGAGTATAGAAAAATTGCAGCTAAAGTAATAGATAAATTTGAATAAAAGTAAGGAGCTGAATTCTATATTAGAATTCAGCTCCTTTTTTGATGGGTTAACTTCCTTCGCTCTCACCACTTCCACCACCGGATTCACCGCCACCTTCAGAAGAACCTCCAGATCCGGATTTTTCACCGCCACCACCTTCACCAGAGGGTTTCATTTCTTCAGCAGCTTTTAAGATAACGTCTGTCATTTTTGCTTTAAACATAGGTGAATCCATTGTTTCTTGAATGGTTTTCTCTAAATGTTCGCGAAATTTTTGGCCAGTTAAGACACTTAAAACTTGTTCTTCCATTTCTGGATTTTGTAGTATTTCAATCATTTTCTTTTGATACTCTGAATCACTCATTAACCCTTTGGTTACATCCTCTTGTTGCTTCTGGATCATTTTGGCAAAAGACTCGACGAATTTTGGATCATCAAACATCTTCTTCCAAAAGTCTTTTCCTTCTTCTGAGGTCAACTGTTTACTAACAGCATCCTCGACAACTTTGGACTCGATTACCACCTTTTTTTGTATTTCTTCATCAGATAGTATTTCAGTAATTGCTTTTTTACCATCATCAGTTTTTAATATATCAGTTACCATTTTTTTTGTTTCATCGTAATTTGCTTGTTCTCCATTTCCCCCACCATTTCCTGTGCAAGAGCTTAAAATGGATAAGGTTAAACAAATGACTGCAAATGAAATTATTTTTCGCAATGTTAGAAACAACTCCCTCTCATTTGCTAATTCTTATATTTAATATGGGAATCAAAATAAAAAATATGTATCGGAAAGGAAAAAAACGTTGATTCGTGTTAAAATACGATAGGATAGTTTTGTGCGAATAAAAGTAGTTCATATCATATAAGGAAGTCGGAGTGAATAGGACATTCGCGAAGGTTTCCCTTTAAAGGAAATAGTTAGTAGGAGGATACATAATCGTGCGTAGTCGAAACTTAGTTCGTTTATTTTTATCAACACTGCTTATCGGGGCCGTTTCAACACTTATTACAAGTTTTTTTGTTAAATCACAATCATACAGAGAATTCCTTCAACCGTTTGATTTATTTGAAGTGTTTGGCTTATTCGTGTTTTTTATAGCATTAGGATTTGTTTTTAGTTTAATTAGTCAAATGGGTTTCTTTGCTTACTTAACGATAAATCAATTCGGATTAAGTATGTTTCGGAAATTATGGCTTCCAATTCAAATACTCTTAATAGCATTCACGCTTTTTGATTTAGTGTATTTCAGATATATGGATGATGATGGTAATACGTCTATCCTATTATATTTGTTAGCGGCTGTAGCGCTATTTGTTTATTCCTGGATTATTGCCGGGATTAAGGCAAAAGAAACAAATAAAAAAGCATTTGTTCCTGGTTTGTTTTTTATGATAGTAGTAACATCTATCGAATGGGTTCCAGGTCTTCGTGCTTCAGGAACTGATTACACTTGGCTCATGATTATATCTTTATTGGCGTGTAACACGTACCAATTGTTGATGTTGCACAGGCTTAATGACAAGAATGCGAAGCCTGGGGACGAAGTAACAAAAAAATAGCAATGCAAAAAGGGCGATCCTGTTTATATAGGGATTGCCCTTTTTGCATTAATGAAAAGTATATAATATCGCGGACTGATATCCCCGAATTTAGGTTCTATGTGGCAAAAAGTCCATGTAGAAAATCACTTATATCCCTAAGGTTGATCAATAAGAAATTCTCCGAAGACGCTCTTCTTCACCCTTCTTATAATTATTCCACTTCGTTCGAATTAGAATCTGCTCTAGAAATAAGTTCAGATATTGTTACGTACTTAAAACCTTTATTCTTAAGACCGGGTAATATGGTTTTTAGCGCTGCCGGAGTTTGTTTTACAGAATCAGAAGCATGGAGTAAGATAATATCCCCTTTTGATGTATTTGCCATGACATGGTCAATAATTTGTTGTTCGCCAGGATTTTTCCAATCTTGCGGATTAACATTCCATTGAATAACTTTATATCCTTGAGATTCTGCTAAATCGAGAACTTCTGGATTAATGTGTCCACTAGGGGTTCTTAATAACTTTATATCCTTATAACCTAGTGTGGTGAAAATATCTTTAGCATAAATAAGATCTTTTCTTACTTGTTCTTTTTCTTGTTCAACATAGTTCTTATAGCGATATCCCATCATGCCTAGTTCATGTTCACCCTCTTTTATTTTACCTACAAGATCTGGGTGTCGTTCTGCCCATTCACCGCTTACAAAGAATGTAGCTTTAATTTCATGCTTTTTTAATTCTTCTAAAATAGGTTCGACTTTTTCATTTCCCCAACTGATATTAAACGTCAAAGCAATGTTTGGGTCTTTATCACTCCCCTTACTAAGGGCAGCAGGATTCTCGTCGGTTGAAAAGACGGAAAACGCACTTTCTGCTTCTACCCATAGAAATATAGCTGAAAATAATGCTGCAACTAATAGAAGTCCCCATTGTTTCCAGTTTTTTGCCTTAAAAACATAAAAGTGTTGCATCGCACTGCCTCCTTTTAGGACTTGCTATATTCTATGTATGGGTTTGTCTATTATGAACCGTAAATAATTAAATAAAATTAAGAAGGATGGAAAAAATAGAAATAGAATGGATAAATTCTTTCTAGGAGTGGTTGAATGATTGGTCTACTAATAACTGATTCAGAACAAACAGAAATAGAATATATTATCAAATGTCAATTAGACGAGTTGTTATTGGATTTGGATGATAGTCGCATTGAACCGGTAGTGAAAGGAGTAATAATTGAAAGGTATCGTCTTTTATTTCAGCTTTTCCGAAGAGTGACTAATCAATCGAATTGCCTAAAATACATGCCAAACCGGATACATTTAACAAGTAAATCAAAATATGAATAGTGGTCTTTTAACGAATATACGTACAAACACTGAAGACCAGAAGAGAATTTGTTTTAATAGAGTAACTAAATTAAATAGTTGTTTAATACACTTTTTAAAAAATAACTCTTGATAATGACTTCTGGATATGCTATATTATTTTTTGTGCCAAGTTAATATTTAATGAATTTCATCAAGCACTCAATTTTTAATTACAAAAAACTTGTTGACATTAAATGATAAGCATGGTATATTATATACCGTCGCAAAAAACGACATTAACTTATTGATCCTTGAAAACTGAACGAAACAACCAGTATGTTAAGTAAGAAATTAAGCTAGTTTTTTGAACGAGCAATCAAGCTCATAAACTTTATGGAGAGTTTGATCTTGGCTCAGGACGAACGCTGGCG
>NZ_JAIZAP010000028.1 GCF_020404745.1 Aquibacillus saliphilus
TAGGGAGAATAATATAAAATTTAATAAAAAAGATAGGGAGCAATTTCCTCTGTTTAAAATAAAAAATGAAATTTTAAGAAAGATAGAGAAATTTCAAGTATGTGTCTGAAATTAAGGGGCCCAGCCGAACTTGGGGCGAATCCGCGCCCACATTCGCAGGCGGTGGAGCTGGATGTTGCACAATCCTATCATTAATTAACCTCATGGAAACAATTTTATAGTTTCATAAACATAAAAAAGCACTCTGTCCTAAAACAGAGCACCGATAGATTATTTTATTTTTTTTAATGTCCAAAGACGTACACTTAGTTCTAATAGGAATGAATCATCGGAATCAATTAATGATAACTTTGTTAATGACTCTATTTTTCTAAGACGGTGAAGTAAAGACTGTCGGTGTAGATTCAACGCTCTTGCTGTTTGGCTTACGTTTCCCTTATAACTATTATAAATCATAAAAGTATAGATTAGATCTGCTTGCCTTTTCTTATCATAATTAACTAATGGTTCCAAGGTGTCTTTAACAATGGTAGCAATCTCACTTTCCTTTGAAATTGCCATTAGTAACCGGTTAATTCTTGTGTCACTAAAAAAAGTTCTATTTCCCGTTCCGCTTCGGTTTATTCCTATCTCTAATGCGGTAACTGCCTCATGATAGCTCTCATAAAAGGCATAATCACATACTTTCTGCGGTGCAACTCCCCAAGAGATTTCCATTCCTGTCAGTAGTTGACTCAACCTACGCTCAACAGTATCTAAAAACTGATTAGCCACATCCCCATATGATAGATGATCCGCTTCTAAATATAAAATAACTTCACCTTCATCAAAAGTTGTCATTGATTTTCGATTAAACAGCTTCCCAGCATAGGTAATCTCCTTTTGAATATAATAGTTCATCGTTTGTAAGGAAGAATTAGATGAATTATCACTACTCCCATCATCAGATTTAACTTGATCTTTGAAGCTAATATACCCGACGATACAAATAAATGAACGACTTAAATCGTATCCAAGTAATTTAGCCTTTGACAATAACTGATCATCTACTTTTGTTTTTGTTTTAGCCAAATTTAATACAAAATTATCTTTTAACCTAATTTCCGTTAACTCAATTGCATTCTCTTTTACGAAATAAAGTGCACACGCTGTTAATGCATGCTCCAAGACATTCATGACAAACCATGTTAAATCCGAGCTATCACTTGGTTGAAACACAATATATCCTTGTTTTTTATGGTTATTTAAAATATTAAGTTGGAAAAATAGTTGTTTTTCGAATTTATATTCTTTTAAGTTGTAATATAATGGATGTTCACTAAATTGGTTATCTGAGAGGGGAGTTTGTTGAAGCTTATTATCTGGGTCATCACCAGTATAATCCTTTAAAATTTCTGAGTTAAAATGTTTATTAGCCCGGACGTATCTTGCTGCATCAGTAATAGCAACCGGAATTTTTATATATTTATATAAGGAGTGGGCAATCTCTTCTAACCCTTTATCATGTAGAACACAATTAATCAATTCTTGTCTAGCATCTTCTGCTTTCTCATGTTTTTTTTGTTTATCTACCATAATCTCCTGCATAACCGTTTGCAGAATATCCGCAAATCTAGTTTCCCATGGGACGTCAACAATAATCAGCTCATTTTCATCCGCTTTTGCCAAGACTCGATCAGGAATATTAAAAATATACCTTCCTGTCGCAAATCCTAATATGGACGCACCTGACTGGGTAACGTCTTCAACGAATTCTTCAAGCAAATCAGGATTGTCCTGACAACCAATACCGGTGCTTAGAACAAATTCATTTTTCCTGACAAAGTTTTCGACAGGTAACTCAATTACTGAAACCCATTCAATTGGTTTCTCGCCTAAATGTTTACCAGTCTTTACTTTACACGACTTCATAATTGGTAGTTGCAAAACTTCACTTGCTGTTAATCCCATAAGCACACCTCATTTTGCACAAATTCATAGTTTCAATCAATCGTTTTATGAATTTCCAAGTACACTTAAGATACCACAGTCCGACCTCCTTTAGATGCCGTTTTAAAAGAATATTCTGTTAATTTATTTTCTCATGGTTAACAGCTTTTTACAACATTAGTAATTGATTTATTATTCTTTTTGTATCCCGAACCTTGCATTAATTTCACCACGTAATAATTCTTTTCTTTTTCTCTTATCCCCCATTCTTTTAGCTTTTAACATGTCCTGCCTAATTTCGTATGTTTGAACTCCTTCTTCTCGTTTATTTGCAATATCTATTAATTGTTCCACATCCGCAAATGAATATTTTCTATTTCCACGAGGAGATCTCTCAGGAAAAATTAATTTTCGTTCTTCGTAATATCGGATTTGCCTTTCAGTCAAACCAGTTAACTCACTAACCACTCCAATCGTGATTACTTTTCTCTCTTTATAAGAAGGGGTTTTGTTTGTCATTTTTTTCACCACCACTACATATGATTTGTAATCACTATAATCCGAAACTTCGACACTTGCGTTTATAAAACGAGCATTGAGTTTTTTTTCTAACAAATTAATTAGCTTCTCTAACGCAATCATCTGAGTATATTTTTTATTATACATGGAAAATTAAGTTAAATTAATAATTATGTAAGAAAATCTAACAAACTATATCTGCACAAATTTGAAAACTACGTAATAAAACCTTACAAACAAAGTGTAAAGATTTTAAGGGTTATTTAAAATTATGTCTATCGCCGAAAGGAGTGATTTTTTGTCCTATTTAAGAGAAGCTGTTGAACAGCAAAAAAAATTCCTTATAAACAAACTAATCCAAGCAGGTATTTATGACCCTGCTGATCATCAACTATACAATAAAACAATTACCGAGTTAGAAATTGAATATAAAATTCTATTAGAAACTACTAATAATCCTATCTAACTAGATGCAATTGGAATTCATTTGAAAAGAGTACTGAACGTAGAAAAAGAAGCACTGGTTTAGCAAAAAAAAGTAGAACTAGATTATTTAAGAGATGAAAGACGGGAAACCCTAATCTCCAATAGTAGTCCAGAATAGTTAAAAAGGGTGCCACGGTACCCTTTTTATTTTACACTGACACAGATTATCGAATTAGTGAATAAACTGGAATATAATTCATTCATAATTCGGGGTGGGGATATTCTATGAATATACCAACAATTTTATCTGGACCTATTATTCGAAGGGCAGAGCCTTCACAAGTATATATATGGATCGCTACAAGCAAACCGTTTCAAATTGATGCAAAGATCTATAACCTAAGCCAAACTGTTAGTGAACAAGAAGATGTAAGCGCTCGGTCCGAAACAGAAACGATTTCAATTGGAGAAAATCTTTTTATCCATTTAATCAAGATTATCCCTAAGAAAAAGACCTTCCCAGCTAATCAATTATTTGGCTACAACCTTTTTTTAAACAACAACTCTATAGTATCTGATCTAGGAAGCTTCGGTCTCCTGTCACCACAAAATCCTCATTCAATTGTTTATGGCAGCCTTAAATACCCATCTTTTTATATTCACAAACAAGACAACACCAATCATATCCTGTATGGATCCTGCCGAAAGCTTCATGGCAAGGGCAATGACGCATTGGTTACAGCTGATTTAAGCATAGACGAACATCATCTCAATCTATCCAAACGACCTAATGCTTTATTTTTAATGGGAGATCAAATTTATGCAGATGACGTCGCAGATCCTATTTCCCATTTCATTTATGACTTAGGTAGAGAATTAATTGGTAGAGACGAAAATTTAGCTTTATTAGATTCTCGCCTTGAAGAGGATCCATTTAAATCGTCTATAAATAAAACCAATGGCAGGCAATTTATTATTGAGCACTTTGGTAAATTTACATCCAAAAACGCTAGCAATCACTTAATTACACTCGGTGAATATGCAGCAATGTACTTATTATCTTTCGGACCACACCTATGGGAACTAGCTACAGATTATGGAGTTTTTGATACTACAGAGAACACGGATGACTTTTATTTTATCTATCCCGATAAAACACGTTATCAAGCTAAACGACAAAAAGAAATTGATAAATACGAAACACGCTATAATGAGCAATTAGAGGATGTTTACTGCTTTCAAACAACACTTTTTCGCGTGCGCAGAGCGTTAGCCAACATTCCCACCTATATGATTTTTGATGACCACGATATCACCGATGACTGGAACCTTTCGATTGACTGGGTAAATAATGTTCAAACAGCTCCCTTAGGTAACCACGTGGTAGCAAATGGATTAGCATCATACTGGGCATTTCAAGGCTGGGGTAATGATCCTGACAGCTTTAATCAATCATTTAAAAATACAATGATAGCTTATTTTAATTCATTAAAAGTAAATACTTCTATATATGAGGAATGGCATGAAATGCTTTGGCACTATGACCACTGGCACTTCGTTGCACCCACTGAACCAAAGGCTATTTTTTTAGACACCCGAACAATGAGACAATTTGATTCACAACCAAAACCAACAAAGATTGGTTCTATTTTTGAAGAGAACATTCGAAGTCCTCAGTTAATTAGCCAAAAGGGATGGCAGAAAACCTCCAAAACACTTAGTAAAAGCGGCTGGCAAACAGGCTCACAACTAGTAATTGTTTCACCTACACCTTTATACGGAATAGGATTGATCGAGTCAGTTCTAGATAAATATATTTATCCGTTGCGTGTGCTTGGAATACCCGTAGAGAGCTTGCTTGATTTTGAAGCATGGAAATATAATGGAACCGGGTTTAACGGATTTCTCCAATCAATTGCAACATGGAATCCAAGTGATTGTTTCATTCTATCTGGAGATGTCCACTATGCATCCTCAGTCAAATCCACCGTCGAATATAGGAACGGGACAGTATCCAGTATTTATCAATTTACAAGCAGCCCCATGAATAATATGAGTTTTACCGGAGTCTGGGGCTCTTTAATGAAGAAAGTAATTTGGCTCAACACTCTAAAAAGAAAACGCGAGAACATTTACCGCTATTGTGATGAATTAAATAACCTCGTGATTGAGGACGATCAAACCACCTGCCCAGCAACATTTAACTGGCGTGAAACAATCCGCTATCTAACAACTGAAAAAGAATCAATCATTGAAACGGAAAACAATTTAGGACTGTTAACGTTAGAACCAGTTTTAGCACAGAATACGCTACTAAAGTATTTTGGATTGTATAAGCATGAAAAGAAATATAAACCGCTTGAGTTGGTTTCCTCTGATGAATTATAGAAAAGCTACCTTCTAAATTTAGAGGGTAGCTTTTTGGATGAAGTTAATTCTCGTTCAGCCAGCACCTATGAGCGTTCGCTTCGGTTTCATTCTTATTCAGAACCGCATGCTATCCTCCAAATCCCGTAGTAAGTAGCGTAATGACTAGTGGTCCCAGGATTACAATAAGTATAGGAGGCAACCCGGCTTATTTATCTGAAACACATGAAAACATGATAATGACATCTTTTACTTCCTCCATCTGATGAAAATATAAAACCGTGGAGGTTTATAACCAATATCAAGTGCAGATTTCGTAACTTCCTGTCGGGACGATTACGAGGTATAATTTAAACGAAGGGCAATATGTTCAAACGACGGAATCTTACTAATACTGGGGGAGCATATGATCTATTTATTTACGCTATTGTTTCCACTTTTTATCTTTCCATGGGTTTATGATTTACACGATACAATTATAAAATATATGTTTTTTATTATTTTCACTCTATCTTTAACAGCCTTTTATTTTATAAGAAGAGACAATTTTGGACTGAGAAGTAAGAAGGTTACTTTCGAACAATATTTAATACTGGCTCTCGGGATATTAATAGTTCTTTCAACCTTACTTTCTGTCGATCCAATTCAATCTATTTTTGGAAGACTTACTCGCTATGAAGGGAGTTTGTCCTTTATATGCTACTTCGCCCTTTTCTTCCTAACATACCGACTTGTTGATTATAAAGAACAAAAGGTATTTAACGGACTCATTTGTACTGGTATTTTTATATCAATATATGGGATATTAGAGCATTTTAACTTGGATTTTTGGTCAACTAGAGAGATGCCAGAAAAGTGGACAAGAAGTGAAGCATTTTTTGATAATCCTAATATCTTCGGGTCTTATCTAGTTATCATTACTATGATATCAATATTCTTGTTACTCCATACTACTATTCGGAAGTATTATTTACTTTATTTTTTTGCAGCAAATTTATTTTTCCTAACAGCACTTTATTCTTCTAATCGAAGCACATTAATTGGATTATTTGTCAGTCTTTTGTTTTTAACTATTTTTGTTGTTATAAAGAGAAAATATCTATGGAAGCGATGGATTCTTCTAGCAGTTACGTTTATTTCCATATTCGGAGTAACAAATGCGCTAGAAGGAAATGCCTATCTGGCTAGATTCTTAAGTATTTTCAGTGACACTAACAGCCTTATTTTAAATGAACAAACAGGCGATGAAGGAGCAGGCCGGATATTTATATGGACTGAATCACTACCATTATTAAGAGAACATTTCTGGATTGGTTCAGGTCCAGATACGTTTGCAGAGGCGTTTCATTCAAATATTGATGATTCGAAGCTAATTGCACACTTTGGAACAGCAGGGAAAACCGTTGATAAGGCACACAATGAGTATCTACACATTGGAGTTACTTTAGGTGTTCCAGCTTTACTCATATATTTATTGTTTTTATTTAGAGTTTTGTATCTTGCCTTTAAATCAATTAAATATATGACTAACAAACAAAAAATAATCCACTATGGTTTAATGGCAACGATTATAGGATACCTTACCCAAGCATTCTTTAATATTAGTATGCCAACAGTAGCGCCGTTGTTCTGGATACTATTAGGTCTTTGTTATGGTATTTCCATTGACCACTTGCAAAAGGCAACTAATACAACAAGCAAGAATGAAGACCTGGAATCTACAGTTGCTATGTGAATTATTTACCGTTTAATCAATTTCATAATACCTATTTACCGCCATCAAGGTTAAACCTTTTCCAACTATATGTTGTTGGGATTTGGCTTGATATTGCAATTATAAAATTGACTCCGTTGTAAAAGAATAATCTATTTTAAACAGGAAATAATATCCTTGTCTTAATTTCACAAGGAGGTTTTACGATGAATCCACAACGTGCAAAGGAAATCGTTGACTCACCAACGATGATTAATGTAATGCTCGAGGGAAATCCTATTTATATTCAACATGTAAATGAAAGTGAGTCAACAGCACGGGTATTTCCTGTTGATGATCCGGAAAAAGAAAAAGAGGTATCATTAGATAGTCTAAATGAAGAATAATCACACAAATAAACAAGCCTCCATCGGAGGCTTGTTTATTTAACTTTCCTATCAGTATAAAAAGATTAGATTGCAGTAAATTATAAATAACTAATTTTCACGGAGGGTACTTATGTTAGAAACTCTTAAGGATTCTTCCTTAGTTATTGGTAGAATAATTACTATCATACCGCTTCTTTTATTTATCACTATCTTCATGGGAAAACGAGCTATTGGAGAATTACCTATCTTTGATTTTTTAATCATTCTCACGTTAGGTGCAGTTGTCGGAGCTGATATCGCAGATCCATCAATTAATCACATACCAACGGCAGTAGCGATTGTTGCACTTGGTATTTTTCAAAGAGTTGTTGCTCGTTGGAAGATATCGAATCGCAAACTCGGGAGAATGATTACGTTTGAACCAACTGTGGTCATAAAAGATGGGAAGATATTAGATAAGAATTTAAGAAGAATTCGCTATTCGATTGATAACGTCTTACAAATGCTTCGCCAAAAAGATGTGTTTGACATTAACGACGTGGATATGGCAATCATTGAGGCTAACGGTACGTTAAGTGTCTATAAAAAATCTCACAAAAACACTGTAACGCTCGAAGACATGGGTATTTCCAAGAATACTTCAAGTCTTGCCCTCCCAGTAATTATGGAAGGGACCATTTATCATGATGTGCTTAAACAATATAACGTCGACGAAACATGGTTAAATCAGCAACTAAAGATGAATAACATAAATCATAGTAAGGACATCTTATTTGCATCGATTAATAACAAACTAGAATTTCATGTTTCATTGAAGAATGAAAAAGGGCTAACTATCCCTAAAATTTATCACTAATCTTTTAGAAGCCGTCTAACAAGTTGATAAGCGCAGGACCTAATAGAACAATAAAGATACAAGGAAAAATAAACATGATTAAAGGAAAAAGCATTTTGATTGGTGCTTTCATAGCCGCTTCCTCAGCACGTTGCTTTCTTTTTCCCCTAATCTCATTTGACTGAACACGCATAATCTGAACCATGACAATACTAATAAAGCTTTTGTGCTAATACGTACTAATAGTCCTATTCAATATAATTTGTTATAGTTAGTTTTAAGGGGGTTTAACAACATGGAAATGTCAATTACTCAACCTGCCGCAAAATGGTATATAGATGAAATGGATTTAAAAGAAGGTGACTTTGTTCGGTTTTATGTCCGATACGGGGGATTTGGCGGGAGAATAAGTGGATTTTCTCTTGCAATTTCTAATGCCGAACCAAATAACCCTGCGATTAAAACGGAATTATTAGGGGTTACATTTTACGTAGAGAATTCTGATATTTGGTATTTCGATGGATTAGATTTTCACATTAAATACACGCGAAAATATGATGAAGTGGACTATGTAATTGAGTAACCTGAAGATAATTTAATAGTAAAACCAGAAACCGCTTTGTCTAAGGCTGTTTCTGGTTTTACTTACTAGTGACCAAGATTCTTTATGCTACAATAGTCTTTTTCAAAACAGGCCTAATGCATTCCCGTTTTCATCGACATCCATATTCAGTGCTGCTGGTTTTTCCGGTAAACCAGGCATTGTCATTACAGCTCCTGTTATGGCAACAATAAATCCTGCACCAATTGATGGGCGTAACTCCCTAACTGTAATCGTAAAGTTCTCCGGTCTTCCAAGTAAATTAGGATCATCCGATAAAGAGTACTGGGTTTTTGCCATACATACAGGTAAGTTTCCCCATCCTAGTTGGTTAAACTCAATCAGTTGCTTCTTTACCTCTGCAGTAAATTCAACTTTGTTAGCACCATAAACTTGTTTAGCGATTTTTTCTATCTTACTAACAATCGAATCGGTTTCGTTATATAAACGGCGATAATGGTTTGGTTTATGCTCGATTACTTTTAACACCGCATGAGCAAGGTCAACTTCACCTTCCCCTCCTTTGGCCCAGCCGTCGGAGAGAGCAACCTCTATTTTCTTATCTTCACACCAGTTTTGCAGATATGCAATTTCCGCTTCAGTGTCAGTATAAAAACGGTTGATTGATACCACATGTGGAACTCCAAACGATTGAATCGTTTCAATATGCTTCTGCAAGTTAGCCATTCCAGCTTTTAAACCTACCAGATTTTCTTCAGTTAGCTCATCCTTTGCAACGCCACCATGCATTTTCAGCGCTCTAATTGTTGCCACTATCACAACGGCTTCTGGTTTAATATCGCCGGATGGCGCTTTAATATTTAGAAACTTCTCCGCACCAAGATCTGCACCGAAACCCGCTTCAGTTACAACATAGTCGCCAAGCTTGCTAGCCATTTTTGTTGCAATCACACTATTACAGCCATGAGCAATGTTAGCAAACGGACCACCATGAATAATTGCCGGCGTATTTTCCAATGTTTGTACAAGGTTCGGTTTAATCGCCTCTTTTAATAACAAGGTTAACGCACCCTCGACACCTAAATCCTTTACTGTCACTGGTTGATTGTCCGTTTTATAACCAATTACTATCTTTGCTAGTCTTGTTTTCATATCCTCTAAACCCTTGGCCAAACAAAGAATTGCCATAATTTCCGATGCAACCGTAATCGTAAATCCGTCTTCACGCGGCACACCATTAAGTGGTCCACCTAACCCTACAATCACTTGCCTTAATGCACGGTCATTCAAATCAACCACACGTTTCCAAACGATTTTTCTTGGATCAATTTCGCAGGCATTTCCCTGGTGGATATGATTATCAATAAAAGCCGCGAGTGCATTGTTGGCAGTGGTAATTGCATGGATGTCACCTGTAAAATGAAGGTTTATCTCCTCCATTGGCATGACCTGTGAATAACCACCACCACTTGCTCCACCCTTCATTCCCATTGTCGGCCCTAAGGAAGGCTCTCTTAATGCGATAATCGCCTTTTTACCTAGCTTATTTAATGCTTGACCAAGTCCTACTGTTACAGTTGATTTGCCTTCTCCAGCCGGAGTTGGATTAATGGATGTGACAAGAATTACTTTTCCGTCCGGTTTAGAATCTAACCGTTTTAACACATCAAGCGATAGCTTTGCCTTATATCTCCCATATGGCTCCCACTCTTCTGTTCGCAAGTCTAACAAGGAGCTAATCTCACTAATTGATTTCATCGTTGCTTCACTAGCAATTTCAAGATCAGATTTTACACTCGTTATCGGTCTCATAATAGTGTCTCCTGTCTGGGTAATAATCCGTACGTTCACCCCGTCATTTATTACCTCTATTATATCATTGTTGCCTAAAAAATTATCTGATTTCAAACGGAACAAAAGATGCCAGTGACCAAAGGCCTTTTTTTCAAAATGAACTACTATAATTGTACTAAAGGTGAATTATCATTGGTTTCGGGCGAATCTTCGTCGATTTGGGTTGAATAAATCAATATTTGGGGCGAATCCCTCCGATTTTCAGGCGAATCAACGCTAACTCGGGGCGAATGCCCAATTCACAAGGGAACGTTCCTCGTGAACAGGTATAATAAAGAACAAAAGCGCAGGCGCTGGAGCTGGAAGCGGCCTAACCTTGTCAAAAAATCATCCACACGGAACCAATTTTATATTTACCTAAACAATCAAAAAAAGGCCATAAATCCTTACTTAAGTAAGAACTTATGGCCCAATAATACTTATAGTTGGTCAATAAAACTTTTTATTCGTTTCATGGCTTCATCTAATTGTTTCAACGATGCTGCATAGGAACATCTTATATAACCCTCTCCAGTAGCACCAAATACACTACCAGGAACGACTGCTACCCTTTCTGTTTTCAACAGCTGTTCAGCGAATTCCTCCGAGGATAATCCCGTCGATTTTATCGAAGGGAACACATAAAACGCCCCTCCAGGCTGGTGACAACTCAGTCCAATCTCGTTTAAAGTATTAACAACAAAATTTCTTCGTTGTCGGTAGCTCGTTTTCATATCTAATACACTTTTCTTTCCATTTTTCAGAGCTTCTAAAGCACCGTGCTGTGCCATTGTCGGTGCCGACATCATCGTATATTGATGGATTTTAATCATCGCCTCAATGATTTCGACAGGACCAGTAGCATAGCCTAGTCTCCATCCAGTCATTGCAAATGCTTTCGAAAAACCAGAAATTAATACTGTTCGTTCTTTCATTTTAGTTATCGCAGCAAAGCTCGTGAATTCTTCGTCATAAGTTAGTTCGGCATATATTTCATCAGAAAGTACGATTAAATCATGTTTTTCGATTACGGTAGCAATCCGGTTCAATTCATCTTTTGTTAAAACAGAACCAGTTGGATTGTTAGGGCTACAAATAATAATTGCTTTTGTTTTTTCGGTAATCGCTTCTTCTATTTGTTGTGGCTGAAGTTTGAATTCATCCTCTGACTTAGTATTTATAGCCACAGGCGTTCCACCAGCAAGTGTTACTGCCGGTGCATAGGATACAAAACCAGGGTCAATCACGATAACTTCTTCGCCTGGATTAACAATTGCTCTTAAAGCAAGATCAATAGCCTGACTTGCTCCAACCGTTACAATCACTTGGTTCAAAGGGTTATATTCAACAAGATAATTATATTTTAAATAGTTGCTGATTTCTTCGCGTAGCTCAAGCATGCCTGCGTTAGCAGTGTATGCTGTGTACCCACGTTCTAACGAATGATAGCTCGCTTCAATGATATTCCACGGAGTAACAAAATCGGGTTCGCCCACACCTAATGAAATTACATTATCCATTGTTGATGCCAAATCAAAAAAACGTCGAATTCCCGATGGCTCAAGATTTGCTACAGTTTTTGATAGGTAAGAATTTTTGGTTGAAGGACTCATGGTGACACCAAAATCCTTTTGTCATCATCTTCTTCATCAAAAATAACACCATCATGCTTATATTTTTTCAAGACAAAATGTGTCGTTGTTGAGATAACTGTATCTAAAGTCGATAATTTGTCAGAAACGAACCGGCTAATTTCTATCATTGTTTTTCCTTCAACCGAGACTGACAAATCATATGCACCAGACATAAGGTAAACAGCTTTCACTTCAGGATATCGATAAATACGCTCTGCTATTTTATCAAATCCTGCCCCCCGTACCGGAGTTACCTTGACATCAATCATTGCTGTTACACCTTCATACTCTAAAACATTGGACCAATTTATCACAGCAGAATATCCAAGAATAGCATATTCATTTTCCAATTTATCAATCATTTGTTTTGTTTCTTCAACACTTAAATTTATCATTGTTGCAATTGTTGCAACCTCTAAACGTCCATTTGTTTCTAAAAGCTCCAATAACTCAAGCTCTTTTTCTTCCATCTGAACCACCTACTTTACATTTAATATACACTGACAATTTAGACAATTTACCCTATGTTACTATATTCACCTTAAAAGATAAATACACACCCTTTAATTTAATGCTATTTAAAGGAAATATGTATTTTTAATAACCTCTAACTAGTGACAAAGATATATTTTATATTATACTCCTTTAAACTCAATAGGCTACCAAAGATGTTTTTTGAAAAATATTTACTTTTATGCTTGTCCAGAAAGGATCTATTAGTCATCGGCAGGTTTCCTTAGTTATAAAACTATTTAATTAATAATACAAATAATATATACCTGAACATATACTAGTTTTCTGATTAAAATAAGGAGGAGTGGTTGTTATGGGAATTCTTCAGCGGCAATCAGATTTAGACTATAAACCTCGCAATTCACGAGTAAAATCTCTGAGTAAATCCTTTCAACTTACCTTGTTGATTGCTAATAGCATGTCACTCCTTTTAGCAGTCCTTTATTTTTTGACAGACTCACTTAATCAGCTGAATAATCTTTTTGGCATTTTACTAATTGTTACGTTATTTGGAAACCTTTTGTTAACGCTATTTGATGGAGATAACCAAGTCCTTGATTACTTTTACCTAGTCTTTGCCACATTATCGATGATTAGTGTCCCAGTGCTTACCACTTACGTTTCATTAGATGTAACTAATACGTCCTCCAATAGCATCGTTTCCATATCATTCATTATTTTTCTTTTCTTAATAGGACTAGTTAATTCGATAGCAAAGCTTAATTATCACCATAGCCATCACGATCGCTCGATCCCCCTATTTAGTACGAACCAAAACATTATCAAGGATAAGTTGAAAACTACAGTTGCGTATTTATTAAGTTTCAATCTTATTTTAGGGATCTACGTAGCATATAGTTTACTTGCCAGAAATAGCGTTGCTAGCATCCTTGAAGTTTTTATTCCTGAATATGCGTTCTTTATTGGTTTGTACTCTCTCGGATTGACGTTACTGATTTGGAAGCTTCGTTCAAACCAAAAGTACTCATTTTATAATTTTTTGATTGGAATAATCGGAGCATCTATCTTTATTGTATGTAGTTTACCAATGCTAATTGTCCCGTTTTTTCTTCAAGATATAGAAGAAAGATATGTAACAGCATTTGGCCTGAATTTTAAAGAAGTTGATCAATCTAAACACTTTAAAAATACACCCTTTTCCATTCCCGAATATTTTTTTGGTACACCTTCAGGAACATTCTCAGTAAAGAGAGAGATCCTTTTTTACCAAGGTACAGAAGGAGTTGACCAAGGAATAGAATTATCCTTTGATGCCTATCTTCCCCCTGAAGACGAGCCAGACCTACCTGGAAATCGTTCGGTGCTGATAAGAATACATGGTGGTGGATGGACGATTGGTGATAAAGGTTCCGCCAACTACCCTCAAATAAATAAGTACTTTGCCAGCCAAGGTTACGTTGTCTTTGATGTTCAATACGGGCTTGCTAACAAGGAGAAATTTATTAACTACTCATCCGTGCCAGAGACCAGAATAGGTGATTTTTCGATTGATGACATGGTCCGGCACATTGGAATTTTTACGAATTATTTAGAAGAACACCAACAGGAGTATGGTGCAAATTTAAAATCTGTATTTGTCTCCGGCGGTTCTGCAGGCGGCCACTTAGCTAACGCAGTAGGATTAGCTGTAGCTAGTGGTGAGTATAATTACTTATTAAATTCCACTATCACAGTAAAAGGAATTATCCCCTTTTATCCAGCTAATGGCTTAGCAACAAACCTTGGAATTAACGGAACAGATCAACTAGTCGATCCCACACTACTTATTGAAAAAGACAGTCCACCGACACTCATCTATCAGGGGACACATGATACAACCGTGGAACCTGCGATTGCAACAGAATTTCATACTAAATATCAAACCCAGGATAATAACCAAGCAGCTCTACTTATGATGCCTTTTGCCAGTCATGGAAGCAATTTCTATTTCTCAAGTTACTACAATCAAATGTTCATTTACTATATGGAAAGGTTTATGTATCAGTTTCAATAAATGACTTGTTAAAAACAGCCATTAAAATATCGAACGCTCTACTTCCTGCACTTAAAATTTTTTTTATAAAAAATTGCTTATTTATATAATTAGATAAAGCTTGCATGGTATTATTAATTGTGTGAAATAATTCTCACTATTCGATAACGTTATAGTTACTAAATTATTATTCACAACGAAATTACATTTATCTTTAACCTAAGAAGTATTTATATCAAACTGGAGTGAGAATTCTTGGAAACAAAAAAAGCATTACCTATATTATTTGCTGTCATGTTTCTCGTCATGGTCGGATTTGGAATTATTATTCCTGTCCTGCCCTTCTATGCGGAAGAAATAGGAGCATCACCAACACAACTTGGTCTATTAATGGCCGTCTATTCATTAATGCAGCTCATTTTCGCTCCGATGTGGGGACGAATTTCCGATCGCATTGGTCGAAAACCGGTAATAATGATTGGAATTTTAGGACTAGCACTTTCCTTCTTTTTAATGGCATTATCAACCCAGCTTTGGATGTTATTTCTCGCAAGAATTATTGGAGGATTTTTATCATCCGCAAATATGCCTACTGTCATGGCATATGTTGCTGATATAACTACAGAAGAAGATCGTGGAAAAGGGATGGGTATTATTGGCGCCTCAATCGGACTTGGCTTCATTTTTGGTCCGGCAATAGGCGGTATCTTCTCTAATATAAGTTTAAACGTACCTTTTTATGTTGCAGGGGCTTCATCCTTGATTACATTTTTCATCGTTATGTTCTTTTTAAAGGAATCATTATCGTTAGAAAGTAAAACTAATTATTCGAAATCAAAAAACAGTTTGCGTCAAACAATGAGTGGGCCAACGTCAATTTTATTTTTCTTGCAATTGTTTGTATCTTTATCATTATCCGGACTAGAAGCAACATTTGCTTATTTCGCTGCTGAAAAGGCAGGTTTAGGAGCAGTTAAGCTTGGCTACATCTTTATGATCATGGGCTTAGCTGGAGCTGTTGTCCAAGGTGGTCTTGTAGGAAAGCTAACAAAACGTTTTGGGGAAGGATCCATTATTCAGATGGGGATTGTTATTTCGGCGATAGGTTTTCTGCTGATTTTATTTGTTAATAATTTCACGACAGCCGCTATCTTTTTAACCATTTTTGGAGTTGGAAATGGGCTAATTCGCCCAAGTGTCTCCTCCCTATTGACGAAAAAATCTACAACAGGACACGGCAGTACAACAGGCTTACTGTCTTCCTTTGATTCACTCGGGCGAATTATCGGACCTCCTTTAGGTGGTTGGCTTTTTTCATTAGCGATAGGCTTACCTTATATTTCGGGGATAGTTTTATCTTTAGTGGCATTTGTTTTATATCGATTATACAATACTGCGCAGTCAAAAAAATTGCAACCCAGCACATCAACATAACATAAGTAAGAGGGCGACAATTAATTGTCGCCCTCTTACTTATACATAGGTGCTGATGACAAAGAGTCAAGTCTATCACTATTTTTCTCGCTCCGTGTTGTTCGGGTCCTTTTCCTCTCTTTGATTGTTCATGAAAAACGTTAATGGTTGATCAGAACCGGTAAATAACTTATAGACGATTGAGGAGGTTATTTTGTAGCTTTTCTCAATTTTTTCTGCGATATAGTTTGTGCGTTCATAAAGAATCGATCTGAAATCAGTAAGTTGTCGAGAGGTTTTTTCCATAATAGCTCCTTGATCTTCTAAACTTGTTAATATGCTATTATGGTTAACATCTTGATCAGAAATTTGATCTGACATTTGTTTATTTAATTCAACTAGTTCCTTCATTTGATGTGATAGCTGTAAATTAGAGCTTTCAAATTCTTCTAGTTGGTTTACAATCTCCGTATTAGCGTCACTGACAGTGTTTATTTGATCCATTATCTCTTGGTTTAATAAACTTTCACTTTCCAAATGGTCAATTAACTTCATATTACTATTATCTAACACTTTTAACCTCTCCTTTGCATACTCCTCAAATCTTTCAAATTGAAGATCACTTTCTTTAAGCTCTTCAAGCTTGATTTGATACTCTTTCCATTGTCTACTTTGTGTATGCTCTTGTTGATGGTACATAGATTTTAACCGTTTAATCGAACTTATTACTGAGTCATTTATTCTTTTTTGTTCTTTCACTAGCTCTTGAAAGTAATCTATTTTTAAATATCCTTGATTGTGTTCGACAATTTCGTCTTGATTTTTAAAAACCCCCGGATGCTGTCTAGTATTTATAAATAACCCCATTTTGTATTCACTCCCTAAATGTATTTATGGTGTTATCTTATGCATTTATACTAAACTAGGGACATTTCAAAAATGGAAACAAGCTTAAATTATCGTGACTTCAAAGTACTATTAGAGGGGATTTTATTTTACTTGTGGTAGCTAAGAGGAATTTATGGCTTATCCTAAATATCCCAACGAACGAATTAAATTGAAAGTACAATTCTTTAATAAAAAAACAACCTTCCCCAAAATTGATTGAGAAAAGTTGTTTTTTTATTTTTGTTTACCTTAAACTTCTATAAACTTCTATTTAATTAATTCCAGCTCAACCGGAATAAATTTTTCTACTTCTTCATCATTGTATAGTTTTAAGGCTGCTTCTAACGCTTCTTCCCCTATTAATACGGGTTGTTGCGCTACAGTTCCAGCTAATCTACCATTATCTACAGCTGCCACTGCATCATCTGTTGCATCAAAACCAATGATGACAAGATCTTCTCTACCAGCTGCTTCTGCAGCCTCCAGAGCTCCTAATGCCATTTCATCATTATGAGCAAATACGCCAGCAATATCTGGGTTACTTTGTAAAATGTTTTCCATTACTGTTAAGCCTTCCGCACGATTAAAGTTAGCTGTCTGAGTTGTGACAATATCTAAAGCATCATCTGCAACATTATGAAAACCTTCTCCTCGTTCACGTGCTGCCGATGAACCTGGAATTCCTTCTAGTTCTGCCACTTTTGCACCCTCACCTACTAAGTCAACCAACTGTTCACCAGCCATTTCTCCACCGAGTACATTATCTGAAGCAACATGGATAGCTACCTCGCCCTCTTCAGCTTCACGATCAACCGTTATTACTGGTATCCCAGCTGAGTTTGCCGCTTCAACTGCAGTACCGACCGAAGCTGAGTCTGTTGGATTTATAAGAATAACATCAACACCTTGTTGAATTAAATCTTCCACATCACTTATTTGTTTTGCAACACCATCTTGTGCATCAACTACCACTAAATCAATGCCCATTTCTTCCGCTTTCGCTTCTGCACCTTCTTGTAAAGTTACAAAGAATGGATTGTTTAGTGTTGAAATCGAAAAACCAACCGTTAACTTGTCGTCCTCACCAGAATTACTATCATTACCAGATTCCACTGGTGATTCAGTCGAACAAGCCGCCATCAAAATAACTGCGAATGCCAACATTAACATCAATACATGTCTTTTCATCAAAATCTACCCCTTTACGCTTTTTTACGGTCTAAAAGAACCGCTAATAGAATGACACTACCTTTTACTACTTGTTGGAAGAATGAACTAACTCCCAATAAGTTGAGGCCATTATTTAAGACCCCTATGATCAAGGCACCAATTATGGTACCTACAATCCAACCTTTTCCACCTGTTAAACTAGTTCCACCAAGAACTACTGCTGCAATTGCATCCAGTTCATACATTTGTCCTGCTGTCGGTTGGGCAGAGTTTAATCGAGATGTTAAGATAATTCCTGCAAGCGCCGCCAAAAAACCAGTTAAAGAATATACATAAATCTTAATACGAGTAGCGCTTATTCCTGATAATATTGCTGCTTCTTCATTTCCACCAACAGCATAAACCCTTCGACCAAATGTAGTCTTCTTCAATAATAAATAAAGAATTAGAAATGTTACCATCGTCGTCATTGCGGGAACAGGAATACCAAAGAAATAACCTTTGCCCATCATTTCAAACAAGGTAGATTCACCTAAACCTGAAACAGGTCGGCCATCTGTAAACATTAATGTTAAACCACGATATATCGTCATTGTTGCCAATGTCGCAATAAATGGAGCTACTTTTCCTTTTGCGATGATAAATCCATTAAAAGCACCCAAAAGTGTTCCTATAATTAAGCCACTTAAAATAGCTATAAGTGGATCAATACCAGATGCCATCATTGTAGCTGTTACTGCACCCGAAAATGCTAGTGTCGAACCTACCGACAAGTCAATTCCACCAGTTAAGATAACGAAAGTCATTCCAAAAGCAATTAGTGCGTTTATCGAAACTTGTCGTAGAACATTTAACAAGTTATCTATTGTTAAGAAACTAGGATTCAAAATTGTAATAATGGTGACAATCAATAATAAACCGATAAAAGGTCCCAACATACCTAATAATGAAGTAAGACGCTTATTTCCGAACATGTTTATCTCCTCCCGTAGCAAAGTGCATAATTCTTTCCTCTGAAAATTCGTGTTTATCTAGTGTTGTCATGAGTTTACCTTCGCACATAACTGCAACCCTAGTGCTCATCCCTATAATTTCTGGTAATTCAGATGAGACCATAATAATTGCCACCCCTTGATCCGCTAAATCGTTCATTATAGAATAAATCTCTTTTTTTGCACCAACATCTACGCCGCGAGTCGGTTCATCTAAAATTAAAACCTTTGGTCTCATACCAAGCCACTTACCAATGACAACCTTTTGTTGATTTCCACCGCTTAACGATTTTGCTTTTTGCTCTGAACCGGAAGATCGAATACTTAATCTACTGACCATTTCTTTATATAAGGAAAGCTCATTCCCATGAACCATCCAGCCTTTGTTTGATAACGTTGTAAGGTTAGACATATTAAGATTATCCCTAATTGAAAAATCAATAACTAATCCTTTCGATTTCCGATCCTCTGATACAAAGGCAATTCCTTGTTCGATTGCATCTTGTGGATTTTTTAATTTCAAAGGCTTCCCGTCAATTAAAATTTTTCCTTGATCTTCATTACGATAACCGAATATGGTTTCCACCAACTCTGAGCGTCCTGCTCCCATTAAACCAGAAATCCCAAGAATCTCTCCTGCTTTTACTTCTAAGGAAACATCTTTAAACTCGTCTTTTCTTGTTAAACCTTCGACCGCCAATTTCACATTACCAATTTTTGATTTTCGAATCGGAAAACGTTCACCCAATTGTCGTCCTACCATCATGCTTACAATTTCATCAAAATCTGTTTCCTTTATTACCTTAGTGCCAATACTTTCGCCATCACGAAGGACAGTAATTCGATCACAAATCGAAAAAATCTCTTCCATTCGATGCGAAATATAAATTAATGAAACACCTTGTTCTTTTAATTTTCGTATGGTAGTAAATAATGTATCAATCTCACGATCCGTTAAAGCGGCTGTTGGTTCATCCATAACAATTACTTTCGCATTAGTCATCAACGATTTTGCAATTTCTATGATCTGTTGTTTACCTACTGAGAGATGTTTTGCTAGAGTTGTCGGCTTCACATTAAGTCCTAATTGTTCTAATTGTTCCGCTGCCATTCGATTCATTTCTTTTGTTTTCATCCATCCGAGATTTTTAACTGTTTTTTCATTTCCTAAGAAAAGATTTTCAGCTATTGTGAGTTCTGGAAGAATATTTAATTCTTGATGAATAACTGCAATCCCATCTTTCTCTGCTTGCTTTGGATGCTTATAAACAACTTCTCGTCCAGCAACAGTAATAGTGCCCTCATCACGCATGTGAATCCCGGAGAGAATTTTCATCAACGTTGATTTCCCAGCACCATTTTCACCCATCAAGGCATGGACTTCACCTTTTTTTAGTGTGAAATCAACCTTTTTTAATACATGAACTCCACTGAAACTTTTGTCGATTCCTCTCATTTCAATCATCCTCTGAAACCTCCTTCCTAAAAAATTACTCCAGCTTGTAAAATCACATTGGCATACGGCGTGTTTTCTCCTGTTCGAATAATAGCTTTAGCGTCATAGGTCGTTTCTTTCAGAATTTCATGCGAGACATACGTTATCGGAATCCCTACTTGATTCATTTCATTAAATAACGATTGATTAGCTGTTTCTATCTCCTTTGCCAAGGTTAATTTCTCAACTTCCATATCTTGCAGAATCATTTCAAGTATTTCAACAAATGACGGCTTCCCTAGTTTTACTGAAAGATCTATACATTTTACGCCATTCGGAATAGGTAAACCACAATCCGCAATCACAATTTGATCTGTATGTCCAAGCATTGATAAAGCTGTTGATATGTCCCGGTTTAATACCCCGTGTTTTTTCATTCAGCCTGCTTCCTTTCAAGTAAAAAATTCTCAACGGATGCTGCATCAGGCATACCACCCTGTGCGCCAAAATGGAGAACGGATAACGCTGCAGCTGCATTGGCATATCTGATTGCTTGCTCCATTTCTTCTCTTTTTGCTAATGCTACTGCTAGAGCCCCATTAAAAGTATCTCCTGCCCCTGTTGTATCTACTGGACTAACAGGAAATCCTGGTACAATTACTTCCTTTTGATCTAGTTTATATCGCACTCCAGCCTCGCCTAATGTCACGATCATTTTATCTTCGTACCCTGTTATATTTTGAGTTATCTCAAGCGCTTCTGTTTCGTTTGGTGTGACAAATGTAACCATGTCTAACAGTGAATCGGAAAGCAGCTGTGCAGGTGCAGGATTTAAAATGACCGGAATCCCTTCCTGATTGCAGTAACCGGTTACATATTCAATAGTCTGAAGCGGTATCTCTAATTGAAGCAAAACAATGTCACTTTGTTTTATAATCGATCTATATCGCGCTACATATTCTGGTGTGACGTGGTTATTTGCCCCTGGAGTAACCATAATTCTGTTATCTTGTTCAGCTAGTAAAATAGTAGCTACACCAGAGCTTTCATCTGTAACCGGTTCCACACCAGTTACGATAACTCCTTCTTTTATTAGTTGTTCTCTTAATATGTCACCAAAAGGATCGTCTCCAACACGTCCAATTAAATTAACATCTGCTCCTAGATGAGCTGCGGCAACCGCTTGGTTGGCACCTTTACCACCAGGAACCATATTAAAACCGTCCCCTATAAGGGTCTCACCTTTTCCTGGGATCCGGCTAGTTGCGGTAACCATATCCATATTAATACTTCCAATCACTGTAACTTTAGGTTTTTGCAAAGCTATCACTCCTCGTTGTTTCACCTAACGTTATTTTTGTTTCTAATTCATACTTCATTATATCTAATGGTTGTTTTTCAATCTGTTTTATTAGGAGTCTTGCTGCTATTGTTCCCATCTTGTAAATTGGCTGTGTTACAGTTGTTAACGATGGAATCAGCATCTCTCCTAGTGGTATTCCATCAAAACCAATAAGTTGCACATCTTCTGGTATTCTTTTACCTAGCTGTTTGGTTGCTTTCATAACACCTGCAGCCATCACATCGCTACTAGCAAAAATTCCATCTATAGTTGGATACCTATCAAACAATTCTTGCGTTACTTGTTTTGAACTTTTAATATTGAATTCTGCTTCAACTACTACGTGCGCTATACCTCGGTCTTCCACAACTTCCTTAAATCCCAAATAGCGGTCATCCGCGGTCTTAACCTGATAAGGTCCACGAATATGCGCAATAAATCGACTACCTTTGGAAATTAACAACTCTGTCGCTTCTTTTGCACCTTCAAAGTTTTTTGAAACAACTGTAGGTGTAGATTGATTATTTGAGCGGTCTAACATTACCAAAGGGATATTAAGATCATGATAGTCTTCCATCGTCAACTGATTTGTCGCCAATATTAAACCATCTACGTATTTTTGTTTTAATGCATCAATATAATGACGTTCTTTATCACTATCATCATCCGTGTTGCAGATTACTACTGTATAGCCATAGGTTAATGCAACATCCTCGACTGCCCTCGCTAGCTCAGGAAAAAAAGGATTTGAAATATCTGGTATTAATAAGCCAATCATTTTGGATGTTTTGTGATAAAGTGACCGCGCTACAGAATTTGGTTTATAATTAAGATCTTTAATTGCTTTAAGCACTGCCTCTTCTGCCTCTTTACTCACATACCCATTTTTATTCATAACTCTAGATACTGTAGCAACTGAAACTTCAGCACACTTTGCAACATCTCGAATAGTTGTCATCTTATCACGCCTCTTCTGTAACCGGTTACAGATAATATAATATAAAACTATTAAACTGTCAATATCTATATATAAATTTACAAATACTACAAGTTAATATACGTCAGGGGGGAAACAGGTACCTTGTCCCACATTTGAGGCTAACGAAGATGATTTTATACATTATACTAAGTCAAATAGGGACAAAAATGCCCCTATATTTGCCCCATTTATTTATATCAAGATTAGCAAATAGCAACGAAACAGATCTAAATGCAAAAAATGCGCCTTTATTTATGGTATAGTTCACCGCACTTGTCATACCGGTAGTTTCATTAAACAGTTTCACTTGGTATCAATACTATGAAAGGATTCGTTTTATAACTTTGCTTAGTTTCCTAATTCCTTCTACTATCTCTTTTTTGTCAGCGTAACTAAATGATAGACGAAGGTATTCCGCTCCATCCTGTTGATTTAAGAAAAAATGTTTACCCGGGATATAGGAGACACCTTCATCGAGAGCTTGAGTTAAAAGTTCCGACGTATCAATACCAACAATTTTGACCCACACAAAGTAACCACCTTCTGGCACATACCAAGAGACCGATTTGGGCATGTATTGTTCCAATGCCGAAAGTAAGACGGTACACTTATTTTGATACGTTTCTCTTAAGTTTTTTAACCTTTTCTCTAAGTCAGTTCTTTCTAAAAATGTAGCTATTGTTGCTTGGGCAAATGGATGGTCTAAATCCTTTTTAAACCAAGCCAAAGCGGTAATAAATTCGCTTGTTGCAGTTATCCACCCGATTCGCATTCCCGGTGCTACTACCTTGGATAAAGAACCAAGATGTAGAACACGTCCTTCGTTGTCCATTGCTTTTAACGGGACTGAGTGTGTTTGAAAGTATAATTCTCCATAAGCATCGTCTTCTAAAATAAGAAAATCATACTTGGCAGCAAGTTCCAACACATGTTTCCGACGGTCCATTGTCATTGTTGTACCTGTTGGATTTTGAAAAGTTGGGATGGTATATAAAATACGAGGAAGCGGGAATCCTTTTCTTTTCCTTTCCGCTAGAATCTCTTCTAATTTATTTGTCTGCATTCCGTGCTCATCCACTGGAATACTAATAAAATGCTTCGTATAGTTTTGGAATACTTCTAACGCTTCCATATACGTTGGTGATTCTACGGCAACGACTGTTTTATTATCGATTAAAATTCGGGCAATTAAATCGATCCCTTGACATGCACCGGATGTAATTAAGAGTTCTTCTTCTGAAACACGGATACCACGTTGTAACAACCTCGCTTTAATCTGCTCCTTTAGCTTTGCCATTCTAGGACTTCCAATATAATGCAACGGTAAATCCTTCTCTTCTTCAAGCAGACGGATAACTGCTGCTTGAAGCTGCTCAACTGGGATAAGATTAGGTGCCGGGAATCCAGAACTTAAACGTATACAACCATCTGGAAGTGTTGGCATCCATTCACCCGGTGGGTCATTCTTAAGGGCGGCTTTCGTGTTTTCTGAAAAAAAAGAATCAATATTCATTTTTATCATTCACCTTTCCATTAAATCTTACTGTTCTATTTCTATTAAAATAAAAATAGAAAGCATTGGTGGATACCAATGCTTTTTGGTCTTATTTAAAGTTTTGTTTTGAACTTCAAAGTTACCATCTCTAATTGACTTTTACTATATTAGATTTCAAAAAAATAGTAGATGTGCCATTAATGCTGCAACTGGTAACGTAACGATTGTTCTTTGTAGAAATATAATAAATAATTGCGCAAATGAAACTGGAATCTTTGATTTTATTAATAGAATACCAATTTCAGACATGTATATTAACTGTGATAGGGACATTACACCTATAACAAAACGTGTAAGTTCTGACTCAATGCCACTTCCAATTACAGCCGGTAAAAACATATCTGCAAAACCAACAAGCATAGCAGGTGCAGCAGCTTGAGCCTCTGGGATTTGCAGTAACTGAAGTAATGGGACGAAAGGATATGATAAGTAATTAAATATAGGAGTAAACTCCGCAATAACAAGTGCTACCGTACCTAACGCCATCACCAGTGGTATTAAAACGAACCAAATATCGATTACATTCTGCACCCCGCTTTTTATAACACTCGGATAACTCTTAACTTGGTCTGCTTTCTCAACAGCCTTTTTAACTCCCCACTTGAAACTAGATACCCCTTCTGGCACAACTTCATCTATTTGTTTCCCTACCGGCTCGTAATACGTATTTTTCTTAGACGAAAGAGGCGGGATCCTTGGACAAATAATAGCAGCAATTACTCCTGTTACAATTACGGTAAAATAAAACTGGATAAACATATGGTCAATACTTAAAAACCTTGCAATAACAAGACTAAAGGCAATCGAAGCAATAGAAAAGTTCGTTGCAACAACAGATGCTTCACGTTTTGTATAGTAACCAGCTTCATATTGCTGTGTCGTTAATAATACCCCCACTGTTCCACTCCCCATCCATGATGCTAATGCATCAACAGATGAACGACCAGGTAGTTTAAATAAAGGAAACATTACTTTACGTACCAATGTTCCAATAAAATCCATTAACCCAAATTGAAGTAATAGAGGCATAAATAAACAAGCAAATAAAAACCAAACCATTAACACGGGAATTAAATCATATAATACTACCCCGCCCGTAATGCTCGACCAAATAAACTCAGGACCTATTTGATTCAATGTAAAAACAGCAAATAATGCACCTATACATCTCAATATTAACCAGAATAGCGTGATATCAAATAAACTAGTTAAAAATGCACTCTTTTTAACTACTTCTATTGTAGTAAATTTAACTATCAAGCTACCAACGGCAGAAATACAGAGGATAATTGTCATAAATGAAGGAATATAATCAGCTATGGCACCCTGTAAACCATCTGCTAAAACCCCTAATCCGATTGTTACTTTTCCATTCACAGAAATAGGGACTAAAAATAGCAAAACCCCAATTAATGAGGGAAGCCAAAAGCCCATATACTGTTTTGCTGTAAACTCATTTTTTTTAGTAACTTCTTCTACTTGTTGTAGTTTTCCAATTCCCATGTAGACTCTCTCCAACTCTTTTATATTTTTAAATAGATTTTAATTTTAGTAGTTCGGCTTACTAGACAACTAATAATATATCATTAATACGTATAATTATGCAACAATGCGTTTTAACCTTTTCTTTATGTAACTCGCATTATTATTACAATAACACAAAACACCCTTTTCTTTTTTACTAACTAGAAAATAGGTTTTTCCAAATAAATATACATAAACAAGAAATTGTTATCTCTTTTCAAAAAAAATAGTTGCTTAAAAGACCCATCCCCTGCACACAGTTATTTGTGATATGGTCCCCGTGATGATTTAAGAGGTAAAGAAAGAGCATTGTGCAACAACTCTTCAATCAACACAAATTATATCCTCGAGGCTCGGGCCTTAAATATTGATTAATCCATTCAAAGTAAACAAAATGCTACTCATTATTATTAGTATTCGAAACCATATAGGAATTAGAAAATGAGCAAAATAATTACCGTGAGTTAAGTCACAACGCGCTATCATCATTAATGATATGATCACCTAGAAGTAGATTTTTTCCAACTAATATTAAAATTATTTTATTCTTCACATAAAGGAGATTTTATAAATGTCTAATGAAAAATTGTCAGAATTAATTAGTCCTGAAGCTGTGATTAATTTTGAAACTGGTGCGATTAAAGCAAGCACTTTGGATTCAATCATTAAACTGTTACCATTTGAAATGGGTTTTTGCGATGCCAACGATATTTTCCGTTGGTATTCAAATAATCCAACCCGCCTGCATGGTCGCCGTAAAGAAGCAATTGGTCGCCATGTGCTTGAGCTTCACCCAAAGGTGGCTCACCACGTTGAAAAATTGTTGAACGATTTCCATTCAGGAACACGCGACGAATGGGAATTCTGGTTCCCAAAACGATCTGGTGAGACTGGTCAAATTTACCAAAAATTCATGGCAGTACGTGACGAAAATGGAAAATACCTTGGCTGTATGGATGTGACTGTTAATATTGACCTTTTCCAAGGAAAAGAAGGTAAAAACACCCCTGAAACTATTGACGAATTTATAGCTGTGAAGCCTAAATAAAAAAATACCTATCTCATTTGAGAAGCTACTGAAAAACACATTGAGTCTCCAAATCCAATGTGTTTTTCTTTATAGACTTATTAAGTTTTTGATGGTTACTTTTGCTTAAACAACAAAAGAATACTAGGATTTACGATACTGTGGTTCCACAAAACAAGAGAATGGATGGATCAAGTAGATAATACGAAACAGAGCTTTAAGAAGCCAATGCCATGCCAAAAATTAATGGAAGCATTTGAGCGACATCTCCAATTTTCACCTCTATTTATGATACGGTTCATTCCTATTTATCCTAAACGCTCGATACACTTGCTCTAGTAACACTAAACGCATTAATTGATGTGGGAACGTCATCTTAGAAAAAGACATAGCGTAATCGCTACGTTTTTGCACTTGTTCACTTAAACCAAGTGATCCGCCAATTATTAACACAATTTTGCTTTTCCCGTGAATTGCCAATTGGTCAATTTTTTTTGCAAACTGTTCAGAAGAAAGCATGTCGCCCTTTATTTCCAGGGAAATAACGTAGGCATCCGATGGTATCTTTGCTATTATTTTGTCGCCTTCCTTTTGTTTCACCAAATTCATGTCGGCTTGACTCATATTTTCGGGAGCTTTTTCATCAGGTACCTCGATTACATCAATCGTTGCATATGCTCCTAGTCTTTTTATGTACTCTTCTATACCTTGTTTTAAGTATTTTTCTTTTAATTTACCTACAGCTATAATTGATATTTTCATTGATAATATTCCTTTCGTTATTCACTGATACTGTATAGTTTATCAAATCAACTAGTACTTACCTAATCTGAAAATTTAATGTTTGTTATCATTATATTTCGGGAACTTTTTTAATAACCTGATGTTTACTGTTGAAGGGAAACATCAACTAAACGAAAAGGAGAGATGGAAATGGAACAAGTTTTATTTGTGCAAACCGGAACAGGAATTGATGTTCATGGTCAGGATATTACTAAAGCGTCCATTAGGGCTGTAGAAGATGCGATATCATCTAATTCTTTACCTGGAATAGAGAAAGCCCTACCGGAAGATTCTGTCGACAACATGGAAGTCGTCGTTAGGCTAGCAGTTCCACTCGATCGTGACCAGATAGATACAGAAGAGGTTAGAAAAGTAATACCTTATGGTTCGGTTAAGGTCGACGTCACTGATGGTGGCATGGCTACTTCAAGCGGGATTATTATGCAAAATGAGAACGATGAAAATGATTTAATGTATATCGTAAATGCGGCAGTTGAAATAGGATCAAACTAGTAACTTTTAATTTGATATAGACTCTTCCTCTTCTAATTTGTTGATTTCCAACTGAATTTAACCTACTCTAAAGAAATAGATAACTAATCGATAGTGAAGGAGCAGTTAAATGGAGAAAATTATTTTCATAGAAACAGGAATGGGTATTGATGTTCATGGACAAAACATTACAAAAGCAGCTGTTCGAGCAGTAGAAAACGCAATACACCTGAATTCAATGCCTGGTATCAAAGATTATTTACCCGAGCAATCACTTGATAATATGCATGTTAACGTAAAGCTTGCTGTTCCTATTGATAAAGACAAATTAGATCACAATTTAATTAAACAGGAGATCCCATATGGCACTGTTACAGTTGAACTAGTCGATGGTGGAATGGTAACAACAAGTGGGATTGTACTGGAAGATAAGAACGATCAAAATGATTTAATGTATATTGTAGTTGCTTCCGTAGAAGTCGGGTACTAAAAAACGACAACTATTCTTGGGTACTCTTAAACGAGTACCCTTTTTTAGTCCCATTTCTAAATAGTAGTAATGGTTGTCCTCATCCTAACATATGAATAAGTATCAATAATTTAGGAGAGGTGATTATGCCGACTTTAGCATCCCTTAAAATCATTCGTTACGCAGTTGCATATGTGTTCATTGTTTCTGGATTGCTTAAACTGCTCAGCCCAAATTTTGCAACTGTCTTCAGCAATTTGGGACTGCCTTTTCCAGAAAGCACTGTATTGTTAGTTGCTGGAGCTGAAATTATCTGCGGTTGTCTAATCTTGTTTAATTATTATGTTAAAAAAGCAACCATTCCACTACTAGTTATAATGGTAGTTGCATTACTACTCACGAAAGTTCCTATCCTACATTCAGGCTTGATTCAGTTTGCCTTTGAGGCGAGATTAGACATAGTAATGGTAATCCTTTTGTCTATTTTGTGGAAAACACACCGAAAATAAAGTTGTTTTTTAAAAATGTTAATAATGGAAAGGGTTTCAATAAATAATTGTAGAATATATAAATTAAGAAATCATGTACTTAACGTTACAATAGGAGGTTCACTAATGCACTATTCACCTAATGAATCAAGATATGAAACCATTCCATATAATAGAGTTGGAAATTCAGGTTTGAAATTACCTGCCATCTCGCTTGGTCTATGGAATAATTTTGGTGGAGAAGATGTCTTTGAAAATCAACGCAAATTACTACAGAAAGCCTTTGATCTAGGAATCACACATTTCGACCTCGCAAATAACTATGGACCACCTCCGGGATCTGCTGAGGAAAACTTTGGAAAAATTTTAAAGCAGGACTTTGCTAACTACCGAGATGAATTAATTATCTCGACAAAAGCTGGTTTTGGTATGTGGCCAGGACCATATGGTGATTGGGGCTCTAAAAAATATCTAGTAGCAAGTTTAGATCAAAGTCTGAATCGTATGGGCTTAGATTACGTCGATATTTTTTATCACCATCGTCCCGATCCAGAAACTCCACTAGAGGAAACAATGGCAGCTCTAGATTTAATCGTCCGACAAGGTAAAGCCCTCTACGTTGGCATCTCAAACTATGGTGCAGAGGATACACAAAAAGCTATCGATATTCTAAAAAGACAAGGAACACCATTTGTCATTCACCAAGCCGCTTATTCCATGTTAAATCGTTGGGTTGAGGATGGTCTTACGGACGTATTGGAGAATGAAGGTGCAGGATGTATTGCATTCGTTCCTCTTGCTCAAGGTCTGTTAACGGACAAGTATTTGAATGGTATTCCTAGTGATTCAAGAGCGGCTAAACAGTACATTAAATCACTAAGCAAAAAGGATGTTTCAGAGGAAGTAATCGGGAAAGTTCAACAGCTTAATGAGGTAGCAAAAGAACGAGGACAATCACTCGCTCAAATGGCACTTATGTGGGTATTACAGGAAAAATCCGTTGTTTCCGCACTGATTGGTGCAAGTAAGGTGCCTCAGATTGAAGAAAATATCAAAGCCTTAGATCATTCTACATTTAGTACTGACGAGTTAGCTAAGATTAATAAGATCCTAAAGTAGTAGAGAGAATTCAGGGGTAGTTATAGCAACTACCCCTGAGTTTTACATTTATCTAACTTTTAAAAACTAGATCATAGTGCCTCATGGGTGAGATACGATGAATTCTGCTTGCCCCGATATCTTATAATCTTTTATGGTTGCCGGTAAAATAAAGTGATCGCCTTTTTTAATAGAATAGTTCGTTTCATCTACCGTGATAGACGCACTTCCGTTTACAACGCTGATCTGTAAGAAATCGCTTGTTAATTCTTGGATCACTTCCCCGTTTAGCTGCCAGTGATAAACAGTAAAGTATGTTTCTTTGACTAACTTTTTTGAAACTAGACCTTGACTCGTTTGTTGCTCTTGTTTAATTTCTGAATTTTGATGAGGTGCGGCTGTAACTTCAATCGCTCGATCTAAGTGCAACTCCCGTTTATTTCCAAACGCATCTGTACGGTCATAATCATAAACACGGTAAGTTATATCTGAGCTTTGTTGAGTTTCTAGAATAACTATTCCTTTTCCAATAGCGTGAATCGTTCCACTAGGGACATAGACAAAGTCTCCTGACTTCACTTTGACACGGCGCAGCAGGTTATTCCAATTTCCGTTATTAACCATTTCTTTAAATTCTTCCTTAGATCCAGCGTGATGGCCAAAGACAATCTCAGCTCCATCCTCTGCACTAAGTACATACCAGCATTCCGTTTTACCGTATGGATGGTTCTCAACATCACGAGCATAGTTATCGTCTGGATGAACTTGAACTGACAGATCATTGTTTGCATCAAGGATTTTTACAAGAAGTGGATATTCCTCATCATTTCCATCTTTTTTATTAAACAACTCCCCGTGCCTATTCCACGCATCAGTTAATGTTTCCCCTTTTAATTCACCATTTATGATTTCACTTGGTCCATTTGAATGTGCTGAAATAACCCAGGCTTCACCGGTTTTATCAAAAGGGATTTGATAATTGAATTCTGTCTGTAATTTTTGACCACCCCATATTCTTTCTTGGAATACAGGTTTCAAAAAGATGGGTTCATTATACATGGTGTTGCCCCCTACTTATTTTCTTTTATTGACATTTTTGAATTAGTTAACCTGAAAAACTAAGAGCCGCAGCCCCTATCACACCTGCATTTTGGTCAAGAACAGCTGGAACAATTTCAGTTTTTCTTCCTCCAGGATTTAATGCATATTGACTTACATATGTCCTAACTGCATCAAATAATGGCGCACCTACTTTGGAAACGCCTCCACCGATAACAATTTTTTCAGGATCAATTGTATTTATTAGTGAAACACATGCCACCCCGATAATTCGAAATACATCTTCAACATATGCTTTAATTTCTTTATGGTCTTGATTGTATAGGTCAAATACCTGCTTTGTGGATAACTGCTTACCAGCAATTTCTGATCCTCTTCTTGCGATAGCAGTTCCGGATGCAATAAATTCTAAACATCCGAATTGACCACACGGACATTGTCCATAGGATGGGTCAACAACTGTATGTCCTATATCTCCTGCATTTCCTCTCGAACCTCCTAGTAACTTACCATCTACAAAAAGCCCTGCTCCAATACCCGTGCTAATCGTTACATAAGCAAAATTATTATTTTCTTGTGCTGCACCTAGCCACTTTTCTGCTAATGCAGCTGCATTAGCGTCATTTTCTAAAATAACTGGAAATGAAAAGTATTCCTGTACCTGCTCAACAATCGGAATATCAATCCAATTCGATAAATTTGGTGGACAAGATATGATTCCATCTTTACTATTTAGAGGACCAGGAGCACCAATCCCTATCCCTTTTACATATTCACTAGTAATGCTATTATCCTTAATTAATTTAGCAATTGTTTCATTAATGATAGTAATCATTTTTTCTGGTTTTATTGATAAATCAGTTGGAATTACAGTTTGCCCTACCACCACTCCATGGTGATCGACTATTGCAATAGCAACCTTCGTACCACCTATATCTACTCCTATTGAATATTCCACTTTTTATCATTCCTTTTTATGTAGTAATACTAATTCATGGGCTTACCATCGACTATTTAAACATACTATCTACTCAAATATAAATCAATTACTACCTGCTATTTTTAAATTTTGAAAATAGTTATCCACAAACTTATTCACAATAAGTTATTTCTTTGATTATTAACAGGTTATACCTAGAATAATGCATGTTATCCACATTTTTATCCACATACACACAACTTCATCCCCCTATTTTGTAGAAGAATGAGTGTTCGCCACTATATATCGACAGTTATCCTCAGGTTTATCCACAACCTGTGCATAACTTTCAGTTGTTTTTAATTAAAAAGAGAGGCTAGAATCTTTGATTGATTCAAACCCCTCTTACTGACAGTTTTACTAATATTCTTGTGCAGCTAAATTAACCGTTGTTTCTATTCTTTCACCATCACGATAATAAGTAATAGTTATCTCTTCTCCAACCTGCTTTTCTTGATATAGATGCTTTCTAAGTCCAACAATGTTGCCTATTTCTTTACCATCTAAGTGTGTTATAACATCATAAGCTTCTAGATCAGCTTGATCTGCTGGTGACATTGGCTCTATACTTCGTAAGTATATGCCTCCTTCTACATCTTCAGGTAAATTCAAGCTTCGCTGCCACTCTACTTTAGCTAAGTCTTCAAGCGATTCAGCCTCGACACCCAGATAAGCACGAGTTACTTTTCCTTCAGTCTCGAGTTGTTCAATAATTGGAATAGCATCATCTACTGGAATCGCAAAACCAATCCCCTCAACGGATGATTGTGCAATTTTCATTGAATTAATACCTATTAATTGACCACTTATATTGATTAGAGCACCCCCACTATTACCCGGGTTTATTGCTGCATCTGTTTGGATTACTTCTGCATGCCAATCCGCTCTTCCGTCCATATCGAAGTCTTGTGGAATAGCTCGCTGCTTTCCACTAATAATCCCCTGTGTTACTGATCCAGATAGGTACAAACCAAGTGGACTACCAATTGCAATGGCAGGCTCTCCAACCTTAACTGTTTCTGAATTTCCCATTTCAACAACATTACTAACTTCGGCGCTCTCCATCTCAAGTACTGCTAAGTCAGTAAATAAATCACTACCTCGCAGTTCTGCACTTACTCTCGTTCCATCTGATAAAACTACTTCAAGTTGATCTGCACCTTGTATTACGTGGTGATTGGTAACAACATATGCGCTACCATCCTCTATCTTATAAATAACGCCAGAGCCTGTGCCAGCTTCTCCAGACTGTTGTTGTTCCCAAAAATTTGATTGCGACTGAATATTTACAACTCCGACTACAGCAGGTGCAACCTCTCCGACAGCGTCAGTGATTTGAGTCGAAACATCTACGTTCATGGTTTGCGTTGTACCGCCCTCGAGTACTTGATTATCATCATTTCCTTGTTTAATTTCATTGTCCGAGTCTTCTTGTCCAACAATAGTATACGGTAGTATGTCAGATTGAATTAATGTAGGAAGTGCGAACACGATTAAAACAGCACCTATAATGATACCCAAAACAGTAGATAGAAAAACACTTGGTCCTTTTCTTCTACCTTTAGTTTGTTTGTGATCATTATAATAACCCATTGTACCATCCCTTCTTCATTCCACTAGATGTGTTTTAGTCTATTATTCCTACAAAGTAATAAAATTAAACCACTTCATATAATGGTGTTGGCTGTTTTGGATCTGTGTCATGGATTTGAAGATTTGAACCTATGGTAAACCCGTGATCATTTAGGTGATTTTCTACAGACATTCGTGCTAATTCCTTCATATTATTATCTTTACTTAAATGAGCTAAATAAATGCGTTTTGTAGAATTTCCAATAATTTCACTTAATGCAAGCGCACAATCTTCATTTGATACATGACCAGAGTCCCCTAAAATTCTTCTTTTAACACTCCATGGATAACGACCCATTCGTAACATAGAAACGTCATGATTAGATTCAAAAATAAGTGCATCTGAATTTTCCACAGTCTTTTTTATCCGTTCAGATACGTACCCAAGATCAGTTACTAATGATACTTTCTTACCTTGATGGTGAAATGTATAAAACATTGGTTCAGCGGCATCATGGGATACGCCAAACGTTTCTACATCTAAATCGCCAAATGATTTTGTTTCCTCTGTATTAAATAAGAATTTTTGGTCTAACTCTAGCTTTCCGATTGAACCTTCCATTGCTTTCCAGGTCTTTTGATTAGCATAAATTGGTAAACGGTACTTCCTTGCTATGATACCTAGTCCCTTGATGTGGTCACTATGCTCGTGAGTCACAAGGATTTTGGTAAGCGATGCTGGATTAATTTGTACTTCTGCAAATAGACGTTCTATTTCTTTCCCGCTTAAACCTGCATCAACTAAGATACGTTCCGTTTCTGTTGCAATATAAAAAGCATTTCCGGAACTTCCTGATGCAAGTACACTAAAACTTAATGTCATTCTTCCCCACTCCAAATTGTTGTTTCTATTATTTCTGTATAATTTGAAACTATCTCTTTTAATAACTCACTTTCATTATCAAGATTACCTATTTTCCCCAACGTATCATTTATCGTTTCAATAAGAAAATCATTATCATCTCGAAAGTAGGTATGCATTTCGATTGCATTCACAAAGTAGTTCCGTTGACTATTGACTGTAATCCTCCACGTTGGTGCTAAAACCTGCACCCCATTAGGTAATGGTATTAAATTGTGATAGCCAAGACTACCAGTAACTTTTTCTCCTGAAGACAGCTCACTTGTATTATAGTAAAGACTTGAAACTGCATCGATAGCTTCAATCAAGTCATAGGTTTCTCTTTCTCTTTCTTCTTCTTCTTCTTCTAACATCGTTTGACTGTACTGAACCATTCGACCTTCTTCGTCCAATACAATTAACAATAAACCACCCTGGTTAAAATAAATTGGTCGATCATTGTTTTTCTGAAAGAAAATAAGTGTATTAGACGGTTCATTTTTTCCCCAAAACACAAAGTTATCACTAAATAATACACTGGATTGTAATGTTTCTGCATAGTTACCATCCATATTGATTGGTATTGGTTCTTCAAATTGAGACAAGATCAAATTGCCATCGATTACTGCAACTTGTTGGTCATTTAAACCATTGATTGATTCAATCTCGTCCTCCGTGTACGTTTTTCTGCTAGCATATAAATTTGATTCTTGGTCAATTTCCTCTGGTAAATCATCTAATCCTTCTATATCCGCTTTCAATGTCTCTTCTTTTGAAGACTCTTGTGGAATAGAGGGCAGTTCTACCTCCCTATTATTGTTGAACTGTTGAATTAAGAAAATATCAAGTACAAGGAAGCATAAGATAAATAATGTTTTAACTTGACCCCATTGCATTATTACCGCCTCCCATACTGATTTCAGCATCCTCGAAGTCAAGCTGCTCCCAGCTATTGTTAATCTTGATAAACCATTTTGGGCTTAACGTAAATGCATATTGTATCCCTGATTCCTCAATCTCATAACCCAACTTTATCTCTTCAATAAAACGGCGTTCATACTTTTTACTTCTTTCTAAATAAGCGATTACTTGTTGTCCTGATTGCAAATCATCTACTTTTTGACCCTCTAATATAATACCAAGTTGAATAAGCGGACGATTGTATTGATACACGCTTTGATTGCGCAAGGTTACCGAAATGGTAGATAGACGGTCACTTTCAAATATAGGTATTCCATCATAGGTTAGGCGGTATTTAGCTGTCTTTGATTGAACATTTAAGTCATGAAGAACATAATCATCTTTGACATCAGTTGTCCATCCTTTGTGATCATTAACAAATTCAAGCGTTTGGTTTACTAATTGCCTTCCTTCAATAATCCGATTTTCGGAAGAAGTAGGATTAATATATTCCATATAGTTTCCATAGACAACCATTTCACTTTGCCCATCTGTGAACTTCTCTTCCCCATTGACTATTTCAGAACTTCGTACTGAGGAAGGATTGTTCCATAATATATTCCTTAGCGTTGGTTTAGAAATAGATTTCGCAGTAAAGGATATTCGGTTCGTTTCCATTTGGTCGGGTAAATAGATAGGATTGTTACCTTCAAAAACAAGCAAATCCACCAACTCATTGTTGTCTTTATAATCAACGAAATCTTGTCTAACCTCAGCAATATTTTGAATGTTGGCACTGAATTTCGTATTACTTCTAGACTGAATAAAAATTAGTTGACTATCAGTTTGATTTTCATCCAAAATAATTTTCATTCGATCAAAAACTCTACCAGAAATAATTTCATCCTCGCCTACAGTGAAAATATCTCGAATTAATTCTGCTGGAATTTCGGTTGGGAACATAACTTCTACTTCATTTTCACTAGTAGTTTCATCTTCTTCCTCTGAAATAGGCTCGAAATCATATAACGACCATTCTTGCATTACAGCGTAGAGATCCTCTTCTTTGTTAACTTGAGCCAAACCATAATGATTTCCAGCTTCATGAAATACAATTTGCGACGGTTTGATAATGCTTTTCTTCGTTTCTTCTATTCCATCTTCAATCGTTGCATCAATTGGACTTCGTTCGTTTGTGGCATTATCGTAACTCGGCTGATAATTCCATATCGCAAGTGTTAACATTAGGCTTAAAAAGATTAAAAATACTAAAATAAATGATTTAATTGTTTCTAAATTCATGATTGATTCCCCCGCTTCTTCTTTATCAGCGGAAGTGTAAAGAGCACCGTTGTCCCTTTACCTTCTTTGCTTTCAGCCCAAATCCGTCCATGGTGAGCCGCAATCATTTCTTTTGCTATCGCAAGGCCTAAACCGGTTCCACCGATATCTCTTGACCTTGCTTTATCAGCTCGGTAAAAACGATCAAATATTTTATCAACTTTTTCTCTAGCAATTCCTACTCCTTGGTCTGTAATACTAACTACTATTTTTTGTTTATCTTTTACTGCCTTAAATTTAATAGTTCCACCTTCAGGTGAGTATTTTATCGCATTTGAGATAATGTTATCGACTACTTGAGTGATTTTATCTTTATCTACCCAAATAAACACATTTTCTTTCGGTAATTTCCTATCTAAAATAATGTCTTCCGATTTGTTCATTTCAAAACGATCAATAATATGGTGAAAGAACGTTGTAATATTGACGCGTTCCTTATAAAGTGTTTGTTCTTTATGATCCATTTTAGATAATTGAAGTAAATCGTTAACAAGACGAATCATTCGTTCTGTCTCATTTTGAGTAACTGACAAAAACTGTGGTGCAATTTCTTTGTCCTGCCAAGCTCCATCTGTTAATGCTTCTAAATAGCTACGCATGGTTGTTAGTGGTGTTCTTAGTTCATGTGACACATTAGAAACAAACTCCCGACGTTCTCTTTCTACTTTCTCTTGCTCCGTGACATCACTTATTACAGTTATAAAACCGGTAAATCTATCAGCTTCATCTTGAACAACAGAAAAATTGGCTTTAATTAAGAAAAATTGGTCATCATCACTTAAGTCAATAATGATGGAACCTGTTTCTTGTGATTCGACTAAATCAACTACTTTTTCATCAAGTTGCAAAACTTCTATTAAAGGCAGGCCTTTTACTTCCTCGACGGTTCTACCTATTAAATCAGCTGCAGATTGATTCATTAATGTTATATTTCCAGTGTTATCTGTTGCAATAACTCCATCAGACATATTGGACAGAACAGAACTTAGTTTCCTTCGCTCACCTTCTGTTGTTAAATGAGCCTGTTTTAATTTTTCATTCATTTCGTTAAATGTAATTGCTAATTGACCTATTTCATCACTACCATACACATTTACTTTTTGAGAGAAGTCTCCTGTCGACATAATGATAGCTTGTCTTCTCATTTCAGTAATTGGTTTGGTGATTGTTCTTGCTACTAATACGCCGAGTAAAGCAGATACAACAATCGCTAGGATAGTTCCATTTAAGAATATGGTATTAATGCTTTGCAACTGTGAATAGACCTCTTCCATTGAGGCCTTTAAATAGACTACACCTACGACTTCGTCTTCATCCTCATCATATAGCGGTATAATTCTAACAAGCATTCGTTTACCATATGCATCAAGTTCGGTAGCCGTTTTGTCACGACCAAATAACAATGCACGTGTAACGCCTACTTCACCAGTAATTCTTTTACCAATCCGATCATATTGGTTGTTAGCGCCAATAACACGTGATTGAGTATCGATCACTTGTAGATCTGAATATAGTTCACTATCGTAGAGTCTAAGCGTTTCTCTGACTTCTTGTTGTAACGTAGGTCCCTCACTATCTTCAGGACGTTCCTTATTAAAGGTTTTCTCTAAATAATAAGTTAAGTCCTGAAGCCTTTGCTCGACATTCGTAGTAAAGCTTTCTTCTAAACTTACTTCTAATCGTTCAGCAAAATAAGCTCCTATTACTTGGATAGCAAGCAATAATAGCAGGATTAAGATAACAATAAATTTAATACGAATTGACTGAAAAAAGCTAACTTTCTTCATAAACAATTACTCCTGGTCGGGATTCCGTAGATAATAACCAACACCTCTTCTTGTTACAATCCACAGTGGGTTACTTGGATTTTCCTCAATTTTCTCTCTTAACCTTCGAACAGTCACATCAACAGTCCGGACATCTCCAAAGTAGTCATATCCCCAAACGGTTTCGAGTAAGTGTTCACGGGTCATTACTTGTCCAATATGACGAGCCAAGTAATGTAACAATTCAAATTCTCTATGTGTTAATTCTATTTGCTTGCCATCTCTAGTTACCGTATAGGCATCAGGATGAATAGCAAGACTTCCTATTTTTATATCCTTATTTACTCTTGTATTGTCTTCAGGTACGTGTTGTTGTCTCCTTAGATTAGCTTTCACACGAGCAATTACCTCACGATTACTAAATGGTTTAGTAACATAATCATCTGCTCCAAGTTCTAATCCCAACACTTTATCTATTTCAGAATCTTTTGCCGTTAGCATGATAATCGGCATATTGTGATTTTTGCGAACTTCACGACAAACTTCATTTCCATCTCTATTTGGTAGCATAATATCTAACAAGAGGAGGTCGGGGTTTTCTTGGTCAGTTAATCGAACTGCCTCGTCTCCATCATATGCACAAATAACTTGATAGCCTTCTTTTTCAAGGTTGAATTTAAGTATATCTGCAATCGGTTTCTCATCATCAACAACTAGTATCTTTTGATTCATAACCTCACATCCCTTTCGCTTCTCTCATTATCTCCATTTTATCGCACTTTAGTTCAAATGTCTTTTTTTAGTACTACCGCATCATTTGACAGTTCCAACCAATTCATACCACCTATTTAACACCATCAAGGATTAAACCTTTTCCAACTATATGTTGTTAGGATATGGCTTGATATTGTACTTATGAAATTGACTCGTTCACTATACTAATTATAGATAAATTATAGAATTCCTTTTTTTAGATAACTATTGATACATGCGTATCTAAAATAACACATCTGATTTCTCCATTCTTACAGCAGCTTAGGTTCAAAATTTAGGGTTCTCTGTCAAATGTGGTGGTGTGATTTTCACTCCACCATCTCTTTTTCTTTTAAACTAAAGCTAAAGCCCTTCTAACTTCTTGTCGCCACAATATTTTCTTTTTCAATCGTTCGAAGTCTTTAA
>NZ_JAIZAP010000029.1 GCF_020404745.1 Aquibacillus saliphilus
GATTTTGCCTCCGGCTTCCTTCAGATTCTATCTCACGATAGACACCCTTGCCATTGGCTAACAGTTCCTACTGCCAAGCCTGTAGTGGACTTTCACCACCAAGTTATAGCCCATGCCGGGCGCACAATATCAAAAGCGAAGATGCTAATTAATCTTCGCTTTTGTATAGAAACGATGGTACCATTTTTCAAATTCATCAGCAGGTAATGGCCTACTATAAAAGTATCCTTGTCCAAACACATTATGTTTCATTAGTAATTCTAGCTGTTGAGCGGTTTCAATCCCCTCCACGACCACTTTTGCTTCTAGGTTTTTACCAATTAAAATAATGGTCTCTAGTAGTGAGCTAATTCTTTTACTTTCCAAAGCATCAATTAGGAATGATTGGTCGATTTTCAATTCATCCATTTCAATATTCTTAATCATACTCAAAGACGAATAACCTACACCAAAGTCATCGATGGAGATACCTACACCCAACTTTCGCAACTTGGAAATATTATGCTTGGCATCCTCGTAAAATAGTAGGGAAGATTCAGTGATTTCTAGAGTCAATAAGCTCGGATCTGCTTGCTCCTCATTAAGGATATTCTCGAGACGACCGATGAAATGAGGATGCATAAGTTGTTTAGAAGATATATTAACTGATACAGGAAAAGAGTCAATTCCGTTTTGTCTAAATTGCGATGTTTGCCGACAAGCCTCTGTCAAAACCCATTCCCCAATTGGAATAATTAAACCAGTCTCTTCAGCAATCGGTATAAATTCACCTGGACCTATTATACCTAAATCGCACTTCCAACGGAGTAGGGCTTCTGCTCCAGCTAAATTTCCGGTTGTTAAATTAATCTGTGGTTGGTAGTGAACGGATAACTCTTGGTGTTCAACTGCCTTGTGCAGTCGAACCTCTAACATTAATTTTCGTTTCATTTTTTGATTTAATTCTTCATTGTAGAACTGGTAATTATTTTTACCACGCTCTTTTGCTAGGTACATTGCAAAGTCAGCTCTTTCAATTAAAGCTTCTGCCGTGTTACCACCTTCAGGATAGAAGCTGATTCCTATACTTGGAGTAGAAAACACTTCGTTTCCCTTCACTTTATAAGGATGGTTCATCGTTGAAATGATCCGTGCCGCAATCTCTTCTACCTCTTCGGCACTCGTATTTTCAAGCATGATTAAAAATTCATCACCACCTTGTCTCGAAACAATGTCATCTTTTCTTACACATGATTGAAGCCGAATAGCCATTTGTTTTAAGAGTATATCGCCTGCATTATGACCAAGCGTATCATTTACTTTTTTAAAATTATCGTAGTCAATAAACATGATTGCGATGGATCCGTTATGTTTTTTCGCAGATAAAATGGTTGAAGCTAAGTAGCTTTGAAACCAGTTTCTGTTAGGTAACTCGGTTAACGAATCATGATAGGCCATTTTATGCATGTGTTTTTCTGTTTTCTTTTGATTCGTTACATCAAAGAGGACCCCATCTACCGTTGTGATCTCTCCTTTCTTATTGAAGGTTGGAGTACCACGGTCTTCTACCCAGCGTAACTGTCCATCGGAACGAAAGATACGATAAACAACTTTTGTTCGCTTTCCTGATTCCTGTTTCTTCAGAGAGTCTAATAGAATTGATTTATCTTCATGATGGATAGAATCAAACCAGAGGTTAGGGCTCTTCTCAAATTCTTCTCTAGATACCCCGTATATTTTGGCATTTCCCTCAGAAACAGTTACTTTTCCTGTTCTACTATCTCTTGACCAAAAAGTTATGTCGTTATTATTAAATATTTCTCTCATTTTGGCAACATTAGATCTAAGCTTTCCTGCCATGTATCCTATTGAAATGGAAGTGACAAGTAAAATGAAACTGACTAAGATAGAGAATGTTAGTTGCCGTCCAGTTAAGACAGAATGAGTCTGGAAAGCTGATCCAATACGGACGATTAAAATTAATAGTAGGAAAAAAATCCACCCAAGAGTCCCATATAATAAGAAAATAGTGATACAGAAACTAAATTTAAAATCCAAAATACATTTGAATTTCGATTTGGGAAGTTCAGTTCGAAATATAATGAAAGCCCTAAAATCAAAGCTGCCAATACCCATACAATGACAGGAATTTGTCTTAAATTGTATTTATGCACAATAGTCACCTACATTATAAATTTTTACAGTATTTGTATTTTATTTTATAATTTTAAGTTTATCACTACTTTAGATGTAGTTCTATCTTTTTTTTGAAAATTAGAATAAGTAAATAGGTATTTAGTACCTGAAAATATGTATGATTTTCCTTAAATTGTAGTCTTATATGCAGTAACAAGTTGTTAAAATTTTACATTGGTAGTAAAATAGAATCAACGTATAATCGGATAATTTATTGAAAAGAGGGGCAGCTATGAAGCGTTTTATGAATAAAGAAGGACATGATATTGATGTTGTTGTGAGCATGTTCGATTCGATAGAAGATTATGTGTTTCTAATGAAGGCTGATGCTGCCTCGTTTCGGTATGCCTATTTGAATGAAGCAGCACTGCAAGTATTGGCTACTAGTGACAGTATCTTAGGAAGCCGAATAGAGGACGTTGTATCATGTGAACTTGCATCCCGTTTAAATAGTAGATACCAACAAGTTATTGCCACAAAAAAACCATTAAAATTTGAAGAAACAATCGAAGGTTCTGATGGTGCAGTGATGGGTGAAACTGCCCTTAATCCGATCATTGCAAGGAATGGCAAATGTCAGTATGTTTTAGGTATTGTACGTGATATTACCGATAGGAAACGTCATGAGAGAGAACTTAATGAAGCAAAAGAGCAAGCAGATCGAAGTAAAAAACGACTTGAATCATTAGTCGATCACAATAGTGACGCTGTCTTTGAATTTGATTTGGATGGGAACTTTATTAACATAAATGACAAGGTAACTCAGATTTCAGGTTACACTAAGATTGAGCTTATTGGACAATCATTTACGCCTTTAGTAGTTGAGGAACATCTAGAGAAAGCATTATCTAATTTCAGAGATGTTTTAACTGGTAAAATTAAACAATTTGAAATTTTGATCAATAATCGTAAAGGTGATAGCATCCTTTTGGATATTCAAAACATTCCTATCATTATTGATGGCGAGTTAGAGGGCGTTTATGGAATTGCCCAAGATATAACAAAGAAGAGCGCAATGGAGAAAGAACTGATTGATGTGAAAAATCAATTAGAATTGGTTTGGGAAAATACTTCAGATGCTATTTTTTTACTTGCTCAAGATGGAACTGTTTTAGTCTATAATCCGAGTTTTGAAAAGGTCTTTGGCTTTAGTGAAAAAGAAATAATTGGTGTACCAATTCCACCTATTTATCCTACCCATGAAATAGCAGGTCAAAAACCTTTACTTGACAGAATGCGAAAGAATGAAATTGTAACCAACCTCGAGGTGCAAAGGCTGACAAAGGATGGACAGTTACTTGATATCTTAGCGTCCTACAAACCAATTAATCAAGGACATGTTTTGGCAGTTGCTACCTATAGAGATGTTTCAAATATGAGGATAATACAGCGAAAATTGGAAGAGAGTGAAAAGCGCTATCGAAAAATTGTGGAATTATCCCCAGAAGCTATTATAATTCTTAAAGACGAGCAAATTGTTTACACAAATAAGGCTGGAACTGAATTATTAGGAATCAAAGAAGTAGATGAACAGGTAGACATTTCAATTTGGGATTTTATTCACCCTGAGGAAAGAACTAGGGTTAAAGAAGTTTTCGATGAAATTGAGAGAGGTAGTGAATTGAATAACTATGTAGTTAATCCTGTCTTAGAAAGAATGATCCGATCGGATGGGGAAACTATTTACGCAGAAGTCACTGCCGCTCCGATTGAATATAATGGTGAGCATGCTGTTCAAGCGATTTTTAGAGATGTGTCAGAACGAATTAGACATGAGGAACAATTAGAATATATGGCATTTCATGACCCTTTGACAGGCTTGAAAAATAGAAGAGCATTCGCTGATATTATTGAAAAGTCTATCCCAAAAGAAATGCAACAAGAACGAATGCTCGCTGTTATGTATTTGGATATTGATAAGTTTAAGGAAATTAATGACTCGTCAGGACATGAGATTGGTGATGAGCTTCTAGTTGAGTTTTCGAAAAGACTGGAAGAAAATGTCCGTGAAGATGATGAGCTTTGTCGAATCGGAGGCGATGAGTTTCTCGTGTTGCTTGATAACATTGTTAATAAAAAAAGCGTTATTGATATAGCTGATCGATTGCACTTTGCCTTGCAGCAACCTTATATAATTAATGGTGACGAATTTTACATAACGTCAAGTTTTGGTATATCTCTTTTTCCAAAAGATGGTGTTTCCTCTAAAAGTCTCATTCAAAGGGCTGATAAAGCATTGTACATAGCGAAAAAAGAAAGAAATAATTATAAATTTTTCATAGACAGTGTTGATTAAATCAGATCATAGCTCATGCTGGATGAATCAATTTCATAATACCTATTTACCGCCATATCCCAACAACTACCTATATGTTGTTGGGATATGGCTTGATATTGTAATTATGAAATTGACTTTGTATGTATAATTTTTCTGCTACTAATGTTGCTTGAAAATAAAGTTTAATGATTAACCATGTTTGATTTGGGGAAAGAAGGTAATAAGTGTTACTAATTTCTTTACCTGTACTCACACAATTAACCACTTTTCTTTAAAGATAGCAGACAAATAATTTAGGGATTCTAGCTTTTTTAGGTATAATAAATAGGAAAACATCTATAGAGGAGTTAAGTTAAACATGGCAGAAAAAACATTTACGGTTATTGATCCATTAGGAATCCACGCACGACCCGCAACAATATTAATACAGCAAGCGAACAAATTTAAATCAGAAATCTTGTTGGAATTCGGCAGTAAAGTGGCGAATTTAAAATCGATTATGGGAGTTATGTCTCTAGCAATTGAACACGGCGCAACTTTCAAAATCAATGTTAAAGGCGATGACGAAGACGAAGCATTAAACAGTCTGGTAGATACTTTACATAACGAGGGACTGGCTGAATAAAGTAAGATAAGCTAAAATACGTTCTGAATTTTAGTGAAGATAAAAGAAACAACAGCCTTAGGTATTTACCTAAGGCTGTTTATATTAAATTTATTTGAATTTTTTAATATACTTTATCACCGTTGAAGATTGAATTTTTAACTTTGGCATAATCTACTGTGCGGATTGCTTCCAATTTGTTTCCACCTGCATAGGAGATAGCAGATTGAAGATCTTGCTCCATTTCTGTTAGCGTATCTTGCAGGGCGCCTTTGTGCTCGACATACATTTTCTTTCCTTCAACATTTTTCTTTTCACCTTTTTGAAATTCCGAAGCTGAGCCAAAGTATTCTTTATAAAGCTTGCCATTTTCTTCAAATGTTTTACCTGGAGATTCTTCATGTCCAGCAAACAATGAACCAATCATGACCATGGATGCACCAAATCTAACTGATTTAGCTATATCTCCATGCGTACGAATACCTCCGTCAGCGATAATTGGCTTACTTGCTGCCTTTGCACACCAACGCAGTGCAGCTAATTGCCAACCGCCAGTACCAAATCCGGTTTTGATTTTGGTAATACAGACCTTTCCTGGTCCAATCCCTACTTTTGTCGCATCTGCACCAGCATGCTCTAATTCTCTAACTGCTTCAGGTGTTCCGACATTTCCAGCGATAACAAAACTCTCTGGTAAGTGTTTTTTAATATGTTTAATCATTTCGATTACTGCATCGGAATGACCATGTGCAATATCAATCGTAATGTAGTCTGGTGAAAGCTGTTGACTAGCTACTTGTTCGATGAATCTATATTCATCTTCTTTGACACCCACACTAATTGATGTGATTAAGCTACGTAAATTCATATCTTTAATAAAAGCGATTCGCTTGTCTGGTTCAAATCGATGCATCACATAGAAGTAACCATTTTCAGCTAAATATATTGCGATTTTTTCGTCTATAATTGTTTGCATATTTGCAGGTACCACAGGTAATTTAAATGAATGTCCTCCTAAGGTTACAGTTGTATCACACTCAGAACGACTATTTACTACACATTTTGCTGGAATCAATTGAATATCTTCGTAATCAAATGCATTTTCCATAATTACACCCCTAAACACGAATAATAATTTAAATTTAAATAATAATGTTCGACCATTAGTTAATTTACATCACTTTTAGAATTATGTCAATATCTTGGGTGGATAGTAGGGGGATTTTCCATAATGTGTTGGGGGAAGTATCAGGTTCGTTTGCAAAATTCTACTAGTATTACTAGTAGAATTTTTGCTTAGAAGTGGAATTGTTTAATTATCAATAGTTGTACTATCTTCAATCTTCTCTCCACTATGTACTAGTGCTCCATGGTTATTAGAATGAAGTGAAACTTTTATCTTATTTTGTCCTTCTTTTAGCGTGCCTAGGTTATAATACTTCCCATATAATCGATTTATTTTTTTCTCATTTATGTATAAATGAGCATGGCCTTCATTATAACTTGGAAGGTTGACACCAACTTTTTCGGGAGCAAATTGAAAGTTGTTTGTTTTTATTTTCAGTAGCCAGGTATCTGAATGATCTTGGGTAACTAAAACCTTTATAGATGGTATTGGATAGGATTCTGGAATGATAATATGATCATGAGTATTTTCACTATTGGCTGAATGAGAATGTGGGTTCTGATTTATAAAATATAAGAATAATGCTAAAAATAGTATTAAAAAAACAAAAAAACTCTTTATCTTTTTCATTTTTAAACCTCTTTGATTTATATTTGACTATTAGATTACACACTTTTATACTTACGCTTTATTAATAGACCTATAACAACAAGTAAAACTCCAGATGCTAAAAAGGTTAAGTCATACAGTAAAGGATTTTCAGCTGTCGGTCTCACACGATGTACCTGTAATATGTGATGATCAATAATTCCTTCTACAAGATTAAAAACGCCACCACCTATAAACATACCACTAAAAAAAAGTCTCCAACTATACCCAAGCTCGTCATCGCGAGCATCCTGGAAAATTTTAATTCCACCCCAAATTAGCAAGGCTGAAAATGCCGCAGTAAATAACCCATCTGTAATAATTTCAAGCCGAATATTAGGACTAAGTACCATGTGATGCCATTGCAGCAACTGATGAAAAACAATCCCATCGATTGCACCTAATAAGCCCAATCCTAGAATAAAAGATGCTATAAATAGATTTTTATCGCCTTTAGTCAAACTAAATCATCCTTTAATAAAATAAATTCACTAGTACGATTAATGCCCAAAAGGAGTGAAATTATACCTTATAACACGATTAGGTAAGATGTTTAGCTGGAGAATCTAGAAATGTGCAGGGTGCTAAAATGGAGTGAGGGAAAGGAGTAATCAAACAGTATTATAAAGAGTAGCAGAGGTTGGTTGGATTAAAACCAGCCTCTGTTAGATGGAATAACTTCTTTAGCTAACATACCATATAAATAAAGACCCATCATGTCTTTAGTCAGTTCATAGAGTTGATCAGGTGTAAATAATACGTCTCCTGAATCAGTTTGAGTTTGCCAGTCAAAGCGGATGATGTTGTCTTTCTTACCTAGATATCTTATTTTCATATGGTATTGTTTGAAAATGGTTTGTTTAACAACATTCAAGTCGTCTTGTGCAGATTCAATAGCAGTATCAAGTTTATCCAAGTAAGGTATTTTCAGATTGAATGGACCATTTTCAAAGATTTTCATGTCTTTTTGGAATATCTTTAGCACGTATGGCAAAACGATGTAGGCATAAAGTGTATTTTCCATATGTTCATCCATAGTAATCACCTTTTTTTATTTTTAATTATAATACGAACGTTTGTTTGTGTAAATGGTAAAAAAAAACAGTCAAGTTCCGTACTTGACTGTAGTAACACTACCTTTTTATAGTAGACAGATAATAGATTTCTTCTTAACACTTACGCAAAAAACGCCCATATTAGCCGGAGTCATCTAGCTCCAAAAATATCAAGGTAATCCAATTTAAAAGGCGCCAGATCCGCCACCGCCGCCACCAACACCGGTTCCGCCACCGGCAGTTGTTCCACCTGTTGCTGCAGATACTGTTTGATCTGCTTGATTGAATTGGTGACTTACGGTACCTGCGATTAGCATAAACATAACCATGTCATTTGACGAAGAACCTAATCCAACAGTAGATTCAGAAAGGCCATTTACGAGTTTTTTGTTTTTTGCAATTATCGTTTTATTATTGGTACCTAATCCATAAATAAGTGATTGCATCTGTTGATCACTTATCCAATCATTCCATTGGTCTTGATTGATATTCTCATAATTTGAACTAAATCTCTTCCATTGCTGCTTAATTCTTGCTCCTTTTATTGTTCTTGGCTGGTAGAAGCTCGCAAACAAAACCAACCCTAGACTAAGGAGAATGGAAAATGACATCCACATCAGAAGTTCATGAATACCAAAGAGGACAATAACTGGGATAAGTAGGATGCCTATGATTGCTGTCGTCCAACGTAAAGTCTTTTTCATTTCAAATAGTTTGTGCTGTTTGGGTTCTTCCTTCAGGGCTTTGATCCAACCAGTAAAGTCATTATAGTATGTTGTTTGATTTTTTTCATTTTCCATATACTTCTCAAGATCTGAGATGGAGAAGGTCCCATCGCTACCAATTTTGTAAAATAACCAGTTTACTAGTAAACCTTCATGTTCATGGCTTGTATTGCTGTTGACGACAGTAAATTCATTTTCACCTTTTCGTTCAACAAATCCTTTTCTTACTAAATTCATTAACGATGCAGACAGTATCTCTCCATTTTGAATGATGCCGCCTCGCAGGTGAAAAATAATTGCTGGTAAACTCATTTCCTCTTTCGGGAGCAGGGAATTTTGTAAGGAGTTCCGTTCTACTTCCCATAAAGTCATGCGTCTATTTCTCCAGGCAGCAATAAGGAGTGATAAAAGGTAAATGGTTAAACCACCAACAATATATGGTGCAAGGTTGCTCAAAATATCCTTTCTATTTTCAAAAGCAGCTATTTTTTCCTCGACTGCGCTTATATCTGCCAGTATATCTTCGGAGATTAATGTATCGTTTGTTACTGCTGCGCCAGGAAATAATTGAGCATCATAAGCGACTCGAATATTCCCGTTTTCTTCACTATCTACTTCACCCATTGCGAATTGAACAATTCCGTCCGTTTGCGCTTGAGCGGTAGCTTGTGCTTGATCGTATCCAACAGCTAGTACGTCTTCTGTTGGACTTGGAGGGTGAACGAAAATATCCATATTTTTATAAGTAGATTCATTGCTACTATCAAAAAAAGGCCAATAAAACTGTCCGAGATCTGAATAGACTTCTACACCATTTTTTATGGTATAGGAAAGATCAACAGTTATTTGCTCATCAGATCCACTTCGGAAAATTTTATATAATTCTTCGTCTTGTTCTATTTCAAGTGGGTTATTATTTTCGGACGCTTCAACATTGTCAATCGTTGTATTTTTTTTTGCTATCAGAGAGCGGGTGATTCCGTTAAAATCTCCATCAAATAAATAGGTGTGTTGTTCGATTACCTCAACATCACCATTTTCTTGTAAATAGGCATCAATTTGTGTGTTTTTAATTTCAAAATCAACTGCTAATACTTGAGTTGGTAATAGTACCAGATAGATGATACTTATAAGTGATAGAGCTAGGTATTTTTTCATTTGTGATTACTCCTCTCTGTTACTTATACGAGAAAGAGGTCTTAAAGTTTCATTTGTACTGCTAATTTTAATTTAGTAGAAACTAATTATTCAGTTTTAAATTTGATTTATAATTCTAGCGATTTTTGAGATAACAAAGAAAAAGGAGAGTTGAATGAAGAGAAAACCACTAGGGTCCATTTTAATCTTATAGCTTTAAACTAAGTTAAGTAAGAAAAAAACTTATTAGATATCTAAACTTGTAGTATATTTACCGCTTTTAAAGTGAAAAATACTGATGAAATAAAGGAGGTCATGACTATGAATGCAAAACGAGCACAAGAAATTGCTTCTTCGCCAACAATGGCAAATGTAACTCATAACGGTGGCAAGGTTTATATTGAACACGTCGACCAACAAACGAATAACGCAACTGTTCATCCGCTTGATAATCCAGAAACTAAACAGAGTGTTTCAGTAAATGATTTAATGGAATGAGAAAATAAATTAGCTTAAGAATACTAAAGTTTTCAAGTTACTTTTGGCAGTGCCCCTTGAGAACCATAACTACAAGTAGAAAGCCGGATATTAAACAATCCGGCTTATTTTTTGATGGTTTAAATTATAAAACTAGTTTTCTGTAGATAATTTAGTGGCAAGGTTAGACCCACTTGGAAAACTCTCTCAGATCAGGGCCTACGTTTTTGACCATTTACCATTGTTCAAAATGGGCATTGTTATTTTTCGCTTCCTGTTGAGCCACAGTTTGAACAGGTTGTTCATTTGGTTTTTTTCTATTTCTCATTTTTTGCAAGGTATGTGTAACCTGTTTAACCTGCGAACTATTTAGAGCATTATTTATTGTTTTTGGTAATCGTTCAAAGGTACCATTTTGCACACCTTTTCTAATACCATAAATAGCCGCACCAGCGGCACCCAAAGTTAAGGCTGAAGTCATTCGTTTCATAACCAATCATCATCCTTTATTTTTGTTAGAAAAATAACTCCTAACCAGGTTTTGACTTAGGAATAGTTATAGTTTTTATATAACTACTGATTAATATACTGTAAAACTTTCTTTTCCACTTTTTATTAAATGGAAAAGAAAGTTCCGGTGATGATATCCTTAAGAATATTATTTTTTGTTATAGTGATGTGAAATAACCAGTGTTATTGTTAAAATAGTAGAAAAGAAAAAGAGGTGGTTTTATGTCACAGCTAGCAGATTTAGGGGGAAATGTTTCGTTCATAGAACTGTTTGATTTAGGTTTAGAAAAAAGAACTGGTTCCTATATTTTGCATGAAGACGAATTAACAATAATTGAAACGAGCGCAAGTCCATCTATTCCTTATTTACTTGAGGGATTAGACAGGTTGAACATCGATACGAAGGAAATAAAGTATATTATCGTTACCCACATCCACCTTGATCACGCAGGTGGAGCTGGACTTCTACTTGAAAAATGTCCGAATGCGACGGTTATTGTTCATCCAAGAGGCAAACGTCATCTTGGAAATCCAACCAATTTAATCCAAGGGGCAAGGGCTGTTTATGGTGATACATTTGATGAATTATTCGATCCAATTTTGGCGATACCTGAAGACAGATTAATATCAAAAGAAGACGGAGAAACATTGAAAATAGGTGAAAACCGCACGCTTACATTTTTTGATACACCAGGACATGCCAAACATCATTTCTCCATTCATGATTCATACAGCAATGGTATTTTTACAGGAGATACAATTGGAGTTTTTTATCCACATACAATAGCTCATGGATTTGAATTTGTTTTGCCATCTACGTCGCCGAATCAATTCGACCCGAGTGCGATGCTAAAGTCACTGGAACGAATTGAACAATTAAATGTCGGTCAGATTTATTTTGGACATTATGGAAAATCGCAACATCCTACATCTATTTATCAGCAAATAAGATACTGGCTACCGAAGTTTGTTGAGGTTGGTGAACAAGTAATGGCTGAAAAAGTGGATGCCTCGATCAAAACTAAGACAGATGCTATATCAACAAATTTACTTATTATGATATCTGAGTTTTTAGATGAAAAGGGAATTGAACGTACCAATGAAGTGTATAAACACATAAAATTAGATGCACAAATCTGTGCAATGGGAATAGTAGACTACTTAGAGAAAAATAAAAGCAATAAAATTAGCTAACTAGAAGCTCAGTCTCTTTTTAGATAAGGCTACAATTATTTTCAGAAATTATTAACTTTTAACATAACATTGAATAAATAACCTCCTAATGGTCACGATAAAAATAGATGAAAATTTGGGAGGTTATCTAATGGAAGTAGATATGAGTATGGAGGAAGTAATAAAGGGAATCAGGCGGTTGGAGAAATTGGATAGTAATTTAACTAAAAAGAAAGTAAAGAAATCACATCCCCAGTTAATGAAAAATGCACTTTATTATTTTTCCGATTGGGAAAAGGCGAAGGATAGAAGTATTTCTTGAAAAAATTCTCGAGTTAAACATATGGCAGGTAATCGAGTCGAGAATAGAATTTTTTTGTGTAGATACCAGATACCTTCTATAGACATAAATAGTCGGAAGGTATCTGACTAGTGAGCCTTGCTACTGATAAGAGTATGCTAAGGGCGTATTATTTAGGTAGGACTTACCGAGTCGATAATAGTGGTCAACTATATTTTGGTTTAAGTTCTTAAACTTTTCTGGTACGGGTGGAAGGTTATCAGCATCTTCTTGTTTCCATATCGACTGTCCAGGCGCAACAAATCGGTTATTGTCAATTTTGACACCATTCGTTACTGTGGCTCCGTGCATAATGACACAATTTCGACCAATCACAGCATCGTAAATATTGCCATGCTGGCCAACAAAGGTGTTACGTCCAATATATAGAGGACCATGGACACAGGCATGATGAAGTACGCTGATTTCTCCTTCTAGAAACACACCCCATTTATGTCCACTAACCTCGACATGCTCTCTCCCTGGATGAACGTGCATTAGCACGTTGTCTTGTATATTTGTATATGGACCGACATAATATGGATACCCAGAATCGGCTCGTAAAAGGTTTTTAAAGCCGACAAACACGTCGTCGGAAATAGTAATGTTTCCGATAATCATCGAATCCATTCCAATTACTGCTTTTGGACTGATTTGAGGGTAGTTTATACTAGTAACCTCCTCGACAGGAGGATTTTGATAAAACAATGGGTAATTGTTCATAAGGCCAACTCCTTTTTATAGCTACCAACAATATATGTTGGCCATTCGCCCATTGTTACCTAAGGCAATTACTAGATTTTAGAACTAAAAAAAGCTAAGCTCATTTGTTTCATTACGAGCTTAGCTTTTTTGCCTATATTTAAATTAGTGAAATTTACGATTACCTAGCACTTATTCCATCACTGTTGTTATTCTTTGTATCTGATTTGGAACCAGTGTTTTGTTTACCAACTAGACCAGTTTTTTCAGAGAGATTCAAAATTTCATTTTGTTTATTATTTTTTTTGTTTTTCCTTTCGATCTTTTCTAAGAATTTCAATGGTTTGACTTGGCTATAGACACCGCTTGCTGTTAAACCAATAATTAACGCAGTCAATACTTTATTTAGAAATCCTTGTGGTAAAAATACTAAAACAAAAGCAACTCCTATCGCCAATAAAGACCGGTACTCCGAGGGGAGTTTAAAAGCATTACCAACAACAGTTACCAGTGCAGCCACAATAGCTGCAATAGTTGCTAAACTAGCAGGATCTAATTGATTGATGTTAACCATTTATGATACCCCCTTTGCCAGCTTGATATAGGATATGCACAATAATATGACCTCGAAACCTCAAATACCTAATTATTTTAAAACTTATACAGGAATGTGCGAATTTACGTCGAAATAGAAAATAGTAGCTTTTTTAAAGACCTATTATATTTCATCATAATACTTGCCTTTATTACCAATATTTACAGTTTTCGTTTTTTAATTTATACTAAGAGTACTAGTTATTATTCTATGCGACGTATGTCGCATAGAATAATAGCGATTATGAACAATAAGATAGGGGTCATTATCGCAAAAAATAATCTATCATTATTGAATACTAGAAACAGAGAGTAATTGGAGATGAGTTTTAAATGCAGAAAAGAACTACCACCTCTACCTTATTAAACGAAGAACAACGAACAGTTAAATGGTTTTTATGGTTATTTTATTCTATTTATTTTATTTATGATCTTTTTTATTATTATATATTACCAATGTTTTTTATTAATTCAGAAGTAGGTATTCAAAGTGGCGGTTTGGGTTATGGAATTTATGTAATAGTGTTTGGTCTTTTGCCAATTTCTTATTATTTAATAAAACAAAATAAACCAGAGTTAATTAAGTATCTGTATTTTGTAACTTTAACATGTATGAATATACTTAATGATATTTTACTCTACTGGGGAAGTGATGCCTCCTATGGTACAGGAAATATAATAGAAATAGTTATCGTATTGTTCTCACCTATATTTGTGAATCCGAGATTTTTTTATCTAGTATCCTTGGGTACAATTTTAAAGTATGTGATTGTAGGGGTAGTCATTCAAGATCCTGCAGCTATGTTACCATTACTTATCGTAGTTGTTTTGGCAATGATAGCATATATTCTCCTTCATCGCTTTTTAGGTTATGTAACAGCAGTAAAGGGTTCCTATGATAGACAATTAGAAGGTATCGTTAAAGGAATTATCGCTACATTAGAACTGAAAGATCCTTATACAAGAGGTCATAGCGAGAGAGTTGCTTTCTACGCTATTTCGTTAGCAAAAGCAACTGAAAATTTTAAAAATAGTGAGTTGAATTCTTTTTACTATGCATGTTTATTACATGACATTGGTAAGGTGAATATTCCAGATTCAATTTTGACTAAACCAGGAAAATTAACTGCCGAAGAATATGATGTAATTAAAACTCATCCAGCTGTAGGTGCTAAAGCAGTTCAAGAAGTCGAGGGAATCGAGGACCATATTGATGTTATCCGCCATCATCATGAACGCTGGGATGGTAATGGATATCCTGATAAGCTTAAGGGAGAAGATACACCACTTTTAACAAGAATTACAGCGATTTCGGATGCATTTGATGCAATGACTTCTTCTAGATCTTATCGACCAGCGTTACCTTTGGAAGAAGCTTATAATCGCATTATTGAAGGAAAAGGTACTCAGTTCGATCCTGAGTTAGTTGAGACTTTTAAACTAGTTTATCCATCATGGGTTGATTACCAAAAGAAATATTTTAGTGATAATAAAATTTATGAACCTTAAGGGAGGTGAAATGAGATGAGAGTCCGTAAACTTAGTAAAATTAAAGTAACATGTTGGTTTTGTCCTTGGCTTAACCGTTAACTTATTAATAATATCACAAGGATGCTACAAAGCTAGCATCCTCTTTTTTTACTATGCAAAATTGGGGTGTACTATGAATCTATCTCTAAAGTCTCAACTGAATTTATTTCCTCTAACTATCCGCCAAGATAAAAAACATTATATTGTTGAAGATGACCTCTCTGGTAACTTTTTTGAGATGCCTAAAATTTGTATCGATGCGATTCATTTGATAAATGATGGTAACTCTTTAGAACAAATTGAAACTCAATTAAAATCATCTTATCCAGGTGAGGATGTAGATCTAATTGAGTTTGCTCAACAGCTTTTCGAACTTGGACTCATTAAAGAAATCGATGGTGAACCGATTCAAGTTACTAAGAAAAATCAGTCACCGACAGGCTTCAACTGGTTATCACCCAAATTAGGTCGTTTCTTTTTTAATAAAATAACAACTAAAATGTATATGGCTATCATCTGTATCAACATTGTTTTTATCATCATAAACCCTCAATTATTACCTGCATATCAAGATTTATTTTTATTTGATGCGATGATGTTTAACGTGTTAACTTTTATGGGGATTTCTCTAGCATTAATTATGTTTCATGAATTTGGTCATATTTTGGCTGTCCGGTCAAACGATCTTCCGGCCAAGATGGATGTCGGAAACAGGTTATTATTAGTCGTTTTTGAGACAGATTTAACACCTGCATGGAAACTGTCGCCAAAACAAAGAAATGTATTATATCTTGCTGGTATCTGTTTTGACCAACTGATGATGTTTATCGCGTTTAGTATAGTTTTATTGTTTCCAGAAAATAGCGTGCTTGTAGCGATTCTAGGGGTAGTAGTACTTGATCTATTTATTAAACTAATTTATCAATGCTGTTTTTATATGAAAACAGATTTATATTATTTGTTTGAAAATAGAACTGGCTGTTACAATCTAATGGAGAATGGCAAACTTTATTTAAGTAAATGGTTACCTTTTATAAAAAAAGATCCAGCAACGGAAGAGTTCGAAGGGGAAGCAAATGTTATTCGCATGTATGGGCTTTTCTATATTAGTGGTCTTCTATTTACTACTGCCTTATTTCTATTTTACTTTTTGCCGCAGTCAGTATATGCTTTATCACAAACATTGCCTGAATTATTACACCCAGTAGGCAATCCCTACTTTTGGGATGCGGTGGTTTTCTTAGGACAAACGGTAGTAATGGTTGGTTTATTAGTCTATTCTTGGATGAAAAAGTATCGAGAAAAAACTTAGGTGATATGGACTTCGATGGCATTGATGTTATCGCGGCCGTGAAGATTTTTAATACGTTACATATAAGAGCCAGTAACCGTGATTTTTCACGAGTTACTGGCTTCGTTTTTTAAATAAATGTGATAATCCAACGATAGAAACTTGCTGCCGAATAGCCACATATCATGCTTCGCTTCAATCGCTCCCGCTGGTGAATTTAACTCTTTCCAAACGGTTATTGTTTCATTGATTGGGAGACGAATCGCTTTTTGTCTTAGGACAAGATACACCCCTTGGTCCTGCTCTTTTTGTTCGGTTAGCCACGAAGTTAGTCGTAAGGAATCTTGTTCCGCATGTTGTAAATAAAGAATACTCGTCATCTGTGAAAATGGTAACGGGAATGCGATATTCATATAACGGATATTCCGTGAAACATGAGTGGAATAAAGGGCTGCGTAAATGGACTTGCCTGTTTGATTATAGGTACGTACCCAGGCACGAACTTTTTTTCTGCCATCTTGCTGATCTTGAATTGGTAGTATCATGCTCGAGACTTGTTGTTCTCTTGTTTCTGCTTCTAGCGGGAAGTTCATTTGCTCGAGCTGATGGCTAATCAGCTTGTATAGTCTAGCTGGTAATCGAAACGCCTTACTCCAGTGTGGAATTAGAAGTAAATCATAATCTTGCGTGTTTTCATAAAAATCGATAATGTCTGGATGGAACTGATCAGGACGGAATTCATTGTTTTTATAATCTTGTAAGTGATCGATTAATCCTGTTGGATGCCCGTTGGCTGTTTGATTGAGAACATTTCTTTTTTGGAAAAATGTTGATCCTATTTTTCCAGTTCCTTGAATGCGACTAAAAGGAATTCCTGCCGTTTGTTGATCCATTAGGCTCGAATGCCATGCTAATACTCCTAAAAATGAAAAGATAACAGCATTCCCATACCCGTGAAACAGAATCATTTTAGAAATTGGAATAGTCAAAGAACCCGTCCATTGTCCAAGCCCATAAATAATCGCAAACCCCATCGTAATCCAGATAATTCCGCTTGAGATAATATGTAAGCCTTTTGTCCATCTTGTTGCATTTGGAATTACATAGATGAAGACAAGGCTACTATACAAAATAAGAGCGAAGACAAATACAATAACGGATAGCCACTCTATTAAGGGTGAAAACGTCATCCCAAGGGCAATTAGAATTGGTGCCACTACACCAAGGATAACGACGGTACTTGAAAGAAATGATTTTCGGTAATCATGCAAAAATCCAAATAAAATTGGTGCGACGAAACCAGCATAGTGAAAATGATTGACGGTTAATAACATGATTTCCCCTTGAAAACCGAGCAGTGGAAGGGAAAATTGATGAGCGATGAGCCAAATGCCAGCAACACTAATATAAATAAAACCAACTGTCTTAGACATGTCTGCTAACGTTAAGGAACCCTTTGTTATAAGCGTGAGTCCCCAAATAGCAATGATAAAAGTTACCACACTCCATGGAATAGCAAGTAAACCGGAAATGATTCCTGGTGAAATGCTAAACGAACCAGCTAACGTTAAGGCACCAACTGGAATGAGATAGATTAATAGTTTTAAAAAAATGGGATGGTGCATGTTGCTTTTCCTTGTTTCCATAATCCTAAATAAGCTTAACGGAACAACGACAAAAGCAGCGAATAAAATAATTCGTTCCGTATTTACGTATATGGGAATAAACCAAGAAAATAACCATAAAACCATTCCAATCGGAACATAAGAATGGATTATCTGTATTAATCGCTCATGCATAATGTAACCTCCTAAGCTGAAGTTCAGTTTTTATAGCGATGAAAAGTATCATTAGTACTATATTATCAAATTAGTTAGCATCTGTGGGACAACCAAAAAATGTTGATTTTACAATGGAATGAAAAAGTTGTTATTACTTTTTGAAAAGAAATTGGATAGCTCTAATGAATTAAGGTGCATAAACCTCCTGCGCTAAGGAATCATACCAAGTATGAGACATTTAATCGTTTTTATACCATTGTTATTTACAGTTATATTTCCGAGTTCAGCTGGTGCTGAGGAATTGGTTCGTGTTCGTTTAGTGAATCATATCGGAGAAACGTCAAAAATTGAATTTAGTCTACAAGGAGATTATTTCACGCTTGATCCAACATTAACATTAAAAGAAGGGGTGTCGTATTCTTTATCCGAGTCTGAAGGAACTCTTCTTTTGGAAGGAGCAAATGAAGAATATGAAATTAAAGATTCCTTGCTATTAATTCCTAAGAACTATAATCAGCAACAGGTTATTGAGATTAACGACCGGGCTTATTTAGGTGCAATGGAAATGACGTTGGAAGGAAAAACTCTAGTTCGTCCTATTAATCAGTTACCGATGGAGGATTATTTAAAGGGTGTTGTTCCGTTTGAAGTATTTCCTGAATGGGGGCTAGAGACATTAAAAGCTCAAGCCTTGGCAGCGAGAACTTATGCTGTAACACATCTATCTGAAGAAATGGATGACACAATAAGCTTTCAAGTTTATGGGGGATACACATGGAATGATAAAACAACAGATGCTGTCAATCAAACAAAAGGGGAAGTGATAACCTTTAAAGATAAATTGATTGATGCCTTCTATTCAGCAAGTAATGGTGGGATAACTGAAAACAATGCTCACGTTTGGGGCGGGAAAGCAATGCCCTACTTTCCAATTAAGAAAGATCCACATGATCCAACTCATCCGTGGAACTATACTTTAAGTCGAACTCAAATTGAACTAGAAGATATTAATTGGGATAATCCTAATTGGATGAATGATATCAAAGAGAAAGATGAGAAGATCACAGCAACGATGAAGACATGGCTCCAAAAACACGGTTATCCTGGTGAAATTAAAATTCTTTCTATTCCAAAGTTTGAGTTATCTGATCAGAAATTAGACTCGAAAAGAAGTGTCAGAGGATCAATCACGATTGAATTTTTGCAACAACTAATGGATGGTACAATATTGTTTCAACAATTCAAACTGGATGATGAGAAGTTAAATAGAATCCGTCCGATGATTGGTGGCAATACGTTTCGAAGTTATTTGATTGATTCACTAAAGAAAGACGAAGAAGTTTATACGATGATGGGAAGAGGGTATGGTCATGGGGTTGGAATGAGTCAGTGGGGTGCATCGATTATGGGCGATAAAGGGAAGACCTACGAGCAAATCATTGAGTTCTACTATCCTGGAACAGATATTTCACAAATCAAATGAGTTCAATGGCTGTGAAAAATCTATCTCACACCCACTGAACTCATTTTTACTCCGAATCTATTAATAAGGCAACATTATTTTCAAGTTTATATTCGTCAGCAATAAGATCTTTATTAATTTCATTGCTTAAGGATAGGATTTTATCTAGAACTCTTGCTGCATTTTCTCCTTTTAAGGGAGTAGGTTGATAATTGTTCCGTTCATCGGTTGAGGAAATGCTAGTGGGAATAATCTTAATATCCTTTTTAGCAGTTAATTTATTGTAAGCTAGATGGAATGTTTGTTGAAAAATAAAAGTATCTTTGTCATCAGGATTTCTGTTTCCCCCGAACATAAAATTACCTAGGCTGTAGACGATAAATTTATCTTTGTAGTTTTCAATTCCTTGAACAACATGCGGATGATGACCAAGAACAAGGTCAGCTCCAGTATCGATAGCAAATCTGCCTAATGAGGTTTGCGTGTTGTTAGGAATGTAGTGTCGTTCGTCTCCCCAATGGAAATTTGCAATAATCACTTGAGCTCCGTTTTCCTTAAGAGTATTTATATCTTCCTCTAGCCTTTGTCGAACATCGGCAGAGTCAACCCACCCCTTGTATCCTAACGCTCCTATTTTCACACCATTAATTTCTGCTAAATATAATCGCTGATAGCCAAAAGAGGATACATCATGCTTAGTGAGGTTTTCAATGGTATCGTCATACCCTTTTTGCAGATAATCGTAAGTGTGGTTATTAGCTAAATTAACGGCTTCTATGCTTGAATTTGTAAGTATTTCTGTATAATACTCTTTACCTTTGAAACGGAATTTTTTATCCGCTTTCTGGGAATAATCCGTTAATGTTGTTTCCAAATTCACAATAGTCAAATCATCTTCTTTAAAAATATCTCTTACATTTTCTCCGAAGAAGTCAACTCCTTGATTGTCCATTTCGTGATGAAATGTACCATGGTAGCCAAAATTATCGTCACTCCCAATCGTAACGTCTCCTGCTGCACTGATTGTTACTGCTGTTGGATTTGCTAGTTTATATGAAGGTTTATATAAAGTGATGACAGAAACATTTTTAGCAGCGTGAATTTTTCCTGGTAATGGTATGGTTTCGGATTGAAAAAAACCGAATAGAGAAGCAAAAAATAAAGTGGAAAAAGCTGAAATTTTCAACAATACCAAAATAAACACCCCGCAGAATGTTGATAAAAAAAGTCAGATATTTTATATGTTTATTTATTAAAAGTGTAGAGTATTCTAATTTTAAAAATAAAAGTTTATAACTACTTGTCCTGTAAAAGGAAAAAGGAAATGGTATAGTAATAGGAAGGAAGAATTGTTAACAAGTAATGGTAATTAAGGAGGATAGGGCATGGATCCTTTAGATATTGTAGGAAATCTAGATAAAATAAAACCTGTTTACCAACCGATTGTAAGCGCAATTAGGCACAATATAATCGGATATGAAGTATTAGGCAGATATGACAATGGCGATCAATGGCTAAGTCTAGGTGATTTTTTTCATGATACTGACGTGCCGGATGATTTTAAAGTTGAAGTTGATCAACACTTATTACATATAGCTATTACAGAAATGCTTGAGTTAAATAGGGAAGGTCTCTTATTTATCAATCGAAATGCAAAGCAGTTGCTAGTAAATGATGGAGAAGACTTACTTCAAACACTGATTATGTTTGAAGAAAAGGGATTTGCTATGAACCGGATTGTCATCGAAGTTACAGAACATGACTTTGATGAGGATTTTGAAATCCTTAATCATTTACTTCTTTATTACAAAACGTATGGGGTGCAAATTGCTGTAGATCATGTTGGGGCAAAAAGTTCTAACATTGACAGAATACGGCAGCTCGAACCTCATATTCTTAAGATTGATACAACTATTATTCGTAAAAATAAAACCGAGGGCTTTCAAGATATTATGTATTCACTCTCGTTGCTTGCGCGTCGGATCGGCTCTGCATTACTGTTTGAAAACATTGAAGAAGACTATCAGCTCTACTTTGGTTGGAAGCATGGCGGTCGTTATTATCAAGGGTACTATCTAGCCAGGCCTGAATTCGGCCTTACATCAGAGGATGCACTAGCAGTAAATGTTGGTGAAAAAGTTACGGAGTATATTACGCGTGAAAAAGCATTGATAGAAGAGCGGTTAACCTACCTCTTACACTGGGAACAAAGGGTGAAAGATCTCCTTCCGCGCTTTGACGGAACTAAAAAAGCTGATTCGTTTATCGAGCTTGTTACCAACCAATTTGATGAGGAAAGTTTTCGTATGTACGTTTGTAACAGTGATGGACAGCAAGTCTCTTCCAACTTTCGAAAGCTAGATGATATCTGGGAGATTGAATCAAATAAGAAGGGCTCAAATTGGTCGTTTCGTCCCTATTTCTTAGAGAATATGGTGCAGATGAGAACATGGAGTAGGGGGATTTTATCTGATATTTATTCAGATATTGAAACAAGAGAAATGATTCGTACCTTTAGCTATCCGTTATCTGACCAACATTTTTTGTTTATTGACATACGCTATTCGTTTATTTATGATAATGAATCTTTACTTATTTAGTAGTGCAGTCTAGATGGAGCCATCATCCTTGGGTGATGGTTTTTTTGTAATATATACAAAGCGTGTATATCATAACAAAAGGTTATTTTTTGAAAAGTCTATAAAGTTTTTAATCATGTTGACAAGTGGTGTGAATAGGAGTAAATTCTAGTTTATTAATATATGAAAATATCAAATATTTTTTTAAATGTAAGATACGTGTATCAGATGAACTTATTACAATTGAAAATAAAAAGGATGTAAAGTCATGATGAAAAACCCAATTCTAAAAAAAAACAACTTAAAACCTTCACAAATAATTGTTTCTTTTTATCTTATTGCTGCCATTGTTTCAGTCTGTTTACTTAGTTTACCTATTGCGCTACAACCAGGCGTTAAATGGTCTTTTGTAGATATTGTGTTTACGGCAGTCAGTGCATTAAGCGTGACAGGTTTAACGGTAGTAACGACCGCGGATACATTTAGTACTACCGGAGTATTCTTCCTGTTATTTATCCTGCAGTTTGGTGGAATAGGAATCATGACTCTGGGTACCTTTTTTTGGTTGCTGATAGGGAAAAAGATAGGTATGAAAGAAAGACAGTTAATCATGACTGATCAAAACCAGTCTTACTTATCAGGGTTAGTCAGACTGATGAAACAAATCTTACTGATTATTGTTATAATCGAACTGATAGGAACGCTTGTGTTAGGCACTTATTTTCTTAATTATTTTTCGAGTTGGCAAGAAGCTTATTTTCAAGGTTTATTTGCTTCGGTTAGTGCAACAACAAATGCTGGATTTGATATAACGGGTAGTTCACTTATTCCGTTTGCTAGTGATTACTTCGTTCAATTTGTTACCATAATTTTATTAACATTAGGAGCGATTGGCTTTCCAGTACTTATTGAACTAAAAGATTTTCTAACGAGTAAAAAAAGAAGCTTTAATCATTTTTCCTTATATACAAAATTAACTACTGTAACGTTCTTTGCTTTAATGATTTTTGGAACAATTGTTATTTTATTATTTGAAGCAAATCATTTTTTTGTAGACAAAAGTTGGCATGAATCCTTTTTTTATGCACTCTTTCAATCATCTACAACTAGGAATGGTGGACTAGCTACTATGGATGTGAGTCTATTTTCCGAACCTACGTTATTGGCTTTATGCTTTTTAATGTTTATTGGTGCTTCGCCAAGTTCGGTTGGAGGAGGAATAAGAACAACTACCTTTGCGGTAATCTTACTATTACTGTTCTCATTTGCGAAAGGTCAAAAAAATATTAAGGTATTTAAACGCGAAATACATGAGGATGATATTAGGAAATCAGTTGTTGTTAGTTTCCTTGCCTTTCTAATTTGTTTTGTAGCAATTGTTATTCTGTTAGAAACGGAACAGTTTAGTTTAATGCCAATCATGTTTGAAGTTAGTTCTGCTTTTGGTACAACTGGTTTATCAATGGGAATTACTCCTGAATTAAGCCAAATAGGGAAAATGGTCATTATTGCACTGATGTTTATTGGAAGAATAGGTATTTTATCATTTATATTCTTATTTCATCGAAACCAAACGCAGGTGAAATACCACTATCCAACGGAACGAATTATTGTTGGTTAATAATCTTAAAGAGTGCAATCTTTTAAAAATTTAAGTCTTACTATTCATTATTCGAAATGAATAATACTGTTCATATTCCAAGATGGTAGATTTAATTTAATAAATATTGGTAACATTGTCGAAATTTAGTTGAATTAAATGTTATATTGCTATACTATTAAACTTAATGATACTAAATACCTAGTGAAATTCCATAGGATGTAAAGGCAAATTATTCGAAAGGATATGGCGCAAAGTCGAGGATCTAACGTAAGGGATAAATCCTTTACCATGATAGCCTGGCTACCAAGTATGGATTATTAAAACTTTAATCTAATTGGCTATCCTCATATTTGTGTGGATAGCCTTTTTGTTTTTTATCAGAGTTTGATAGTACGCTAAACCTAAAAAGTTGAAAATGTCTGGGGGAAAACACGTGTTTAAAACAAAAAGATTAAAAATCAAAAAGTTCAAAGATATAACTATTGGTAAGAAATACGGTTTTATTTTAGTTGTTATTTTTGCGTTGTTTGGCCTTTCAACAGTAATTGCAACAATACTAAACATGGATGTAAGGGAAAGTATGGATATCCAGGCAGGAACAGGTGACCAGGTAATTAGTGTTACCGAGATGAACTCATTAACTGACTCTAAGGGCGTGCGTATTGTCACCTATGTACAATCTCCAGAAGAAAATACTATAGATGAATACAAAAGTTATCAAGAGAAGTTTAATCAAATAGTAGCGGAATTAAAGGATGAAATGAATACCTCTGAGCAAGCGAATTTATTTGATCAAATTGTCGCAAATAATAAAGAATTGGATCAACTATTTTTAAAAGAAATCATTCCAACGATGCTCAGTGGTAATCGAGCAATGGGAAATAGTTTAGCTAATGAGGCGAACGAACTTCGAACAGAAACAGGAGAGTTATTAACAAATTTAAAAACGATTGTAAATAAAGAACGACTAAGCGCGGTAACCGCGGCAGAGAATAATCAGCAGCTATCAATTATTGTTTTGATTGCATCGATGATAATATCTATCGTTATAGGTGGCTCACTTGCTTTCATTCTTAGTCGAACAGTTTCGAAGAACCTCAATAAGGTTGTAGCGATAAGTAATCAAATTGCAGAGGGTAATCTTAAAGTCGAAACAATTAATTATGATGGCAAGGATGAAATTGGTCGCATCGCATTTTCTATAAATAAAATGACCACAAATCTAAGAAATATGATTCAACAAGTTTCTGATATATCAGAAACTGTTAAAGGTAAAAGTGAAGAATTGACACAATCATCAAATGAAATAAAGGCAGGTTCAACTCAAATTGCGACGACAATGCAAGAATTGTCATCTGGATCCGAATCACAAGCGAATAATGCAAGTGACCTTGCTTCAGTTATAGAAACATTTTCAGCTCAAATGCAAGAAGCAAATGTGAATGGTGATTACATTTATACCTCGTCAAATGAGGTGCTTGCGATCACAACAGAAGGTATGCAATTGATGGAGTTATCTGCCAAACAAATGGGCGCAATTGACCAAATTGTACAAGCAGCTGTCGAAAAAGTTAAAGGATTAGATACACAATCAAAGGAAATTTCAAAGTTAGTATCTGTGATTAAAGATATCGCTGATCAGACTAACCTATTAGCATTAAATGCAGCGATTGAGGCAGCTCGCGCCGGAGAGCATGGCAAGGGCTTTGCAGTTGTGGCAGATGAAGTGCGAAAACTTGCTGAGCAAGTAAGAGTATCTGTTACGAATATTACTGGTATCGTTGGGGGAATTCAATCGGAATCGACTAGTGTAGTCAAGTCACTTCAAGGTGGATATAAAGAAGTAGAAAAAGGAACGAATCAAATGGAAACGACCAAACAAACATTTACAAAGATTAATACTTCGATGAAGGATATGGTTGCCAATATAGAAACAGTAACAGGTAACTTATCTACGATGTCCGCAAGCAGCCAAGAAATGAGTGCTGCAATCGAGGAAATTGCCTCTGTTTCGGAAGAGTCAGCAGCCGGTGTAGAACAAACCTCAGCTACAGCTCAACAGGCGAATAGTTCAATGGAAGAAGTAGCAAGGAGCTACGAGCAACTCGCCGAATTAGCTGATGAATTAAATGGCCTTGTTCGTCAATTTAAATTATAGCGGCACATTCCGACTATCTAGTAAAAACCTCTATCCTTTAGGATAAGTAGTTCATTTACCGTGGAGAAAACAACAAAACAGATAACTATTAGTGTAATTTTTTGCATTATTTTTAGCACCTCAATTAGCATAAAAAACCCTTTGATAAAATGAAATTTTATCAAAGGGTTTTTTGAGTATATAAATTTTGATTGTGCTTGTAAATAACACCTTACTAACTTCTATTAGTAAGGTGTTAATTTTTGTACTATTGCGATGTTAATAGGGATTTTTTTATCTTTAAATTGTTATAGCAATGAAAAATAGAATACCAATCACCATGCGATTTAGTGTGTTATTTCAATTATTATTCCTGATTTTCTTCATCAAACTGAACTACGTACCTTTTTGAACAGTATTTTTACTGTTAATGTTTAGTGCTTATTATAAGAAAAAGATCAGTAATTGTGATGCAATTGCAACAAATATAAGTGCAAATGGATAAGCAGCTGCATAGGCGATTGCGGGGTCATCTGTATCAATGAGTTGGTTAACAGCACCGAGTCCTGGGGTGCTCGTCATACCACCACAAAGTGCGCCGAAAGAATGCACAATACTAAGCTTGAAGGCTTTTCTAGCAAGAAGAAAGCCGGCAATAATCGGAACAATAGTAATTAATGTTCCACCAAAAACCAACCTTAGACCTTCTGTTTGGACAACATCTACGAGTCCTTGTCCAGCAGTAGTACCAGCCCCAGCTAAGAATAGAACAAGTCCAATATCGCGAATTACTTGATTAGAAGGTTGATAATAACGTGCTTGTATCGGTCCTATTTTACCGAAGTGACCAACGATTAATGCAACAAACAAGGGCCCACCAGCAACACCTAACGATATTGTACCTAATCCGGGTATATGAATTGGCACCATACCAAGTAAAATCCCGAATAATAGAATAATACTTAATGAAAATATGTGAACATTGGTTACTGCCAAAGTCCTTCTAGTAAACAATTTCTCGACTTCATTTAACCGGTCTTCACTACTTACAATCGTCAGAACATCGCCTCTTTCCAATCGGATTTTAGCGTTTTGATTAGACTCAAAACCACCACGTTCGATACGTGTAACTGTTACTCCGTAATTTCTCCTTAAACGTAATTCTTTAATATTTTTTCCGATTATATCTTCTGAATCGATCGTGACCTTACGAAGTTTAATGTGGTCAGTATTTACAAGGTTGGTTTCGACTTCCTTGCCTGCATACTTTCTAAACTTCTCTAAATCGGATCTCATTCCCACGGTAACAAGGTTATCTCCTTTTAAGATTACCGTATCGCTTAAAGCGATGATATTGCGATTGTTCCGAATAACACGGCTAATAACAACTGAATTATTTCTTTGAAACCTTAGTTCTTTTAACGTATGCTTGTTAATTGCAGGGTTTGTTACTTCAATTGTAGTAACTTCTGGAGATTCTTCATTTCTAGCAGGATTATCGGTCTGTTGTAAATCCTTCATCAAATCGACTTTTAGTACTCTAGGCAATAGTTGAACAAATAAGACAACAGCTAAAACACCAAAAGGATACGCAATTCCGTATCCTACTGATGCTATCGGGTCATTAGTAGCTTGAATTGCCGCAGCTAAACCTGGTGTACTAGTTAAAGCGCCAGTCATTAATCCAATACTTAATGCTTCTGACAGATTGAATACTTTAGAAATAATTACTGTAGTGATGGATGCGACAAGAACAACTAATAAACCAATTATTCCAAATATTATTCCGCTCGAACGCATCATTCTAAAAAAACGAGGCCCAGCTTGCAATCCAACAGCCACAATAAATAAGCTTAGACCAAAGTTTTGCACAATCGAAGAAACTTGGTAACCAAAATGTCCAAAAACCATTGCGACAAGGAGCACGCCGGCTGAGCCTAAACTAAGCCCTTTTATTTTGGTTTGACCAAGCCATGATCCAAGAAATAGAATAACGACTAATAATAACAGTGGCTCTTCTAATAAAGCTACTAGTAATTCCACTTTTACTTCCTCCAAATTCGTTTACCGAGTTATCTTTTTAATATCTAAAGTTTATTATATCGCTTTATAATGCAAAAAGGATATAATTGTTAATATTTTCACAAGATTGCCATAGTCAAAGCGTTTACATATCAACATTAGTATACTGGATTAAAAGAATAGAATAATAGCAAGAAAAGGCCCTTGACTTTTCAAGGACCTATTTGAAAACCCATATCGTTTAAATAGTAAAACTAACGTCTCCGTCATCACTAATTTCTACAGTTGAGTAGCTTTCAAACGTATCGAAGTTAGTAATTTCGTGTTTAACTGGTTTTGCAAAGCTTTCCATGTAACGATTATACTTTTCAGGTTGCTTAATAAGATGGTAATAAAATACTCTCTTTCCATCGACTTCATGGCTACCTCTTAATGAAAATCTATTCTGAAATTCACCTTTGAACCATTCTCTAGCCTGTTCATGGTTCTCAAAATCCGGCATCTGATTACTAATTGTTGTAATATCAAAATTGATAAGTATTCACTCCTTTTATTTAAAAGTATGTCCTTCTTTCCGGTGCAAATTCTAATTGGTAGTAATAAAAAAATTTAAAAGATAACAAATAATTTATTTTATTATTAATTGTTAATCAATTTTATACTACCTATTTACTGCCAACAGGGCACAACACAAAAATTGGACCTGATCCTTTTCCAACTATATATTGTCAGGATATGGCTTGATATTGTAATTATAAAATTGACTCGGTAACAGTATAATAATAATTAGCTAGTATAAATAGGAAACTTGAATCAAATAGATGTGATAGATAGTATATAAAGTAGGAGTGTCCAAAATAGTAATACATCCTTGGTGAAAGTGTTGAACAATGTAAATGGAGGTATTTCCCTTGTCAATTGAAATAATTATTCTTGTTGTATTAATTATCCTTAATGCATTTTTTGCCGCTTCTGAAATTGCTCTTGTTTCTCTAAATGATAATAAGGTCAAGAAGAAGGCGGATCATGGCGATAAAAAGGCAAAAATGCTGCTTCATCTTTTATCATCTCCGGGAAGATTTCTAGCTACAATCCAAATTGGAATAACATTAGCTGGGTTTTTAGCTAGTGCGTTTGCTGCTGGTAATTTCGCAGGTCCACTGGCACAAGCATTACATAATTTAGGAATTCCACTCTCGTTAAATATGCTCGAGACAATATCAGTCGTGGCAGTAACCATTATATTGTCATACTTTACTTTGGTAATTGGGGAGCTGGTCCCGAAACAACTTGCTTTACAAAAACCTGAAGCAATTTCAAATTTCGCTGTAATTCCACTTACTTTTTTATTTAAAATTAGTTTACCATTCGTTTTGTTTTTGAACTTTTCAACGAATGCGATAGTTCGATTATTCGGTGTCGATCCTAATGCCGAAAGTGAAGAGGCTACCGAAGAAGAAATAAGAATGATGGTAGATGTAGGTGGGGAGCGGGGTACAATTAATGATAATGAAAAATTAATGATTAACAAAATTTTTGAATTTAATGATAAAACTGTTTCTGATATTATGACACACCGAACCAATATGGTAGCTCTATCTGCTGAAGCAAAATTGCAAGAAGTTGCTCAATTAGTGAATGCGAAAAGATACACTCGATTTCCAGTCTACGAGAAAGATATTGATAAAGTAGTTGGGATTTTGCATTCAAAAGATTTAATTCAATTTGTCCAAAAAAATGAGCAAGAGAGTTTTAACTTAAAAAAAATGCTAAGGAAACCATATTTCGTGTTAGAAACCCAGAGAATAGATGCTATTTTTCAGGATATGAAAAAGAACAATGTTCATATTGGAATTGTGTTAGACGAGTATGGTGGTACTGATGGACTAATTACCATCGAGGATGTGATTGAAGAAATAGTTGGAGAAATATTAAGTGAACACGATTATTCAGGTGTAAAAGATGTAGATATAGAAAAATTAGAATCTAACTCCTATAAGATGTCAGGAACAACTCATCTTCATCATGTAGGGGAGGTACTAGGATTGGATTTACCTAGTGATGATTATGATACTTTAAACGGTTTTCTAGTTGGACAACTTGGCTACATTCCTAAAAGAGAAGAATTACCAATCATTCAATATAAAAATTTAAGATTCGAAGTAGTTAAAATGTCTGAAAAACGAATTGAAGAAGTGAATGTAACGGTGGAGTAATTATTGATACAATAAGATAAAACCAAAGTGGCTGTTTATTGACTATCAATTAAAGCTAGATACTAAAGTCTAACTTTATCGTGCAGTCGTAATAACTTGTGAGGGAGTATGTAATGGGGAAATCGCCGAATAAGAAACAAGTAATAATTATAGGTGCTGCAATTACGTTTCTGTTAGCTTGGGTAATTATTTATTATTTTCAATTTTATCAAGACAACTTGAATGAGAATTTGCCAGTGACAATGGAAATAAAAGACCCAGATATAGACATGGAACAAATAGCTTATCGTTTAATTAATGATTATCTGCAGTCCTTCCAAGCGAGTGATACAAATTCTTGGAACAGAATTACAGAAGTTGGATTCAATGAATTTCAGCTGTTAGCTGGAAATAAACAAGAATTTGCTATGGCAGTCACATTTCAAACAAAACTAGAACGAGGGAAATGGTCTACCCATCATAGCTGGGGAGAAGTGCAGGATGATGGAATGGTGGAAGAGATTCAGTGGACATTAAGGATAAAGAAAATTGATCAACAAACATACTCACTGGATCGCATTGAACCAATAAATGGAACAATTGCCGGTTTAGAACCTGTAGAGGATACTTATCAAAAGCAAGCTGGAATAGACGTTAAAGACGAAGCAATTCGCTACGAAATTGTTGATAACACCTTAAGAATAACCTATAAAAACGGGAAAGATTGGAGCGAGGTTCCGGTTGTTGTTGAGGATTTATTTAATGGTGATTATAGTGGACAAAAAAATAATTTGATTGATAATAGCTTCGTTATCACTCCTCAAAAAACAGCATTTGTTTATCAAACGAATCTAGATCAGCAGGACAACTCGGAGGCTTATCCAGAACTGCGTGTGCTTCTTTCCAGTAATCAAGGTAAAACTTGGGATGAGGTGGTCGTCACAGAACAACGGTCACCTGTTCGGATGAGAATGATAGGATTTACTTCAGAACAGAACGGGTATCTCATTATTACTAGTGACAGGACAATGAGTAGTGAGGCCAACACTATATTTACAACAAATGATGGTGGCATGACTTGGAGAAATGTTGGTTCCGTTGAAGATACTTACCGGTTGGTATTAGATGGGGGATTCATAACAGACAAATTAGGTTTCATTTCGTTTTCACCCATATCAGAGAACGGAGCGCCAAAAGAGCCAACGTTGTATCGTACCGTCGATGGTGGATTCAATTGGGAGGAAGTAAATGTTCCAATACCAACCGAATATAAGGGTATATTTACTGAGGCAGAAGCCCCATCTTTTGATGGCACTCAAGGAACATTGTTAGTGAATCAAGGTCCAAACGGAGACTATCAAGGTGGTAATGTGTTAGCAAGGTATATATCGATTGATGAGGGTGAAACATGGAATTTTGCTAATTTGGTTGATCCGGAGAACGTATTAGACTAAACAAGTAAAAATAACGACTTAAAACTACCCCTCTCGAACATACTAAACGTATGTTCGGGAGGTGATGAAATGAATAATAAAGATTTTGATCAAATATATCAGAACTACAAACAACAGGGCGAAGATCAAGCTCGATTGGAACAGGAGAAGGATGATTCAGACTTAGAACACATCGCTGCGGTTCGAAAAAATGATGATGGTGATATTATTGCTTTCAAAACAACTAGCGGCCGAGAATTAGATTATCTAACTGCCCTTAATGAAGCAAAATCGGGCAAGCTAAGTGATGTCGATGTGTTTCATAGGTATGGCAGAGATATTATTCGCAGTGAACCTGATGGTATTAAAAAGAATAATCTGTCTAATTTAGACACCTTTTAGTTTTTTATTAATAGTAATAGGAGCGCCTGCCTGCAGGAGATATGTGGGCAGGCTTTACTAGTTGTCCAGGTCTAATCTTGTTGTTAGACTTAGTATTTAACGATAAAATACAGAGGACTTAGTTTTAGAAAGGAGCTTTACCATGAATACATATCCAGACGTAACTGAAACAAAACAACTAATTAAAGAACTAGTAACGATACCAAGCCCATCAGGTAACACGAAAAAAGTTATTCAATTTGTGGAATCATACTTGCAGAACTTAAATGTCGAAACGAATCGGAATCGAAAAGGGGGGCTAATTGCTACTCTACCTGGTACGAATCAAGAGGAGCAACGTATGCTTACTGCTCACGTTGATACACTTGGGGCAATCGTAAAAGAAGTAAAATCAAACGGGAGACTTCGCTTAGACTTGATAGGAGGGTTTCGTTATAACTCAATTGAAGGAGAGTATTGCGAAATTCAAACGACAGCTGGTCAGGTGTTAACTGGTACAATCTTGATGCACCAGACTTCTGTTCATGTTTATAAGGATGCAGGTAAGGCCGAACGAAATCAAGAAAATATCGAAGTTCGTATTGACGCAAAGGTAGATAGTGCCGAGGATATCCGGAAACTTGGGATTGAAGTTGGTGATTTTGTCTCGTTTGATCCCCGTGTTGAGATGACTGACAATGGCTTTATCAAATCTCGTCATTTAGATGATAAAGCAAGTGTAGCTATTCTTTTGCAATTAATTAAAAAAATTAAAGAGGAAAACATGACGTTGCCATATACGACTCATTTTCTAATTTCCAATAATGAAGAAATTGGTTATGGAGGTAATTCGAACATTACACCTGAAACAGTCGAGTATTTAGCTGTTGATATGGGAGCGATGGGAGATGGACAAACGACAGACGAATATACTGTATCGATTTGTGCCAAGGATTCTAGTGGTCCATATCACTATGAACTGCGCCAACATTTAGTTGAGCTGGCTAAAACGAATGATATCGGCTATAAGGTAGATATATATCCACACTATGGTTCTGATGCATCAGCGGCTATTCGTGCAGGACATGATATTATCCATGGTCTGATTGGCCCTGGAATTGATTCATCGCACGCATTTGAGCGGACACATGAATCATCTCTAGAGCAGACAGAAAAGTTATTATTTCATTATGTGCAATCTGATTTAGTTTCCTACTGATGAATTTAGATTATGTAACAAAACTGTTGGTGTAAGGCATCGGTGGTTCTGTTATGAAAAAAACGATAAAGGATACCTAGTATCCTTTATCGTCTGTACATATTTTTTATTCCAATCCCTCAATCACAATATCCTTAACAGGTAAGAAGTTTTCGCCAGTGTCTAAATAGGTAGCAGAGACAGTATCATCTTCTTCTAGATAAATGGCTAATGGATCATTCTCAGATGAAATGATATAACTTTGTTTGTTATCCAACAGGAATGATACAATCGTGAAGTTTTCTGCTTTTTCTTTATAAACTCGCAAAACAGTACCTGTGACTTGTTTTTCTTCAGCATTAGAGCTGCCATCCACACTGCTTCCACCCCGTTGTAAAGCGGTCTTATAACTTTTTAATGCTTCATTTGGAGTATCGGCGTAAACGGAAATCTCGGGATTTGCTGCTGAAACAATGAAATAGTTTTTCAGAAAACCATTGGAGTCCATTACAGGAGTTAACCAACTAGCTTCTCCATAAAAATTATATAGAACAGGCATTTCACCCATCCATTCTTTTTCGATAAATTGTTTTTCGATAAATTGTTTTTCGATAATATCCAGTGCACCTTGAGAATCCATGTACGAATCTTCTAGACTTCCGGTATAGAATACAGCTTCTCCAGTCCGAGCGTGTGTGAGGGAGTAACCAAGCATCGAGTCTACTCCTTCTTTTGGACTTGTGAAATCAGTGAAGTAATACATAGCACCATTTTCATCAAATATTGGGCTGACATTTGCTTCTGTACCTTCATCAGAAGGTAATTTCACATCGGATTTAGCAAAAAGGCTATTCCAAAAGCCATGGATATAATTTCCGTAGTAGCTGTTCTGAATACTAACTGCTTCAGGTGATACAGCTCCATCAATAAATTCAGGCGAATTATCAATGTTATATGTTTTTGTGCTACCGTCTTTAGGATCAACAACGACAACACCTTGTACAGTGAATCCATTTCTTGCAGATATAAAGTCACCATATGTTCGAACGTAATAAGGTTTTCCATCATCATTCACTTCTAGCTGAACATCACCGTAAAAGATGTGATTTGGATATTGGATACGAATATGACGTTCAATATTTTTATTGAAGTAAGAAGATGGAGTGTAAACCATTTCCTCCTCAATGAACTTAGGATTGGCTGAAGAATCGGTTGCACTCAAAGTGAAATAACCAGGTGTTTGATCACCATTCCACCATTTGAAAAATCCTGAGAATTCAACTGGAGCAATATAAACATATTCTCCATTTACCTTCTGTATTTGCAGATTTCCAAGTTCAAAGTAGCTAGTATTAGGTACTTGCCCAAATGCCTTTCTCATCTTATTATGAGCAAATTGAGGCGGGACGCTAGCTGGTGTTTTTGTTTCATCAAACGGTTGAATTTCAGTTTTCTCTTCCATCTGAGCATAGTCATATTTCTCGTTTGCATTAAATACGAACGCAGTTAAGAAATAGATTGCGAGAACAAGACTTGCTAAGAATAAGACTGCCTTTACTAATCTTTCTTTACCGGTAGATAAGAAAGCACCAGTTCCAGTGACTAAAATTAAAAATGGCCAAAGGGATGAAATGTTGCGATCTAGATTTGAAAAGTAATAGACGGCAAACACAATAGGGATAATAAGAATCACCAATAGAATCAGTGGCCAGGTAATTTGATTCTTTTTATCTTTCTTTTTGTTTGTTTTCCGACTACTTGAAACTGGGATAATGATAAGTGCAGAAGCTAACCAAACGATAAGTGAAAATAATAGTATGTTACCGATAAAAATTCCTCCTATTCATAACAGAATATTTCTGTCTCTTGTAATACGGTATAGGTTAGTGGAAAGTTTCAGGGAATGATATATATATAAAATTTATATTGACTATTCAGCTATAAATAGATTATATTATATCTAATAATTGAATAGTTCTCCTCAAAGGGGAGTAGCTTTTACAACAAAGTCGTCATTACGGAGATAAATTCTCTCGGCTTTGTTGGCAACGATCGTTGTTAGCAAGACCTTTGCCTATTGGTAAAGGTCTTTTATTGTCTAAAAAAAACCTTTGCCATTTCTGGTAAGGGTTTTTTGTTTGACAAAAAACGATTATCAAACTAGGAAACTTCAATAAATATGTAAAAGAATGGGGTGATGACGATTAAGAAAAGAATCGAAAGAAACTTGTTGCAAACGGATATATAGCAAGTTACTAAACTCGTGAGAAGATACGTAAATTAGAAATAAAGTAACTTTAGAAAAACTTTAAAAATAGAATTTAAAAGGGGAAATAAAGTGGAACTTTCAATTTTATTTGAATATGGTTGGGTGTTACTATTATTAATTGCTCTTGAAGGTTTGCTGGCTGCGGATAATGCCTTAGTATTAGCAATTATGGTTAAGCATCTTCCCGACGAGGAAAGAAAAAAGGCACTCTTTTACGGGCTAGCTGGTGCCTTTGTTTTCCGACTTGGATCATTATTTATTATTTCTTTTCTTGTCGATGTATGGCAAGTCCAAGCAATTGGTGCATTATACCTGTTATTTATCGCGCTTAATCACATTCTGAGGAAGCTCTACTTTAAAGATAAAGTAGAAAAATACGGTAAAAAGGAGAAGAAAAAATCAGGATTTTGGGGAACGGTTTTAAAAGTAGAGTTAGCAGACATTGCATTTGCTGTAGATTCAATATTAGCTGCAGTTGCCCTAGCAATGACATTGCCAAACACAAATCTTCCTGCTATAGGTGGAATGGATGGAGGGAAATTTCTCGTCATATTTGCCGGTGGGTTAATCGGATTGATCATCATGCGGTTTGCCGCTAATTTGTTTGTTAAATTGCTACAAGCAAAGCCGGGACTAGAAATTGCTGCATTTGCTATTGTAGGCTGGGTAGGTGTTAAGCTTGCTGTCTTAACACTCGGACATCCAGACATTGGAATTATCTCCTATCAATTTGCTCATTCGACGGAGTGGAAGTTACTCTTCTATACGATTTTAATTGGTATTGCTGCCGCTGGATGGTTTTTGACGAAAGAAAAGAAGGAAGTAGTATTGAATTCAACTTCAAATTAATAAAGCCCTTAATAACAAACGGTTGATGCTATACATCAACCGTTTGTTATCTATTGTTACAGGATTATTTCAGACTATTTCTAGTTCTCCATTCTCAAACATTGTTTTACTGTCTATACTTTCAACAGGATAAATAAATGTCCAGGGCATACTTGTTTTCGGTTGAACTACTAGTGCTGATGTAGTGAATGTATGCTTTGCCATTACTTGATCATTTTCTTTATATTCTACTTTTGTATTATTAACGAAAAAGGGTTGATCACTGGTATTATTAACGAGCACTGTTACTAATAATTCCCCTTTATAATTTTTTGCTTGCGATAACCTGGTTAATTGAACGGCATTATTGTTGGTGAGCTTTAGCTCTTCAAAAGTTTGTTCAATTCGTTCCCGGTCTTTTTCTGCTATTGCCTTATTCCATGCTTGTTCAAACTGAAGTTTTTGCATTGTTTAGCACCTCGATTCATTCATAGTTTAACATATTCGGATTTTTTAGGTCTATTTGTGATAATTCTAATCATTTTACTTATAAATTTAGTCAATATTATTTTAATGTAAAAACTCTAGACAACCTACAGCACAGTAATCCATTGCAATTCTCTTGTTTATGGTTTATCCTTCAGTATTAGTAATACTATTTGTAGTCAGGAGGGATCGTTTGGATCAATTTAACCAATCCCTTGAATCATTCATGGAAGGTACAGGATGGCTGGCACCCGTTCTTTTTATTCTTTTGCATTTACTTCGGCCATTTTTATTTCTTCCAGTTATTGTAGTTTGTATTGCTGGTGGGGTTTTATTCGGCTTTATCGAAGGTGCGATATTATCATTAATTGGACTCTCTTTGATGAGTTTAGTTTTCTATCAGCTTGTTAATAAATTCCCGAGGTTTCGTACCGGTGTAGCTCGGTTGAAGGAAAAAATGTTTCAAGACCGAACCGTTACTGTTAGTCAAGTGATGATTTTACGTATCATGCCATTTATTCACTTTCACTTACTCTCTCTTTATCTAATGGAGATGGCAAAATCGTTCAGGGAATACATGTATTACTCTGTCCTCGGTCTAATCATGCCTGCTATCATTTACACAGCTTTCGGTCAGGCTATTACTGAATTACCTTGGTATTTAACAGGAGTAATGCTACTTATTTTAGTTATCATATATAGTTATATAGGAAAAGTAAATAAGTCTGGTACAAAGATCAGCTAAATTGAATTAAGCTATCATAAAAAAATAATAGTTAGATATTAGGTTTAAAACCGGATAATCCCCGCTGAGAATTTTTCGGTTATCTGTTATAGTAGAACTAAAAGTAGTGGAGGTATATTATGGCAAAAGATAGTTCATTTGATATTGTTTCAGAAGTTAATTTATCCGAAGTAACAAACGCTGTCACGATGGCGACAAAAGAAATTAAGACTCGTTATGACTTCAAAGGAAGTAAAAGTAAAATTTCGGTTGAAGATGGGGAGCTTGTATTAGTTTCTGATGATGAGTATAAGTTGGAGCAGCTGAAGGACGTCTTAATTGGTAAGCTTATTAAACGTGAAGTTTCAACAAGAAACATTGATTATGGTAAAATTGAAAGTGCATTTGAAGGAACTGTTCGTCAACGAGCAAAATTAATTCAAGGAATCGATAAGGATAATGCTAAAAAAATCAACAAAATTATTAAAGACAGCGGATTTAAGGTGAAGAGTCAGATACAAGATGATCAAGTTCGTGTCACTGGTAAAAAACGTGACGATTTGCAAGGTATCATGGCAGCAATCCGAGAGGCGAACTTGCCAATCGATGTACAATTTATTAATTACAGATAAGTGGAATTTTGCATAAACCTGTCCATATTATGGGCAGGTTTATTTTTTGTTGTGCGCCCGGCATGGGCTATAACTTGGTGGTGAAAGTCCACTACAGGCTTGGCAGTAGGAACTGTTAGCCAATGGCAAGGGTGTCTATCGTGAGATAGAATCTGAAGGAAGCCGGAGGCAAAATC
>NZ_JAIZAP010000003.1 GCF_020404745.1 Aquibacillus saliphilus
GAAAGTGTTATCCGGTATTAGCTCCGGTTTCCCGGAGTTATCCCAGTCTTACAGGTAGGTTGCCCACGTGTTACTCACCCGTCCGCCGCTCATTCCACAAGTTCACACCCCGAAGGGTGATCGCTTGTTTCCTGCGCTCGACTTGCATGTATTAGGCACGCCGCCAGCGTTCGTCCTGAGCCAAGATCAAACTCTCCATAAAGTTTATGAGCTTGATTGCTCGTTCAAAAAACTAGCTTAATTTCTTACTTAACATACTGGTTGTTTCGTTCAGTTTTCAAGGATCAAATCGTGATGTCTTTTTTGCGACAGCTTTTACATTATATCAAGTTATTTTGATAAAGTCAACAACTTATTAACAATGTTTTTTTCGTTTTTGTTCCGCCGTTCAATTTGACGGCTGAATTAATATATCATGTTAACCATTTCGATGTCAACACTTTTTCTTCGTTATTTCATGGTGATTCGCCGCGTCTGTTTCAGCGACGGATATAAATATAACATGGATATCAATACATGGTCAATACTTTTTATTAATAAATTTAAATTAGCAGCGACCACAACGATTAATGACCAAACATTAGTACCAATTACAGTTGATCATGATCTTCATGGTCGCACAGTTTCCTGATGTCCAAACCATTTAATAGGATTTAACTTTATACTTTCTATGATAGATGTCCTTCCCTTTTGTTTCTACCTGGACAACTTCTAAGATTTCTTTCTCTGTTAAATACTCAATCATAGAACTTAAGTTTAATGCGTAAGACTCAACTTCAGGATGCACTTTTAATTCACCAAAGGACCATGCTTCCTCTTTTGTCTCTATAATATCAATTAAATGCTTCGCACACACTTTAGAACGTGAACTAAGCGCAAATTCCATCGCAATCAACATTAATTCAATTCGCTTTTTTAAATCCTCATCACTTTTTATTAACTCTTCATATAACTTATATACTTCCGGATCAATTCGCTTCACTTGGTTCCAAACGATTACTTCCGGATGATATCCTTTTTCGATGATTGCAAGTCTTGCTAAATAATGTAACGATCGAATCACTTTACTATAAGCATCTAGATATTGAGCCGATTCATATAAATCCTTTGATTCACTGCAGCTTCTAGTAAGCTTAGAAAACTCCATTGCTAGCTTGGATTCTCTTTTAACTTGTGGGAAATTTCTAAGTTCTCCCTTCAGATTAGCTACAAACTCATTTCGGTCAAAGATAGTTTTTCCGTCAATCACCCATTCTACAGCTCTAGGAAACGTACTTGTATCAATCCAATGATTTAACAACTTTGTATCCACAATATGCATAGCGGCAGTTTTTCCATCAAACTCATAATGTTTTACATACCAAGATTGTTTTGCCTCTTTAACAATGACAAGTAAGATCACATCAAAATTATCCGTTACCGGGCTGATAGGTTTTTTCTTTCCTATTATAAGTACACCTAATGTGTTGGGTTGGCTTGCTCGCTCTTGATAGACTGGACGTAATAAGTCTTCCATAGTCTTTGCCTCCAATAAATAATTTAAAACACTATTTCGATAAAATAGCCTGAAATCCTTTTTTATATTAGCAGAAATTATAGATAAATCGAATACTTAATTTTAAAAACAAAACAATTTTCTAAATTCAGTATACATTACATTTATCCATACCCTTATTCATTTAGCAAATTAACATACATTAGTTAATTTCAAATTACTCCTTTAAAATTTTATGCTATACTACCTGTTGAAGGTTAAGGAGGGAATAGCTTGGCTTTAAATTATTCAAATAAAATTAATAAAATCCGGACGTTTGCTTTAAGTTTAATTTTTATCGGCTTCGGGGTTATGTATGTAGGAATTATATTTAAACAAGTCGAATGGCTAATGGTCATTTTGTTTATTCTCGGATTATTGTGTATTGTATTTAGTACAGTTGTTTACTTCTGGATAGGCATGCTTTCTACTAGGGCTGTACAAATCATTTGTCCATCATGCGAAAAAGCAACGAAGGTTTTAGGGCGTGTTGACGCTTGTATGCATTGCAAACAACCACTCACTCTTGATAAAAACCTTGAAGGTCAAGAATTTGACGAAAAATATAATTCAAAAGACTATCGTAAATCAATAAGAAATAAATCAGACAAATAAACGTTTCACCTTTAGAAAAATACAGTTTCTTGGATAGGTTTTATCTCTTAAATATCTTATAAAAAAACAAGCCCCTCTTCCTGCTCCACTTGAGCATTAAAGGGGCTTGTTTTTTCTGCACGTAATGTAGTGTTAATTAGTGCTTTGTTTTACAGTCTCCACATACACCATAAATCTCCATCCTATGATGACTGACGTCAAATCCAGTTACCTTTTCAGCAAGAGACTCAACTTCATCTAGACTTGGATAATGGAAATCAACGATTTTACCACAAGAGTCACAAATAATATGGTAATGTTTTGATGTATTGCAATCAAAACGGCTAGAAGAATCTCCGTAAGTTAATTCCCTAACAAGTCCAATTTCACGGAATACTCGTAAATTATTGTACACGGTAGCAACACTCATGTTTGGAAATTTTCCTTCTAATGCTTTATATATATCATCTGCGGTAGGGTGAATCTCAGCATTTAAAAGATATTCTAGCACCGCATGACGTTGTGGGGTAATTCTTACTCCAGATTCTTTTAATCGACCTACAGCTTCTTGAAGTCTTACTTCAGCCACCGTCATGCACCTCTCTTTCAATCCATATATTTTGATTTTTTGTTTTTATCTACGATTATTAGAATGATTATAACTGGTAAATAGGATTTATTCAATTTATTCTAACACTATTATTACTTTGTAATTCTTATAATTAGTCTAACCGCTTTGTAAACATTCTGTCAATAAAAGTATATTAAGTTTATCGATCATTTATACTACTCATCCACTTTTAATGGTACTTCATTTCCTCCACACATCTTATTAGCATAGCGTGCTGCAACGAACAAATAGTCAGACAAGCGATTGAGATATGAAATAACCAGTGGGTGACTTTGCTCACCTTCCACAGCTACAGCAAGACGTTCCGCCCTTCGAACAATTGTCCTTGCTACGTGTAGTGTCGCCGCAACTGGGTGACCAGATGGTAAAATGAAATTTTTAAGTGCTGGGAGTTCGTTATCCCATTGATCTATTTGGGATTCTAGTTCTACTATATGCTGATTCGTTAGCTTCCATGTCACTTCATTATTATCTGGAGTCGCAAGTTCTGAACCAACATGAAATAAAATGGTCTGAATTCGGTGCAAACTATTAAAAAATTCTTCCTTCTTCTCCCACTCGACTGCATCCAAGTGACTTAGCGCAAGTCCAATCATTGAATTTGCCTCATCACACGTCCCATAAGCTTCAACACGGATGTCGTTCTTAGCAACTCGCTTTCCATAGATTAGCGATGTTGTTCCTTTATCACCAGATCTTGTATAAATACGCACTTTAGTACCCCCTCGTTAAATCGATATCATTCAACTAATTTGTGTTTTTGTTTAACTAACTATTCTCAAGGTATTTTTTCATCATATACTTTTTCCTTTAACGTGAAAAACTTTATGACTTAAGTCAATTTCATAATTACAATATCAAGCGATATCCTGTCAACATATAGGTGGAAAGGGTTCAGGTCCTACTATTATATTATCAGGATATGGCGGTAAAGGTATTATGAAATTGATTAAACTATGGGCTTATGTATTACTAGTCAATTCCATACTATTGATTTTTTGAAATTGACTCATTACTTACTATTTCCCAGAAAAAACACAAGGAACGAGTCCTTGTGCAAGATATTAATTATAAGGGGAGGTTTCAGGGTTATATGGTACTATATGAATTTAAATCACTATTGTATAGCGTTATTGCCTACCTTATGATAAATTTTCCGGATTTAGGCCTTTTAACTCTTCTACAACAAATAATCCATCTTTGCGGATTAATACATCATCAAAGTAAATTTCTCCGCCCCCATATTCTGAACGTTGAATCAACACCATATCCCAGTGCACCGATGACTTATTTCCATTTGGAGCATCATCGTAGGCTTCGCCTGGAGTGAAATGGAGACTTCCTGCTATTTTTTCATCAAACAATATGTCACCCATCGGCTCCGTGATTTTCGGATTGAGCCCTAGTGCAAATTCACCGATATATCTCGCTCCATCATCTGTATCTAGAATTTCGTTTAATCTTATTGAATCGTCTGCGGTGGCTTTTACAATTTTCCCATTATCAAATGTCAGAGAAACATTATAGAATGTATTCCCTTGATATGGACATGGCGTATTATAAGTAATGGTGCCAGAGACACTATCTTTCACTGGCGCAGTATATACCTCACCATCAGGAATGTTCCTTTCACCAAAACACATCACAGCCGGAATATCTTTAATAGAAAAATTTAAATCAGTATCAGGGCCAGTAATACGAACCTTATCCGTACGATCCATTAACAATTTCAGAGCCTTTTGGGCCTCTTCCATTTTATCATAATCGACGGTACAAACATCGAGCACATAGTCATAGAACGTGTCGTAGCTCATCGAAGCCTTTTGCGCTGCACCATGTGTTGGGTAATTAAGCAGCAACCATTTTTTATTATCGATTAAATAATCATTGGCTGGCTTTAACAAGCGACCTGCCATTTGCCACTTTTCGGCAGGAACTTCCCCAAATTCTGCATCATTTTCTTCACCAACAATCGAAATAAATGCATCAATATCCTGATATTTTTCCATATTCCATTTATTTTGCAACTCAAACTGTAATTCTTGTGAATCCTTCACCTGTAGCCTTGTCAGCTCATCATCCATTAACTCGAAATAAGGAATTGCTTTAAGCTCATACGCTTGTTTAATTAACTCTTTAATCAATGGTTTTGCATTCGTATGGCCCAGAATATGTACTTTTTCATTTTCCTCTATTTTTAATGAATGTGTTAATAATAATCTGGCTAGCTTTGTAAGCCTTGTATCCCTCACTAGATAATTCCCCCTTTTGTTTTGATAGAATTATTTATTTTCAGGCTTAAAAAGCTAATCCTTCCTTAACTTAAATTTTCTCGAATAAACGATAGTGCATCTTCCACATGCCCATCTACTTGAACGTTGCGGTATTCCTTTTGCAAATTACCTTCTTTATCAATGATAAATGTAGAACGTTCAATTCCATAGTACTCTTTCTCTGGCTTTTTCTTTAATTTCCAAACACCATATTCTTCTGCTAGTTTATGATCCTCATCCACTAATAGAGAAAAAGGAAGATCATGCTTTTCCTTAAACTGTTGATGACTTTCTTCTGAATCAGGACTAACTCCAAGGATAACGGCATTAACATCTTTGAAACTTTGATGGTTATCACGGAATCCACAAGCTTCTGTTGTACATCCTGGTGTATCATCTTTCGGATAGAAATATAATACAACATGTTTACCTTTAAGATCAGAGAGCTTCACTTGTTCTCCATTATTTGCTTTCAAATCAAAATCCGGTGCTTTTTTACCCACTTCTACGGTCATTATTATTCCTCCTCATTTAATCCATCTATAATTAATGGTATATAATATTCGTCTAACTTACAAATAATCAAATTTGCGTTGTTCTTCTTTTTGTCTATCTTCCGCTTTTAACTCAGCAGAGTATTGCCAAAACTTCAGAAAAAATGCTGTTGGCAGAATGTAACCGATTAACGCTTCAATTAAAGCAAGCAGCCTCCCCCATCCAATAGGTGTTACATCACCATAGCCAACCGTCATTAATGTTACTCCACTAAAATACAATGAGTGAGCTAATGATTCTAATACACCTATTTCCTGCAATATTCCTCCTTCTATTAAAAGAACACCATTAAATGAAAGTACAAAATAGAGTAACCCAAAACTGATGAGTACGCCAAAATAGACTATTATCATCGTATAAAAAATCTCGCGGGAAAAGTAGCTCCTCTGGTAAGACTTCTGGTAAAAGAATGAATACAAACTACCCCCAAGTAACACCAGTATTAATAGCACCGCTACGATCGCAATCATTGTTCGACACCTCCACCTGACAAGCTATCACCACTACTTTTAAGTCTATGTTTTAAATGCCGATTTATTTTCTACTTTATAGTTAAATGTAATTATGCAGCACTGGTCTAAGCTGTTCCTGTCTTTTTTAAACTGTTATAATAGGATCGAAAATCAAAGATAAAGATATGGAGGTTTCACATGAATTTTACTAATTCCGAAAAGTTACATACAGAAGCACAAGAGCATATTGTTGGTGGTGTTAATTCGCCATCACGCGCCTTCAAAGGTGTTGGCGGAGGTACTCCTATTTATATGGAAAAAGCAGAAGGAGCCTACTTCTATGATGTTGATGGCAATAAGTATATTGACTACTTAGCCGCTTACGGTCCAATTATTACTGGACACGCCCACCCACATATTACTGCCGCCATTACAAAAGCAGCTCAAAATGGCGTTTTATACGGGACACCAACTGCCCTTGAGAATACATTTGCTAAAATGTTAAAAGAAGCAATTCCTTCTTTGGAAAAAGTACGTTTTGTTAACTCTGGTACAGAAGCTGTTATGACCACCATTCGTGTGGCACGGGCCTATACAAACCGAGATAAAATTATAAAGTTTGCTGGTTGTTACCATGGACATTCGGATCAAGTATTAGTCCAGGCCGGTTCTGGTCCATCCACACTTGGCAACCCAGACTCCGCTGGTGTAACTAAATCAACTGCCAAAGATGTCATCACAGTACCTTTTAACGACATTGAGTCCTATAAAAAAGCAATGGACGAATGGGGCGATCAAGTAGCAGCTGTTTTAGTTGAACCAATTGTTGGTAACTTTGGCATTGTTGAACCGAAACCCGGTTTTCTAGCGGAAGTGAATAAAATCACTCACAACGCTGGTGCATTGGTAATTTATGATGAAGTAATTACGGCTTTTCGTTTCACTTATGGAAGTGCGCAACAACTTGTACATGTTGAACCTGATATGACCGCGCTTGGAAAAATTATTGGCGGAGGTCTACCTATTGGTGCATACGGTGGGAAAAAAGAAATAATGGAACAAGTTGCCCCCCTAGGGCCTGCCTATCAAGCAGGAACCATGGCTGGAAATCCGGCATCCATGTCCGCTGGAATAGCTTGTTTGGAAGTGTTAAAAAAACCGGGAATCTATGATAAATTAGATAAACTCGGGGAAAAATTAGAGCAAGGTATTCTTAAAGCCGCTCGAGATAATGACATTACAATCACAATCAATCGTTTAAAAGGTGCATTAACTGTCTATTTCACTGATGTGAACATAGAAAACTACGCGCAAGCAGAAGCTACCGACGGCGATAAATTCGGGCAATTTTTCAAACTTATGCTCAATCAAGGAATTAATTTAGCACCATCAAAATATGAAGCTTGGTTCCTAACCATCGCACATACTGAAAAAGACATTGAAGATACATTGGTTGCTGTTCAACATGCATTTAAACAAATGAAATGAATGAATTAATATACAAAATGGACGATTTGAACACTTCCAAAATATCCCTCATTTCCACTGATATCATCATGAGGGGTTAGATTCAATAAAATTTACAAACCAGCATTTAAATTGCATAATTATTTGATTATTATGTATCTTTATGCTATGATTAAGATGAAAATTAATACTTTTCAACTCATGCTATTGTGTCAGTTTACGTATGACTTCCCTTCAAAAGCATGATTACTTGCTCCTGCATTTTATGCAGGAGCTTTTTTGTTTATTTAATTGAAGCTATTGAGTCAATTCAGAAATAATTACTATTGTTTGCTATACTTAATTTAGAGGAATAAAGAGATTTACTGCTTACTTTTTTAAATTTAGCAGTTTTAAACTATTGACTTTAAGAGGGATGATTACATGAAACTTGGAGCAAGAATGCTGAAAACTGGACTTGCTGTAGCAGTAGCACTTTATGCAGCTGAAATGCTTGGTTTTTCTTCACCCGTTTTCGCGGGTATCGCAGCAGTATTTGCGATTCAACCATCCATTTACCGTTCTTTTCAAACAATAGTAGAGCAAATACAAGCAAATATTATTGGTGTACTGATTGCAATTATCGTTGTTTTCACCTTAGGCAATGATCCATTTGTCATTGGCTTCACGACCATATTAGTCATTGGGATTTGTATGAAATTAAAGATGTCTGAAAGTACAATTTCCTTAGCGATTGTTGCTATTATTGCTGTTATGGAATCAACTGATATGAATTTCTTAAACTTTGCATTGATGCGATTCTCCGCTTTAACGTCAGGAATCTTATCAGCGTTTTTGGTGAATTTATTATTCTTGCCACCAAAATATGAAACAAAACTTTTTCAAAAGATCGACCGCTCTACCGGTGATATATTACAGTGGCTTCGTGTAACAACTCGGCACCTTTCCGATGAACCGGCACTAAAAGGTGAAATTACACGATTGCATGATGAAATTCGAATAATTGATAATACCTATAAGTTATTTCTAGAAGAACGAACATACTTAAAAAAGTACCGTCTAATCAAAGCACGAAAGTTGATCATTTTCCGACAACTGATCGTTACAACAAAGGAATCTTACGATGTATTAAAGACATTTCACCAATTAAACGAGAAGATTAGCACGATACCACACAGCTTTCAATCCGTATTAGTTGAAGAATTGGATAAGGTCATCCACTCGCACGAGAAACTTTTGTTAAGCTCGATGGGAAGAATTAAAAAACAAAACACAGAAATGCTACACCAACTGTCCGAACCCGACATCCCGAAGTTAATTGACACACTTATCCATGTTTATCAAGAAGATGAAGATAAGAAATTAGTCTTATTACCCTTAGCAGCACAATTGATGGAGTATCAACGTGAATTGCTCCATTTACAACTATTGTTGAAAAGTTATCAGCAGTATCACCAGGACGAACATCTGGAAGTGGTTCATAAAGATACATAAAACGGTTAACACAACATCAGATTCTGCTTTTAATAAAAATATCTAAACAGTAAACGGCTGTGAACTTATAAGTTCACAGCCGTTTTTCACCTTAGGTTCCCATATATTCTGGTTTTGAGTCATCTAGATGTTGTACTTGATAGAGACTATAGTAACCACCTTTTTTATTCATTAATTGTTGATGTGAACCTTCTTCTTTGACAACGCCATCTTCAATTAAAATGATACGATCTGCGTGGGTAATCGTAGCAAGTCGATGTGCTACAATAAACGTTGTACGATCTGAAGCTAGTTTTTCCAACGCTTCCTGGATCAAGTGTTCACTTTCCAAATCAAGTGCAGATGTTGCCTCATCTAAAATAAGAATTGGTGGATTTTTCAAGAAGATACGAGCAATTGCTATCCGTTGCTTTTGTCCGCCAGATAACTTGACACCACGTTCTCCAACTAACGTGTTGTATCCATTTGATAGTTTCATAATAAATTCATCTGCATTAGCTGCTTTTGCTGCCTCTATTACTTGTTCATCCGTAGCATCAGGGTTTCCCATCCGGATATTCATTGCAATTGATTCACTAAATAAAATATTGTCTTGTAAGACCATTCCAATCTTATCTCGCAACGAGCGAGCCTCCACGTCTCTAATGTCGTACCCGTCAACCTTTATACTTCCACCAGTGACATCGTAGAGCCTAGGGATTAAGCTGATAATGGTTGACTTTCCACCACCACTCATGCCCACTAACGCAATTGTTTCTCCTTGTTTTACTTGGAGTGATATGTTGTCCAACACTAATTCTTCTTCGTCCTCATATCTAAAAGAGACTCGATCAAATTCAATTTTTCCATCCAAATCCTTTAAGTGCTTAGCGTCTTTTTTATCAACAATATCATAATCTTCATCAATAAATTCAAACACGCGGTCCATGGAAGAAATTGATTGGACAAGGACAGTCGAAGAACTAATCAGGCGCCTTAACGGACCATAAACGCGGTCGCTATATCCTACAAAGGCTGCAATCGTACCTACAGTAAGTCCAGAAGTAATCGCTAAATACCCCGCAAATGCAATAACAATTAGTGGTGCAATGTCTGTAATTGTATTCATTACAGCAAATGTCTTTGCATTCCATGATGTATGGTCAATAGCTTTGTTTAGAAAGTTTTTATTTTGCTGGTCAAACTGCTCTTGTTCATAATCTTCTAAAGCAAAACTTCTTGTGACTGGTATTCCTTGAATTCGTTCATGCAAATGCCCTTGAACCTCAGCCAAAGCTTGTGACCTTTCCCCTGTCAGGCTTCTTAATTTTCCATAAAATATCCTCACTGCTATACCATATAAAGGGAATAGTGCAATAGCTACGATAGTTAATGGGATATTCATTGTAAGCATGATGGCGATAGCGATTAGAATTGTTATCAAATCAAGCCAAATATTCATTAATCCAGTCATCACAAAATTCTTTGTTTGCTCTACATCATGAATGACTCTTGAAATAATCTCTCCCGTTTTTGTCTGCGAGTAATAACGAAGACTGAGTCGCTGAATATGTTCAAATAATTGCTCTCTTATATCATAAAGTATTTTATTTCCAGTCCATTGCCCTAAGTATTGTCTATAATATTCAATCGGTGGACGTAATACTAGAAATACAACGAAGGCTCCTCCCATTAGCCACATTAATTCACCTAACTTTTCTGTATCACTAAGATTTGGTGCTCCGATAATGTCATCAATCACATATTTAACTATTAATGGCATTAATAGCGGGATCCCAAATTTCAAAATCCCAATCAAAACTGTCAATAATATTTTCCATTTATAAGGTGTTACAAACTCTAAATACCGTTTTATACTATCCAAAATGTCACTCTCCTTGGTTGCCTTGGTACCTTGCCATTTTTTTCTTCTGTACTTGAACTTCTTCATCGTGTTTTAAGACATGCCAAATTAGAATACAAAAACCTTGTCTTTATGAGACAAGGAATTATAGTAAAATATAGAACTATTCATTTAGCGGTAGGTTAAATATCGCTCATACCATTGATCAATAAATTCTGGCGCAAAAGGACCTTTTCTTTGTCTAACCCAATGAATTAAGTATTCTAAATTATTTTTCAAAATCCCATCAAGTACCTTTGGATAATTCATTTGATTTCGGTGTAATTCGTATTCATCTTCATCTAACAATGTGTATGTCATATCAGGAAAAACCTTCAAATCCAAATCATAGTCAATATATTTAATTGCTTCTTCTTCGAAAATAAATGGAGATCCAATATTGCAATAATAATGGATACCTTCATTACGCAGCATGCCGATAATATTAAACCAATATTTTGAATGAAAATAGCATATGGCCGGTTCTCTCGTTACCCATGTTCTTCCATCACTTTCTGAGACAACGGTTTTATCATTAGCTCCAATAATCACGTTACTAGTACCTTTTAAAACCATACTATTCTCCCAGACGCGATGGAGTTGGCCATTATGTTTGTAGCTTTGTATTTGTATGGTAGTACCAGGTGCCGGGCCAGCCATTCCTATCTTCCTTTCTATTCGTACAATCAATTATACTTATTTTAACATATATTATAACTGTTAAAATTATTAAAAGGAAATGAAAGGCTGTATAACGATCTAGTAAAAAGATGAAATAAATTAGAACGCACGTACCAGAAATCATTTAAGGGGTAGAAAAGGAGCCCCCATCGGCATTGGGAGCTCCTTTTTTAAAAATCATCCTGGCGCTTAATTACTTCTTTTGTTGAGACTTTTGGTTTTGCTGTCTTACTTTCTGTGCATCGGTCTCAGAAGCAAATTCAGTACCGAATTGTTGCTGACCTTGGCCTTGTTTAGCCTGTTGGTTTTGTTGTTTCACCTTTTGAACATTTGTTCCTGCAACAGTTTTGTTTGGCTGATTATTATTTTTAGCCATGAGAATATCACCTCCGCAGATATTAATTTATCCATTTCATTTGATATTATCCAAACATAATCACAAAAAATTTTTATTCCATCTATTACAGGCTAAAAATACCCAGCGAATAAACTTTTCATTATGAATTAAAATATGTTTAACAACTGAATCAATTTCAAGAGAAGTGCTATGAAATTGACTAAACTACTTGAAATGGAGATGTATGAATATGTACAAAGGTAGAGACATGACGGCATTATCAATGATGGGAAAAACAGATTGGGACAAGCAAGAATTGACTTATTTCCACCATGCACTTACTCAAATTCTCCCTTATTTAAATGAAGAAGGTACCACCATCTTAAGAGAGATAAATGCAGAAATGCACAATAGAAGCAAACTTTAAGTCAGCTAGAAAGATTGTGTTGAAAAAAGATAGGGAATTTCTATAAAATGCGACGTAACTTTATCGTGACTTTTCTTTCATTCTTTATAAGATGAGTGGTTAAATCAGCGCTGCGGAAATACACTTCGCTTTCCGCGGGTGGCTGCTGAGCCTCCTCGTGCTTCGCACTGCGGGGTCTCATCTATGCCTTTCCTCCCGCAGGAGTCTTCGTGTATTTCCTCCGCTAGTAAATGTGGTTTGGTCAATTAAATTTCTTGATTGATTTTCACATAATAACGAGTTGTTTGGAGCGGAGGGCAGTCGACTCCTGCGGGAAAAGCAACAGCTGAAAATCCCGCAGGAAGCGGTTTTCTTCCGAGGAAGTTGAAGCGTTGCCCGCGGAAAGCGACTGGCCGGAGCGGAAATCAACATTGCAGTTACGTCGCAATTTCTATCAACTGCGGAGGTTTATAACCAACAACATTTACGAAAAGACCAAAAAACACAAGCGCCTCAGTCACCCTAGGCAATAAGTCGAACCTGTATGTGGTGCTTTTGCCACAACAAAGAGTAGACCTCAGACTGGTAGGCGCTAGAGCTAGACATTAGTACGCAATTAGAAATAAGCAATATAACTCACCGTAAGTGTTTTAAAATCTTTTGGTGAGGAACAGGGAATGGATATTCTTCTAATTTTTCTAATGATACAAACACTGCATCACTGTTGGATAATTCCCCTCTCACAACGCTTGCATCATAGACATCCAACTGCCAAATGATGTGAGAAAATACGTGTTTAATTTTATTACTATTCCTATTCACATTAACCTTTAGTCCGTATATTTGTTCTAACCATTCCTCACTGTGTTCAAGGTCAACCTCATCTAATGGAGCCATTGGGAATTGCCACATATTGGCGAGTAAACCTTTTTCGGATCGTTTTTCAATTAAAAAATTACCATTAGAATCTTTAATTACAAAAACATGATAAGGAATCGTCTTTTGCTTCTTTTTCTTTGATTTGACAGGAAGTTGGTCTTGTCGACCTGCCTCATATGCCTGGCAATGTTCCTGAACAGGGCATAACAGACAATTTGGAGTTCTCGGCGTACAAATAACTGCTCCAAGTTCCATTAACCCTTGATTAAATGCAGACGGGTTATCTTTTGAGATAATTTGACTGACACACTGTTCAAATAAGTTTCTCACACTTTGTTTAGCAATGTCTTCGTCGATTAAAAGAATTCTTGATAATACTCGCATGACATTACCATCAACAGCTGGCTCAGGTATATCATAAGCGATACTCAAGATTGCACCCTTTGTATAGGGACCGACACCTTTTAACGATCCAAGTTGTTTTGTTTCTGAAGGTACTTTGCTATTATAAGAAGTAACAACTTCTCGAACAGCGTTTTGTAAGTTCCTTGCACGGGAATAGTACCCTAGACCTTCCCAAGCTTTTAATACTTCTTGTTCTTCTGCATCTGCAAGGTCACTTAAGGTTGGAAACTTTTCAATAAATTGCTTAAAATAAGGTATGACTGTATCTACTTTGGTTTGTTGAAGCATAATTTCAGACACCCATACTTTATAAGGGTCTTTATCTTTGCGCCAAGGAAGGATTCGTTGTTCCTTTTCAAACCAATGAATTAAATCATTTTGAAACTGTTCTATTTTTACATTTTCTACAAGTTTATTTGCTTGATCGTTTGGCACAATGCTTCATCCTTCGTGTTACAATAAATTTGTTATGGAATAGCTGATAATCTTTAGCTAATCATCGTTAATGATTGCTTTTTGTTACTGAGTTAAATTTCATAATTAGACGATAAAGCTATATCCTAACAACATAATTATGAAATTGATTAACCTTATATTGAAAAATTCAAGGCGCGCCCAATATATATCGAATTAATTCACACGCACTTATATTATCATCAGATTTACTTTAAGTGAAACCCTATTTTAGTTGAATTCACGAAGAAATAGAAAAAGGAGGAACCATTTGGATGGATACAGGAACCCATATTGTTATGGGGGTTGCTTTGGGTGGAATAGCCACTCTTGATCCCGTAGTACAAAATGACCCTACTTTGTTCAACGCTATCATGATCGGTACAGTATTAGGTTCACATGCTCCTGATTTCGATACCGTTCTTAAATTAAAAAATAATGCAGTTTACCTGCGACATCACCGCGGAATTACACATTCCATGCCGGCAGTTGCCTTATGGGGCATAGGTCTAGCAGCGCTGATTTATGCATTCACGCCAGAAGTTAGTTTCCTACATCTATGGCTATGGACATTTTTAGCAGTTATTCTGCATGTTTTAGTCGATGTCTTTAATGCTTATGGGACCCAGGCATACCGGCCATTTACACGTAGATGGGTTGCTTATGGCTTTATTAATACTTTTGATCCCTACATCTTCTCGTTGCATATTGTCGGTATTGTTGCATGGATGCTTGGGGCTGAGCCAGGATTCACTTGGTTAACCATTTATGCGATTATCCTACTTTATTACATCAAACGGTATTTGGATAAGCGTGAATTAGTCAGGAAAGTCCATCAACATTTTGATGCTGTTGAACAAATTGCAACATCTCCAACACTAAAGCATAATGTATGGCGATTGGCAATTACGACTGCTAATAACTTCTATGTTGGCAAAGCGGAAAATGGCCATATAGAAATTGTGGATGAGTTTGAAAGAGTATTTTTACCGAACAATAAAATTATTGATAAAGCAAAACAAGATAAGAATATCTCCGCTTTTCTTTCTTTTTCACCTGTATATCGGTGGGAAATTAATAGTTATGATGACTTCACAGAAGTAAGGTTTATTGACTTAAGATATCGATCAAAGGAGCATTATCCATTTGTTGCTGTTGTTCAGATTGATGACAACATGAGAATTATGAGTTCCTATACTGGATGGATATTCTCTGAACAGAAACTACAAAGTAAACTTCTTTTGGATGAGAGTCCCCCGTCTATTTAGAACAGAAAACTAACTTAAAATAAGAAGGCTGACTGCTTGATAGCGTCAGCCTCTTCTTAATGCAGCTTTTTATTTTTTTCAAATAATTCTCGATATTTCGGGTTATGTTCTGCAAATTCATGTAATTTCGGGCCATAATGATCAATCCAGCGCAGCACAATCTGTTCAGTAACTTCTTTTCCTGCATATTCACGACCAGCTTTCGCTCTTGTCGAATCGAAGTCTTCCCAAAGTAATTCCACCCAAGTGATCGCCTGATCAATTGTAAGCTTTTCATTTTTATTATATAACCGCTCCGCTAAGCGTTTGATTATGTCTTGCATAGCTATTTTCACCTCAGTTTTCCTATCTGGATCGTTTAGTAATATCCAAAACTTAACTGTCATTGTACCACATAACATGCTTCAATTTTGCGCAAATTAAAGATGCATTACTTAGCAAAAGTAGTGCAGTGCATGTTACTGTTCGGGAGGTTTGAACAATGCGTAATAAGAAGAAAGGTTTTCCTTTGAAAAATATGGACGGCGAACCACGTGCTAAGGCGAAATACAGCCCGCAAAGAGCAAATGGAACGACCAATACTGATCCCCAAGGACGAATGCAAAAATCTTCCAAACGCTAAATTATTAGGAGGAATCAGTCATGGCCAAAGGCCGTAATCAGCATAAACCATTCTTTGCTAATCTTTATCAAGATCCGTTTCAATCACCCCGTGCAAGTCATAAACACACTGGCCATCAAGTGAATGGTGAAACAAAGAAGAGCCAGTCAGAGATTATCACTGAAGTTCAAATGAATAAACGAGCATAAACAAAAGCACTGGCGCCGGAGCTAGACATGGCTAACCTAGACAAAAAGAAGAGAGGTACAGTCCTAAGTCGACTGTACCCTCTTTCCAAAAACAGAAATTGGTATCGCTTCTTGTTTTTCATACTTCTGACCTAACAAATTGATTCGATACCCCCAGGCAAACACTCCATTCATATAACTAATCACAAACGTCTGTCCAGGATCACCGTCGAGCTCATAAACTTCTCCAGCTTTAAAATCACCCGGGTTTAGCATATAGGCAATAGCCATTTGTACTTTTCTTTCATATATTGCGTACTCACTTACATTTCCCATTTGCTCAGCTTTTTGAGCCTTCTCTTTTAATGTTGCTACTTCGTCTCTAAGCTGTTCCACTGTATATTCACTGTATCTCGTTTCCATATTTTTCACCTTCCCAAATGAAGTTATTGTTTAACAAGACCTTCTATCTATAGATATCCATTCTGAGGTCTTAAGTAGCAATGATTGCAACTAGCGCGAAACTCGCCTTAAAATTAAATTTCTGTATTCAATACTCTTGAATGTGTATAATCAAAATGAAATGCATTATAAAACATCCTACATAAATAAAGGAGTACCTTACATGTTGAAGTTATTTGTAACAGATCTTGATGGAACATTATTGGACAACCACCGATATGTTAAAGAAGAGAATATACTAGCCATCCAAACATTAATTGAAAATGATGTTGAATTTGCAATCGCAACTGGTAGAATGGATCGCGATATTATTGAGATTCTGAAAAAAGTCAACCAAACTGGTCATAGAGTTAGTCAAAATGGAGGATTTGTTCATGACAAGGATGGAAGCTTACTTTTCTCTGAGACGTTCTCTGATGATTTAAGTAAACGACTCCATCAATCAATCTCTACTCATTCGTCCTTTTATTCTGTTACCACCGCAGACGAGGTTTATGTAACTGAGAAGACACCAATGGTGAAGCAATTTGAGAAATTAGCATATTTCCCATTAACAGAGTTTGCTGATGTTGCTGATCATTATGGTAGTACTATATTTCCGGCAAAGTTTAATATTATTGGAAAAACCGAAGACATAATAGCGATTCAGGAAAAAGTAAATCAAGAGCTAGGATTGGAAATGGAAAGTTACTTATCTGATAAATATTGTGTTGATTTTGTACCCAAGGGTGTAAGCAAAGCACTTGGACTGTCTCATTTAATTGATAAACTCGAAATGAAGGCTGATGAAATTGCTGTTATTGGCGATTCACACAATGACATTCCAATGCTCGAAATGACACCACACAGCTATGCGATGTCCACTGCCCATCCTGAGGTTAAAGAAAAAGCTTCTTATGTCGTTGATCATGTTCATGAAGCCATTAATCACTTAAGGAACAAAGAATTATTTTAAGTGTTTTGTTTGCGCGCGATAACAAATCGCGTGCTTTATCTTTAACTATTTTCATCAATGAAACGATCAATTAAATCAAAACTAAAGCCTTTCTGGTACAAAGCACCTTTTAATTTTTGTCTCAATGCATTTCCTTCTAGCTTTTTCTCATATTTGCGAACTAGTTTTTCACCTTGATAAACAACTGATTGCCATTCCTGATCATCATCTTTATTGTTTTCAACATTCTCAAGAACGTCTTTTATCACATCCTGTGTAAATCCCTTTTGCATTAATGTTTGTTGCAGATTTTGCACTTGTTGCCTAAAAGACTTTCTATTACTACTTTTTAATTTTTTTTCTACCCATTTAGCGGCTTTTTCATATTGAGACTCATATGGATAAAAAGATAATGCTTGATCAGCGATTGCTGATGAAACACCCTTATCCATTAACTCTCGCTTTACTAGCATCGGTCCTTTACTTGTCGTTTGAACTCTTGTACGAACTAACGCTTCAGCAAAATCAGTATCGTTTAGTAAACCCTCAGAAAGCAATCGGTTGACAACAACATCGATTTGCTCTTGTTCTACTTCCTTTTTTATTAAATATTCTTTTATTTCTTTGATGGAGCGCATTCGGTAGCTTAAAAAGTTTATTGTCAGGGAATAGGTCCTATGTATCGAATCTTTTTGAATAAGCTGTTCTGTTGTTTGCTTGTCCAGTTCTAAACCCTTACGAAGGTGAAATTCAATTAATATATCTTCGTCCACACTGAATCCATACTCTTCACCCTGTCCATTATCTATAAAAATATTGTATCTACTTTTACTTTTTTTCTGTGTAGTGATTCGGGTTATTACTGCCAAAATACTCACCCCTTCGTAATTATATTAACACGAAAGAATAGAAAATCGTTAACAAGATAAGATTCTAGTTTTAACTAAAAGGTGTTGCAGGCAATGACTGATTTAAACTTAAACAAACACAATGGGAGGCGTTTTCAAAATGAAAATTGCAATTACGGGCGGGACAGGATTTGTTGGTAAACAAGTAACCGACCAACTAGTAAAACAAAATCATGAGGTTTATATTCTAACTCGTTCACCAGATAACTATCATGACACAAATGAGGTTACATACGTTGGCTGGTTAAGAGAAAACGATCAACCAAGTAAAAAACTACCAGCGTTAGATGCAATCGTTAATCTTGCCGGAGATTCTTTGTTTGGCTATTGGACCAAAAACAAAAAAAGGCGTATCCTCCAAAGTCGACTAACAGCCACTGAAAATGTAATACATTTAATTAAAACGATGGAAATAAAACCAAAGGTGTTAGTTAATGCATCTGCAATTGGTTATTATGGTACCTCTACCTCAGACTTTTACACAGAAAAAAATGCAACAGCAGGTAACGACTTTCTAGCCCATGTTACAGAGAAATGGGAGCAAACTGCAAGTGCCGCCGAGTCATTTGGCGTAAGAACAGTCTATGCTCGCTTCGGAATTATTTTGGGAACAGAAGGCGCGTTACCGTTAATGACACTTCCTTTTAAATTAATGGTTGGCGGCAAGGTCGGCTCAGGTGAACAATGGATGTCTTGGATCCATATTCAAGATGTGGTTGGTCTAATCATTTTTGCAATTGAAAATAATCAAATCAGTGGCCCTTTGAACATAACGACACCAACCCCGATTAAAAACAAAGAGTTTACGATGACGATAGCTAAAGTACTAAAACGTCCCAACTTAATAACTGCCCCCTCGTTCGCTATCAAAACGATTCTTGGTGAGATGAGTATACTCGTATTGAAGGGACAGCATGTAACACCTGAAAAGGCAGTCGCGCAAAAGTATCCCTTTTACTTTACTCACTTAGATCATGCGTTACGTGATATTTATCAGTCTAAAGACTAATCATTTCCTTTTAAATTTCCGTAATAGACTTTGAAAATGGGTCTTTGAAGCACCATGAAAAACATCAGAAAATTCGTACACATGTACTTCAAAAAAGTGTCGAAAAATCAGTGAAAATTTTTGTTGGCAATTCATTTATTTTTGTGTAATATATTGATGAGAAATCAATACATTTTGATGCCTCTTAACTCTAAAAAACGTACGATAAAGATTGCTGTTGTTTTATATACAGGGAAGGCAAATGGTGCGCCACCAGTTTAACTGGTCCTAGTGGGTTCGATTCCCACCCCGAATTTTTGTTGGTATTTTGATAAAAATTCGAGGGTGAGTGTACCACTATGTCTACCGTAGTGTCTTCACCCTCCCACTAGGAGGGTTTTTTTATGTTAAAAAGACGTGATTTACATGATGCACCAGTCTTGTTTGAATTGATGACACACAAAGAAGTATTTCCATATGTTCGTCATAAAGCTTATTCATCCGATGAATTTTATTTTTTAACTAAAAGTACGATAGAAAAAGAAGAAAACGGCGAGCTTATCTCACGTACAATTCTCGATGAATATCACCATCCTATTGGTACTATTAATTTATTTGACTTAAAAGACAACAAAGGGTACTTGGCCACTTGGATTGGTCAACCCTATTTTGGTAAAGGCTATAACAAAATAGCAAAAGAACGTTTTATGGAAGAACTGTTCTTTATACACGAAATTGAAGCAGTCTTTATAAAAATTAGAAAGACTAACACTCGGTCACTTAAAGCGATTCTCAAACTACCTTATATCTCTTTAGGCAATATTCTATTTCCTGCACAATTCGAAGAAATAAATAAAGACTCATTAGAAGCTCCTACCTATGAATTATTTGTTATCACACGTGAACAATATATGATTCATAGAGAAATCTGCGCAGTCAGTGAAGGAGAAACGGCCGTATAAACTTCTTTTATTAGGTAATTATAGTATAAACGGGATACCTTGTTTCTAAGGCAGAACTAAAATACTATAAAAGCGAGGGACTAATGGATGAAAAAGAAAACAAAAGGTATTAAAGAAGAAAGAAGCTCCTTATCCAAAACACAAGAGGTTTTATATCAAAAGGAGTTTCGGGCTGCGGACCGGATGTATCAATCCACAAAAAAACCTTTTTAATTATGACACCTAATTCATTTGCTAGCTGTATGATGTGGATAAAGTTATCCACATAGTTGTGCACAGTGTGGGTAACTATAATTTAACCATGTACCATCTGCATTTACTTATCAACAATTATTTGAGGATAAGTGCTTTGGTTTTTGTGGAAAAAGTGGATAACTCAATCAATCATTGTGTATAAAACATTTTAATTGTGGATAATACTGTGGGTAAGTGATTGTCTTTCTCTTATAGTCAATGACAACCCGATTCCTCCCCTTTTCGGATAGAGTTGACAATCAAATCAAAAAGGTTGCCGTAATGGCAACCTTTTTGATTACCTTTTTCATTTCCACCTCTTTACAAGCAACATTACAAAACTCCCTATCTATCATTCTAAGTGAACCGAGTACTAACATAAAGTAAATTTTTACACCTAAATCCTACAAACATGCTATAATTTTTTACTGAAATCAATTTAGTTTTTAAAGATGAGGGGAAAACATGAAAATTTTAAAGATTATTGCACATATTGCTGTATTATATGGATTTTATTTTGTAGGATCCTTGATTCAAGCAGAATTAGACCTTTTCATCCCAGGAAGTATTATTGGAATGGTATTATTATTTTTAGCTTTAACGTTTAAACTTATAAAGGACAGTTGGATCGAGGAAGGAACCCAGTTTCTAATCAAGGACATGCCTTTGTTGTTTGTACCAATTACAGTAGGAATTATTAATTATCTCGAACTATTTTCAGGAAAAGGATTTAGTCTAATTCTAATCGTATTAATTAGCACTGCATTAGTTATGATTAGCTCTGGCCTTACCGCACAGTTTTTTTTACTTCGAAAGGCTAAAATCGAATGATGAATTTCTATATTGGAGTCGCAGCTTTACTTTCTACCATTATCCTGTATTTGCTATCTAAACGCATGTATCGTATCTACAAAAGTCCTTTTACCTTACCAATTTTAACGACCACTATGACGATCGTAGTGTTATTGTTAGCCTTTCAAATTCCGTATCAAACGTATATGATTGGCGGGAAATGGCTTGACCAATTATTAGGACCAGTAGTCGTAGCACTTGCTTTTCCTCTATACAAACAATTTAAGCTTTTAAAAACATATATAATACCCATTTTAACCGGTGTATTTGTCGGTTCGATTATAGGGATATGTAGTGGATTACTTCTAGTTAAGTGGATGAACTTTGAGGAAATGATTATGTACTCCATCTCAGCAAAGTCGGTGACAACTCCGGTTGCGATGGATATCACTCAGTCATTAGGCGGCGTTTCTTCTTTAGCAGCTGCATTTGTAATGATTGCAGGAATTGGTGGAGCTTCCTTAGGACCATTAATTTTACACTATTCACGTATTCATCTCCCCATTGCTAAGGGAATAGGTATGGGAACGGCATCACATGCAATAGGGACCTCACGTGCCATGGAGAACAGTGAACTTGAAGGGGCAGTTAGTACTGTTTCAATGACGGTAAGTGCGATCGTTGTTGCTATTCTTACTCCGTTGTTGATCGTTATGATTTTATAGCATAGGTGGTCATAGGTAATGTGACTCATAGTGATTTTTCTTTTAAAATAAAAGGCCCTCCTAAACGAGGGCCTATACTTTCTTATCAGATTTTTCTTGTTTTATCAGATATTTGCAACTTGTTTCACCTTTAGCTATACATGATACTCGTTCGATTTCATTTGTTCCTAACACATTTTTAAATAGAGACATCTCGCATTCACATGGTTTGTCATACTTATTGGCGATTGCGGAAATTGGACAGTTATACTGCATGAGTTCTAATTCATTTTCATTAACCTCTCTAAACTCTGCCATATATCCACTTTCATTTTGAACATCTGTTAATGATTTCACCTTCTCTTTAATGGAATCATCATAATAAATTTTACGCGAGTATTTTTTCTGCAATCGTTTCTCTCTATTTTCAAATAATTGATCAATCATATCGACGCCACTAATGTCTTCAATGTCAGCTAATAATTCTATTGCCATGAGATCATAATTAGAAGGAAATAGACGTTCACCCGTTTCAGATAAAGAGTAAAAAATAACAGGACGTCCCATTGGTTGTCTTACGGTTTGAGAATCAACCAAGTGTTCGCCTTCTAGTTTAATCAAGTGCTTCCTTACAGCCATTTCTGTAATATCCAAATGGCTTTTCAGCTCACTAACTGAAAGAGTTCCTCTTTTTTTCAATAATTCAAGAACTGTTTGACGAGTTGATAATTGCTGTACCATTTACAACACCACCCTTATCTATATTCTAAAGAAAAAAGTTTGTGAAGTAAATAACATAATCAAAACAAATCGCTTAGTTTGTGTCAATCGGTTGACAAAAAGCCATTATCAAGTTAGTTTTTGTAGAGTTTCACTTTTAATTAATAAATTTTTTAAAAATAGTGCATAGTTACTGAAGAGAAGGTGATTATTATCGGCATTGTTGTAGTTGAGATCTGTGATGGCAATTTAATGACTACGATAGATCTTGAAGGAATCATTGAATCCGAGTATCCAGAAGTGGCCGTATTAACGAGTGATTGTTTAAGCTTCTGCGGTTTATGTGCGTTAAAACCATATGCACTGGTTAACGGAAAGCGAATTTTCGCTAAAAACCCAGAGGCATGTTTAGAAAAAATCAAAAAGGCGATTGAAGAAGAGCTGGCTGTTTATCAGTAAGACTCACTATTAGTTGCTTTTAAATATAATTAATTTAAACAAAATGATTTTATTTTGTTGATTTTTGGGGAATAGACAGTGTAGTTTACTGTCTATTCCCCTTTTTTAATAACTGGAATATATACGCATACATCTCTTATCATTTTAAGGAGAAAATAAAACGAACTTTTTTAAAAAGGTGGTAATGCACTTGCATACCTATAAACAAGAATGGTTCGGCAATAGTAAAGGTGACATACTTGCTGGTCTAGTTGTCGCATTAGCACTGATCCCAGAAGCCATTGCCTTTTCAATTATTGCTGGTGTAGATCCTATGGTAGGCCTTTATGCTTCTTTTTCTATTTCAGTTGTTATCGCCTTTGTGGGTGGTCGGCCTGGTATGATTTCAGCAGCAACAGGTGCTATGGCCTTATTAATGATTACCTTAGTAGCTGACTATGGTTTGGAATATTTACTGGCAACGACCATTCTAACAGGTATTTTACAAGTAATATTTGGTGTTCTAAATTTAGCTAGGTTCATGAAATTCATTCCTCGTTCTGTAATGGTCGGTTTTGTAAATGCGCTAGCAATACTTATTTTCACTTCCCAATTACAACACTTTGTCGATGAAACATGGATTATGTATGGATTAGTTGGTTTGACATTAGCAATTATCTATCTTCTTCCATTGGTAACAAAAGTGATACCATCAACACTTGTTGCTATTGTGGTTGTTACTGCTGCAGCAATCTATATGAATGCAGGAGTTCGAACAGTAGGAGATATGGGTGAGTTATCTCAAACACTTCCTACCTTTTTGTTACCAAATATACCTTTAACGTTTGAAACATTAATGATTATCTTTCCATATGCACTAGCACTTACGATTGTTGGTCTTTTAGAATCCTTGTTAACAGCTTCTATTGTTGATGATGCCACGAATACCGAGAGTAATAAAAATAAGGAAAGTCGCGGACAAGGGATCGCTAATATAGTAACTGGTTTTTTTGGAGGAATGGCTGGTTGTGCGATGATCGGACAATCTGTTATTAATGTGAAATCAGGAGGAAATGGTCGTTTATCATCTTTTGTAGCCGGCGTTTTTCTAATGTTCCTCATTATTGTTCTTGGTAATATCGTTGTGCAAATACCAATGGCCGCTCTTGCTGGTGTAATGATAATGGTTGCTATTGGTACATTCGATTGGGGATCTATAAGGCACATGGACAAAATCCCCGTTACTGACACAATTGTTATGGTAGTAACTGTTGGGACAGTATTAATTACACATAACTTAGCCTACGGGGTACTGACTGGTGTTGTCCTAAGCGCACTCTTTTTTGCAGCTAAGATTTCTAAAGTTGATATTTATTCTGCCACATCCAGTGACGAAAAAAGCAGAGTATATTTTGTCTATGGGCAGTTGTTTTTTGCTTCTGTTACTGAATTTATTACACACTTTGAATTCAAAGAAGACCTAGAAGAAGTAATTATTGATTTGACCCACTCTCATCTGTGGGATGATTCCGCAGTAGGGGCATTGGATAAAGTTAAGGCAAGATTTGAACAAAATGGAACAAAGGTTTCCTATAAAGGTCTAAACAGAGAAAGTTCAGATCTATTTGACAAAATTGGAGGCTTTGGATCTGGTCATTAAATAAGAAAAGCGCGTTTCCATTGATTTATTATACGTTGATGTCTAAAACAGATATTCTAAGATATGGAGATTCTGACACAGCAAGCTTAAAACGCAAAAAGTTAATGAATGGTAATGAAGAATAATTAACGTCAGAACGAATGTCCGTTGAAAAGTATTGTTTTACACGGAGAACCTACACCAACGATTATAGGTAGTTTTCAAGGTAAGAGTGGATGTTTTATTATAAAACATTTATGATTAAATTACCCGTTACTTGGGTAGTAAATACTTAGGGAGGTTGATATAGTGTCAAAAGATAACATGGTAAAAGGAAATAGCATTGTTGTATCAGAAAATCCCGTTTCATTTTATTTATTCAACAGTACACGGTCAGCATGGATTTGGCTAATTATCCGGTTATATGTTGGTTATGCTTGGCTGACGTCCGGTTGGGGCAAGGTAACGAGTGATGCTTGGACTGGTAGCGAATCAGGTACGGCTTTATCAGGATTTGTGGGTGGCGCTTTAGGTAAAGCGGAAGAAGGAGGAGATGTATCAGGTTGGTACGCTACTTTTTTAGAAAGCTTCGTATTACCGAATGCATCACTGTTCTCTTATATGGTTGCCTATGGCGAAGTACTCGTTGGTTTAGGATTAATTCTAGGTTTATTAACAGGAATTGCAGCATTTTTCGGCAGTATAATGAATGTTAGCTTTTTATTTGCGGGTACATTAAGTACAAATCCACTATTATTTATTTTAGCAACCTGGTTAGTACTTGCATGGAAAGTAGCCGGTTGGTATGGGTTAGATCGGTGGGCTCTACCATTCTTAGGTACTCCGTGGGGACGAAAAAACACCTAAACCCATCTTGAATAGGATAGGTAGTTGTTTCTATTGCAAGCGCAATCAATACTAAAGATACTACTAATACATGATTAAATATATATCCGATATAAACGGTTTTATCTTATCAACTGTGCTATAATCAGTAGAAGCTAACCACTAATTTCATACATTGATAAAACACCTTTACACTTTAAGTCCTGCACTAACCACCCGCTAGCGCTTTACTTAAATGTAAAAGGTGTTTTTTATTATTCTCAATTGGAAAATTATACCAACTGGTAGAGTTATTGCGGGCAAAATGATGGGAGAGAAAGCCTAATGAAAGAAACTGCACTTATTTATTGCGAAGGCAAATTTGGAACCATGGACGGAAAGACTGCAAACGGTTTGATTAGAAGCTCAAGGAACTACGAAATTGTTGGAGTGATTGACAGTACGAAAGTAGGTTTGGATACTGGTATCTATCTTGAAGGAGTGAAAAATGGAATTCCGTTTTTCTCAAGTTTAGAAAGCGCTTTTGATTATTTACCAAAGATGCCAAGTCAATTCATTTACGGAATCGCCCCCTCTGAAGGACTTCTAAAAAATGACGAAAGAGATATCGTCTTAAAAGCAATCGAACATGGGTTAAATATTATCAACCCCTTACACGAATTTTTTACTGATGATGAAGAGTTTATGGCAAACTCTTTGAGATATGGAGTTAAGATAACTGATGTAAGAAAGCCCCCTGAAAAGAAAGACATGCATCTTTTTTCAGGTAGAATTTTAAACATTCAAACACCCATTGTAGCAGTATTAGGAACAGATAGTGCAGTCGGCAAGCGAACAACATCTGTTTTACTAGAAGATGCTCTCTTAAAAATGGGCTTAAATGTCGCATTTGTTGCAACCGGACAAACTGGTTTGATTCAAGGTGCGAAATACGGTGTAGCAATTGATGCTATCCCTTCACAATTCATGACAGGTGAAATTGAGAACCAAGTGATGAAAGCCTACGAGAATGACAATCCGGACATTATTATTGTCGAAGGACAAGGTGCGTTAAGTCATCCAGCATATATAAGTTCTTGCGGAATTATAAGAGGATCACGGCCAGGGTCTGTCATCGTTCAACATCCTCCTAAGCGGAAGAATTTAGGTGACTTTGACTATATGAAAATGCCAACAATAGAAAGTGAAATAGAATTGATTGAAGACTTTTCAGTGGCAGAGGTAATTGCAGTTACAATCAATCATGAGGACATGTCTGATAATGAAATAAATAATACGATTACAGAATACGAGCAACAACTCAAGCTACCAACAACTGATGTTCTTAAATTTGGATGCGACAAACTTATCACAACTCTCTTTAAGAAATACCCAGAATTGAAAAATAAACAAATAAAAGCATTCGTTAATTGAACGAACTCGGTTCACCAAGGCTTGAAATCAATCTAGCCAAAATTGGCCACAATGTGGAGAAGTTAATCAACATCTATAGCAAAAAAGGCATTGAAATTACCGGGGTTACAAAAGCAGTCTGCGGTGACCCAACTATAGCCAAGGTACTTGTGAATAAAGGAATTCAAATGCTTGCGGACTCCAAAATAGTGAACATAAAGAGTATGCGTGAAGCAAATGTATTGGCCAAGTTCGTTTTACTCAGAACACCTGCGTTAAGCGAAATTGATTTAGTCGTGAAATATGCTACTATTAGCCTGAATACGGAACTATCAGTTATTAAAAAACTTTCAGCTACTGCTAATAGGAGCAACTCCATCCATAAGATTATCTTAATGATAGAAATGGGAGATTTGAGAGAAGGCATTATGCCCGTTGATTTAGACGATGTGATTCAGGAAGTTTTGAAATTGACGGGAGTTGAAATAGTAGGTATAGGAGCAAACTTTGCCTGCTTTGGAGGCGTCAAACCAAGTATAGCTAATATGGAAGAGTTATCAGCACTTGCTAGCACTATTGAGGAAAAATTCTCACTCCCTCTCTCCTATGTTACAGGGGGTAACTCGGCCAATTACAACTGGGCAGTAGCTGTTAAAGATACTGGTAAAGTTAATAACTTAAGGATTGGAGAATCCATCTACTTAGGCTGTGAAACTCTAAGCCGTATGGCTATTCCTGGATTATTTACAGATGCGTTTACATTTGTTGCAGAGGTAATTGAATCTAAAATTAAACCTTCCAAGCCCTACGGTGAGATAGGTCAAGATGCATTTGGAAACAATCCCAAATTTGAAGATCGCGGATTAATGAGAAGAGTAATACTTGGCGTTGGCTCTCAAGATGTCCTTGTTTCTGGTTTAACACCTAAATTAGATATCGAGGTCCTAGGCTCTAGTAGCGATCACACCTTGTTAGATGCTAAAAACGTTGATTTGAAAATTGGAGATGAAGTCGCATTTACCATGACATATGGGGCACTTCTTGCTGCCGTGACGTCTCCCTATGTATTTAAAAAGTATATTGATTACGAGTCAATTTCATAATTACAATACCAAGCCAGGTAAATAGATATTATGAAACTGATTAATAACAAACAATAAATTCCGATGTCAATCGGGGTTCTTTTTTTGCTCAATTTAGTCAATCAAGCTTATTTTTAAAATTTACCTAAGACCAAAAAAACTCTGTCATTTCTTTTACAGAAATAACAGAGTACCTGTGAAATAGATCGTTATCTAATTAATGGATGGAACTGATGGGATTCGAACCCACGACCCCTTGTCTGCCAGACAAGTATTCTCCCGCTGAACTACAGTCCCCTAAGTTATAGAAATAAATAGCTTAACAATCTTTACTATGGATTATACCATTATGTCAGCAAAGATTATTATATATGAATTATGATTAATCAGCAACATCAATTTAACAATACTTGAATCAATTTGATAATTACCTTATACAGCAATTGTCATCCGCATATAGTTTAGGAACGATTCATCCCAACTATATCTGGATGACAAGTGTGAAAAATCAGTATTATGAAATTGACGAACTCAGGAAAAATTTTCTATTAAATGAACCCTTTTCACCATTTGATACGTATAAATAAATTGAAACGGCAATCATACACGGACCCTACATCGACTCATTTTTATAATGAGCCCATTTTATACAAACAACTATTCGCATCTGAATTTTTACTGGGCCTGTCCAATATATTTAACTGGAGGTGAAAGTTATGGAAATTGTTGAGCTTCTACCCATTTTAGCACCAATAATAATTATTGAAGCGATCTTAGCAATAGTTGCACTAGTTGCTTGGTTTAAAACAGACGAAACGAACGGACCTAAATGGATGTGGTTATTACTCATTATTTTCATTGGTGTAATAGGTCCAATATTATTTTTCATTATTGGAAGGAGACAACAATAAATGGCAATAATTAAGGTGGATCATTTAACGAAAACATTTGATGGTAAATATGCCGTCGCAGATTTGTCCTTTGAACTGAGTGCAGGTAAATGCGTTGCATTACTTGGCCCAAACGGCGCCGGGAAAACAACCACCATTCGAATGCTTTCTGGATTACTAAAACCATCAAATGGCACCATTTCCTTTGAAGGCATGAAAGAAGGAGGAGATATTAGAGAACACATTGGCTACTTACCACAATATCCGGTATTCCATAGTTGGATGACAGGAACAGAATTTCTTGTATATGTTGGTCAATTAGCTAATTTAACAAAGCAACAAGCAAGTGAACTTGCACAGAAGTATTTAGAGCGCGTTGGAATAGCGGATGCTAAAAATCAGCGAATCGGAAAGTATTCTGGTGGAATGAAACAGCGGTTAGGTATTGCTCAAGCGATGATACATACACCACAATTGCTTATGTTAGATGAACCGGTATCATCACTTGATCCAATCGGTCGTAGAGAAGTGTTAACTTTAATGGAAGAATTAAAAGAAACTACGACGATACTATTCTCCACACATATTTTAAGTGATGCAGAAGAAGTTAGTGATGACTTATTACTTATGCACCAGGGTGAAATTGTCGAATCAGGTTCGATTGATGGTTTGCGCAACAAACATCAAACAACAAAGATTCATCTCGCTTTTCGTGAGAATGTGGATACATATTTAACCAAATTGCGCGAAATACCTTCCATATCAGAAGCTCATTTAGAACGTAATGAAATCCAACTAGCGGTAAGTAATATTGATCACGCGAGAACTGATATTTTACAAATTGCTTCACAAGAGAACTGGCCATTGACTAAATTTGAGGTTAGTCGGACAACTCTCGAGGATTTGTTTATGAAAGTGGTGAAACGATAATATGCAATGGATGACAATATTCAAAAAAGAAATGCTTGAGTACTGGAGAAACTTTAAATGGATATGGGTTCCTCTCGTTTTTATTCTTATTGCTATCATGGATCCTATAACCACCTATTATCTACCAAAGATTTTGGATACTGTTGGCGGATTACCTGATGGAGCCGTGTTTGAAATGCCAGAAACACCACCAGTTGCTGCTCTAATGATGAGCTTGACAGAACTAAGCATGTTTGGTGTTTTAGTCATCGTACTGACGTCAATGGGTTTAATTGCTGGCGAACGAAAAAGTGGTGTCGCTGAATTAGTTTTGGTGAAACCTGTTGGTTATTTCACGTACATTACTAGTAAATGGGGAGCAACCTTGCTATTAGTATGGGTATCATTAATCATTGGATTATTAACAAGCTGGTACTACGTCAATTTATTATTTGGCGATATTTCTTTCGCTGCATTACTACAAGTCATTTTCTTCTATGGCCTTTGGTTAACCTTAGTTGTCAGTATCACAACCTTTGTTAATACCTTGTTTAGAACACCAGGTGTAGTTGGATTTGTTTCCATTGCTATCCTGATTGTTATGAGTATTTTCAATCAAATTTTCTCTAACAAAGTTACATGGTTTCCAAACAATTTATCTAGTCACATCGGAGATATGTTAGATTCTGGGACGATTTCAGGTGACTTGTGGGGAACTACTTTTATTATAATTTTGTTAATTATATCTTTACTATTTGCTTCCTTACTCACTTTTCGTGGCAAAGAGATGGCTAACTAAATAGAAAAGCAGCTCTCGTTCAGTAATCGGCGAGAGTTGCTTTTTTTTAGATAACAATCATTATTAAATGGAACAAATGATATAAATCCTTCATTTGTTCCATTTATCCGTCTACGATCCACTAAACGATTTAGCTGAGATATTGTGTAGTAACAGCCATGATAATAAGTAAAGAATAACTCCGATTAGAAAGGTAAAACTATAATAATTAAAACTTGGATTATTAATCATAAATTGAATTAATTCTACTAACAAACCGCTTCCAACAGATAGTATAATCGCCATACCTACTAATCCAAGAACTCCGTAACCGCCTATTAAACCATATTTATGAAAAATTAATCCTAGCAAAAACATAGTTGTGAACATAAAAAACATGATGAACACATCAATGCCAAATCTATAAAACACTGACTCTCCATTAACCATCATTGCAGAAAGATGAATTAAATTAAAATTTGAAATACCTAATAATTCAGTAATAGCGATAATTAATGAATGATAGATATTTTCTAGAATTGCCATAAGTATCGATAAAGATAGAAATAAGATACCTACAGCAAAAAAGTAATTCTTTCTAGTCGCACCCATTTTCAGTGAAAAAGATAGGCTTTCCTTTACTACAATAAAACCGAAAATTGCACAATAGATATAAATAGCAAAAGAGATCGTTAGGTACATTTTTCCGTTCTCCACGCCTGTTAGTAAAACGGCTGCTATTATAGATAAAACTACAATGGAAGATAGTACCGTCCAAAAGATTATAAAAGAAGTACGCAAATCAGTAAGAAAGAAATAGAGCATCACTTTTAATTGTCTCACCATTCAATCTTCCCCCCTTTATATGAAGTTAAATAAATCATTAGTTGTTGAATAGTTACTCCTTCAACAGTGAAACCATTTGTTCTAGCTTCCTCTATTTCTATACCTACTACAACAGCAGTCATCACACCTGCAAATTGTTTCGTATCAATTACCATCTTATCCGTTATAAATGACTCTATTTGTGGGATAGTTCCTGAAATTGATATACATTTTTGACGAAGAACATCTGTATTTTCTTGAACCAATAACTTTCCCTCCTGAAAAATTAAGACTTCTTCAAAGAGAAGGCTGACTTCGTCTATTAGGTGAGTGGAAAAAATAATGGTCCGCTTGTGTTCTTGATATTGTTCGACTAATATTTCATAGAAACGACTCCTTGCCGAAGCATCTAATCCAATGTAAGGCTCATCAAACATGGTGATTGGCGCCTTACTAGCGAGTCCTACGATAATTCCCAAAGCAGATTCCATACCTTTTGATAACGCCTTCACTTTTGCGTTAATATCAAGTGAAAATTCATCAACAAGTTTTAAGGCAAGAAGTTGATCCCATGTAGGATAAAATAGACTCGAGATAGTGAGTACATTCTTAATCTTCAAATCTTTCTTAAAGTTATTTCCCTCTTTTATTAGACAAATAGATTCTGTTAACCTCTGATTGTTAAATGGATTTGTTTTCTCTACCAGTATTTCTCCACTGGTTGGTTGCATCATGCCAGCCAGTAATTGCATAAACGTAGTCTTTCCAGCACCATTTTTACCTAATAATCCGTAGATTTTCGGTTCCTCCAAACAGAAACTAATTTGATCTAAAGCACGCTTACCTTTATATATCTTACTGAGATTTTTAGCTTCAATCTTCAATAGTTTTGCCCTCCTTTGTTAACAATTCTAGTAATTCCTGACTATCAATATTTAATTTTTTTGCTTCTGTCTTAAGCGGAATAACGAAATTTTTAATAAAGGCATTCTTTCTTTTTTGAAATAGAATTCCTTTCGCATCTTCAGTTACAAACATACCAACACCTCTTTTTTTGTATAAAATCCCCTCATCAACTAGTTGATTTATACCCTTTGCAGCTGTAGCTGGATTTATCTTATAGAAATTAGCAATTTCGTTGGTCGATGGTACTCGATCCCCTTTAGGAATTGAGTCGTTAATAATTATATCTTCCATCTGTTCTTTTATTTGCTCGTATATAGGTTTGCTTTCATCTAATGATCTATACATGATTACCACCCGACTTAGTTGGTTAGTTACTTATGTAATTAACCATATAACCATCCTTACTAAATGTCAACAACTAATCAAAAAAACTTCAAAAAAATATAAATCAAAGCCTTGTTTAATTTATATATCGATAAAAGTCTATTTATAAATTAAAAAGACCGTGCCTGGGATGTGCACGATCTTCATTTTTTTATTTTTAATCAAAGGTTCATCCTTAATAACGGCAATGAACAACACCGAAACGAGCCGCCAGACTTTATGATTTCAGAATAGTCGACTTCAATAATTTCATATCCTCGTTTAGCCATTTCTTGATTTGCATGATTATTTTGTGGCATGCTAATTATCTTTTTATTTCCAATAGAAAGTACATTTGTACCTAGAGAGAACTGTTCTTCACCATTAACTTCAATGATGTCAAAGTGTTGCTTTATGATGTTCAAATCTGTTGTAGAAAAGGCATCTGGATACACAAGTGCCAATCCTTCACCAATAATATTAAAAGCACAGTCCAAATGGAGAATTCTTTTTTCAATCGGTAGTGGGATAACTTGATATGATGGGATTAAAGCTTGAAGTGCTTCTGTTGCTTTTAATGATGTTCGACTGCTTAATCCAACCCACACCTTTTTGTTATCAATGATTACATCTCCCCCTTCGATTGGGGTTTGAACTAAATCCTTATATGGGATACTTTCTTGGTTGAGTTTTCCCATAAGGACTCCTACTTCACCTTCTCTAATTCCACTTCCCATTGCCGATATGAATAGTTGATTGCCAATACAAAATCCAATATCACGAGTAAATACCTGCTCATTTAGGTGATCCTCTGTAGTTAGCTCCAACACTTCAACGCCATACTGCGTCATTGTGTTAACAAAGCTTTGGTATTGTTCCATGGCGATGTTTATATCAATATTCTCTGAAACATACCTTTTTTGTGTTTCATTTATAACTGTACCAATCCTCATATTCTTAGGTGGGCATACAATTACCTTTTTCAGTGTATCGTACTCTGTATGACAATTAAGCTTGTCCTTCCCTTCAGTTTCCACAATCGCTTAACCTCCCCCTAATTTATATTTTTATTGTATTATAACAAAGTATCGTTTAGATAAAGTTAGCATAAACATCAACTTGAACTTCTATACACTAATCGTCCTGTTCCACTAACTTCGACATCATAGTCATACCCATCCGTTGTCACAATAATATCTCCTGCTTTAGCGGTGGAGTAAATTGTTGCACCTACTTGTTGTAAGCTATCTATTATTTCTCTCTTTGGATGCCCATACAGGTTATCCTTGCTATAGGATAAAATGGCTTTTTCCGGTTGCACTTCTTTAAGATACTCTAGTGAGGTAGATGTATCTGAGCCATGGTGAGCTACTTTTAAAATTTCAGATTGTAAGTCAAACTGCTTCAATAGCTTTTTTTCTTGTTTTACTTCAACATCAGCCATTAATAAAAAATCGATACTTTTATAATCAAGTGACAATACAATGGATGACTGATTTCTACTTTTGAATCCACTAAATGTATTCAACACTTCCAAGGATATCGCTGAATCAATCGCTATCATCGACTTAGCTTTAGGAAATTCAATAGGAATATTTCGTTCCTTTATTTGTTGTAAATAATCGAAGTAAGTTTCTGTATGATAAATCTTTCCGCTATCTAAAATTTTTTTTATGTTAAATTGCTTCATTACTGGGATTAGACCACCAATATGATCAATATCCGGATGAGTAGCTACTAATAGATCTATTGAAGTAATTCCATTTTGTTTTAAATAGTCTAATAATTTTTTCCCTGCTGATGGTGGACCACCATCAACTAGTATCGTTTTTCCATTCGGTGTTTCAATTAGGGTACTGTCTCCCTGACCAACATTTATAAAATGTACCTTCATTTCTTTTTGTATGGTTGTGGGCAAATCAGCTCCATTAGTAACACTTAGCATTAATTGGTTGCTAATACAGATAAATAGGACGAACACTATCACTATAAAGTATTTTTTCAATATCCACCCTCCTCTTCAAAAAAACAAAATAGAAAAAGTATTTGATTTGTTTATTTTTTTCAATTCAGAAGATAAATATTTACTGCCTGAGTTATTCTTTTTAAAAATCAGAAAGGCAGCTGATTAAATCATAAGTAGTTCTCTTCATAACTATTAGTGAAATTTTTCGTTTCATCAAATTTTCAATAGGTTTGCATACAAAAACACTTGGATAAAAGTGAGATTTTATCCAAGTGCTTTTTGAGGTGTAACGAAAGGCAACTTATACGAAAATTCCTTCATGAAGGTCTCTTTCATCCGTTTTCTCACTCATACTGACTTTCATCACCCTCATGAAGGTCATCTTCCTTCGTTTTCTCACTCATACTGACTTTCATCACCCTTATGAAGGTCATCTTCCTTCGTTTTCTCACTCATTTTGACCTTCATCACCCTCATGAAGGTCTTTTTCCTTCGTTTTCTCACTCATACTGACTTTCATCACCCTCATGAAGGTCTTTTTCCTTCGTTTTCTCACTCATACTGACTTTCATCACCCTCATGAAGGTCTTTTTCCTTCGTTTTCACACTCATTTTGACCTTCATCACCCTCATGAAGGTCTTTTCCATTCGTTTTCTCGCTCATTTTGACTTTCATCACCCTCATGAAGGTCTTTTTCATCCGTTTTCTCGCTCATACTGACTTTCATCACCTTCGCGTGAAGGTCATTTTTGGATATTTGTTCCAGATAGCTACCTAGTTAGTTATTAGACTTCAAATGAACATCAAAAATAGCATACCAATCACTATGATTGGTATGCTATTTCTCTTGTTATATTTGGTTTTCTACAGCAAAAATGAACTACTTAATCAAATCAGTTGCCTTTCTAGATTTGTACTACTTATCCTTTGTTTACTTGGATTTCACCTTCAACTAACTCTACAATCATCGTAGTTGTATTATCTTCATCTAAGATTAAATCAGTGATTCCATCCTCAACCTTATCCTGAATAATACGACGCAATGGACGTGCACCAAAGCGAGGATCATAACCATGATCAGCTAAATACTTCTTAGCATCATCGGTAACAGTGATAGATAATCCGTCTTCAAGTAAATTATCCTTCAATTCACTAATCATTAGATCGACAATTTTAATTAAATTGTCTTGAGCTAGTTCGTTGAATTTAACAATGGAATCGAAACGGTTTAGAAACTCAGGTTTAAAATATGCACTCAATGTTTCTAAAGTGGATATTGCTTCATTTGTACTTTTCTCAAATCCAACCGTGATTTGTTTATCACCGGTGCCTGCGTTACTTGTCATAATGATGACTGTTTCCTTAAAGCTTACTGTTCTACCATGACTATCCGTTAAGTGACCGTCCTCCATAATTTGAAGGAACAGATTTTGTACATCTGGGTGTGCCTTTTCTATTTCATCTAAAAGAATTAAGCTATACGGATTACGACGCACACGCTCAGTAAGTTGCCCTGCTTCTTCATGTCCTACATATCCAGGTGGTGAACCGATAATTTTAGAAATGGAGTGTTTTTCCATGTACTCACTCATATCTAGACGAGTTAGTGATTCTTTTGTACCAAATAACTCTTCAGCTAATGTCTTTGTTAATTCTGTTTTACCTACACCTGTTGGTCCGACAAAAAGGAAGGAACCAATTGGACGATGTTTGGATTTTAAGCCGGCACGACTACGACGTACTGCTTTCGCTACTTTTTGCACAGCATCTTCTTGACCAATCACTTTTGCTGATAGGTTATCAGCTAAATGCTTCATTTTTGTTTGTTCATCAGATTGAATCTTTCTAACAGGGATTCCTGTCTTTTCTTCGATAATTAACTGAATATCCTCTAGCGTTACCTCGGCGGTAGGCTCGTCATTTATATCAGTTACCTTTTTCTCTAATTTTAGTTCTTGATGACGTAAATGTGCAGCTCGTTCATAATCTTCCTTTTCAGCCGCTTCTTGTTTTTCCTGAGCGATTTCATCTAAACGTTTTTGCATTGATTCAACGTCTGTCTCAGAGTTAGTCAAGTTCAACCTTGCTCCAGATTCATCAATCAAATCAATCGCTTTGTCAGGTAAGAAGCGATCTTGAAGGTAGCGTTGTGACAAGGTTACAGCACCTTGTATTGCTTCTTCGCTATAACTTACTTTATGATATGCTGCATACCTATCCTTTAAGCCTTGTAAGATTAGAATCGCTTCCTCTGTGGAAGGTTCTTTAACAATAATTGGTTGGAAACGTCGTTCTAGCGCTGCATCTTTTTCAATTTGACGATACTCTTTTAACGTCGTTGCTCCAACTAATTGTAATTCACCTCTCGCAAGTGCTGGCTTTAAAATATTTCCTGCATCCATTTGTGAACTTTCTGCAGTCCCAGCACCAACTAATAAATGAATCTCATCTACAAATAAGATGACATTTTTACGTTCTTGTAGCTCGGCAATCAGTTGTTTCATTCGTTCTTCGAATTGACCTCTCATACTAGTACCCGCAACAATCGATGCCACATCTAAAATATAAATTTCTTTATTAATTAATTTTGCTGGTACATCGCCTTCAACAATTTTTAATGCTAACCCTTCAGCGATAGCAGTTTTACCTACACCTGGTTCCCCGATTAATACCGGGTTGTTTTTATTTCTTCTATTTAAAGTCTCAATGACACGTTTCACTTCTTTCTGGCGACCAATAACAGGATCAATTAAACCTGCTCTTGCACCATTCGTTAGGTTTCTTCCTAACTCGTCCAACAACCCTTTTTTGTTGGTTTGTTGTTGACTATTTGCTTCTTTTCCTGAAGCGAATGGTGATTGGTTTCCTCCGTTAAAGAAGTTATTAGGATCCATTTGACCTTGGTTAGAGAAACCTGATGGATTTTTTATATTATTATTTATTTCTTGAAAACAAGTATCACATAAATGTATTTGTTGAGCTTGATTATTAAGTCGAAGGGTAACATTAATACTGGCTTTGCGAGTTCCACAATTTTGGCATTGCATATTCGCTTCCTCCTTCATTCGATAAGAAATTTAAGGTCAATCTCTGACTTTGACTATATTTGACCTTTAAATATATTATAGTTTGACTTTCTTTGACTTTCAAGTAATAAGTTTTATTTTTTTAAAATAAATAGACACCACGTTACTATCGCCATAATTACTGACATTACAATAAAATTTCAGTCTATATTGAACTAATTACTGAAAATTGCAATTAAATTCCAACCTTAATAATGTTATTCTATACTAGACTTAGAGAATGATTGACCAAGGAGGGAACCATGAGCAAAAATAGAATAAAAGCAGTAATAGTAATCGGCATAGCAGCTATCATGCTTATCGTTTTCGTACAATATAACAAAAGTGAAAGTCAAATTGACCTAGATGAGTCTAAATTCGAAATTTTTGATTCTGAACAAGATCTGATGAATGAATTGGATAATTACCATACTCCGTTTAGTCTGGCTCGACAAATAGGTGTAACAGAAGAGTTAAACAAAAAAGTTCCGATTTTAAAATTGAATAGAACAATTACAATCGAAGAAGCGTGGATGGAAGGCCCCGGTCGACTCTTATTAATTCATAGTATCGACCTTCAACAAAAAGATAATCAACAGACAGTTCCTGATTTACAGATTGGTGAAATTACCTATAAAAATAAAAACGGGGAAGAATATACGTCTAAGATAGAAGAAGATAATCCTGGATATTTCGATCAAGAAGATAAGACAGTACATAATGGCAAACTCTATCAAATGAGTCTATTCTATGCAGAGGATTTATATAGAAACATGGAATTTGACGACATTGTTGGTTTCTTTGATGATGTCACAGAGGTTAGTCTTGGAAACATACATATGACTGAAAATGAAAAAACTGCAAATCTAGATGATTATTCTTTTTCTGTCCATCCAACAGCCATCGATGATTTCTTCATGAATGTGCCTATCGATAATGAAATAGCTTTACCAGACAATGAGAATGTCACATTTGAACAGTTAGATATCGGTCTATTTATGAACCGTCTTGTCATCGAACCTGATACAACCAATCCGATTAGTGGATTTTATCTGAACAATTCTGTTCCAGACAGAGAATTCCAAACTTTTCAACATGTTCAATACCAACAAGAAGGACAACCATTTATATCACAGAGTCCTTTCCCTGAAATTCCCGAACAAACAGAGATCAAGTTTAGTGCAATTCAGTATTTTACAGATGCAATTCTTGAAGCCTCTGTTGCTCGAGATGAGTTAGCTAATTTGTTAGAAAGTAAAACAGATAAAATTGATCTAGGAGAAAAACATGGCTTTCGCTTTTTCTTACAAGCTCCAGATGCTACCAGCGAAAACTTAGAATTATCATATCAAGTTCCCGAATTAATCAGTGATTGGCACCAGGTATTACCACTATCAATTAATACAAAAAAACGACTAGATGAGTGGTTAAGTAATGTTTCAAATGAGGAAGAAAGAAATCGAATCATAAATAATGAATCAATTTTGACAGTCAAAAATAACGAAGACAAGGCCTTAGAAGTCGATGAACTGTTCAGGAATTCGGAGTATTCATTTGTAATCAATATGGATGAAAGTAACTGGCTTAAGGAGGAAGTTATTCATCTTAACATTGCGGGAATTCCTCTAATTAAAGAACTAAACACTAAAGTAACGATTGAGATCCCTGAATACCAACAATCAAAGAAATAGGGTGTAAGGGCCGAAGCAATCGGCCCTTACACCCTAACAATTAGTAATTATTTATTTACTTCCTGTTCTCTCAGTTCAATTCGGCGAATTTTGCCTGATGATGTTTTCGGTAATTCCGCAATAAATTCTATCCTACGAGGATATTTGTATGGTGCTGTTAATCCTTTTACATGATCCTGTAATTGCTTGATTAAATTAGGATCATCGGCATTAACTGTTTCCTGTAAAACGATGAACGCCTTGACAACATTTCCTCTCACTTCGTCTGGACTAGCTACCACAGCGCATTCCTTTACGGAAGGATGTTTTACCAACGCATCTTCAACCTCAAACGGTCCGATTGTGTAACCTGAGCTAACGATAATATCATCGCTTCTTCCTTCAAACCAGAAATAGCCTTCCTCGTCAATTGATGCTTGGTCACCTGTAATATAATAGTTTCCCCGTCGGGATTTTTCGGTGCGATCTTTGTCTTTATAATATTCTTTGAATAGTGCAGGTGTATCAAGTGGGATAGCAATATCACCAACTTCACCTACTTCTACCGGATTACAATTCTCATCAATTAAATGAACATCGTTACCTGGAGTTGGTTTCCCCATAGAACCTGGTTTTACCTTCATTCCCTTTAGAAAACCTAACAACAACGTATTTTCTGTTTGGCCGTAGCCATTTCGGACTGTCACATTAAATTGTCTCAAAAACGTATCAATCACTTCTCTATTTAAGGGTTCACCAGCAGAAATAGCGCTGTGTAAAGAAGGAAGCGAATAATCATCTAAATTATCTACTTTAACCATCAAACGGTATTCTGTAGGTGTACAACATAAGACGTTGATTGATTCACTTTGTAGCAGGCTAAGGTATTTTTTAGGACTAAATTTCCCATTATATACAAAGCCAGTTGCACCAGAACCTAATACAGATAATAATGGACTCCACACCCATTTTTGCCAGCCTGGAGCTGCAGTTGCCCATACGATATCTTTTTCTTTAACACTCAACCAATTTTCTGGAGCTGTTTGCAAATGTGCAAATCCCCATCCATGTGTGTGAACTACTGCTTTTGGATTTCCAGTTGTACCTGACGTATATGGAAGAAAGGCAATATCTTCACGAGTTGTTGAAGCAATAGCTAAATCACTCGAAACCTCGTTCATTCGTTCATCTAAATATTCCCAACCTGTTACCTTCTTTCCAATTGAAAACTTTTTCAACTGATTCAATTCGGTAATTTCATTAAACTGTTCAACAAAGGGGTAATAGCTTACCACGCCGCTTACTTCTCCATGAGTTATACGGTATTGTAAGTCTTTTGTCCTCAACATTTCTGAGCTTGGTATTAATACAATCCCAGTCTTCAAAGCTGCAATGTACACGGCATACGCCTCTATTAGACGAGGCACAATTACTAACAGCTTATCGCCCTTTTTTAACCCTTTCTCTAAAAAAACATTACCAATTCTATTGGCATTATCAAGTAAATCTTTATAGGTAATTTCTTTCTTAAGACCTTCGTCATCTTGCCAAATTAAAGCTTTGCGATTCGGGTCTTTCTCTTTAAATCGCTCAAACTCCATGGCAATATTATAGTTTATTGGAGCAACCAATTCCTCTTTATTCATTCTATCACCTTCAAATTTAGTAGTAGGTCTTAACTACTCATCATTATACCAACTTTAAATTTATAAGGGAAGAGAACAGCTTGAATTGTTTGAACCCTTTAAAACGTATAACAGTTGATAACTATTTATTTTCTGCATATTATACAGGCTCTCTTTTCATGTGTTATGATAGAAGAAATAAGGAGGGACTAACATGAATACGTTCCCAATCACAATTAACAAAAAAACAGTAGTTGTACAACCAAACAAAATGGCGATATATAAACAGTGCAAAGTTATCGAAACAGTAGATACGGAGCAAATGCATTATTACCTAATCTTTTATAAAGATAATTTTCTGAATGGTGTTAAAGCTGATAGCGTTAAAATAAACTCACATATCCATAAATCGTTTACGCAAGGACTTACTTTTGATGGGGATCATCCAATCACGAAAGAAGTCATACGACATCAACAACCCTTCTCTTTCATTCGTTTTAACCAGTTATATAAAAAGGTTGAACAAAAATACTCCCTGATTGAAACAGTTATGATATTCACATTTTTCAATTCCTTTATACTTGAAACAGAAATAAAAAGATTACTTCAGAAGGTCTACTATCAATATCGTAGAAACGGTCAATTACTTGGGGCCTATCAATCATTAAAAATTTTCCAACAATACGATGATAATTATCGTTTTGTGGAAGATATGTTGAACAATATGCAATTCCAAAAATACGAAGAAATGTATCAAGATTTAGAACTTTTAATCAAAAAAGATCCTACTTACTTAGAATTGGTTAGCTTTAACCACCTTGATCAGCAGGATTACTCCAAAATACTCCTAAAGCTTTACCAACAACAGAACCGCTGGCTAGATGAACTTGCGATAAGACTACACATGCTCTCAACCGATTTCGCTGAGGATAACTTTGAGCGAGTCAATACCATCATTCAACAGCAGTTTGACTCACATGAACAAACCGCAATCCTTACTAGAATCGGGAAGAATAATGATAAAAATCCCAAATTCAAGCAGTTGCTTCTGGACAACTTACTCCAATCAGAACAACATAATGAAACTATCGAGTTTCTCATAACAACTGATGTACAGCCTAGCCCTAGTCAACTTTCATCGATATTACTTAGTTTTCAACTTGTTGATAATTACGTCCTTACCCCTTTATTTGATCAGCTGAATGTGCGATTAATAGAGCTATTCAACCACGATCATAAAGCGTTAGAAAAATCTACCGCACAATGCGTCTCCTCATTTTTCGGTCAATACGATTTGCAACAAATCAGAAAGTGGTTTGCAGTCTTCCATGATGCAGACATTCATCTCCCTATTGAAAATAAATTAAAAAAAATGCAAGCACTAGAAGATGACCCTGATCAACAATTTACTTTGGGTGAATTATACTTAGACTTTAACCAATTGGAAAAATCAATTGATTGCTTTAAATGGGAGATGGAACTAAAACCTGAAGATCCAAAACCAGTTCAATTCCTAAACCGAATATATAATCAATTAGGCAATCAAGACGAGGCTGTTGCATATCAACAACTGTTAATTCAGATGCAAAAACAATAATCAAGAGAACAAAAGCGCAGGCGCATTCGACATAAGCAACCCACTTATTTCCGGGTAGGCGCCGGTATTTTATACTATCCTAGACAAAATTAAAACGACACGATATCGTGTCGTTTAATTTTAGTTAGGTGCAACTAATTCTACTTTAATTCGATCTGGGTCTTCAAAATAAACAGCATAATAGTCTTTTCCACCAGCATATGGATGTCTATCCGAATAAAGAATGGGAATTTCCTTTTCCTTTAGTTTCCTTGTTAACTGATCGACTTGCTGCTTTGAGCTTGCGTGAAACGCTAAATGATTTAAACCAATCCGTGATCGATGATAACCAGCACTTAGGTGTTTATCTTCCACTTGAACAAAAACTAAATAGGTTTCCTGGTATTTCCAACTGATTCCTTTATCCCATCTCTGGTAAGTTTGATATCCTAATTCACTTAATAACCAACCCCAAAACTGTTTCGTTTTTGTTAAGTTAGACACATATAACTCGACATGATGCAACAAATTAATCCCTCATTTGTATCTATTATGATTTATTAACAACCGAATCATTATTATATTTAGTTCACCATTTATACTATATTTCCTTCATCAATCGAAAGTATATCCGATAAGTGTATTTTACAGAAAAAAATAGATTGCATCCAACGATGCAATCTATTTCTCCCTTATATTCTACATACCGAATATTGACTTTGGAATCATATCTTTCATTACGAGGTGATCTAAGCTTTTGAATACATAACCTTGTTTTCTCAAATCATCAATTAAATATTCTAAAGCCTCTGCATTATCTTTTGAAACAGTATGGAGTAGTATAATAGCGCCAGGATGAATTTGGTTCATAACTTGCTGATGTGCCTGTTTCCATCCTTTTTGACTATCTATATTCCAATCAACAAATGCTAATGACCAAAACACATGAATATATCCTAACTCACTCGCCATTTGAATTGATTGCGGACTAAATGTGCCCTTTGGTGGCCGTAGATATTGCATTGTTTTTTGGTCAGAAATAGTTGCTACCGCCTCCTGAAGACTGTTCAACTCTTTTTTCATCCTATCTTTAGAAACAGTAGTTAAATCTGGATGATGGTAAGTGTGATTGCCAACAATATGCCCTTCGTTTACCATCCGCCTAATCAAGTCTTCATTTTTGTCGACAAAGTGGCCAGTAACAAAAAACGTTGTTGGCACTTTCTTGTCGTTAAGAACATCCAAAAATTTACTGGTGTACCCTTGTTCATATCCATTATCAAAGGTTAAGTAAATTTCTTTTGCACCTGATTTATCCAGATAATAGCCTCCATATTCTTCTAGAATTCCTTCGTACTTCCCAACCTTAGGTGGTTGGTGGTCGGTTCCTTTTTTAAAACCCCACCCGTAGTTTGCTGCGTGTATATTTATCGGTAATGATGCCAAAACCAACAGAACGATTGCCATAATAAGTCCCAACTTTATCCGCATGATCTCACCCACTTTTTTCTTTATTTTTTCAAAATCGGCTGTTTTTATGCAGGATGGTTAACTATTTAAGCTGTCAGTTTTTTAAAATTACAATACCATTGCAGCTACCCATCCAAAAATGAGTAACGGGATATTATAATGAATAAATGTTGGTACACATGTGTCCCAAATATGGTTATGCTTACCGTCTGCATTTAATCCTGAAGTAGGTCCGAGTGTACTGTCCGAAGCAGGAGACCCAGCATCACCTAAAGCACCAGCTGTTCCAATTAATGCCGCAATCGCCATTGGAGAAAAACCAGCTTCAACACAAATCGGTACAAACAATGCAGCAAGAATTGGCACTGTACCAAACGATGAACCAATACCCATAGTTATGATCAATCCAACTAGTAATAACATAAAGGCAATCACGGCTTTATTATCACCTAATAGACCTGATGTGACATCGACTAAAGCATTAACACTGCCAGTTTCTTGGATCGTATGACCAAAACCAGAAGCGACTAACATTACAAAGGCAATCGTACCCATCATCGCAACACCGTCACTAATGATATTGTCACCTTTTTTATATGGTACGACAAGAAATAGAAACATTAGTATAAGTCCAGTTAGTGCACCAACTATTAAATTTTCGGTAACAATTTGAACAATTAAAGCTGTTATAATTGCTATAATCGTTAATAAGTGATTTCGGTTAAATGTTATTTTTTCCACGGGATTATCATAGATACTAGGCTCATTTTCTGATAAAGGTAGCTCTCTATTCTTGCGATAAGTAATAAAGACAGCGATCAGTAGTCCAACAATCATTCCTGACCCCGGAATAAGCATTGACAAAGCTACTTCTTTCATACTAAGTAACGTACCGCTGTTCTCCATTGCGTCTTTTATCGTTTTATGAAATGCCCAACCAAATCCAACCGGAATCATGATATATGGGGCTTTCAAACCAAATGTTAGCGCGGTAGCAACACCACGTCGATCAATCTTCATCTTGTCAAACAGCTTAAGCAACGGCGGTATTAAAATAGGTATAAATGCAATATGCACCGGTACTATATTTTGAGATAAAGATGCGATTCCCGCAATAACTAGCAACATCACACTTCTCTTTCCATTCATCATCCGTAGAAGATATTGTACTAACAAATTAGTAATTCCTGTGTAACTTATCGCTACAGCAAATGCTCCTAACAATATATAACTAAGCGCCGTGCTGGATTGCCCACCCATTCCATTCACTAGCATTTCTACTGATTCTACAATAGATAATCCTGACATTAGCCCAGCTGTTAGTGACGCCATAATAATAGCAATAATAACGTTTACTCTAAACAAACTTAATACAGTCATTACTAAAACAGATATAATTACAGTTGCAGCCATTCTAGTTCCCCTCTTTCTAGATGTAAAACATTAATTTCTTCGTCCACTCTATCGCTTTACCATGATAAAGTAATGCACCAAAAAAATCAACCGGTAAATTTTTTCACCAGTTGATAGCTATCATTATAGAATTAGTGACCTTGAAACATTAAAAAAATACTTATCGGGAGGGGACCAACTATTTTCTCTTTCTTTTCTATATTTATGTTAAAAAATGGAGAAAATGCTTTTCCTCAACATTTCTTACTTCAAATTCTCTTCCATTTTTTCTACAATTCTTATAAGCTCATCAATGTCTTCTAGAGAAGTTTCACTTGGATCCATATTTTCAAGTCTTTCCATAAATCCTGCCAAATGGTTTTTTAGTTCTGCTACTTTTCCTTGCTGATTCATCCTTTATATCTCCTTTTTGTTTGCAATTTGATTGGTCTGTCGTTCAGTATAACACTGAATAATTTCCATTCATTCTGAGTGAAATTAGAGGATTTCACGACTAAAATCTTGTTTAACTGATTACTATCGTCTATCCTACCTAAAAACGGACGTCTTTGTCTAGGAGCAACTTTTAAACGAAACGACTAGAAAATGATATACTATACTGTAGCGAGTTAGTTTTGGAGGTATTATCTATGAACGTTGCTAATGTATTGGACATTATCCAGATTATTTTGGAAAATAAAATGACTAAGATAACTATCGGGGCCATCTTCTCGTATATCTTATATCGTGTTTTGAGAAAATTAATTACTTCTTTCTTCGTAAGAACTGATTTTCTTGATGAGAAAGAAGAAAGTACAATTGAATCCATGCTAATTTCAATGATTAAATACGTGATTACTTTCGGCTTTATTGTGTACGTTTTATCTGCTTTTGATGTACAAGTTGGAAATATCCTAGCTGGTGCCGGGGTTATTGGTATCATTGTTGGTTTCGGTGCTCAAAGTTTAATAAAAGACCTGTTAGCCGGACTATTTTTAATCTATGAAAAGCAGTTACACAAAGGTGACTGGATAAAAGTAAACAATTCGCACTCTGGTGTAGTTGAAGATATAGGACTAAGGTTCCTGAAAGTACGTGAGTGGAGCGGCATCTTGTTAACAATGAGTAATGGGCAAGTAACTACAATAGAAAACTATAACATCGACAAAATGCGTGTGATTGAAACTATTACAACAAGTTTTAATGAAGATCCTAAAAGAATGTTCACACTTCTCGAACAAACTTGCGAACGTTTAAATAGTGAACTAAGCAACTACCTCAAGAAGGACGCTTCAGGTTCTCCTGTCGAACCATTCGTACTTTATGGCTTGTCATCGCTCAACGATCAGTATCGAGGTTATCAATATACTGTTACAGGTCTTTGTGATGACCTTTTATATTTTACCGCAGCTAAAGAAGCACGACGAATGATTGCAGAGGCCTTGTATGATAACAATATCCAAATGGCCGAACAGCATATCGATCTTACAGCTAAAAATTAAAACTGCCTCAAGTATTTTAATGTCTAAAAATACTTGAGGCAGTTTTTTTATTTTAATTTAAATGAAAATGATACATGATCCTGAATAGGTATCCAGGCACCAATTCCTTGTTTTGTTACATTTTTAACGACAATTTTCTTATTGGATCCTTTAAGTTCAAGATAAACCTCACCAAATGTCACTTGTCCTTTTTCACTTACTGCTGGTGCAAACGCATCAAGATAGCCCATTTTTTTGACTGGAATTCCATAAGAATTATCTTTCTTTGTGTCTTTTCCTACAACCGTATTAAAAGATAATGGAAGCTTCATGTTTTCTTTGGAACTTAGTAACATCATCTTTTTAATTTGATCAGGGCTATCGATCTTTGCTGTTAAACCACCTTTGACGTGCTTTTCTTCTTGCTGATTATAACTCATTGACTTTTGAGTATCTCCATCTAGATTATTTAGCTGGTTGGTATTAATTTTCTGATATTCCCAGTTAACATTCGTTTCTGATGATTTATAGCTTAAAGCCCAATGGCCCATATAAACCATTCCCCGATAACCAATTGCTATTGGTGATGGCCTTAGAGAAGTTTCATTTAACATTTTTATCAAGTCAGGATTTTCTATATCATGATCGGACTCTTTAATAAGTTCTTCTACTAATTCACTTGGTTCTAAAATAACTTCATCTTTCGTTGAGTTCGGATAGGTATTTTCTTTCGATATATTTAAAACATGGCTCGGTATTTTATTATCTTTCTCGGTATCTTTTTTCTGCTCAGCCTCCTCTGCGATAAGCAAACGAGGAGAAATCAATGTAACCATAAAAGCTGTGATTAGTATTAAAATAATTTTGTTCATGCGCCCAATCCTTTCTTGGTTTTTTTTTAGTATTTTCAAGACGCACGAATGTTATTCTAATATTCTATAATGTATTCACCTGCTTAATTCAATTGACTCGAGACTTTCCTCTATCTCGATACTATTCTCGACTGAACGAATCATTGAGCAGTTCTTTCTTGAAACTTCCAGATTTTTATACAATTTATCATCATCTAGACTATAGCCCTTAATAATGTAGTGTAACTTTATTTTCTCAATTCTATTTGCTTCTACTGGATTTCTTTCTACCTCGACACGAACTAAAAAGTCCTCTACCTCCATTCGCTGTTTTTCAATAAGTTTCTGAAAAACGGAGGCACTGCCTCCGGCGATCGAAGCCACCATCAATTCAAAAGGACGAAAACCATATTCTTCATTACCAGATATTTCTAACTCTCCATAAGGAAGATTCGTACGTACTCCAAATTCTTTTAAATGAAATTCCAAGATTATCACTCCTCTTTGTTATATAGTATAATTCTACCCTTTATCAAGCATCTATAATACGTTTGTAGATCTATTCGAATAAAAAAACTAGTTGTCGATATTAATAGCTATGATTTCATTTACAGGCTTAAAACAAATACATGAACGAATGTGATTAAGTTTAAATAAATTGACCTTTTGGGCACTTCATATTAAATTGGAAATATTGGTTACATAAAAGATAATGACGAAAGGAGAAAGCGATATGATCTCGAATAATACTAGATTTTGGATTTTAATTAGTCTAGTTGCTATTTCGGGATTTTCACAAGGTATGCTTCTACCCTTATTAGCTATCATTCTTGAGCAAAGCGGAGTTCCTTCCTCAGTTAATGGGTTACATGCTACAGGTTTGTATATCGGTGTGTTAATTGCCTCGCCTTTTATGGAGAAACCTCTACAAAAACTCGGGTACAAGCCAATTATCATAATTGGTGGATTACTTGTGATTACATCCCTTACATTATTTCCACTTTGGCATGCGCTATGGTTTTGGTTTGTTTTACGCTTATTGGTTGGTATTGGAGACCACATGTTGCATTTTGGGACCCAGACCTGGATAACTTCCACTTCTGCGCCTGACCGCCGGGGAAGGAATATTGCTTATTACGGACTATTTTTTAGCATTGGATTTTCTTTAGGTCCCATGATGACAAGGTTATTATCTGTCCATCAGAACCTCCCTTTCTTCATTGCTGCAGGTATGTGCTTATTGGTTTGGAGTGGCATGTTCTTTATACGAAATGAATGGGCAGACACAGACAGTGATATTAATACAGTCGGAGCTAAATCATCCATTGGCCGTTTTATTAAGACTTGGAAATTGGCATGGGTTGCACTGTTAGCACCTTTTGCCTATGGCATTTTAGAATCTACACTTCACGGTATATTCCCCATTTACGGAATCAGGTTAGGGCATGATGTTGATATTCTTTCACTTGTTATACCTTGTTTTGCAGCAGCAAGTTTAATTACACAAATTCCATTAGGGATCTTAAGTGATAGAATCGGCAGAAAAAAAGTACTATCCATTGCTATAAGTGCCGGAATACTCATCTTTTTCTTAGCCTCTCAGTTAGAAAATTCCGTCGTCTGGCTATTTATAGCATTTGCATTAGCCGGCATGTGTTTAGGATCTTTATTTTCGCTAGGAATTTCTTACATGGCAGATTTACTCCCAAGGGCTTTACTACCTGCAGGTAATATTATGTGCGGCATCGCTTTTAGTCTAGGCAGCATTACTGGTCCTTATTTGGGTGGTTTATTTATAGAAGTATTTCCAGGAGTATCGTTTTTCTATGTCGTTATGATCATGCTACTAGTTGTTCTTGTCGCGATTGTTAGTAAAGGGAACAAGACATTAGGAAAGCTTAAACAAAGACATAGTTTGGGGTAGTTACTTTCAGAAAATCTACGGTGACTATTCTAAGGAGTTCAATTTTGATGAAGAAAACAAATATAACAAGTGAAGTAGCATACTAGATATCTATGCTGAATGGTATGCTATTTTTCATTAACATCAAAATAGTACAAAAATCAACACCCTACTAATAGAATTTGACCTTATCATGCAGGTGAAAGCCTTAACGCGCGTGAATGCGAAGGGATTTGACCTTCATGAAGTAGATGAAAGTCAAAATGAGCGAGAATACGAAGGGATTTGACCTTCATAAAGGACTTTAGTCTTGTTCGTATAAGGGACCTTTAGTTAATAAAAAATAATGCGAAAAGTTACACTAATAGTTATGTGCTTTGCTGTTTTCTCCACGGTAAGTGAATTATTTATGACTATTCTAAGGAGTTTTCCTTAGTGAATCCACCTTGAGCGGTCTAGGCGCTGGAGCTAGACATCGATGCGCAAAACTCTATACTTTCTCACCTTTAAAAAAGAAGCTCGACATTCACTACTATGTGAGATGCTCGAGCTTCTAAAAATAGGCACAGGTATTTTTCACGTTGACAAGAAAAACTACTGATAAACTAAGGTTAATTCACATATCTACTAAACCTTTTTTCGAGCTTTTCTTGGAATGCAGAAATCACAATACATAATGGCCAGTAAATCAATGCAATAAGTACATACATTGTCATTGGATCAAATGTCCTGCCACCAACAATTTGAGCTTTTTGGAACAATTCAGGTACAGTAATGACGGCTGCTAGCGATGTAGCCTTTACTATATCCAAAAATACATTTGTCAAGGGCGGTAGAGCAATTCTTGTCGCCTGTGGCAAAATAATTGTCCGTAACGTTCTCCAGTAGGTAAACCCTAACGCTTTAGCAGATTCCCACTGTCCACTTGGGACACTGTTCAAAGATGCCCGATTAATCTCGGCTATATACGCTGCACTGTTCAACCCAAAGCCGATAATTGCTGCAGTATAGGCGTTTAATTCGATGCCAACAACAGGAAGGCCCGAGTATAAAATAAACAAAAAAACTAGAATTGGCGTCCCTCTCATGAACGAAATATATAAACGAGATGGCCACCGTAACAATCTGTTATCTGATCTACGCCCAAGTGAGAGAAACAATCCTAGTATTAAACCAATCGCCATCCCTACGAAAGAGACAGCGATAGTCATTGGAAGTCCTCCTAATACAAAAGGAAGATTCTTTATTGCAAGTTCAACATCAAAGAATCCACCAAAGTCAAAACCATTGACGTCTATTTCAAACATGGCTACTCACCTACAAGTCAAGGCCTTCAATTTCAACTATTTCTTCTTCTGGTAGCTTAGAAGCATCTTTTCCACCAAAGAACTGCTTAGAAATTTCAGTAAGTGTTCCATCCTCACGCATTTCAGCTAATGTTTCATTTATTTTCTCTGTTAACATTTCAGAACCTTTTGGCATTACAATTGCTTGTTCTGTTGGGTGAAATTTTAAATCAGGATGAAGCACGATATCAAATTCCGTGAAAGCTTCTAGTGCTAAGCTTTGTAAGTAATAATCGTTAATAACAGTATCTGTTCGCCCATTATCAACATCTCTTAAGTACGTATCATTCGTTGCATTTCCGTAAGTAACAATCTCAGCTCCATAATGTTCGGCAATCTGACTAAAAACTGTCGTTGCTCCCCCACCAGCTTCTTTTCCTTCTAAATCTTCTAAAGACTCAATTCCCGAATGATCTTCTGCCCTTACAATCATTGTTGTGTACGAATATTTATATGGCTCACTAAAGGAAAACTGTTCCTTCCTTTCTTCTGTTACTTCCATGTCATTAATAATTAAGTCAACCCGACCATTTGTTAATGATGAAAGCATCGTATCGACCCCCATCGCCTCAAAGGAAATGTCTAGATCAAGACGATTTCCAATCTCCCTGATAATCTCAATATCATAACCCGTTAATTCCTCTGATCCCTCCGGATAAAAGGATGCAGGATAAAGTGTGCCAGACGTACCGACAACAATCTGATTCGCTTCTTGAATTTCATCCCACTGTTCAGAGGATACGTCTTCCTCTTTTGAACCACAAGCTGCCAATACAAGTATTAGTACAAATAAAATTGTAAACCCCTTCATTTTCATGTTAACCCCACCTTATTTACTTTTGTTATATAAAGTTTACTCTATAAAAGATAACAGTTTATTTCTTTTAAATCAACGTTATAGCACTCTGTTTTTGAAATTAGTAATAACTGTTATACAACTATTACTAGTTGGTATAAATAGAAAAAATTTTGATTCTATTTATTTTATGGTTAAATCAAACCCCTATAACTTAAATTATAAAATTAATTAAAACTTAAAATATTGTCATTAATTCACCACTAAATTATCTTGACGATTTTCTTTAATGTGATACTATAATAATATAGCTAAATTATAATAATTATAAATAAGGATTTATTAAAAATAAATTTAAATACCAATAAAACAACATTTTAATCACTCGATAGTGATTATTATTCTCAATTAGTTAAAGGGGATGTATATAATGGCAACTCTAGCTAAAATCATTACAAATAAGAGCCCTAACGAAATGAATCAGCCTATCTTAAGTAAAAGTTTTGACTTCCTTAAACTTCATGGCGAGCTACTTGCTGCCCTTTTTAGCGGATTATTAATTCTTCTTGCCTGGGTTTTTGAAAATTCTCTTGATCACCGCATTTGGGTACTACTCAATAGTACCGCGTTTATTATTGGTGGTTTTGCCAAAGCCAAAGAAGGTATTCAAGAAACAGTCTCAACTAAAAAACTAAATGTGGAAATGCTCATGATATTTGCAGCAATCGGTTCTGCAGCAATTGGTTATTGGACTGAAGGAGCTATTCTCATCTTTATATTTGCTTTATCAGGTGCTCTTGAAACTTATACAATGAACAAAAGCGAACGCGATATCTCCTCATTGATGAATCTGCAACCTGAGCAAGCACTAAGAATCAACGGTAATGAACAGGAATTAATTAATGTTTCAGAATTGATTGTTGGTGATAAAATTTTTATCAAAGCCGGAGAACGTGTACCCATTGACGGTATTATTACTTCTGGAACAACATCAATTGATGAAAGTGCCATCACAGGTGAAGCGATGCCAGTTACTAAGGAAATGGATCATCAGGTCTTCGCAGGAACAGTCAATTTAAACGGAAGTATAACTGTTGAAATGGAAAAACCAGCTAATGAATCGTTATTCCAAAAAATTATTAGTCTTGTTCAGTCAGCTCAAAGCGAGAAATCACCATCTCAGTTATTTATTGAGACATTTGAAAATAAGTATGTAAATGCAGTTCTAATCCTTGTTATCCTTATGATGTTCATTCCTCATTATTTACTTGGATCGAGTTTTACAGTTTCGATTTATCGAGCAATGATATTACTGGTAGTTGCATCTCCTTGTGCATTAGTGGCGTCAATTATGCCGGCAACTCTATCCGCTATATCGAACGGGGCACGGCAAGGAATCTTATTTAAAGGTGGCGTTCATGTTGAAAACCTATCGAATGTTCATGCTATTGCCTTTGATAAAACAGGAACGTTAACACACGGAAAGCCTGTCGTTACAGATTCCTTCTTTCGTTCATCAGATGAAGAAGACTATGTTTTACCGATAATTTCTTCCATCGAAAAGGAATCCAATCATCCACTAGCCCAAGCAATTGTTAAACTGTGTAACCAAAAAGTTATTCCTATCAACTACGAAGTAACACACATGCAAGATATTAGCGGTAGCGGTGTTAAGGCAAACGTAGACAATAAAACATGGAAAATCGGGAACGCTGATTTTGTTGGAAAAGATAAAGCGGATAAATTTCATAATGGGATTGCGAAACAACTCGCAGATCAATCTAAATCACTCGTGTTTATCGCAAATGGGGATGAAGTAGTAGCTGTCTTTGCTTTAAAAGATTCTATTCGAGAGGATAGTAAAAAGGCAATTCAGTTATTAAAGAAAAACAACATCCATACCATAATGATTACTGGAGATAATCAAACGACAGCCAATGCAATCGCAAAAGAAGCTGGTGTTGATCAATGTATTGCTAACTGCCTTCCTGAAGATAAAGTGACTCACATAAAAGAATTGCAAACAAAATTCGGTCACGTTGTCATGATTGGTGATGGCATAAATGATGCCCCTGCCCTCGCTACTGCCAACGTCGGGATTGCGATGGGAACCGGAACAGATGTTGCACTAGAGACTGCTGATATTGTACTAATGAAGAACAAATTATCAAAAGTCGCCGATGCAATTACCATTTCCAAACGGATGAACAAAATAGTAAAACAAAATGTCGTACTGTCAATTACCGTTATTTCATTGTTAATTTTAACTAACTTTTTACAGGTTATTGATTTGCCGTTAGGTGTAATTGGACATGAAGGTAGTACCATTTTAGTTATTTTAAATGGACTACGCTTATTAAAATAAGGCTCTTTTCGCATTGTTTGTGGCTATTGATGGGAATTGTGACGTAAATTCTAGTTCCACTCTAATTGAATCGAGTGCGATACGATCGCTTCGTCAGAATACTTCGCTTTCCGTGGGCACGGCCTTAGCCTCCTCAGAATCAAAGAACGATTCTTCCGGGATCTTCGGCTCGTGGGACTGCGATTACTCGTCCCATCGAAAACCTTTCGCTAGTCCCACTGGAGTCTTCGTATTCTGCCTACGCTGAGTAGTGGTTTTCTGATTAATGAGTATCTATATGCCGTAAAATCAACATTTCGTGAGACTCTTGCCATTTGTACAGAAAGCTTTCCTAAGCGGAGGCAATACACGAAGACTCCTGCGGGAGGAAAGGCATAGATGAGACCCCGCAGTGCGCAGCACGAGGAGGCTCATCAGCCACCCGCGGAAAGCGAAGTGTATTGCCGCAGCGCTGACATAGCATTCATCTTATAAAGAATATAAATGGAAATCAACTCAGCAGTTACGTCGTAGTCTATAGAAATTTCGATTAAGATTCAATACTTGGAAAAAGCAACGATGGTTTAGAAAACAGCTGAAAATAAAAACCGGATATCGGAAATTCTAGTTACTAAATAATCAAAAAGCTGGCTAAAAGAGAAGCCAGCTTTTTGATATTACCAACTCTTTTCTATTCTTCGAAGTTTTAATAGTGCATTAATTTCCCCACCGGTAATAATGATAATGCCAGAAATATAGAACCATATCATTAAAATAATTACTCCACCAAGACTTCCATATGTGGCAGAATAGTTACCGATTGTATTAACATAATGAGAAAATAATAAAGATACTAGTTGCCAGCAAATTGTCGCAAAAATCGCTCCAATTGCTACATCTTTAATGTGAACTTTTTTATTAGGTGCAAGTATGTAAAGAGCTAGTAGAACGGTGAAAAATACAACCGATGAAATAACCCACCTGAGCGTATTCCATGTTTGCAGAAAGTCATCAGAAAGACCAAAAAATGAAAATAAATAAACACCAATTGCTTCACCAAAAATCGGAAGTAAAAAGGCAATGATAATTACAAAAAGCATTGCAATAGTAAGCACAATAGCTATTAATCTAGAAACAATAAACGACCTATTTTCCTCGACATTATATGCCGCATTAAATGCGCGCATAATTGCATTAATCCCATTAGATGCAGACCAAAGCGTACCAATTATACCGATTGATAATAGTCCCCCGTTCCTTTCAGAAACAATCTTATCTACATTTTCACTGATAAGATTTACTGTTTCAGCAGGCGCATAGCTACCAATAAAATTCATAACATCTATTTCCGGTAACGGTAAATAACCCAAAAGAGTCACCAGAAAAATCATAAATGGAAATAAGGACAGTAAAAAGAAATAGGCTAACTGTGCGGACAAACCAAATACATCGTCATCCATCATTCGTTTTAATAATCTTTTTACAAACTGAAATGCTTCTAACACGGAGCAATTCTCCCCTCTTCCTTTAACGTTTAGTTATTCACCTTTTAGCTTTTCATTTTCTGTCACTTCAGCTTGGCTGATTGAATCTAACGTTTCTTGCACCTGAGTTAGGATAGTTAAGACGCTATTTATTCCTCTTGTTAAGTCTGTAGATATGGTTTCGTAACTATTTCGAAGATTGTAAAAAGCTTCTGAAGGATTTTTCACGTAATTGTTCGCTGTACGGCTCGATGTTTTCAGCTGATCCAAAACATCATTTCTTGTGTTTCGATCAAACATGGTAACTAATCCACCAACCGCCGCTCCTATAATTATACCTCTAATTAGTTTTCGATTACTCATTCATTCCACTCCTTATTTTCAGATGATGTGTTAGCTTTACATGTTCAAGAAACTCTAAACATCCTTGATTAATCAATTCGTAAGTATAGTCAAAGTTGTTCGTATAATAAGGGTCTGGCACATTACTTTCTGATGGATTTTTGACAAAATCCATTAACTTTGCAATTTTTACATTTTTACCTTCATTCTGAATTGCTTGTAAATCCTCTATATTTTCATCGTCCATCGCAATAATATAATCAAATTCTTCCCAATCATCTTTCTCCACCTGTCTTGCTTTTATTCCAAAATATGAAATAGACTGCCTCTCTAACAGGTTTCTAGTTCCAGGATGAGGTGAATTACCATTATGCCATTGGCCGGTTCCGGCTGAATCAACAGTTAACCATTGGTCCAAACCTTGTTTATGTATTAAGTCACGCAAAACAGCTTCTGCCATAGGGGACCTACAAATATTTCCTAAGCATATAAATAATACCTTAATCATATCTTTTAACACCTACCCATCTTACTAGTTTAATTATACATATATGTTTTGCATAAAGAAAACTTGACGATTACTACGCGAAACTATTCGTATTGAAGTAGTTTTTGATTTTAGCCGTACAGTTTACAGGAATTTTAAACTAGTATAATATTTAACCATACTTTTAAGGGGGAATTATGTTGACTGAAGAATCAACCTTGTTAAATGTAGTTAATCAGATTAGCGGATATGTTTGGGGTCCTCCACTATTAATCCTATTAGTAGGAACTGGCCTCTATCTCACGATTAGACTCGGATTTCTCCAGGTCAAGGCATTACCTTACGCATTAAAACTTGCTTTTAGTCCTGAAAAGAAAAATACGAAATCCAAAGGGGATATCAGTCATTATCAAGCACTCACCACAGCTATGGCCGCTACTATCGGGACAGGTAATATTGCAGGTGTTGCAACTGCAGTAGTTTTAGGTGGTCCTGGAGCAGTTCTATGGATGTGGGTCACAGCGTTTTTGGGTATGGCTACTAAATACGCAGAAGCAATTTTGGCGGTCAAGTATCGTGTAACCAACGATAAAGGAGAAATCTCTGGCGGGCCAATGTATTATTTAGAAAGAGGACTAAATGCCAAGTGGCTTGGTATTACTTTTGCAATATTTGGCGCTATTGCTGCATTCGGAATTGGAAACATGGTACAGTCTAATACTGTTTCCGATGTACTAAATGGCTCTTTTAATGTACCTAAGTGGGGTACAGGACTTGCCCTCGCCGTCTTAGCAGGACTTGTTATTATAGGTGGTATAAAAAGCATAGGACGTGTTACATCATTCTTCGTTCCTATCATGGCTCTTTTTTATGTTGTTGGTGGACTAATTATTATTATTATGAATTTCGATCTTGTTCCTAGCGCAATTAGTCTTATTTTTTCGGATGCGTTTACCGGAAGTGCAGTTGGCGGTGGTCTTTTAGGAACGGCCATTCGGTATGGTGTGGCACGAGGAGTGTTCTCCAATGAAGCTGGTCTAGGTTCTGCTCCAATTGCCGCAGCTGCTGCTAGGACAGATTATCCAGGTCGCCAAGCATTAGTATCTATGACTCAAGTATTTATTGATACAATTATTGTTTGTTCGATTACTGGTATTACTTTGGTAATGGGAAATTTATATGCAGGTGGGTTAACTGGGGCAGAACTTACTTCCGCTTCGTTTGCTTTGTTCCTAGGTGACGCAGGTACTTATATTGTTACAATAGGAACTATCTTCTTCGCATTTTCTACCATTGTCGGTTGGTCTTACTATGGTGAAAAATGTTTTAGTTATTTGTTCAAAGATAAGTTCATTCCATACTACCGAGCTCTTTTCATTTTACTTGTCTTCTATGGCGCCATTGAAACTCTAAATGTAATCTGGGGTATCGCTGATATTATGAACGGATTAATGGCATTGCCAAACTTAATTGGACTTCTTGGTCTCTCTGGAGTTGTTGTAGCTGAGACGAGAAAATTCTTAAAAGTTGCAAAAGAAGAAAAAGAGTTAGCCAAAAGTCAGGCAAATTAATAATGAATAAACTTGGGATAGTGCCGCACCTATAAATCTGGCACTATCCCAAATTTTATGAATTTCCATTACACGTGACTAACCTTACGAAGTTAGTGGCTTAATACATGCTTTATTTTCATTTTTTACTGAGTTCACAATATCACTAACATTATAGGCAGTTAACTCTTCCACCTTTAGTGTTTCAAGAAACTCATGAACTTCATTTGGATGTCGTTTTATTGGTTTGATCCATTGCTCTTCTTTATCTTTTGGCAAGATAACCGGCATACGATCGTGGATTTTATGCATAAAATCATTTGCTTCTTTGGTAAGAATTGTACATGTATGTAGTCGTTGTCCATCATTCTCCCACATATCCCATAAACCAGCAAAAGCAAATAGCTTTCGATTAGCCAAAGAGATTCGTTTCGGTTGTTTGCCTACTTCAGATTTTTGCCATTCGTAAAAGCTATCAGCAATAATCAAACAACGTTTACCAGATAATAATTGTTTGAAACTCGGCTTTTCATGAGCCGTCTCACTTCTAGCATTAATCATCTTATAGCCAATTTTTGAATCCTTTGCCCAAGATGGAACAAGACCCCACTTCAGAAATCCTGCTCTTTTTTTCTGCCCATCATGAATAATCGCTAGTATATTTTGTCCTGGCGCTATGTTATATCTTGGTTGATAGGACGTTATATTACCCTTTAAATCATATTCCTGGAGAACTTCTAACTCATTTGCATCAAGTGTAAATCGACCACACATGTTTAGACACTCCTTAACTCTTTTAGTTTTGATGATTTATTATCGCACGTTCTATAGTTCTTTGGATATCTTTTGCTATCTCCGTATTCTTCTTAGTTTCATACTGATCAGGATAAATCGGATCACATATCTCGATAGTTACATCTGCAGCTTTTATTTTTCCATTATTGTTTTCTAAAATATTGTACGTTCCATTGATTGCAACCGGTACAATAGGTACTCCAGCCTTTGTGCCGAGTCTTAAACTTCCAGATTTAAACTCGTGTAGCTTTGCACCTCTACTTCTAGTTCCCTCAGGAAAAATAACCATCGACTGACCATTTTTTAAGTTATCTATTCCTTTACTAATCACTTTAATTGCTTCTCTACGGTTAGCCCGATCTATGAATACACATTGCATCTCATCCATCCAAGCACGGACAATCGGTATTTTTTTAATTTCTTTTTTAGCAATAAACCCCAAAGGCTTTCCAGCAAAACCTATTAATACTAAAATATCAAAAATTCCTTGATGATTCGAAACATATAGAACAGGACCGTTTGGTAATTTATTTTGTCCCCGGACATTTACCTTCGTTCCAGTTCTCTCAATTACCTTAAGAGCTACATTCTGTGGCGCTTGAAATACACGCTCATTCTTATCTTTAATTGGTACACTATCAGAAATTTTCTTTACCCTTCTAAGATCGGGTAAAGTTCTTAAGACTGTAAAAGCTGCAAAAATATATATTAATAAAGTTCGCATGGTAAGCTCTCTCCCTTTTCAAGTGACGTATAGATATTTTCATTATCGGAATTTACCGATTCAGTAGAACACAATTTCTCTATTTCGAGTCAATACAGTTTGACCAATTTAGTCTCTAGCGATTTGCGCAAGGTAGCCGCGATTGCATCAACAGTTAAAATTTGATTGATGGCGTCAATATCATCCTTATTACAAAAGAGTGTCTGGTGAACAAACGAGATCGTTATTTGATTGGGATTGGTTTCGATAAGAGTTAATTCATCATTTGGAGCCACATACCCTTCCTTTAGGACTCGAAAGTAATAGCCAGTGAAGCCTGTTTCAGTTACAACTGCAGGTATGTCTTTGATTTGATGGACCTCCGCAATTTTATAACACGGATTTCTCGGCTGAGAAACTTGTATGATCGCGTCTCCCAACTTAAAGGTATCACCAAGGTGAACCTCTTTCTCCGGTAAATGGTCAACAGTAATATTTTCTCCAAAAGCCGGTGCTACAAAATCCCGGTTGTACCTAGCTCGCCAATATTTATAGTGGTGAAAACTGTACATTAAAAGCGCCTTATCTTCTCCACCATGATTTTTCAAATCTGCCTGTCCATCTCCTTCAAACCCTCTTTTGGATAGCCAAACAGGTTTGGAAGTAGATTTTTTAATAAAGCCAGTGTGTAGATTTTTGCCATTAAAATTATACTTGTTTGGAGTCCCAATGTTTAGAGACACAATTTGATAATTCAATTTTAAAACCCCTTTTTAAATTTTCGTTTCAAACTAATTGATTTTCTTTTATTATATATTAAAAAATGACAAAATGAACTTTAGTCTTTCATAGATATTTTCCAAATGTTACAATGGCTGCTGCGTGATTTTTAAACATTTTGGAAAGGATGATAGGTATGCATTTAGGTAGTAAGGGTTGGTATGTAGAAGAACTTAAAGGTTTAGGTGTGCGTTACATTCAAGGACGCAAAATTGAGAAGTACAAAAAATACGTACTTGCAAACCTATTAGAAGAAAAACAAGAAGTATAAAACTTAATTTCACTTGTTGAAAGCAGGAACATTTGTTTCCTGCTTTTTTATTTTCTGAACCAATTTGAGTACATATATCACTGTTCTATTTTTCTTTATTAATAACCTGCCAATTTTTACTAACTACGCAACCCCCATAAATTTCTGTTAAAATGAGAAATGCTATAGAAAAGAAAATTCACATCGATGGAGGAACACTCATGTTTTCAAATGCTGAAGTTGGTATTGACTTAGGTACCGCAAATATACTTGTTTATACAAAATCAAAAGGAATCGTATTAAACGAACCTTCCGTAGTTGCAATAGATACAAGAACGAATCAAGTTGTCGCAGTAGGAACAGAAGCAAAAGAAATGGTTGGTAAAACACCTAGAAATATCGTACCCATTCGTCCGTTAAAAGACGGCGTAATTGCTGATTACGACATTACCGCTCAAATGCTAAAAGAAGTATTAAAAAAGGTTAGCAAAAAAATTGGTTTATCGATGAGAAAACCTACTGTCGTTGTATGTACGCCTTCTGGAAGTACGTCAGTAGAGCGACGAGCAATCCATAATGCCGTTAAAAGTTTCGGCGCCAAAGAAGTCCATCTAATTGAAGAGCCGATTGCAGCAGCGATTGGGGCTGACCTCCCTGTTGATGAGCCAATCGCAAGTGTTATTGTCGACATTGGTGGTGGAACCAGTGAAGTTGGAATTATATCATTTGGTGGAGTTGTATCTTGTCGCTCCGTCCGCACTGGTGGAGATAAGATGGATGAAGAAATTATTCAATACATTCGCAAAAATTTCAATATTTTAATTGGAGTTCGAACAGCTGAAAATATTAAAATGGAAATTGGTTATGCATTAATTGAACATGAAGAGCAGTCGATGGATGTCCGGGGTAGAGATTTAGTCACTGGTTTACCTAAAACAATCACAGTTACATCTACTCAAATACAACAAGCGATCAGGGAATCACTAGAATCAATATTAGATACAGTACGGTCTACTTTAGAAAATTGCCCTCCAGAACTTAGTGGTGATATTGTCGACCGCGGGGTAACATTAACAGGTGGCGGTTCACTTCTAAATGGTATGCAGGAATGGCTCGCCAATGAAATCTATGTCCCAGTTCACCTAGCACCAAATCCACTTGAGTCAGTTGCAATTGGCACTGGAAGATCACTTAAGATGATTCACAAACTACAAAAAGCACTGAAATAACAACAAAAGCGCAGGCGCCTTGCTCATCCCCGACAAGCTTAAGACAAGCCCTCGGCGTGGTGCTTTTTGCCCGTGATGAGGCTTGGCTTTAGACCTCAGGCGGGTGCATTCGAAATAAGCAAACCGCTCCGGGTAGGCGCTGGAGCTAGACATCAAAGTTTATACTATTTCTTATCTTAGTTAACAGAGACCTTACATTGTAAGGTCTCTTTTTTATTCAATATGCAAAGTGACCTTCGTATATTTTTCTAGTTTCTATCCTTTCATGAAAATGTTTCTAGTACTACATCTTTTAAAAATGGATAAAATAAAAAGGTCAAAAATTATTACGAGAGGTTAAATAATGAATACATCTGAACTAATTTCCTACTTCAAAATTAAAGAAGTAGTTGGCGTTTTACCGGAAAAAATTACAGGGATTCATAACGACTCCCGTAAAGTAGAACAAGAAAGCATGTTCATCTGTACTCGAGGATTTACTGTAGATGGACATGACTATTATCAGCAGGCGCTTGATAAAGGTGCATCCGTAATTGTTGCAGAAAAGCACCTTGATATAAATCCAAATGAAGCAGCATTAATTATTGTAAAAGATACCTTTAAAGCACTAGCACATCTTGCAAATAAGTTCTACAACTATCCATCAACGAAACTCAATGTTTTCGGGGTGACAGGAACAAATGGTAAGACTACTGTAACGAATCTTATTTACTCGCTACTAACAAAAACAAATGAGAAGGCAGCTTTGGCAGGGACACTTGGTTTTGAAATTGAAGGAGAAAAATCAACTAGCGAAAACACCACCTGTGATGTCTTAACTAATCAAAAGTTGTTAGATAAAGCTGTCAGGCAAGGATTAGATCATGTAGTAATGGAAGTTTCTTCCCACGGTTTATCACAGGGAAGGCTATGGGGTGTCGATTTTGATGTGGTTGCCTTTACTAACTTGAGTCATGACCATTTAGATTATCATGACTCAATGGAACAATACGGTTACGTCAAGGGATTGCTTTTCGCCCAGTTAGGACAAGATCTAACAAAGGCAAAATATTTAGTGTTGAATCAGGATGATGATTGGTATCGGATTTTTAGTTACTGGTCACCATTTGAAGTTATTAGTTATGGTTTACAAACAGATGCAGATTTTAAAGCAGTTGATATCGATTATAAAATTAACCAAACCTGTTTCACTTTAGTAACGCCTCAAGGAATTTTCAATGTAGAAACTAAATTGCTTGGTGAATTCAACATTTACAATATTCTAGCTGCAATGGCGTCTCTATTTGCCAAAGGGTTATCAGTAGATCAAATGGTGAACACCTTAAAAGATCTCCCTCCTGTTAATGGTCGGATGGAGAAAGTTGATATCGCAGCTCCTGTAACCATGTATATTGATTATGCACATACTCCAGACGCAATTGAGAAATCAATTAATTCTGTCCTACCGTTCAAAAAAGAGAAACTTATTTTCTTAGTAGGAACTGGTGGTGACAGAGACAAAGTAAAGCGTCCACTGATGGCAGAAAAAGCATCCGCAGCAGATTACGTTGTTTTAACAATAAATGACCCTCGTTATGAGGATCCAAATACAATTCTTAAAGATATGGAAAAGGGAATGTTACATGAAAATTACGTATTAATAGAAAATCGGGAAGAGGCAATCTCTCATGCGATCACTTTTAGTGAACCTGGTGATATACTAATTTTCGCCGGAAAAGGGCAAGAAGATTATCAAATTGTTAAAAATAAAAAAATAGCACACAGTGATTTAGATACTGTTAAAAAACACTGTCTTAAAAAGTATACCTATAAAGTTTAGTCCTTCTCTTGACCAAGGAGAGGGGCTAAACCTATTAATTAACAGGGTAGGTTCATTGGTAACAATGATGATTAACCTATAACTTATTTAACAAGGCCTTCAACGTTTTAATTTCTTCATTTGACAAGGTAATTCCTTTACCCATTTTTTCGTGGTCAGGTGCCCAATCCCTTAAATCATATTTTGCTTCTCTTTTATTCCAACTAATTAAGTTTAACTCTTTTTTCCAACCTTTTGGAGACTCCGAAATAACACCTAATGTTTCAACAATTTCATATTTTAATTCTGCCAATTACTCTCACCTTTTTCTGAATAGTTTTCGTTTTTTAATTTCCATTCTGCTATACTAATTATACATTGTTTTCCTTTTCAGGGGTGTTTCTATGTCTATAAAAATGTTTATAGCTATTCCGACTGATGGACAAAGGAATACCAAGCAATAACACGCTAGATATTCTATTAGCATACAAAGGAGCTTTACCTATGAAGAAAAAATTCAAACTGACGAAAACAGAAAAACAAGATATGGTCAAGATTATACAGCAGTATTTTGATGAGGAGAGAAATGAAAAACTGGGAGAGCTTGCAGCAACATTAATGCTCGATTTTTTCATAGAAGAGTTAGCACCGAAATTTTATAATCTCGGTGTTGAGGACGCCCATACGTATATGGTCGACAAATTAGATGACGTTTTTGAAATACAAAAATAACTATCTTTTATAACTATCCTTGGAGTGCGTAAATCCACAATAACTTACCTCGCTTTTTTATCATTTTTTTTTGCTTCATTCCAATTCTTTCGCTAACCTTAATTGACGCTTTATTTTTGGGGTCAATTAGGGATATTAGCGTAGGAATCTTCAATTTCTCAAAACCATACTGTTTGCAAGCTTGTGCTGCTTCTGTAGCATAGCCATTGCCCCAAAATTCTTGTGCAAATAAATAACCAATTTCCATTTGCACTTCCCCATCTATCTTTTGTGGTACTATTCCACACTGTCCGAGAAATTCTCCTGTATGTACATTCTCAACCACCCATAAACCTACGCCAAATTTTCTATAATTGTTTAATGTCCAATTTATCCACCTTACCGTCTCTTCTTCATTTTTGGTTGACGGGTAATATTTCATTGCGATTGGATCAGTAAAAATTTTCAACAAATGATCTACATCATCCTCACGCATTTCTCTAAAAGCTAACCTATCTGTTTGTAGGATTCTATTCATTCAGACGACCTCCACTCAATCATTTTAATTTACAGGTGTAGCTACTTTCTGTTAACTATGAAAAAATATATGTAAACAATTACCCTATCTTGTTAGTAACTAGCCTATCAAGATTTAATCAACTTTATAAATAAATGGAGGGTGATATCTTGGACACTTTTGTCTCCGTGTACGCATATGTTACCAATCACCAAGGTCAGGTATTGCTTGTGAAGACTCACTACCGGTCAGATACTTGGGAACTTCCAGGTGGACAAGTTGAAGAAGGCGAGGCGCTTGATTAAGCAGTTCAAAGAGAGTTTTTTGAGGAAACAGGGATTACCATTAAACCAATGGTATATCGGGTGTCTACTATAATGCTTCAATACATCACACGCCCACATATGAGACCCAGAGTTACAGATGCTATGCACTCAACCAATTTCATCCCCTATGAAACATGGGGTGTTAAACAAAATCAACTTTTGGGTAGATTAGAAGGAAAGTGAATTATCAAACAAACTGTAGTTGCCACCAGAGAGATCATGGTGGCAACTACAGTTTTTCTGATTAACAAATTAGTATATAACTATTATACATAGTCTAACTACCAAAAAACATGTTAAGATAGAAATCGTCTTGTTTTAAAATTTAGAGGGAGGATTTATCATGCGCAATCCGTATTTATTACTAGCATTCGCAATGATGCTTTATGCGGGAAACCTACTTGTTGGAAAACCCGTATCTGAAGAGATCCCTCCGATAACTTTGACACTGCTCCGTTACCTTATTGCATTTATAGCGGTACTTCCTTTTGGGTACTCTGAGTGGAAAAAGAATCGTGCGCTTTGGAGAAAAGAATGGAAAGCAATTCTATCACTATCTATCTCCGGTCTTGTCTTATTTAATATATTGGTATATTTAGCACTTAACTACACGACTTCTGTAAATGCCGCAATAGTTGAGTCATCAACACCAGTATTCGCACTATTGCTTGGTTTTATTCTTTTTAACGAGCGGTTTACAAAAGTACAGTTGATAGGAGTTATTCTATCTTTATTCGGAGTATTCTCTGTTATTACGAAGGGGTCCTTAGACGTCATTCTATCATTGTCCTTTAATCCAGGGGATATAATCATGCTTGGCGCAATGTTAACCTGGGCAATTTACTCGATATTTATTAAACAACACACTTGGAAATTCCCAGTAATGGGTGGCTTACTTGTCATGTGTGTCATTGCTATTGTTATTTTGGTTCCATTGTCAGCTATCGAGTACAATAAAATCGCATCAATTAATTGGTCTACTCCAGTGATCCTCGGGCTAATTTATTTGGGCGTATTTCCTTCACTTATCGCACTGATGGCATATAATAAAGGCGTTAGCGAGATAGGTCCATCTAAGGCATCAATTTTTCTCAATTTAATACCCGTCTTTACAATGATTGGTGCAGTCCTATTCTTAGGAGAAATAATTACTTGGGTACAAATAGTTGGAGGTATTTTAGTTATTACTGGAGTTGCTATTACCAATAAGAAAGTTAATGCAAAAAATAGTGTTACAAACGATCAAAAAATTGCGAACAATGGTTAGCTTTAAATTATATATAGGTTGAAAAATCCGGATCTGTTTGCGCCTGCTTACAATAGCGTTTCTGTAAGTTATGTTGATTTTCTACGGAACTTTTTTTACATACAAATTCCGCATCTCTTAGTTTAACAGCAGTTAAATCTGCAAAGCAGACTGGGCAAATCCACTCACCAGCTTTCCGACTACTAAAAGAAGGTTGATAGCATTGGTTACATGTTTTCATGTTCATAATGTTCTTCTCCCCTCTCGCTAAATTTGGACTAACCAAAAGACGTGTAGTACAAATGTTTTGGTGTAGATAATTGAAGCTGCAATGGCTAATCCACTCACTAAATGTGTTTCAGGTATCTGCTTAGCAACTATAAACATGATCAACAGTAACGAGAGTCCTACTTTAGATGTGATAAACAGAAATGGATTTAACTGATAAAGTTCATTCATTACCGGGTTCAGTTCAGTGATATAAGCATTTTTTAAACCATACAAAGTAATAAAACCGTCTACCACATTTAAGACTGCTAAATATAGAAACAAATGTTTGAACATCGAACCCCTACTTCATGTTTATTTATTCTGAATGGAAACAATTTATTTAGAGACCTTGGCTAAAAAGTCAAGATCTCTATTTATTTACAAATCAATCGGCGTCTCTTCAGGATCTAATAAACTGCTCATAATTCCCCCTCCTTAAAATTAAGGAATAAGTAATTCTCTTACATGTTTTTATCCGATTCATTCCCTGACCCTGATCATTTATCTTCTTGAGCCTCACCGCGTTCTTTTTAAAGAACACTTTGATTTGAGTATATCCCTTGTTTCTTGTTTTATAAAACCCTGAATATGCCCAAAATAACTTTATAAAGAACAAAAACTGTTCTTTATCTTGAATTTACTCTTCATCTCTTCGTTTTTTGAACTTTGTAAAGAATATTTTGTGCTATATAATGAACTTAAGGATGCATTTGTTTAAAAACAAATTATATTAGTTAGGGGATATGAAATGATAGGCGAAAGGATGAAGGCCCAAAGAAAAATAAAAGGATATTCAATTACAAAACTCGCTTCTTTAACAGGTGTGTCTAAATCATACCTGAGCTATATTGAGCGCGGAATACAACAGAATCCATCTTTACAAATTCTTGCAAAGATTGCCATAAGACTCGATACATCAATAGATTACTTATTAGGAGAAGAACCATACTCTTCAAAAAAGTCACCATTCAAAATAGATAAGGAATGGGAGAGCTTATTAAAACAAGCCATCAATGAAGGAATGAGTAAAGAAGACTTTCTTCAAGTTCGGAAATACATCACATATAAAAATAAAAAAAACTCTCAGCCACCTAATGAGGGGGAGTAAAAGCATACTTTCTAATTGATTACAAAGTGCCGTTTCAACATTCAAAAGAGGATGCCAGTTGGCATCCTCTTTTCCTAACTTTCACCAAATGTCCACTCAGCAAGTGTTTCTATCGAATAGGTTGGCTTAATTTTTATATCCTTTAAATGTTCCTTTGTTGTTACCCCTGTATGTACTAAGAGCGAATCGATACCAGCATTGATGCCAGCCAAAATATCTGTATGATAATTGTCTCCTACCATTAATGTTTCTTCTTTTGATGTACCCAGGACTTCTAAAGCTTGCTCTACGATAATTGATTCCGGTTTACCAATGAACTTCGGTTTGACACCAGTTGTCACGGATAATACTGAAATAAGCGAGCCAGCTCCTGGAAGAAATCCTCTTTCTGTAGGTAATGCAACATCTCCGTTTGTAGCAACAAACTGTGCGCCATTTCGAATGTTTAAAGCACCAACAGCAAGCTTTTCATATGTAATCGTTCGATCTAATCCCATCACTACAAAATCTGCTGCTTCTTCTACAATGGTTAAGCCTTCTTCTTTTAAAGCAGTAATTAGTCCCTCCTCCCCGATTGGGTAAACGCTAGCGCCTGGATGGCTTTCTGAAATGAATTTCGCTGTCGCCATACTTGTTGTAAAGACATGCTCAGGAGTTGAAGGAACATCCATTTCTTCTAGTATCTCAGATACTTTACTAGGGTGTTTAGTTGAGTTATTTGTTAAAAAAAGATAGGGTAATTTCTTTTGTTCTAGTTTTTTAACAAACGTTATCGCTTCCTCTATCTTCTCTGTTCCCAGGTAAACAGTACCATCTAAATCAATTAAAAATCCTTTATATTGTTTCATTATTATCCTCCTAGAAATAATCTTAGCTTACCATTTCATCTATATTTAGTTGTGCTGTAACTTCAGCCAAGTCTACTTAGTAATTGTATAAGATATTTTGTTACAATGAAATAGTGAAAATATTCAATATTAAGTAAATAATTTTATAAACGCTCCCTATCATGGTATTGTATAATAAGACATACATACATTTAATTCCGTTCATTTAACGTTTTTAAGCTGAATACCTTATTAGCATATTATTAATGAACAAGTTACATATTATGTGTAAATCTATCATATATAAAGAAAGGTAGTTAAGTAATGACAACTAATGCTCCTAAATCAATTATCGTTATCTTTGGTGCAACAGGCGATTTAGCAAACAGAAAGTTATACCCATCTATTTACAGACTTTATCGAACCGGGAAACTCTCAGAGGATTTTGCTGTTGTTGGTGTAGCAAGACGACCTTTAACCAATGATGAATTTCAAAATAATGTAAAGCAGTCCGTCAATCATTTTCAAGATCAAGAAGTTGACCATGATACGTTCGCTTCTCATTTTCATTATCATCCGTTTGACGTAACAGATATAAAGTCATACCAAAAGCTTAATACCTTATTAAACACTTTAGAAGATGAGTATCATACAGAAGGCAATCGTATTTTTTATCTAGCAATGGCACCTAATTTCTTTGGTACCATAGCAGCCAACCTGAAATCAGAAGGATTAACAACAACTCATGGTTGGAAGAGGCTAGTAATAGAAAAACCTTTTGGCCATGACTTTGAGTCGGCAAAAGAATTAAATGATCAATTAAGACAAGCTTTTACAGAGGACCAAATATACCGTATTGACCACTATTTAGGAAAAGAAATGGTCCAAAATATTGAAGTAATTCGCTTCGCAAACGCTATGTTTGAGCCGTTATGGAATAATCAATTTATATCAAATATTCAAATTACTTCTAGTGAAATTCTTGGTGTTGAAGACCGGGGACGTTATTACGAGTCCTCTGGAGCACTTCGAGATATGGTTCAAAACCATATGTTACAAATGATGGCATTACTAGCCATGGAGCCACCTATTAAATTAACTACTGATGAAATTCGTAGTGAAAAGGTTAAAGTTCTTCGGGCATTAAAGCCAATTACAGAAGATGAGGTAGATAATTATTTCGTCAGAGGACAGTACGACCGAGGCATTGTAAATGGAGAAGAGGTTAATGGATACCGTGATAGTAACTCCGTTGATCCAAGTTCGAATACAGAAACATTTGTATCTGGTAAATTGATAATTAATAATTTCAGATGGGCGGGCGTCCCTTTTTATATTCGGACCGGCAAGCGTATGAAACAAAAATCCACTGAGATTATTATCCAATTTAAAGATTTACCAATGAACTTATACTATGATAAAGGCGAGAATATTCACCCCAACCTGCTTGTCATCCGTATCCAACCAGACGAAGGGGTAACTTTACACTTAAATGCTAAAAAAGGCGATTTCGGATCAACTTCAACTCCAATCAAGCTAAACTATAATAACGATAGTAAAGATAAAATGAACACACCTGAAGCTTATGAATTTTTACTTTATGATTGTATGCGCGGTGATTCAACAAACTTTACCCATTGGGATGAAGTTGCACTTTCTTGGAAGTATGTTGATGTAATTAGTAATGCTTGGAATAACAAATCCGCAAGTCAGTTTCCAAATTACGAGTCTGGGTCAAACGGCCCGAAAGATTCTGATGCTCTACTACAAAAAGACGGTTTTCATTGGTGGGCTGTATCCCAAGAAGAGTAGAAACCATAGGAGGAACAAACATGAAAATGTATGATATCTCTATGTCGGTTTATAACGGAATGGCTGTATGGGAAAACTTGTCTGGAGCACAGCCAAAATTTACTCGAAGTACCAACGAACATATCACTACAACAAACATGGATATAAATCTTCATACCGGAACACATATTGATGCTCCCCTTCACATGATTAATGACGGGGAGACATTCAAAACCATTCCGTTAGAAAGACTTGTTGGCCCTGTGAAAGTGTTTGACTTAACATCAGTCACTGACGGAATAAGTAGAACAGATTTAGAAAATCTTGATATAAAGCAGGATGACTTCATTCTATTCAAGACAAAAAATTCATTCCATCAGACGGACACATTTGATCCTAATTTTATTTACCTTAAAGAAGATGGCGCAGATTTTTTAGTTGAACAAAACATTAATGGTGTCGGGATAGACACTCATGGTATTGAGCGCAGCCAATCCAAGAACCCTACTCACAAAAAGCTATTCAGTAATGACATCATTATCGTTGAAGGTCTTAGGTTGAGAGAAATTACTGGTAAAAATTATTATATGGTTGCAGCACCTATAAAACTTACGGAAACAGAAGCATCTCTTGCTAGAGTAATACTTTTTGATAACCAGCCTTTTTAGACGAAACAAAAGCGTCCTGCTCAAATAATGAGCAGGACGCTTCTTTTATATTTATTCCATCCACTCTGTGTGGAACGTACCCTCTTTATCAACACGTTGATATGTGTGTGCACCAAAGTAATCACGCTGAGCTTGGAGAAGATTAGCTGGTAGCGTTTCTGTTCGATAGCTATCGAAATATGCCAAGGCACTTGAGAATCCTGGAACAGGAATTCCCCGTTCAATCGCAATAGCTAGAACCTTACGTAATGACGATTGATAGCTTTCTACGATCTCCTGGAAATAAGGATCAAGTAGTAAGTTTGTTAAACCAGGGTCACGATCATAAGCTTCTTTAATATTTTGCAAATACTGAGCACGAATAATACAGCCGCCCCGGAAAATCATTGCGATATCTCCATAACGCAGGTTCCAGTCGTATTCATCAGATGCTGCACGCATTTGTGCAAACCCTTGTGCATATGAACAGATTTTACTCATGTAAAGGGCTTGTCTAATCGCTTCAATTAGCTCATCTTTATCACCTTCATATGCTTTAGTTCCAGCAGAAGGGCCATGTAGTATTTTACTTGCCTTCACACGCTCTTCCTTCATTGCAGAAATAAAACGTGCAAACACTGATTCAGTAATAATTGGTAAAGGAACACCTAAATCAAGTGCGCTTTGACTTGTCCATTTTCCAGTTCCTTTTTGACCAGCAGTATCCAAAATAACATCTACCATTGGTTTATTTGTTTCTTCATCTTTTTTAGTAAAGATATCAGCTGTAATTTCAATTAAGTAACTGTCTAATTCTCCCTTATTCCATTCAGCAAACACTTGATGAAGCTCATCAGCATCCGAACCTAAGACATGCTTCATAATGAAATACGCCTCAGAGATTAGCTGCATGTCGCCATATTCGATACCATTATGAACCATTTTCACATAGTGGCCTGCACCATTTGGTCCGATATATGTAGAACAAGGTTCTCCATCTACTTTTGCAGAAATGGAGTCCAGGATTGGCTTAACTAAATCATAAGCTTCCTTTTGACCACCAGGCATAATTGAAGGCCCTTTTAATGCTCCTTCTTCACCACCGGATACACCTGTACCGATAAAGTGAATACCTGATTCTTCTAAATCCTTATTGCGTCTAATTGTATCTTCGTAAAAGGTATTCCCACCATCAATCAGAATATCACCTTTTTCAAGAAGTGGCCTTAACTGCGCAATGGTAGCATCTGTTGGAGCACCCGCTTTAACCATCAACATAATTTTACGTGGTTTCTCAAGTGAATCTACAAACTCTTCAATCGTGTTTGCACCAAAGAAATTCTTTCCAGCAGCCTCATTTGCTAAAAAGTCTTCCGTCTTTTGATATGAACGGTTAAAAACAGAAACCGAATTCCCGCGACTTTCAATGTTTAATGCTAGGTTCTTACCCATTACTGCAAGACCTATTACACCCATTTGTTGTTTTGCCATCTTTAGTATCGCCCCTTCTTCATTCATTTCTTTACTCATCATACCTTCTTAGTATTGATTACGGCAACAAGAGCAAAGGATTCTTTTGTTGTACAAAATAAAAAACTTTCTAATTCCGTCTCTATATATAAACTTATTACAAGCGATGGTCACCTGCAAGTAAAATACCTTTATTTTTGCGAAATTCGTGTAATTTATAATACCCATTTTTCAATAGCATGTGCAACTCCACTCTCAGTATGTGTGCTTGTTATCCAATCAGCAACCTTCTTCACGTCTTCCTGAGCATTACCCATTGCAATTCCTAAACCTGCTTCTTCAATCATTTTAATATCATTTAAACTGTCGCCAATTGCCATTACCTGATCCATAGTGATGTTTAACCTTTGACAAACTTTTTCAATTGCTCTTGCTTTATTAATACCAACTGCATTGACTTCGATATTAGTTAGACTAGAATTACTAACCTCTAATGATTCATTAATAGACAACTCATCCATAATCAACTGTTTTACTTGTTCATCATCAATATCAAAACCAAACTTCAACCATTGATGTGCATCAAGATCATCTGGTACTTCTCCTCTAAAGACTTGATCAGTAGAGGTCATCCATGCCGACGTTTTATGTTTTTTATGTAAGTCCACGAGCATTTTTATTAACGGTATATCTAGCAATTGCCGTTCTACTAATTCACCGGATGCTGTCCAGATCTCGCTTCCGTTGACGGTAATTAAATAAGACGATAACTCAAGTGATTTTGCATAGTCATTGCAAGTACTAAAATGTCTTCCTGTTGAGAGAATCACTTCTACCCCCTGATTACGAGCAGCTGTAATTGCTTTTTTGTTTTCTTCAGAAACTCTGTGATTAGCATCTAATAAGGTGCCATCCATATCTAAAGCTATTAGGCGTACATCCTGTTTTTTCTGCTTATTTTTCATGACAAAAGCTCCTTTACACATATACTATTTTGACAAATCATAAACCAAGTACCTGTTGCTTAGCTGGTTTCTTAGCTATCAATGCACAAATTGCTCCAATAACAGGGATAATAAGTCCGATTATTAAAATTGGTGAATAACTCCCCAACATGTCGTAACCCACGCCAAAAGGTAATGAGCCAAATAACATTTAATCAAAGGCGTTCATAACCATAAGAGAAAAAAACACCTATTGCTGCAATGAAAACGATCACCCAGCCATAGTAAACATTCTTTAGTCTCCTCATTATGTTCCTCCTTTTTACAATTAGAGTTAGTCATTAGGTACACGTCTCCGATTAAGGAAAAAGAGGAATATTGTACACTTAAAAAAACTATACCATTATTCTGTTTGTATTCAATTGATAACTACTCGAAATTAAAAATCTCAAAAACATTTGACAAATGAGTGGATAGGTGAGACAATATATAATCTGCTTCACTTTAGAAGTAACTTGTCTGGGAAATGTAAAGATTATCTGGCATTCTGCCAATGTTTTAATAGAAAAACTTGTTTATCGCAAAGTATTTTTAGCGAAAGACCACGTTTTTCTCATACTATCGTTTGACTTAACCATAAATATAATAAAATATTGATAGTATAGTAAGACTTATTCACACTGGATCGACTTCGGAGTCGTAAGGATGTAAGAGAGGTAGGGCTTGCATCGTTTAGGTTAAAACCACCAGGTGGAAATTGTACCGCGGCAATTTATACAAAAAAGATAAATTTGATTTTTACACTTGTGAACCGAACAAGTTACACTTTACAAGAGGTGCCCCTTTTTTTACTGGGCACCTCTTTCCAATATATTCAGTTGGAGTTAGAAAAGTCTATTAACATAAGTGTATTAGAAGTTAAGTTGGAAATTCTTTCACTGAGGATCGCTGATTAGCAGTAATGCTAATACACAAATCGCTATAATTAAAATGCGGTGGGGATTTATTTATGAATGGTATTAATTGTTCCTTGACATTTCACTTCTACTGATGGCTACTTTCATCCATCCTTGTATCCAAATGCCCTTTTAATCCTCGATTAATAATTTCTGCTTCTAAAAGCTTTATAAATTCTCTATCAAGTACCAGCTCAACAGCTTTTTGATATGCGTCTTGCAATTTTTTATCTGATAAGGTCTCAAACATAATATCACCCACTTATTCAAATTATATAGCATAAAAGTAACTACATCAGCTAACATCCCCTTATTTCCTGAGTAACGGCTATTAGTTAAACAGCAAATGAAAACTTCATCCGTAAACCACTGTCAGAATTGACAATCTATCAAAAAATTGATAGATATAAACCTTTTAAATTTAGAAGGTTATTAGCCACTAATCCTTGAAATGTAACCCTTAAGAACACACTAACTAATTTCTATATTCCATATAAATAGTACATTAATATTTATAGTATTTCAATATTTTAAAATAGTATTTATAGTATCTTCGATTGTTCCTAAAATGAAGGTATATTTACATAGAGGTGAAAAACTGCATGCCTGGAACTAAATTAGCACAAATCATTGGTGAACGATTACGTCTGTTGCGAAAAGAGAATCATCTCAGTCAAGAAGAATTGGCTCATTTGTCTCATTTACATCCTACTTATATTGGACAGCTCGAGAGAGGTGAGAAAAATGCAACATTAGACACGGTAAGTAAAGTAGCCAAAGCATTAGATGTAACCCTAGACGAACTCTTTCGATTTTCAACAGAGCCTGATGAGGATAATCAGACTCTTAATCAATTAAATAATCAACTAGATGAAACAGACAGAGAAACAGTTTTAAAAATTATTAATGTGATGTTGGAATGGAAAAACAAGACCTAACTCATATTAGGTTATCATTTATAATCTAAGGTAGACCAATATAGTTTAGTTGGTCTACCTTTTTGTTATAGTCCTAACATCATCAACTGCAATAACAGAAAATCCTTTTTTCTTAATCCACCTTCTTGATAACTCCGAACGTATTGGATAAAATGCATTCCATGATTTGACCCCCCTAACAATTCAATCTTCGGATTATCCATTTGTTCGATTAATGGGATCAAGTTCTTCCATCACGTAATCCTCGTCATTCATTGTTTATATTCTGCTTGGTATGAGCTTTCACCTGCATGAACAGATAATAATGTATCAGCGTAAATATGAATTTATATTACTAATGGTAGTCCTTATTAGTGGTCACCCTATAAGTAGTGCTTTTTGCTAGCAGTCAGGGGAGGCGCTGGAATTAGACATCAATGCGCACTATTATATATTTTGGTACATATTAAAAAGGAGGCATAAATAGTATTATGCCCCCTTTTGCCTAACTATGTTTTATCTTTTTAAAAGATAGTTATCTTCGATGATTAAGTTACCTGATTTAAAATTATTAACCAAGATTGATAACTTTATTATTACTAACTGGTTCTTTAACAACTCCACCAGAACGTATTGACTTAATATTTGACTTCATTACTAATGAGGTACCAAGTGCAACAACTAGTAGTATCGCAAAAATATAGAATGTTGCATTATAACTTTTAGTAGCATCATGGATAGAAGCAACCATCATTGGACCAAATACACCCGCCATTGACCAAGCAGTTAAAATATAACCATGAATCGCACCGAGTTGTTTTGTACCAAATAAATCACCAATAAATGCTGGTAGCGATGAAAATCCGCCACCGTACATTGTAAGGATAATGAAAATAACAGCTTGAAATAGTAGTGCATTTGATATACTCGGCAATAATAAAAATAGAACGAGTTGAACTGCAAAGAAAATGATAAATACGTTACTTCTTCCTAAGTAATCTGAAAGCGAAGACCAAACGATCCGACCGGCCCCGTTAAACAGACCCATTATTCCTACCATAGAAGCAGCAGCAACAACCGTCAATCCTACTTTCTCTTGAGCCATAGGTGATGCCACTGAAATTAGCATAATACCACAAGAAATATTAATAAACATCATAACCCACAACAACCAAAATCTTTTTGTTTTAACAGCTTGATTAGCTGTTAATTGCGCTAGATCGTCTGGTCGGCGCTTTTTATTTTTGTTGTCGGCACTATCTAAACCTTGCATTGATTTTGGTATCCATCCTTCAGGTGGTCTAGCGATATAGGAAGCACCACTGAGCATTAGAACAAAATATGCTCCGCCTAGAATATAAAATGTTGAAGCAATACCTACAGATTGAATAAAATGAGCTGCTACCGGGCTAGCGACTAAGGCACCGGCACCAAACCCCATCACAGCCATTCCTGTGGCTAGACCTCGACGATCTGGGAACCATTTAACAAGTGTTGAAACTGGTGAAATATATCCAATTCCAAGACCCATTCCGCCAATTACTCCATATCCCAAGTAATATAAGGTTAACGATTCAAATTGAATGGCGAGCCCTGACAAAGCAAGTCCGGCTGAGAAAAGAAATGCAGCAAGTGTCGCAGACTTTCTGGGCCCCCATTTTTCTACAAACCTGCCAAAAGTAGCAGCAGATAGACCTAGGAAAAGAATAGCTATCGTAAATGATAACGTTACTTCTTTGTCATTCCATCCTAGTAGATCAGATAAGGGGTTTTTAAATACACTATACGCGTAGGCAGATCCAATCGATAAATGAATAGCTATTGCTGATAATGCGATGAGCCAACGATTCTTTTTCATATAATCACCTCTAATTTATTTATACTTTAACTATAACAAAGTCTTTTTTTATTTAGATTGAACATTATGTGAATAAATGAGCAAATTTTATGAAAACGTCCACAAATTTGAAATAAAATAAGTATTTATTATTTAAACAAAGTATGTTTTTAGGCAATCCAACTTAAAATAGCGGTTTTATTTCTAGTGAGAAATAATTCATTTATCCTTAATTGGAATACCTTGCAAAGTAATCACAACGTTGTAAGGTGTCGAAAACAATATATTAACATTTGATCCTTTAAGGGTAATAATCGGATGGAACGTTCCATATTTCTACAGCTATGAAAAAACGACTATCCCATCTTTCATGCCAGGATCTAAGGACACTGACATTCTATATCTACATGAACAAATGACTCTTCAAGGGAATCAATTATATTCATACACTAACGAATGGGATAGTTATTAGCTCTATCATTATAAGAATATAGTACAGCACCGAAAGGATTTTGATGACTTTTTATTTAGGAGTGTTTAACAAAATATCGTTATTACATTATTATATTTGTAATTAACCAAATTAAACCAAAGCTAATAATTATCGTTAAATTGGATACTGTCCCCACGAACCTTCTATTATAACCAAACTCAACTGAATAAGGTAACACTGAGGCAGATATTGGCAGTATTAGGGCAATCAAAAGCATGTACTTGAACGTGGCTTCAAAAGGTAAAAAAACAAACAATAGGATTCCAATACCTAAGCCTGTAACATATTTTACTGTAAGAAGTTTTGCGATAAGCTTTCCGTATCCTTTTTCAAACGAGAAGTTTAAATAAATACCTAATAATAAAAGGGAGAGAGGCATATTCGCAACGGATACAATTCCAGAAACATCAACAACAATTTCTGGTAATTTTAATCCTACACTATTTAAAAAACAAACAATTATGTACGTTATTAATGGGATTGACTTAGAAACTTTTCCAAGAATCCTTTTAAAGTTAAATGTAACTTTGTCTTCTGAATAGAAGCTACCTATCAGGTAACTTAACCCGAATACGATAAATGAATTACCAATATCAAACATCCCAAAAAATTCAATTCCCTCATGGCCCCAAATCCCTTCAACAAGAGGAAAAGCGAACAAGCCAATATTAAAGCCTGGAACCATCATTGCAAGCATTCCTTTTGTTTTTCTACTCTCGTTTTTAAAAACAAGAATTCCTAACAGTCCAGAAAATAATCCGTAGATAATAGCAATTAAAATCAGTATGAAAAGTGATGACTCAAACTGAATTTCATTAAACGTTACAATAATTAGAGTAGGTAACGTTATGTTAAAGATAATTCTAGCAAGTCCTTCCCCATCACTTTCTTTTAATATATTCGATCGTTTTAGAATGTAACCCAAAGCAATAATTAACACAGAATATAGAAATTGATTATTAAAACTTTCCAAAAAACATTCTCCTTAGTATATTATCAATAGATTAATAGTTTATTATACTACAGCCGATAATGATTGAGTTTCTTAAGTTATTCATTAAAAAAGGGCATCGCAAACAAACCGAGATTGTGAGTACCCTAACTACTATATTTAGTTGTTAACTATTTAAGCAAGTCTTTTCGTCTCATTCGATTGTTTTACCGAATTGCAGACCCGACAAACAGAACGGTCCTGACTGGTGGTAATTTAAGTACTAATTAGACAGAAATAGTCATTATAAATATCTCAATTCGTTCCACCGTTCGACTGGATAGCAACTAAGGAGGGTGTTCCAATTGGAACACCCTCCTTAGTTAAACTTCACTCTAATGCTCTGCTAGTGCTCTCCATACTTGTTCATAAACCTTCTTCAAAGGAATATTATGACGTTTGGCAATTTCCTTACAATCTTCATATTCTGGTGAACTTTGAAAGACTTCTCCATCACTTAAACCTTGCTTAACTGTAACTTTCCCCCATTCTGTCTGTACCTTTATGAACTGCCGCTCCATGCGATGGACAGTTAATGGGTAATAACGAATACCTAGGGTTGTTGTTTCTTTTAGTAAAATTTCTTTCATTTGATTTATATTTTTTTTAGAACAAAGCAACTGAAGCAAAACTCCTGGCCTATTTTTTTTCATAAAAATTGGCGTGTAGAAGACATCATTTGCTCCCGATTCAAATAAAATGTCCATGACATACCCAAGCCACTCGCCCGAAATATCGTCAAGGTTTACTTCCATTTTAACCATCTGATCATCAATATGTTCATAATTTGGAGGTGGATGTGAATTCACAATATGACCCCTTCCATAAAGTACTAATCGTTCCCTTTCTGCGCTAAACGGTGAATCAATGCAGCGTTATAGGCTCCACCAAAACCATTATCAATATTAACAACACTAATTCCAGACGCACAGGAGTTTAGCATTGTTAACAGTGCAGATAAGCCATGAAAATTGGCACCATACCCAACACTAGTTGGGACAGCAATCACTGGATGAGGAACAAGTCCGCCTACAACACTTGGAAGTGCACCCTCCATTCCTGCTATTACAACAGAGACGGTAGCATTCTGAATTTCTTCGATATTATCAAGTAGACGATGAATTCCAGCGACACCAACATCGTAAAATCTTCTAACCTCGCATCCTAACGCCTCTGCTGTGACTGCCGCTTCTTCTGCAACTCTCATGTCGGATGTTCCTGCACAAACAATAGCAATATAACTTGTAGACTTCTTCTTATCTAATTGATCGTATTTCCAAAAAAGTATTTGTGCTGTCTCTCTATAAGAAAATTCAGGAAATTGTTGTAAAACAAGTTCTGCTTTATCTTCAGAAATACGCGTGACCAATATATCATTACCTTTTGCCTTTAACGCCTGAATAATCGATATAATTTGATCAGTGGTTTTTCCTTCGCCATAAATAATTTCAGGAAACCCCTGGCGTTTTTTCCTATGATGGTCAACCTTAGCAAATCCTAAATTTTCATAAGTCGCTAACATTTCCTTTGCCTTTGAGACACTAATTGTCCCATCTTGAACTTGCTTTAAAATGTCATCCATTATTTTGCCTCACTTTTATACTTCAAATGATGAAGGATTATATTCTATTTTCAAGTCAATTTTATATGTTCTACTAATTACTTCCTTTTTCTTATTGTAAATCAAATCTAACCTTAGTTGTAGTTTGAACAATATTTAACTGGCTAGCTATGTGGAACAAGTAGCCAAAATGACCTTCATCAAGCAGTGAAGGTCAAAACGAGCGAGAAAACGAATGGAAACATCCTTCATGAAGGACTTTAGTCTTGTTCATAGAAGCTATCCTAGTTACACAATAAACGTTTATATACTCAAAAAAACTATTTTATACAAGAGTTTTTTAAATAAAGTTTGAAAACTTTTATTATTACTCTGAACTAAAAAAACATCCGCAGTAAAAATTATCTGCGAATGCTTTTTCTTGTTCATTTTAAGTAAAGTAAACAGATAAGTCTCGAGTTATCTTTTCATATTTTTCATATACTTCCGTATATCTTTGATGATTTTCTATATTAGGCTGAATCACTTTTCCAGATGGTATATTCTTCTTAATAGCCTCAAAAGACTCGACTATTCCCATGCCCACCATGGCAGTCCATGCTGCACCCCAAGCTGCGTTATGATGTGTATTTGACAGGTGTATTTCTTTGCCAAATACATCTGCCATAATTTGCACCCAAACAGGTGATTTTGATAATCCACCGTTTACACTTATTTTTTCTGGTTTACCTGCAACTTCTTCTAAGGATTTCCCTATTTGATATAGATTAAAGGTTATTCCTTCGAGTACAGCGCGTGCTAAGTGTTCTTTTTTATGGTTAATACTTAATCCGAAAAAGTTACCTCTTGCTTTTTGATTCCATAGTGGGGCTCTTTCGCCATTGACGTACGGTAGAAATAGTATCCCGTCCGCGCCAACCTCAACGTTTTCTACACCTTTAAGAAAGTCATCATGACTTCCGTCAAACTCTAGTAGGTCTTTCAACCACTGTAACGCGATTCCACCATTGTTTGTAGCTCCTCCAATAATGGAAGTATCGTCTGTAAAAGCGTAAGTGAATGTTTCCTGCTTTTCATTTATTGGTGCACATTTAGTGAATTGTCTAATTGCACCACTTGTCCCAACAGATACAGCCACTTCTCCTGGTGATATAGCACCATTACCGAGATTTGCTAGTTGACCATCTGCTGCTCCGATAACAAATGGCATTGTCTTGGATATACCCATCTCTTTTGCAACATCTTCTCGGATATTTGTTAATACTTCTGTTGGTGGAACAATTTTAGAAAGTTGGTTTTCTTTGATTCCTGCAATTTCCAAAACTTCCTTATCCCATTCCAACTTGTCTATGTTCATTAAACCCGATGCTGAAGCCATAGAATAATCAATAACTCGTTTTCCAAACCACTTTTGCAATAAATACTCTTTCATCGACATAAAGTAAGTTGCATTACGGTAGGCTTGGTAATCTGTTTCTTTCATCCAAAGTAATTTTAACAGTGGGGACATCGGATGGATTGGGGTACCTGTTTTCATGTAAATATCTTTTCCAATTGTTTTGTTAAGCTTATTTGCCTGATCACTACTTCTACCGTCGGCCCAGATAAGCATTTGTGAAAGTGGGGAAAAATGTTCATCTATACAGATCAGTGAGTGCATCGCACAAGAAATTCCCAACCCTAATAATTCATCTTCATGTACATTCGCTTTTGCCACCACATCTTTAATTGCCGCAAGGGATTGTAGTTCAATTTCATTTGGATCCTGTTCAACCCAATCAGATTGTGGATAATAAGAAGTAATCATTTTTTCCGCTTCTTCAACTAAGTTTCCGTCTAAATCGAATATAATTGCTTTAACACTTGTTGTACCCATATCAAGGCCGATAACTAATTCTTTCAAGGTAGTACCCTCCTCAGCAATTTTTATCTTTTAAAAAGGCTTTGGGCTTTTAGCCCAAAGCCTTTTTAATGGTCTAGAATTATAAAATGGACTGCTGTGGATACTTTGTTAGCCACGGCAAGCCTCCAGTGCTTAGCCGGAAATAAGCGGGCTGCTTATTTCGATTGCCCGCCTGAGGTCTTAAGTCGAGCCTTTTTGTGGCAAGAAGCGCCACATAGAGGCTCGACTTATTGCCCTAGGCTAACAAGGCGCCCTGCGCTTTTCTTATAAGAATCAACTCGATAGTGCTTTGTTCATACTACCGCTATTATAGCCAATTAAATCTAACGTGATATACTTGTATCCAAACTCCTGAAGCTTTTTAGATATGACTTCATGATTTGTTAACACAACACTCATGTCAATTGGTTCCACTTCGATTCTAGCAACCTCTTCATGCGTTCTCACTCTCACTTGACGAATTCCAAGCGATTTTAAATAAGCCTCTGATTTATCTACTTTTGTTAGTTTTGCCTGTGTAATCTTTTCCCCGTAAGCAATTCTAGAAGATAAACAAGCAAATGATGGCTTATCCCACGTCGGCAAATTTCTTTGACGGGAAAGCTCCCTTATTTCTTCTTTGAATAGATCAGCTTCCTGTAAAGGCCCTCGTACACCTTGCTCTTTTGCTGCTTGCATTCCAGGACGATACTCACTTAGGTCATCCGCAATTACACCATAAATTACGTTACGAAATCCTTTTCTCTCCATAATCGGGATTAAATGATCAAATAAACTATTTTTACAGAAATAACAGCGATTTTTATCATTTTCTGTATAACCCGGAATCGCAAGCTCTGATGTTTCAACAACTTGATGGTTGGCTCCAATCAATTCAGCTAACTCTTTAGCTTCTAATAATTCGCTAGTTGGATAGGTCTCAGAATCCGCAGTTACTGCTAACACGTTATCTTTGCCCAATGTATCTACAGCTACCTTAAGCAAAAAAGTGCTATCCACTCCTCCCGAAAAGGCTACAACCACTTTTTTCATATCTTGGAGAATAGATGTTAATTTTTGATATTTTTCATTAATCATCGTTTTATCTCCTTTCATCAAAAAAATTTTATCAATAGATACGATACATTAGATTGTCATACTACCAAATCCGCCATCAACACGAAGCAACGAACCTGTTACAAATCCTGAAGCTTTATCAGATGCAAGGTAAACTGCTGCCCCTTGCAATTCCTCTGGCTCACCAAATCGGTCCATCGGTGTATGGTTCATAATTGATTCAATACGATCTTCACTTAAGATTTTACGGTTTTGTTCGGCCGGGAAAAAACCAGGAATAATTGCATTCACTCTAATTCCGTGTGGAGCAAATTCTTTTGCTAAGAATTGTGTCACACTATTTACGCCAGCTTTTGATGCAGAATAGGTAAACACTTTTGATAATGGTGTAGTAGAAGATACAGATGATATGTTAATAAAATTTCCTTTTCTACCTTGTTCAATCATTCGTTTCGCAAATGCTTGTGTCGTGAAAACAAGACCTCTTAAATTAACGTCCATAATGTCATCCCATTCTTCCATCTCTAATTCTAAGAATGGCGTTGCGCTATTTGTACCAGGTGCATTAAGAACAATATCCCATCCACCTGACCAATCTTCAATTGCCTCAACAAGCTTATTGATTGATTCACGGGAACTTACATCTGCTTGAAATGATTTAGCAGATCCTCCGTTTTTTTCTATTCCTTTAGTAACAGATTCTGCTTTTTCCATATTACGTCCAACAATAGCTACTCTTGCTCCATGGTCAGCAAGTCCTTTCGCCATTGAACTACCTAATACACCATTTCCACCAAGAACTACGGCCGTTTTTCCTGTTAAGTCAAATAATTCACTCATTTTTATTCCCCCTGAATTTTAATTCAAATTTCCTTCTTCATCTACATTTAATTCATAGATATTTGAAATCCTCTCCATATTTGGATGTTCACTTACATGATCTAGCAATGCCTCTGACACTTCAATTTCGCCTACTTCTAATGTGTTTTTAATACGAACCATCTTCACCTTGGTAAAGTCTAGAATATTACACGTTTTAATTGCAGCTTGTATTGCTTGATAATCATTTGGTAATGTTGTCGATACATGAGTTGGTCCCACAACCGTTGAAGTAAGTCCATTTGCATAGGTTGCATCGCGGTTCATTTTATCGACAAGACGCTGGGTTGTGAAATCTGCTGTTCCAACTCCATTGGCATTTCCTTCCGTTTCCTCGGTTAAATCGAGTACAACCATTTTTGTTACCTCTGGTCCTCCATATGCATATGGGGTTGGATAGCGCCCTGTAATGTTAGGATCCATGCCATCACCTGAGATGTTTTTCCCTATTTCATCAATAACAAGTACATCTATTTTTTCAAAGAAGAGCTTTGGCAACTGTTTTTTTGCAAGCTTTTGTAATTCAATTTCTTTTTCTTCAATTTCTTGAGGAAGCAATACTTCTAATTTCGCAACCTTATCAAACGCATTTTCTACAGTTGCAACCGCAAATAGAATAGGCATTTTTTCTAAAATCATATTAGCCATAGCTGGTACATGCTCTGCCATATGCTTAAATCCTAGTTGATGGCAGGCTTCTGCCCCTTTTTGTTTACCTAAACCGATGCTAATCATTTTCATAATTCCACTTTCTACAGGTCCGCGAAATGCAGTATGTGGTTTCACTCGGTTAATGATTACAATACCATCTGCTTTTGACGCAATTTTATCAACATAGATAGGTAAACCATTTGGTAATTCACCAATTTTAATAACTTCCATCGAGGAGCGAATTTCTGCAAATACATTCTCTTCTGTGACACCAAGATGTTCTAAAACAGCTTTTTGCCCTTCATCAGAGGCACCACCATGACTTCCCATACATGGAACGATATATGGTTTTGCACCTAAATCTTGAAGATACTTTACGGTAACAGCGGTCGTTTCAACGAGACGATCCAATCCTCTACTACCTACCGCAACAGCAATTTCCATGCCTGGTTTAACCGTCTTTTTTATTTGTTCTTTTGCCAAACCTGCCCTTAAGACATCACCAAGATTGTCCACTTGAGAATCATCAAACTCCTGTTTCACTTTAGCCATTTTTGGGACGGGAATATCTTTTAAAAGTTCTTGAATAACACCCATAATTAATATTCACTCCGTTTCTTTACTTTATATTAATTTCTATTATATTATCGCTACTGTTCACTTGCACTAACTATTACTATTATTGTAATCCCTTTCAATCGCAACCTTATTAATTTGTTTACTAAACAAATTAATAAGGTGAGAATATCATTATATTTTATTTCAGTCAATGGATTACTTCCAAAATTTAAATGCTATCCTTTGATAAATGAATCTATTCTATAATGTTCGTAAAATTACAAAGAGAGTTATCTCTCATTTCGAGATAATCCTTAAACCTTAGTATTTTTGACCCGTTCGTTCAACCACGCGTTTAGTTTCTTCTAATTGAGCCATGGTTGTAAAGGGAGTCTTATCAGTAAAGTAATCTTTTCCTGCTTCCATTACTTTATTGCAAAGGGCACTCCTCTTTGAAGGTATCGCTGCTGCCGCTACTAATTTAATTGAACTATCATCTAAAATTTGTTCTAATGAAGTTTTTCAAATACTTCTAATACATGTAGACTCTTAAGTTCTGTTAATACACCTAGTATCCACTGGGGAGAAAAGTGAACGACGCTACGAACATATTCAATACTAGGATCAACATTGGGTTTGTGAAGTGTCTTGCCATCCATTAACAAAATATCCCCTGGGGTCAAATCATAAATTTGGTTGTGAATTAAATATCGACATGAACCAGCATGAAAAAAATAAATCTCATAATGTTCTAGGTGACTATGGTAATTTATATTGAGTGCATTTCCCCGAAAGCGATATCCTACAACTAATGGTTCATTCACAAGAGCCCTTCCTTTCTGTGATGCTAGTTTCAAGTATATATTGTTGGAATACAAAAATCATTACTCTAAATTGTCTACTTTCGGATAAAAATTTACTGAGAGTGCTTTTTGATTTACGTTTTGAGATAATTAAATAACGTTTAAAGATGAAAAAAATCACCCGATTAGTACTAATTGTCAGGACCTGCACAAACTAGACGGGTGATTGATTTTTCATTATTTTGTTGTCATCAATTTCTAACCCATTAATTAACGATTAGGGCATCCACATCTGAAATAATCCTTCTGTAATCCCAAGATTATATATATAATAAACACCAAACAAAAAACTGACTGCTCCAGCTGACTTGGTAAGAAACCTGTTAACCCCTAACTTTCCTTTACTAATTACAAATGGTATCCCAAGGATAGTAGTAAAGCCTAGCATTCCGATAATGGTTCCAACACCAAATAGTAAAATAAACAACGAACCTTCCCATACAGTAGAGACCGATGACATCGTTAGTAAAATCATCGCTGCACTGCCAGCTAATCCATGGACTAATCCAATAAACATGGATTTTAATGTTGACCTTTTATCGCCACCTTGTTGTTGATCTACATAACTTTTATAAAAAAACATACTTGATATACCTAGATAAACCAACATAATTCCAACAAGAAACTCTAGCGACATCGCCCATATAGTTGAAAATTCCCCTTTTAAAAGGATGAAGATGATTCCGATAATAAAGAGCGTGATCGTATGGCCTATCCCCCAATAAACTCCTGCTAATGTTGATTGCCATAACTTTTTGCTTTTACTTGCAATTGTTGATACAGCAATTACATGATCAGGCTCTAACGAATGCTTTATACCCAATATAAAACCTAAAAACAATACAGATAGATAACTTGTTGTCATAAAGTTTAAATCTCCCTTTTCTTACTCTTTAAATCCTTAACCGAAGTTATTTAAATGTTTTAGCACAATAAACAAGAACTAAATTCACTCTTCTCCAATAATTACTCGAAGAACGTTCGGATGATTGGGAAAGGTTTTAGTCCCCGCTCCATAGCCAATTGATTTTATTTCCATAGAAGGAATCGTGCCAAACTCCTCAGTTAATACAGCTACTATCGCTGCACCTGTAGGAGTTGCTAATTCTGCTTTCAAATCACTATGTTGAACAGGAACCCCTTTTAAAATTTCGAGCGTCGCAGGAGCTGGCACCGGATACACTCCATGATCAATATGTATCTTCCCAGAACCAACCGCTACTGGTGATGATTTAACAATTTTTATCTCTAAGTCATTCATTAAGATAGCCGTTCCGACAATATCAACAATCGAGTCAACTGCTCCTACCTCATGAAAATGGACTGTTTCAAGGGGTAATCCGTGAATATGTCCTTCTGCTTCTCCAATCTTCCGAAAAATCTTCAATGCCATTGCTTCAACCTGTTCAGTTAAACCTGCCTGTTTTATCATGGTTACTATATCTTGATAAGAACGATGAGCATGGTCATGGTGTCCGTCATGATGGTGATGATGTGAATGTTCAGCATCATGAATATGATGGGTATGCTCGTGTTGGTGTATATGTTGGTGATGACCATCTTCATCAGAATGAGTGTGCGTATGGGTATGCGAATGCTCATGACTGTGCAAATGCTTATGGTCGCCCTCTTCAACGTGACTATGTTGATGATTGTCCGGGTGATTTTGATTGTTTAACACAACATCAAATTTAGTACTAGTAATCCCGTTCTTCACAACTTTACCTTGTTGTAGCTTATACTCTTCTTCTATATCGAGTTTCTTTAATTCCTTTTCCAAACGATTAAAATCTGCACCTGCATCTAAAAGCGCACCGATAACCATGTCACCACTGACCCCAGAGAAGCAATCAAAATAGAGTGTCTTCATGTATTAACCTCTTTTCCGTATAAGTAATAGAAATAATTTCATCTTTTTTCTATTTAAATTTAACATAAGCTAGTACTAGATAAAGTTGTGAATTAGAGTATGATGTTTTAAAATAGATGGTAAGTTAGATAAGAGCTAATGTTAAATGAAATCCCTTTCATTACATAGCGTGTCCTACATACTATACTAGCTAGACTCCAGGCACTTTTATCCCTTAAAAGCTCCTGATAAGTTAGTCACATTTAACCTACATATGTTAAAGCTAATGATTCTCTCTTTATATACAAATGAATTAATTTAATAATTATCTTATGCAATTGATACTATTATTTATTTAACCTTACTAAAACAAAGGGGGATAACCATGGTCACTGGCGATGGCGCATATATTAAAAAAATAAATAGAAACTCTATCCTGGGTAAAATTGTTGAAAATGGCATGATATCCAGAGCGGAATTATCTAAAATCACCGGATTAAACAAAGCAACCATTTCTGTTCAGGTTGCAGATTTATTAGACAAAGAGCTTATTTATGAAACCCAGCAAGAACATAACGCTGTAGGAAGGCGACCAATTATGCTTTCCCTGAATCGCGAAGCTGGCTGCGTATTAGGTATTGATCTAGATTATAAACAAATAACCTATACACTATCTGATTTATTAGGATTCCCCTTGATTTCAGATACATATGAACTTGACACCTCAAATTACGATGAGATTCGTGAACTAGTAGCAAATCACATCAAAAAGTACAAAAGAAAATGTGATGACATGCGCTACGGAATGGTTAACGTAGTAATCGCAATCCATGGCACTGTTGGTAAGGACGAAACTATTTTCTTCATTCCCCAACACCAATGGCGCAACAAGGATTTAAAAGCTGACCTTGAAAAAGATTTAGAAATAAGTGTACATATTGAAAATAATGCTAACCTTTGCGCATTTGCAGAGAAAATTTTCAAACACCATCATACAGATAATCTATTATGTATCAGCATGTATTCCGGGATAGGTCTTGGAATCATAATGGATGGCGAGCTTATTAAAGGTTACCATGGATACGCAGGAGAAATGGGACACATGGTGATTTTCCCTGATGGCAAGCCATGTAAATGTGGAAATAAGGGATGCTGGGAACTCTACGCATCAGAAAAAAGCTTATTCTCCTTATTATCAAAGCAAATGAATAAAAGTGACATTAGCTATCAAGATATCCAAAACTGGATAAACACTAAGGAACCTGAAGTTTGCGAACAAATGCACAGATTTATTAAACACTTATCTATTGGGCTCAATAACATTATTAACTTATATAATCCTGAAACGATTGTGCTTAACAGTGAAGTATTGCATCTATATCCTAATGCAATTGAAGAAATCAAAACCAATCTAACTTCTTCAGTTAGTCAATACCGTGAGCTAGTAATCTCAGACCTTGATAAAAATGCATCTGTCATGGGTGCTTGTGCTTTTGGTATCAAAAGCTTCTTAGAAATACCAGAATTAAACTTAGAACTATCTGAAAAGCTTCTACCACTGGAAACTAAATAAGTTAACCTTTTTAATAAAATCCCCCTTGTTAAACAAATAGAGTCAGGGGGATTTTTATATGGCAACTTTCTACTTGAAGTTACATCCAGTTTGTATGGAAGACTCCCTCTTTGTCTACACGTTGGTACGTACTGATTACCTCTCTCTTTTTAAAAAGTATTATAGCTGACATGATTAAGGTTAGCGCTCTTTAAATAGTAAAATAACGTTCTGCGTTATAATAACAGATGTTTTTCACATAAGTTTCGAGTAGTTCCTTATCATTTGGTACCTTACCTTCCTCAACCCAAGTACCTATCAAATTACATAGTATTCTTCTGAAATATTCATGACGTGAAAATGAAAGAAAGCTTCTAGAATCCGTTAACATACCAACAAAGTTACTAATTAAACCAGTATTCGCTAGTGTTTTTAGTTGGTCTTCCATGCCATCAAGATGGTCATTGAACCACCATGCAGTCCCGAATTGAACCTTTCCAGGTATCTCATCATTTTGGTAATTCCCTGCCATTGCAGCTAACACATTATTATCTCTAGAGTTTAATGAATATAAGATTGTTTTTGGCAATTTACCATTTACCTCTAATGCATCTAAAAAGTTGGATAACGGCTCAGCTAGCAGACGATCTCCAATCGAATCAAAACCACTGTCAGGACCAACCTTATGAAACATGCGCGTATTATTATTACGAAGTGGGTTTATGTGTAATTGCATTATCCAACCTTTATCTGCATACAGCTCACCTAGCGTTACTAACGTGTATGTTCTAAATTGATCAACCTCTTTTTCAGTTAGTTCTTCTCCATTTAAACGTTTTCGAAAGATAGTTGCTACCTCTTCCTTTGTTCCTTCTTGATAGAACATAACATTTATTCCATGGTCAGAGCTTCGGCAGCCTATTTCGTCAAAATAATCCACTCGATTTGCTAAGGCAGCTAGAAAATCATTGTAACTATCAATAGACCTATTCGCTACTTCTGTTAACCTTTCTACCCACTCAAGAAAGTCATCTTTTTCAATGTTTAATCCTTTATCAGGTCGGAATGAAGGGGATACTTTCGTTTGGAACGCTTCGTCTCGAAGTTGAATGTGATACTGTAAGTCATCAGTCGGATCATCGGTTGTACCAACAAAAGCGACCTTATCTTTTTCCAAAATGGATCGAACCGACAATTCAGGAGTTGCCAATTTACGATTTGCTTCCTCCCAAATAGCTGGTGCAGTTTCCTCATTTAAAACTTCATTAATTCCGAAGTATCTTTTTAGTTCTAGATGAGTCCAGTGGTATAAAGGATTCCCCATTGTATTAGGAACTGTTTTAGCCCAAGCTAAAAATTTCTCATAGTCACTCTTGTCTCCAGTTATATATTCCTCACTAATGCCATTTGCTCTCATCGCTCTCCATTTATAATGGTCACCGGCAAGCCAAATTTCTGATAGGTTGTTATAATTTTTATCCTGTAAAATTTCTTCTTGATTTAAGTGATTATGATAATCTATGATCGGCAATTTTTTCGCAACGTGGTGGTAAAGATCTTTTGCTGCTTCACTATACAATAAAAAGTCTTCGGTTATAAAAGTTTTCATCGTTTATTCACCCTTTGCAATAGATCTTTTAAGACGTAATCTTAGTTTTCATTTTTATACATTTAATTATTTTGTTTACCAAACAAACAATTACATATAATATGATATAGGTAAACGTTTTATCTTTCAAGTATATTAGCAGAAATAAATTCTGATTAGTCTTATGGAGTAGATATGATTCATTTCGATGGTTACAATTACTCAAATTCCTATATAGTAAAAATCTAAGCAGCTAATCTGAATAAAAAGTGTCCCTCCATAAAGCAAAAATTGGCGGGAATGAATCCGGTTCAATACCGTATTCATTCCCGCCAATTAACTGCTTAATATACATCTATCTTTTTAGGGGTCGCATCAACGCTTTTACCTTGTTGGAGCATTTCTACTGTTCCCCCGTCACCTCGACATTCTTTAACTCAAAGTTATCGAGCAATGCACGCACTTCATCTGTTGATTCTGTATCCATCAATTGATTTCTTAACTCACCTGCACCTCGAAATCCACGAACATAGATCTTAAAAAAACGACGAAGCGGTTTAAATAGACGAGGTTCAAATTCCTTGGAATAGCGATCGTGTAAGTCAAGATGCAACCTTAAGAGATCCAGCAATTCCTTACTACTAGGCTCTTTCGCCTGTTTTTCAAAGGCAAATGGATTTGTGAAAATACCACGACCAATCATCACACCATCCACACCGTACTTGCGAACGAGTTCAAGGCCTGTTTGACGATCAGGTATATCCCCATTAATCGTTAAAAGTGTATCTGGTGCCACCTTATCACGAAGTTTCTTAATCTCTGGAATCAGTTCCCAATGGGCATCCACCTTACTCATTTCTTTTTTTGTACGAAGATGAATAGAAAGATTAACGATATCTTGTTCCAATAAGTGTTTAAGCCAGTCGTGCCATTCCTCTACATCTGTGTAACCAAGTCTTGTTTTCACACTAACAGGTAATCCTCCTGCTTTTGCTGCTTGTATTAGCTCTGCGGCAACTTCTGGACGACGGATAAGACCGCATCCCTTCCCATTTGCTGCTACATTCTGCACAGGACAACCCATATTGATATCCACACCGCGAAAACCTTCTTCCGCCATTCCAATACTCATTTGCCTGAAGTATTCGGGTTTATCTCCCCATATATGAGCCACCATCGGTTGTTCATCTTCAGTAAAAGTCAAACGTCCACGCACACTTTGGTGCCCCTGTGGGTGACAATAACTCTCTGTGTTTGTAAACTCTGTAAAAAATACATCAGGTCTAGCTGCCGTACTTACTACATGGCGGAAAACAACATCCGTCACATCTTCCATTGGTGCTAATATAAAAAATGGTCGTGGTAAATCACGCCAAAAATTATCTACCATATTCAATTCAAATCCTCTCATTATGGGATACCACCCAAAATTAAAAAGCAAAAAGCCCCTGCTTCTTTAACACTTATACCATGGATAAGTACTTTATATCAAACGGATTATAAATGGTTATTTTTACAAGGGCTGTACACCCGAAATAAACTCTTCCGAATACTCCAGCTCAAATCCTCATTTCAGCTTGGAGTTAGAATATAGTTTTCCGAGCGAACCCCAAATTTTACACTTTCTTGGTTCAAAAATGTCGTTTGTGAACTAATTAGCAGGACAAGGTTGTGAACACAAAAAGACCCCAAATTCGCAAAATTTTATTTTAACGAATTTGGGGTCGAATAGCAACTATTTATTTTAACCGATAATAATAACTTTCTCCGTCCTCCTAAAAATATGTGGATACAAACAATCTATCTATGGTATATAATATCCAGCACCTAGTTTAGCTTTTAGTGCTCCATAAATACTGTGATTGTATTCCTGTACTAAAATACAAATCTATCTTGATTGTGAAGGATCGTCTTATATTTACTTTTTTGCTAATAAAAGTTGTCTCTCGAACTTTTTTCATAGTACTTACTCTATTAGGCGGGACACAGTGACATGGTAGTCTTCTCAAACTTTCATTAACACAATAATGGTAAATACTTCGAGAAAATAAATTAGGTTTATCTACAAATGTAAACAAAAGTTGATATTAAATTTATGTTTCATTGGTAAGATCATCATCGAGAGATTATATAGGGGGTTCTATTTTGAGAAAAATAATACATTCAATAACAGATTGGGTTTCAACTAAACGTGGAATGTGGATTACGATTATCGCTTGGCTCGTTCTGATGGTAGGTTTAAGTGCGGGACCAAGGATTGGCGATTATAAAGTAACTAATTTTCAATCGCTTCCAGATGAAGCACAATCTATCTTAGCTGAGAAAAAAACAGAAGAGATATTTCCAAATGAGCAAGGGACACCAGGAATCCTTGTATTTCATAATGAAAATGGCAACATAAATACCGATGAGGTCACACAAATACTAAATGGAATAGTAGCAGAGGATATTAAAGGAATTGAGACTATCCTTGATATAAGCGCACTTCCACCTCAAGCGTTAACGGGTCTTATTTCTGAGGATGGTTCAACGATAATTGCTCCGATGGAATTAGAGAAGGGGCTTGGCAATAGTGAGTATTCCGAGATCAATGACAAGGCTTCTGAGATAGGTAATACTATTGCAGATAAGTTTGAAAATATGTCCTTTTATATCACTGGTCCAGCAGGAATCGCTGGGGACACAGTCAAGTTATTTGAACAAGCGGACTTTGTGTTATTACTTTCAACTATAGTTATTATTTTAGTATTACTTATAGCGATTTACCGTTCACCTTTACTTGCATTCATACCTCTTCTAGCAACAGCTATTGTCTATCAGGTCGTGAATCAAAGTGTTGCATTACTAGGGGCAGGCGGGTTAGAAATCAATAACTCAACAACCTCCATAATGAGTATTTTACTTTTTGCTGCAGTGATTGACTATTCACTATTTGTATTCTCTCGTTATCGTGAGGAGCTTAACAAAGAGGAAAGTAAATATGAAGCGATGAAACTTGCAATGCGTGCAACTGGAGAACCTGTATTTTTCGCTGGAGGAACGGTGTTAGCAGCAATGCTAGTCTTATTCTTTGCTGATTTTCGTGATTATCAAAATTTCGCTCCTATTTTCGGACTTGCCATGTTCTTCATCATAATAGCGTCTATCACATTGGTACCAGCTTTATTTACGCTATTTGGTCGTAAAGCATTTTGGCCGAAAGTTCCAAAGTTTGGCCAAGAAAAAAATGTAAAACATGGAATTTGGGGACCTATTGCTAAGTTTGTGGTGAACAAGCCTGGTTTATCCGGAGGAATTATTGGTATTTTCCTTTTAATTACTGCTTTTAATGTGTTTAATCTTGATTTTGAATTTGATACTGTCAAAAAGTTTCCTGAGGATTTACCTTCTCGAGTGGGCTATGAAATTGTAGAGGCAAAATATGACAAAGGGGAACTAGCACCTACAACATTGTTAATCGAAAGTGATGAAGCTTTAGTAGAAGAAGACGTAACTGCTATCACAGGAAAACTACAAGAACATAATGAAATTTCATCTGTACGATTGACTGCACAATCTGAAGACTCTAAGGCTCTAAAGCTTAGTGTTGTGTTAGCGATAAATCCATATTCTACAGAAGCTATGGATATTATTAAAGATTTACGTGAAGATACACCAAACCTATTAAAGGACGCTTCTATATCCACAGAAGCATACTTTAGCGGAGTGACTGCAAAGCTAGTAGATGAACGAGATGTGAATAACAAGGATATTTTTACCATTGTAGTACTTGAAACATTACTAATACTAATTCTGTTATTCGTCCTTACTCGTTCTATTAAAATGCCTATTTATATGATGGCGACCATTTTACTTTCCTATGTATCTGCTTTGGGTCTTGGCATTTTTCTAGTTGATTTCTTGTTTGATTATGAAGCAATAAGTACTCGAGTACCTGTCTACGCTTTTATCTTCTTAGTGGCTTTAGGTATCGATTATAATATTATCCTTGCCTCTAGATTCATGGAAGAGCGGAAGACGCATCGTGTTAAAGATGCTCTTGAAATTGCAATCCGAAATACCGGTGGTGTCATATCATCTGCGGGTATCATTCTAGCGGCAACTTTTGCAGCGTTGACTACGATGCCAATTGCTGACCTTTTCGTATTTGGATTTATCGTTGCCATTGGAATCTTAATTGATACTTTCCTAGTTAGGGGTATGCTTCTACCAGCTTTAATACTACTATTTGAAAAAGACAAGCAAGTCTCGCATAATAGACAGTAAAAAAGAATACAAAGGACTTCCTTTGTATGCTCCCTTTTAGGAGGTTCTTATAATGAAGATTCTTGTTGTAGATGATGATGTCTATATTCAACAGCTTGTATCTATTCACTTAAGCCGAGAAGGTTATCAAGTATATAGAGCTAATCATGCTGAAGAAGCCTTGGATATGTTGGAAGAAAAATCATTTGATTTAGCAATTGTCGATGTGATGATGCCAGGAATGGATGGATTTGAATTGACAAAGATATTATCAATGGACTTCGATATCCCCGTTATACTGCTGACTGCCAAAGGTCAGATTGGTGATAAAGAACAAGGCTTCTTAGCAGGTTCTGACGACTATATCGTTAAGCCATTTGAGGTAAAGGAACTCCTATTTCGTGTTGCTGTTGTTTTACGGCGTGTCGAACGTGCCATGGAAACGGTCATAAAAGTAGGAAATCTCACGATAGATCGAAAAAACTTTGAATTGATAATCAATCAAGAAACAGTCCTTCCACCGCTAAAGGAATTTGAATTATTAAGTTTATTAGCTTCACGCGTAAACAAGATTACACCTAGAGCCTTTTTAGTTGAACAAGGATGGGGAGTTGATTATGAAGGTGGAGAACAGACTCTTAATACGCATATAAACCGAATCCGAGAGCGTTTAAAAAAACACGATGCAACTGTGGAAATTCAAACAGTTCGAGGGATTGGCTATAAGCTTGAGGTTAACAAATGAGAACACTATACCGAAAATTCATTGTTGCAACACTATCAATCTTAATAATAAGTGTCACGGTTGGGATAATATTCGCCAATTTTATTTACATGTCTTCAACCAAACAAAAGATTGATCAGCAAAACGTAGAGATCGCCCAAACAATTACATCAAACCTTGAGAGTATGCATTCGGATCGTTCTTCCTTAGAGCCTTTCTTAGAATCGATTGGCAATCTTGGGTATCAAATATATGTAATTAACGAATCCGGGCAAGATGCTTATTTTGGCAAACCTTTTACAAAGACAGAGCTTCCTAAAAGTGCCGAGAAGGTACTCTTGGACAAAGAAATCTACCATGGTATGAGCCACTTTTCTCATAAGTTTTTAATGATGGGGCACTTCTCAAATGATGTCAAGAATACGGTAGGTGTACCGTTCACCATGGGCGGGGAGCAATACGGTTTGTTCTTACGTCCCAATAATAAACTGCTTTTTTCTGATATTCATATGATTTTAGCATGGTTTTTTGTTGCTGTTACAGTTGTTAGCATTAGTGGGGTAATCCTATTTGCAAAGCATCTCATCCAGCCGATTACAAAGTTAACGGAAGCGACCAGAGAGATTACGCGCGAGAATTTTCTTTATCCGTTAGAGATTGATCGTAAAGATGAGCTTGGACAATTAGCAGAAAGCTTTAACAACATGCAGTGGCAGTTACAGCATAATGATGAAGCTCGAAAATCCTTTATCAATAATGTGTCACATGACTTTCAATCTCCACTAATGAATATTCAGGGATATGCGGAGCTTCTACTATCACAAAATGTAGATGAACAGGAGGTAAAAGAGTACCTACAAATTATTGATCATGAATCAAAGCGACTTTCCAATCTAACCAGGCAGCTATTGTTATTAACCTCCCTTGATCAGAAAGCGTATCCGATCATGATTTCAGAGGTGCAATTTGACGAACAAATAAAACAAACCATCCGTAGGTATCAATGGCGACTACAGGAAAAGGAAATTGAAGTTTCTTATAAACTGGAACCTATTCGGGTGAAGGTTGATGCCGAACTTATGAGCAACGTCTGGGACAACTTGATAACGAATGCGATAAAGTATAATGCTCATGGGGGGAGTATTTGGATAAGCTTATCTAAAAGTGAAGGCATCATCACTATCATGGTGAAAGATTCCGGAATCGGTATGTCTAAGGAAGCCGTCACCCAAATTTTCGACCGTTTTTATCGTGTAGATTCATCTAGAAAAAGTGACGGTACAGGGTTAGGCTTATCGATTGTTAAACAAATTATTGACTTACATGGAGGAGAAATCAAGGTTGATAGCAAGGTTGGCGAGGGAACAACCTTCAAAATCTTACTCCCAAATATATATAGAAAATTGGAGGATTAACTATTATGGAACAAACTTGGAGTATAAGGCTCATTCGGTTTTCAGCGATATTCGGAATAATCGGTACTTTTATTGGTTCTCAAATGTCGGGGAGTATGGATTATTCCTTGAGACCCATCCATGCTCATATTCTATTAGTAGGGTGGTTATCCGTATTTGCTTGGGGAATTTTTTATAAGGTATATAAGATTAAATATAAAAGGCTTGTAACTATTCACAGTATCCTAGGAATGGTGGGTGCAGCAGGATTGACCTTAGGAATGTGGATGTACAATATCAATCCATTCAATCTTAATGAAACCTTTGTAATGGTGTTCTTTATCGTCGGTGGAAGCTTACTTTTACTAGCTTTCTTATTATTTGTGTTTATCACCTTTCTTGTTGATAAACAGGAAAATTAAAATGGTATTCGCAAAGCAATTGACTTAAAAATGCCGCGAAGGCTGACAAAATAACAATTCCTGCAATCCTAACCTTGTCTGCTTTGATGTCCTTTTTAAATGAATAAAAACTATCAGGCTCTTCACTCTTCTTCAATGCATTTTTGATCCTTAAGGGAGAATTATAGAGTAAGGAATAACATTTCAAGTTCAATTATTTGGAAATATCTTATAATTTTAAATAGAATAAAATGCAAATACCAAGCAGCCTCGAGGGCATATTCGAGGCTGTTTGTTTTTATACATAGATGTGGGCCAAGCTTAGATTGACTTATAAAGTTTAATACAATAATTTTTCTCCATAGTAGAGAGTAGTTACCACGGTTGTTCTCGGCTGCCTGAACGGGGCTTAAACATCTATTTTCTTGTCAGCAGATAGACGGTCTCCGCTATACAATTTCACAAAAATAACCATTTTAAATTATAAGGTATAAATCTTTGGAGTTGATAAATGAAGCTTATTGAGAAGGTTAAATTAGCCGTTGCAAATGAATTTCTCTTCTAGTTCTAAAACGCTTGTTGAACTCTTTATTATTTTCCACTATACTCTATAATAGTTAAACCCTCGGATGCTTCTGGTGCTTCAAAAAATTTAGTAACATAAAAAAACATCGCTTCCGTGTCAAAAGCTGCTCTATCGGGTTGTTCATTACGCCTTTGTGCAATTTGACGTAAACATTGCTCGTTATTTAGATTAAGGAAAATTAGTTGATGGTTTGCATTGACCTCTGAGGCAATATCCAAAAACCACTTTCGAAGTTTTTGAGTGTTAGCTGGAAAATCCATCACTACATCTGTACCGACGCTTAATATGTTTTGGACATGTTTTTTCACCAACGGCTTTAGCTGCGCTGAGAATTTTAGATAGTCCTCAAATGATGCGATCTGATTGGGATAAAGAGATGAAAGCCATTCGTCCTCAGATAACAATACCGCATGTTTATCTATCGCGAATTGTTTAGATTTAGTTGATTTTCCCGCACCCATTTTTCCACAGAAAAAGTATAGTGTCCCCAATTGTTTAACCCCCGGCTTATTTTAATGGTTGTTACCCACTAGTATTGCACTTATTTAATTTTAACATTAAAAGTACTCGAAACGAACGTGAGAAAACTCGTCTAGTCAATCTATACTTTTTACGCAAAACCTCCAAGATCTATGTCACTTATTCCTTTTCGCGTAAAAATAAGACCCCAGGATCAAAAATCCCCCGAGCCATTAGCCCGAGGGAACATATAATACACTTCTGGCTTTAGATAAAAGCCAGAAAACCTATTGAAACAAGCTATTTTTGTGCATTGATAATAATAACCTGTTATTTCCCCCTCCCCCTCACCCTCCAACCCCGCACCACTACAGCATTCTCTTTTTCTCACTTTTGCCCATCACAAATAATAACGTGCGACAAACCCACTCTTTCTCCCACTTTTTTTCACTTTTTCTCACACGTATCTATTAACACAAAAAAACAATAACGTACGACTGACCCTTCCTCATGCCTTGATCCGTAAGGAATAAGGCAGAGGATTGCGAGAATCTTCGGGTGCTTCCACACGCTTTTATTCTCACTTTTGGTCGATTTCGTAGGTTATTGTTTTTGTTAGTACGTATTTAATTTTGGATTACATAGTAGGTATTAGGTTTGAGGTTATGAAAGGCAGAATCAATAACTTCTAATCTTTAATAGTTACATCAAATTTATTTAATACATAAGAAACAATTTCACTACCTTGAAGAGTCCTACTACTTCCATTCACCCTAACTACGAGTGTTCTTCCATTATCAATGTAGTGAATCAAGTTTTTGCTTTTCAATGCAGGCACAACAATTTCAAGTATGTATTCATCTGCTAACTTTTCACCCTCCTCATTAAATAAATCATGAGTAATTATCTCTAACTGGTCTGGGGATATTCCTGGATTTACAGCTCTCGCCTTATCAAAAACAGCTAATTTTATATCATCAATATCTTTGCTGTCTAACCTTAATCCTTGAATTATTCTCTCACTATCAGTTATTCCATAAAGAATACGACCTCCGCTTGCGTTTAGAAAAGAACAGATATATCTATGAACAGTATCCTTTATCATCCTTAATGGATTTTCTGATTGCTTAAACTCATAATCACTGTCCTCTATTTTATCGAATATATCTCCTTTAACAAATTTATAGAATGACTCAATTTCATCTGTTGTTTCATTATCATTCATTTCCATAAAACCACCAGAAATTAACCAGCCGTTCTTAACTTTTTCCATGTCCGTTTCATTTAGCATACTTATTTTATCTGTTAGTCTTGCCTTATCAATTGTTCTTACTTGCTCTAATAGGACAATGCTATCTCTTTCTAACCCATAAATACCTTTATCTAATTTCACATGAGTTGGTAGCCTCTCCTCTTTAATTTTTGCGGTAACGGCCGCTACTATTACAGTTGGTGAAAACCTGTTAGCAATGTTATTTTGAACAATGACAACTGGCCTTATTCCTCCTTGTTCAGAACCAACAACAGGTGATAAATCCGCAAAATATACTTCTCCTTGGGTTACTATCATATGTTACTCTCCCTATAATAAAATTATATGTATTTGTCATACTCACTTCTCAATTACACATTATCCAATTCTTCTAACAGGTAAAGTTTCAGTTACACCTTCAACATGTAGTTTGTAACCACCACCCGATTCATAGATTATTATTTGCGGTATATATGCGTAATGATAGTTATATGCATAGGATGCCTGTTGCCATACTTGTCCATTTTGGAGTTCAAAAATAGTTTCTCCATCCCAGCCATTGAAGTCATTTGTAACCACACTTTCAATTACTGAAAATAACTTTCTAACTTCTATTGAGTTATTCATCCCTTCTACTTCCAAATAATATCTATTTACCTTTTCAATTATTTGCACATGAGGTCTATAAGCATAGTGATAGTTGTATGCATAATTAGATTGAACCCAATATTGTCCGTTTGTTAATTTAAACAGAGTGTCACCACTCCACCCATAAAAAGTACCATCTATTTGACTTTCAATAATATTTGACATCACAAAACACCCCTTCAATAAGTTGTCAATACTGGTTTATCTAGAAAATCTACCTTTCGATATCAACGTTTATTATTGGCATTAGTTTTCCAGGTAGGAATGATTGATTGCTTCCTTTGTTCCTTGTATTTCAAATGAACAAGTATTACCTATAAACTCTTTTCTTCATTCTACTGTGCTATTAATCCAACAAAAAACATACACTCCTCCTTTCGATATTCCATCAGGCAATGTATATTTGAAACTTTTTTCATTTGTTATCCAGAAGGGTACTTTTTTGAAGTTAGGCCATCTTTTCTAATTGAGCCTTCCAACATTACCTTTATTGCTATTGGACAACTTTTTATCAGTTCTTCAGGCACTTTTAAATTTTTGAAATATTTAAATATCTCATGTGGTAATTATACATAATATTCCATAAAAAACGACTCACTTTTGTGAATCGTAAAATACCTATATAGTTTTGAAAGCTAATTAAGGTTATTGTTTGTTTTACTTCAAATTTATTTGTGGGTTACTTAATAGAGTCAAGGTATGGATCGAATCAAACCAAAATCAATATTTTGCAATATCATCTTTTTCTATTCTAACGCCATAACTCAAAGCATACATACCCTTTGTATTATTCAATAAATGTTCTTGAAATTTGTTAAAAAAGTCCTCTGCCTCCTCTTTATCGCTTACGTTTATCAAAATTTTAAATTTTTCAAAGTATCTTTTAGATTTTATTCGATTCAATATTTGTATGTTCTGATTGGAAAAATACGGGATTGTTGGAGGGAACCAACCGTATCCTTTATTAAATTTACCATAAGCAAAGCTAAGCAAATATAACAAGAAATCCGCTTGAATAAGATCAGAAGTTGATATGCTTCCACTTCTTGCCCGTTCAATGATTAAATGTCCTGAATAAGAAAGAAATTTCTTGCCTCCACTATTGGGTTGCAGTTCTTCTATCAGATTAGGATACATTCGAAATATCCCTATAGAACCTTCCTTATCTTGTCCCAGTGCATTTGTAGTAAAATAGTGATTTCTGATTAGTTCTTTCATTACCAAATATTGTTCATACTTAAACAAAAGACAAGTTGTATAAATAACCAACTCTGTTACAAATAGTTTCATATGATCGAATTGGGATTCATAGTATGATCCACCTTTACCTTGCCTTGTTTCAATTAATGGATATATTGATTCAAAGAAATCAATAATATGTTGAGCATTTATATTTTCGGTTTCTCGTATGTAAGTCTCAAAAAATGCTACATAATTTTCTCTTAATTCATCCATTTCATAGTAAGTAGAATAGACATCTTCAGCCAGTGTAGATTGATCCGCATCAAGAATTGCATATGAGACGAAATCCTCCTTAAACGCATTGTAGAAATCATCTACATAAATATTTACTTTTTCTGGTCTTTTTTCTGCTAAATGACGAAATCTATTTAAAGCACTACCGCTAATTAAATTCGTCTTTTTTTGTCTGTAAGTAAGTGAGCTGGTGCTTTCCCCAATTCAGGTCTTACATACTCAGGTTTGTGATATAGATTACGTATTAACCTTTCGTAACCCTCTTCATACTGTTGTGCGGAAGACATATCTATATATTTTGTTCCTTTAAGGTATGTCGGAATATATTCTTCTCCATTCGCTCCCCTTTCAGCAATAATGGGGATAAATTTAGTTTGTTCAACGTCTCTATATACTTCATCAGAAATTATCACCGTTTCTGTTCCTACACCTCCTTCAAATCCGTCTGCTTTTTTCGTATAGATTTCATCACATATTACTAATACTTTTTTAATAGTAGGATCATTAACACTTCTTTGCATAAATGCATTTAAGTTCTGACCTTCTGCACTATCCCATTTGTCCAATACTACATGTACGCCATCATTTGTTAGTCTTGTTGCAATATCCAAGACCCAGTCTTCCCTACCTGGCATCGCCCATGAATAAGAAATAAATACTTTGTCAGCTCTCAATTCTTCACTCATTAATACCACCCCTAATCTCAATCAATTATTGTTTCTCTATTCCTTTATAGTTCTTACTATTGTTAATTCAACTTGAAACCGTTTCTTATCAATGTTTTAAGTCTATTACGGATTTTTTTCCAATCAGTCATACTTTCCATCTTATCAACTTGGAAATATGAAGATATAACTTCCACTAAAGGCTTCATTAGTTCCAATACAATTTGATCTATTAAATTATTAACATAAAGGTTATTTTTATCTATTTCAGTTAGGATAAAATCATAAAAGTTTTCATCACTCTTGTTATAGTGTAGAAAATTTCTTAATTGTTTACACTCTACAAGTAATGTTTGTTCATAGTATTGAATCAATCCTGTTAATCTACCACAACAATAGTCATCGATTCTATTAAAACTTTCTTTTAAAAATCTTTTCATATTGATAAGGTTGTCCATAACTTCATCTGCTTTGATTGAAAGTAAACGAATAGTTATATAATTGTCCAGTGTTAACTCACTACGTACAGTTGAAATGCCATTTTTTAACCACAAACAAGTCGTTGCTTCTTGGACAATGAACAATAAGCGAGTCAGTGCTACTTGATCTTCTCCAATAAATAAGTTTGAATAGTGAACATCCTTCGTCTGATATGGTAATTTATCAGGATAAATAAATTCAGGTAACGCTTCAAGTTTTATTGATTGATCAGTGATTACTTTATTTACTTCATCAAACATATAAGAGGAAGTTGCTCCTACATATTGAAAGAATTTCAATGAATTCTGTTGGTTCATTCTTGGTTTATTACCCAAGATATCAGTATCGAGAAAAATGTATTGAGGAAAAAATGTACTTCCTGCAAGTAATCCATTATCCAAGTAAAAACCTATATTATCAACGTCATCACCAAATTGACTAATGGAAGAATCAATTATCTTCTGATAGATCTCCTTATTCTTTCCTTTTTGAAACAGTTTTACCTTATGTCTCATGCTTTTAATATTCTTATCTAACTTCACTGAGTCATTCAAGAGATCTCTATTAATTTGATATATAATTAAGCAAAAATCCCTCGCCAAAGAATAAACTGGTACTTGCGTGTACTTACTGTTTTCTTTTACTTCTAATAGATATATAATCCCCAATAAATCAAAGTATGCTGTTTCATATGCAAAATTTTTCATAGATAATAACACTCCTACGCAAAGTGAAAATAGTGTCTCTACCTCTCAACATCAACATTAATTATTGGCATTAGTTTTCCGATAGCATAGTTTTCCAAATAAAAGCGATTTATTGCTTCTTCTGCTCCATGTAAGTTAATATAACTAATACCTATATTATCAACTATGAGACTGGAAGTATCTTTACAGTTACAAAACAACTCATTTATACCTTTTCTTAATTGATCGGTAGTTGTATTGCCTGTATATTCTTTCTGATTAATTTTCAAATGCTTTCTCGTTCTCTCATAAATGCTTTCCTCAGTCTTTCGAACATATAAAGGAATATGTTTACCATACAGTTGAAGCCATGAATTATCCACCTTGACTATAATTTCGTTAATCTTATTAATACCTTTAATCTTTTTGCCCTTTATATTAAATGAACAAATATTTTTCAGAAAAACCTCTCTACTTTCTTCGGTGTTACCTAACCACCAGAAAACATATACTCCACCGTTCAAAATCCCATTTGGCAGTAGATCAATTTTTATATCTTTCATTCTCCAACCAGAAGGGTATTTTTTTGCAGGTTGCCCATCTTTTCTGATTGAACTTTTCAACAATTCTTTTATAGCTATTGGAGGATTATTGAGCAGTTCTTCGAAATGGTCACCTGCACTTTTAGTTAATCTACTTTTCATTTGCTTCACCTATATTATTTAAAGTATTTCGACATCTTTTACCACCATCATACATTAATTTCCATAAAAAAACGACTCACTGTAACTGCTAAACTAAAATGGACAGTTTTTGCTCGATAAAACTGAACACTTTCTGCTCGAATTTTCCCTCTAATCAGTTATTATTAGAAAGTATAAAAATAACTGAGGGTTGGGGGATCAGAAAGGTGTTGAAATTAGAAGTGATTGTGGAAGTTCATCAATTGAAAAAGCAAGGTTTTAAAGTTGCTGCTATTGCTCGTAAATGTAATTTATCGAGAACAACAGTCTATGAATATCTGGAAAGGGATTTTGAAGAAGCATGTAGGTGGGTGGATAATTTGAAAATAAGACAGCGAAAACTAGATCCTTTTCAGGATCAAATCTTAGAATGGCTAAAGGAACATCCAGATTTATCAGCTTCACAAATTTCAGATTGGCTAGAGGATTGCTGCTCCTATACCGAAGCTGGTGACAGTACTGTTCGGACTTATGTAAGAGAATTACGGGAAAAATACCATATACCTAAAACAGTTACATTCCGGAATTACGAAGCAGTCGAAGAACTGCCAAAGGCAAAGCAAATGCAAGTAGATCTTGGAGAAATAAAGATTAAAACGTTTGAAGGAAAATGGATAAAAATTTATGTAGTTGCCTTTGTCCTTTCTCACTCACGTTATAAATATGCTGAGTGGCAGGATCGACCTTTTAATACTCGTGATGTTTTGCGTTGTCATGAAAATGCTTTTGAGTATTACGGAGGCAGGACAGATGAGATTGTGTACGATCAAGACAAGTTGATGACTGTAAGTGAAAATGGAGGGGATATTATATATACGGAAGAGTTTCAAGCTTATAAACAGCAGAGTGGATTTTTAATTTATCTATGTAAAGCAGCAGATCCAGAATCTAAAGGTAAAATTGAAAATGTGGTGAAGTTCGTTAAAAACAATTTTGCGAAAAATCGAGTGTTTGATCAAATAGATACTTGGAATGAGCAGTGTCTAGCATGGCTTGAAAGAAAAGGAAACTACCAAGTTCACAATACAATAAAAAAGAGACCCTTCGAAGTGTTTGCCCTGGAAAAGCCACACTTACGAAAAATCTCCTCCCTACTCTCTTTCGAGAGTAACCATGTAACAAGTATAACAAGAACTGTGCATAAGGACAATATTATCAAATATAAATCTAATCGTTATTCGGTTCCACTTGGAACCTATAAGCCACATGGTGAGAATACTGTCTATGTTCGAATCGAAGAAGAAGAACTTATTATCGAAAAGACACCTGGAGGTGTACCAACAGCTACTCATCCTCTTTCCAGGGGAAAAGGCCAGTTGATTAAAAATACACATCACTCTAGAGACAGATCAAAAGGAATTAGAGCGTATATGGATACTATAAAAAATGCCTTTAATGATCAGGAGAAGATTCAATTATTTCTTGAAGAGATCTATAGACGTTATCCAAGGTATATACGGGACCAGCTACAAATAATACAAAAAGCAGTTAAGAGCTTTGAACCACATGTTCAATCTGCCTTAAATGTTTGTATTGAAAAAGCCTTATGGAGTGCCAATGATTTTCATGATGTCGCAAAACATTTAGCGAGAACTCAAGAAGAGTTTAATAGTCTTCCAGCTGATATTCCGACAATAGAAATGACCTCGATACATTATAAAGATAAAGCATCTGTAAGAGAACTAGATGGATATCTTAAAATTTTAGGAGGCATGTAAGTTGGAATATTCAGTAGAGAGTTTACAAAGGCAACTGCATCAACTAAGAATGTCCGAAACATCAAAAGAGCTTCCAGGTTTTTTAAGGAAAGCAGAGTCCCAATCGTGGACTTATCAGGAATTTCTTAGGGAATTGCTTTCATACGAGGAAAAGCGTCGCGAAGAAAAAATGATAGAAAAACACTTGAAGTGGGCGAAGTTCCCTTATCAAAAAGGGCTTGATGAATTTAATCTTAAAGAACTGCCATCGCTTAGTACGAGACAATTAAGACAACTCCAAGAGCTTACTTGGTTGGAAGAGTCTTTCAATCTACTATTTTTGGGCCCACCCGGAGTGGGCAAAACCCATATTTCTATTGGCTTAGGATTAGAGGCAATCAATAAAGGACATCGCGTGTCATTTGTATCTATGGGAGAATTAGTGCCTTTATTAAAAAGTGAGGAGTTTCTTCGAAAGTCACAACTACAAATGAAACGTATTAGAGAAGCCGATCTGGTCATAATTGATGATTTAATGTACATGGCGATGGATCAAAATGAGGCAAACCTATTTTTCCATCTAGTTAACCATCTTTATGAACGAAGTTCTATCATATTAACATCAAATAAAGGACCAGAGGAATGGGGAGAATTGTTAGGTGATCAAGGAATAACAACGGCGATTTTAGATCGCCTTCTCCACCGTTCTGAAGTCATCCATTTTGATGGATCAAGTCACAGAATTAAATATCGAGAATCTCTTTTTCAAGCAAAAAGTGTTCAAACTTAATGAGCAGAAAGTGTTCAAAACTACTTGACGGTTACACTCACTTGTGTGAATCGCAATGAGGTATATTTTCAAAAACTTTCAAATGCTTTTTATTTACTTATCGAATAAGTGATATATAGGAAAACGTTTCAAGTTATCTTGTTCCTCAACAGGAATTGAGTAAAATATTCGTTTAGCTTTTGATCTATTCCCCAGTAAGACTTCACAAGCAAAAGATATATTCTTATTATTCTTTCTTTCTGCTTCTTCAAGAATATCCAATACGTGGTCTTCTTCTTTTTCGGTTAATTGATTTAATTTCCTAACATTAATTTGGTATTTATTTATCAATGCAATAGTTTCATGCGGATTGATTTCAAGGTATCTGTGAATTAAGTCCTCTGCAAACTCAATATACTTACTTTCATTTTCCATATCGTAGTAGTTAATATAATCAAGTGCAATGCTAATGGTGTATGGTGAATTCACTTCATAATACTTTTCTGTGAATGATTTCTTTACTATATCAAACTTGAAGTTAGCTGATTCCTCCATCACTTTAATCTTCTGACTGGAATAGATACTAACCTTCCAATAATTTTGCTCAACACCAGCGTTAACATTCTGTTGATTTTCTTCTTTTGGTATTAAACCTGCAATAGTATTAAGAGTTTTTTCACTAAAAAAGTCAATGAATTCATTCTTTGCTTTATCAAATAAAACCATTACTTTTACATATTCCGAAAGCCTTATCACTTGGATTAATGAATTATCAAAATCCTTGCTGTCATAATTTGTGAGTAATTGATATTGTTTCTCCTTGAATAGTTTGAGTATTCCATTAAAAAGTTCGCTAATATTTTCGTTATCATCAAATTTATAATCATCACTTATTCCTATTTGATCACATATACTTACAATTTCCTCACATTGCTTTATATCTTGTTCTACTTCAGAAAAATCTTCCTTCACATCCAAACTGCCAAAAACACCTATTTTTTCGATAGGTATCTTATTGTGATCCCTAAGATACTTGATTATTTTCAATGCTTTTATATGTGACCGTAAACTTTTCACCTTACCCAAAGTAATTTTCCCTTTGTTAGTGCTTTTGTTAATTTCTAAAACTAAGGACTCTTCAATGAGTAAATATCTTTTATCCACGGTCTCCCTTATTTCATAATTTATCCTAAACACATCATTACCTATCTTTACTTCATCATTTAAGCCTGTCCTTATCTCATGTAATTTTGCTTTGCTTATTGGTATCTCATTTCCTGATTCTATCCCGTACATATAAGCCGATTCTTCAAACAAATCAAATGAAGATTCTTCTTTTAGTTTATAATAGTCTAATTTATACTCAGTAAACTCTCTTTCGGAATTTGCTTCTATGAAATTTTTAGGTTGTTTTTCTACAATTCTAAGAAATTGCTTGCATATGTCTTCTAATAATCCTTTTTCCAACTTCCTAAAAGGAATTGTGATTGATTTATTCCCTGTATATTTAAGATCTATTAACAAATCTTTTAAATCCAATGGAGCAAGAATTCTATAATATGCCTGTCGTGAATATGTAATTGGATTTATCGTCACAACGAAATATAAAACTCCATTTCCATCTTTGTAATATACTTCTATATCACTCTTAGATACTGAATGCTTAATTTTATTTCTTTTAGCTGACTTTTTATTGGTTGCTGTACCTTTTATTTGTATAGGTATATTTTTTGCGAACTTATCTTTTTTAATCTCACTTAAGAAAAGTGTAATGCTACCATCAAAAGCAAGTCCTTTATCATTCATTTGAACGTTACTTAGCAAACGAAATGGTGGTTGTAATATATTCTCATTTATTTCTAAACAAGCTAAATGCTCTATTATTACAGTATCCATAATTCCCCTACCTTCCCCCTTGCTGTACAAACTACTTATATCCTGTAATTATATCCCATTGATTAGTCTAACCCAAACAAGAATATGAATAAATTCTACTAATTACATACATTGAATAGAATAAGAGAGGGGTGACGTAGTTAATGAACTTGGAAGAAAAAGAAATTTGTGTAAACTGTGGTAAGCCTATTAATAATAATTCATCATTTTGTTCAGATGAATGTAACTTCAACTATGGTTCAGACAATTAAAGATAAGACATTAGTCGTTTTAAGAGTAAATTAGTACGCATCTAAAAATTCTAAAGTAGATGCGTACTAATTACTACCTTTCAATTTGCTTAGTTGTAACGAACTTAGATAAGAATTTATCTCTCTGAGCTTTAGGATACGCATGCTTTTCTAAGAACTTCGTATGCCAAGTTCTGTCTTGCACCTCTAAATCTTCCACCTTGTATCCAAGATAGTCGTTTAACTCTTTCCTATTGATTTTTATAATGTGCTCATTATCAAGATATGGAATGTTAATATTGATAGATTCCAAAAAATGAAATTGACGAAGCAGTCTTACACTTTCTTCGACTAATATTTTATTTACCTTATCACCCGTTTCAAAGTAGTTATTATAATCATTGCAGTCTAATTTTGACTGGCTATTGTGGTTAATATACTCCTCAAAAGAGTCAAAATAATTAATCTGCACCATTTTCGAATCTTTTGTAATGTTGATTTCCTTAATAAATGTCCCACCCTGAATATTTTTTATGTAGGGTAACAATGCTGGATGCACTTGTGTTTTATCAATAACCCATGTTTTTCCAATCTTTTTAGACAAAACCTTTCCTTCTGCACAAAGGTTCTTCAAATATCCAGGTGATAATCCCCATAAATCAGACGCTTCCTCTACACCTATCACTTTATCTAAAACCATATACACACTCCTAAATAGTTAATGCGTTAACGCACCTTAATATTAACATGCGTTAACGCACATGTAAATAGTTATTTAGAGTTGCCTTTAGTGGTTTTAGATTAACGTACTTAGTTGCTGTTGCTTATAAAATTATAAACTCACTACCATTAGCTTAACAATGTCTCTTGTGTACAATCGTAATCAGTTTACCTCACATTCTATTCTTTCTAATTCAATTTAGATTTTGACTCTTTCTCCTTCTTTTGCTGAGATTTCAATAATCTATTTTGAATTTTTTGGTATTGTCATAGGATAATAGAAATAATATATTTTACATCATGTGATGAGGAGTAGTTTAAAATGAAGGATACATACATTGAGGCATTCAAGTTCGGGTTAAATCCTACTGGATACTTAATTCAAAAAGGTACTGAAGCAATCATTAACAAAACACAATCGATAAAAGAAAACGGAACTATAAATGAGTTAGAAGAGGAAGCCAGAAAGCAAGATATTTACAATCAGATGACTGAATCCCAAGCAAAGATAGCCCAAGAACTTGCAATTGCACAAAGAATTAACACAGCAGAAGAAGTTGAAATTGAAAATTTCTATGAAGGAGAAGGAAAAGGCGGAATTAGAGTTCAAACAGATGGCGAGACTCAAAGTATAAATGCTGGTCTGAGTGGACAAGGAAGAAAAGTAGTTAAGCGTTTCTACAGATTTAAGGGGTGGCATGACAATGGATTAGAAGTCTTGGAAAAAATGCAATCCCAAAATGAAGAAGACGGGTTTGTCAAATAAAGTGTGTAAGTTTTGTGACTAGATAAATTTCAGTACCCTATTTTCTAATTTATCGTGTACTAATAGCTGGTTCATGACCATAGACCAATTATTGACATGGCCACCTTGCCACTTTGTTTCAAGTTCTTTCACTCGCAAAAATAGCACTTTTAAGAGAGCGTTCTCGTTTGGGAATGCTCCTTTTTTGGTTACTTTTCTAAAGCTAGAATGAATACTCTCTACGGCATTAGTAGTATACATAACCTTACGAATTGCACTACCGTAATCGAAAAGTTGTTCCACATCGTGGAAGTTCCTGATCCATACGTCCAATGCCCCTGGATAGGCTGTCCATTGTTGTTTAAACGATTCAAAAGCACTGTGACACGCCTTTAAACTTTGAGCTCCGTAGACCTTTCTAAGAGAGGCTGTAAATGCTTTATAATCCTTACTGGGAACGTACTTAATCGAGTTGCGAATTAAGTGAACCATACACCTTTGAACCAAGACGTCAGGGAAAATAGCACGGGCACCTTCTTCTAGACCACTTACACCGTCCATCGACATAAAGAAGATGTCTTCTACGCCTCGTGATTTTATTTCATCAAATATCTGCATCCACTTGTGTTTACTTTCTGTTTCATTCAGCCAAAGACCAAGAATCTCCTTTCCTCCATCAATTGTATATCCTAAAATGGTATATACGGCATATTCTTTTGTTTCATATTGGTTTCTGATTGTCGTGTACATGCAGTCTACAAAGAGAAATGCGTAACAGTTACTTAGTGGACGAGTTTGCCACTCCTCTAAATCTGGGAGGACTATATCTGTGATATCTGATACCATTTCGTGCGAAACAGAAAAGCCATAAATGTCTTTAATGGTAGAAGAAATATCCCGCTGCGACATCCCTCTAGCGTACATAGAAATAACCTTATCCTCAATAGCCGAGACATCTTTTTTACGTTTAGGAATTAATTGTGGTTCAAAAGATCCGTCACGATCACGAGGAACAGCTATTTCCACTTCTCCAGTGGTCGTTTTAATGGATTTCTTTCCATACCCATTTCGTCTGTTCACTGTTTCTTTTTCGGCTTTATCGTTTGTCTCGTAACCTAAATAATGATTCATTTCGCCTTTTAACATCGATTCAAACATGGGAACGAATATATCTTTCAGTGCATTTTGCATATCTTCTACAGATTCTGGTTGATATTGTTCAATTATCTTGTTAGCTAATTCTACGGAGTTAGGATTTCTTTTTGGATTTACCATCAAAATCACTCCCTTATATTTATATCTTACCAAATAAAAAAACTGTGTAAGTAAGAATCGTACGCATTCTTACTTACACAGTTAATTTTACACTCCCATCTTTCCTGTTTTTTTAATCCTTAATTATATCTATTTTCCCTTAATAACTTAGTCTTACATCCCCTTCTCTCACTTAACACACTCTTTACTACCAATTCAGTATTTAGTTTGTAATAAGCATCAGATGGATTGATTGTAGCTGATACATTGGACTACACCCTAATTTCTATTTTAATGTACCTGGCAATCGAATTCTACTTTATTCTTTTTTCATCCTGTTACCAATCTAATTCAGGTTTTCTTCCTAATTAATCAAACGACCATTTAGTAAACCATTAAAGAAATCACCAATCCTTATGAGTAGTACAATACTTTCTATAACACCTTCACCCTTCATCCTTAAAAAATCAAAAAAAAATTTACTTTTTTTGATTTTTGCTACCTACTATGTGCATTGATAATAATAACCTGTTATTCCCCCCACTCTCCCTCACCCTCAAACCCGCACCACTACAGCATTCTCTTTTTCTCACTTTTGCCCATCACAAATAATAACGTGCGATAAACCCACTCTTTCTCCCACTTTTTCACTTTTTCTCACACGTATCTATTAACACAAAAAACAATAACGTACGACTGACCCTTCCTCATGCCTTGATCCGTAAGGAATAAGGCAGAGGATTGCGAGAATCTTCGGGTGCTTCCACACGCTTTTATTCTCACTTTTGGTCGATTTCGTAGGTTATTGTTTTTGTTAGTACGTATTTAATTTTGGGTTACAATTTTAACTCTATCAACGCCACGCACTCAATGTGATTTGTCTGAGGAAACATATCTACTGGCTGTACTTGTTTTGTTTCGTATCCACCCTCTTCTAAGATACGGAGATCCCTAGCCAGCGTTGATGGATTACAAGAGACATAAACGATTCGGTCCGGCTTCATCGTAAGCATGGCTTCTAGTAATGCTTCATCACAACCTTTACGTGGCGGGTCGACAACAATTACATCTGGCCTTAGTCCTTGAGCAGTCCACCAAGGCATAATCTTTTCGGCTTCCCCTACGTAAAATTCAGTGTTTTCAATGTGATTTATTTTTGCATTTTTCTTAGCATCGGAAATGGCGTCAGGAACTATCTCAACACCATAAACTTTTTTAGCTTTTTGTGCTAAAGAAAGTGAAATTGTTCCAATCCCACAGTAAGCGTCAATAACCGTTTCCTTGCCAGTTAAATTAGCGTACTCCAGCGCTTTATCGTACAATCGTTTGGTTTGAGGAGGATTTACTTGGTAAAAAGACTTGGCTGAAATAGCAAATTTAATGTCACCAATTGTATCGTAAATGTACTCTTCTCCCCAAAGAACTTTTGTCTTCTTGCCTAGAATTACATTCGTTTTCTCTTTATTTACGTTTTGTACTATCGACTTTATTTGCGGATATGTTTCATGTAGCTCTTTGACAAGTTCTTCTTCATGGGGTAATTGCTCTGTTCTTGTTACAATGACAATCATTGTCTCACCTGTTTGTTCGCCAGTACGGACCATAATATGGCGTAGTATCCCTTTGTGAGCTTTCTCATCATAGGCAGTAATACCTAATCGATCTGCCATTCTACGGACAGCCTCGACCATTCGATCGTTTATTTCAGCAGTAATCACACAGCGGTCCATACCTTCAATTATCTCATGACTTCTTTTACGGTAAAATCCTGTTATTAGCTCCCCATCTCGATAACCGACAGGTATTTGTACTTTGTTTCGATATCTCCACGGATCATCCATTCCAATCGTCGGATGGACAGGAATATCCTCAATATGACCGATTTTTCTTAACGCGTTTTTAACTTGGGATTGTTTCATATCAAGTTGAAGGCCATAACTCATATGTTGCAGCTGACAACCTCCACATTGTATATAAACATCACAAGGGGGTTCGACTCGTTCTGCACTAACGTTTTCTATTTCTAATAACTTACCAAAGGCAAAGTTCTTCTTCACTTTGATGACTTTAACTTTGGCCTTTTCACCTGGAAGTGCGTATGGGACAAATAAGGGATAACCATTAACCTTACCGACTCCATCACCTTCATGAGTTAAATCTTCAAAAGTTAGTTCAATTGTTTCGTTCTTTTGCACTGGTGGTTTTTGTTTTACCATACATCACTCGTCCTTCTTGTCATATGCTGTCCGAATTTTATCCTATACAATAAAAAAGGAAAAACATCCTGTTTTAAATGGTTTTCACCAAACACTTTATCAATTTCCCGGGAAATATGTGTGAATTTATCATTTTTTGATTAATTAGGGTTTTGCTTTTTATTCTGTCTTAGGATTGTCGTTCAATACTTTATTTGATCTTTTTTTAAAACACTATCGCTATTAAATAAAAGAAAAAGAAGATTGCTGTGTTAGCTATCTCCCTTTTTTATGAACTCCTCGGGCACAAAATACTCAACATGCTGATAAAGATTGACAAATTCCCCTGGTAATAATCCACCAAATTCACCGTCAACATTTAATTGCATTTTTTCTTCTGATTTAACCTTAATTCTATTCGCCTTAGCATAAAATATATGCGAATCCTCTAGATGTGCACCTCTAAGAGCTAAAGTAGCGATTCTGACAAATTCAGCAAGGTTTGTCTTTCTTAAGATAAGTAAGTCGAATAAACCATCATCCATTAAAGCTGAAGGAGCTAATTTTTCAAAGCCACCAACAGAGTTAGTATTCGATACTAAAAACAACAAAATCTCATCTTCAAATATTTTACCGTCATATTCAATTGTGACTTTGGTAGGCCGCAGGGAGGGAAGCATTTCAATCCCTTTCAGATAGTATGCTAACTGACCAATCATCGTTTTTAACTTACTCGGTACATCATAAGTTAACTCAGTTAATTTACCGCCACCAGCTATATTCATGAAGTACTGATCATTCACTCTACCAATATCCAATGCTTTTGTTCTATTTTCTAGAATAACATCCACTGCTTTTTGAATATTTCTTGGAATCTCTAAAGCTCTAGCGAAGTCATTCGTTGTTCCAACAGGAATTATTCCTACTTTCGGGCGATTCGCTTGCTCTGCTATTCCATTTATAACCTCATTGATTGTTCCATCTCCACCTGCTGCAACGACAACATCAAATTCTCGCTCAATTGCAATTCTAGCAGCTTTTGTAGCGTCACCTACGCCAGTAGTTGCATGGGCTGAGGTTTCATAACCAGCTTCTTCAAAACGTCGCAAAACCTCAGGTAACTCCTTTTTAAACAATTCACGTCCAGAAGTTGGATTATAAATTATACGAGCGCGATTCATAGGCATCCCCCTATCAAAGTTACTTTTGTTTTAAAATCAAAGTGATTTTCTGTAATTGGATCAATGTTGATCGTTAAAGACAAGAAGGGACCATCCTTTATGAATCAGCCCCTTCTTCTCTCTTATCGTTTTTCCATTTCTTCAATTATTATTTTATTTACCATTGGAGGATTCGCTTGTCCTTTAGTCTGTTTCATCACTTGACCAACAAGGAAACCTAATGCGCGATCTTTTCCATTTTTATAATCAACAATCGACTGTTCATTTTGATCAAGGATTGCTGTGATAATCTCTTTTAATTGACCTTCATCAGAGATTTGAACAAGCCCTTTGTCTTTGACAATCTTCTCCGGATCGCCGCCTTTTTCAACAAGCTCAGCGAATACTTTTTTAGCAATCTTAGAGGAAATTGTTCCATCTTCAATTAGCTTGATCATTTTAGCTAAACCATCAGAAGTAAGCGCAAGATCTTCTAATTCTTTTTGCTGCTTATTCATATAGGCCGATACTTCACCCATCAGCCAGTTAGATGCTTGCTTAACATCAGCGCCTTGAGCGATCGTTGCTTCAAAGAAATCCGACATTTCTTTGGTACTGGTTAATACCATTGCATCATATGCCGGTAAGTCCAATTCACTAATGTAACGCTCTTTACGAACGTCAGGCAGTTCCGGAATTTCCGAGCGTATCCGTTCTTTCCACGCTTCATCAATGTACAAAGGTACTAAATCCGGTTCAGGAAAATATCTATAATCATCTGAACCTTCTTTAACACGCATTAAAATCGTTTCTTTTGTTTGCTCATCATAACGTCTAGTTTCTTGAAGAATTTCGCCACCTGACAGTAATACTTTTTGCTGACGGACTTCTTCAAATTCTAATCCTTTTTGGACAAATGAGAATGAGTTTAAGTTTTTCAGCTCTGCTTTGACACCAAATTCTTCTTGACCAATTGGACGAAGGGAGATATTCGCATCGCAACGCAATGATCCTTCTTCCATTTTACAATCAGAGACACCGGTGTATTGGATGATGTTTTTTAATTTTTCCAAATATGCATACGCTTCTGCTGGCGAACGTAAATCTGGCTCTGATACTATTTCAATTAATGGTGTACCTTGTCGGTTATAGTCAACCAAGGAATATCCATCATTACTATGCGTTAATTTACCGGCATCTTCTTCCAAATGAAGTCTGGTAATACCAATTGTCTTCTTCTTGCCTTCAACTTCAATTTCAATCGATCCATGTTCTCCAATAGGCTGGTCAAATTGAGAAATTTGATAGGCTTTTGGATTATCTGGATAAAAATAATTTTTACGATCAAATTTTGTGTCAGTAGCAATTTCACAGTTCAACGCCATTGCTGCTTTCATTGCAAAGTTAACCGCTTCTTCATTTAAGACAGGCAACACACCTGGATACCCCAAATCAATCGGGTTTACATTTGAATTTGGCTCAGCGCCAAAATGATTGTCACTTGGACTGAATATTTTAGAGTTTGTCTTTAATTCTACGTGTACTTCAAGCCCGATAATTGTTTCAAAGTTCATTACCTGTCACCTCCTAATGCCGGTTGCTTTTTATGGTGATCGGTTGCTTTTTCAAAAGCATATGCTGCACGGTACAGTGTACTTTCATCAAAGTGTTTTCCTATCAACTGAAGACCAATTGGTAATCCTTCACTAGAGAAGCCACACGGAATGGACATTCCCGGTACACCAGCTAAATTTACAGGAATTGTTAAAATGTCATTTGCGTACATTGTCAGTGGATCGTCAATTTTTTCTCCCACTTTAAATGCAGGTGTTGGCGTTGTTGGACCAACAATCACATCATAATCCTCAAATACTTTGTCAAAATCATTTTTAATTAATGTCCGTACTTTCTGAGCTTTTTTATAATATGCGTCATAGTAACCTGAACTAAGCGCAAAAGTTCCAAGCATGATACGACGTTTTACTTCATCTCCAAACCCTTCACTACGAGAAAGTTTAAACATGTCTAACATGTTTTCAGCTTTTTCAGAGCGGACACCGTAACGAACACCATCGAAACGTGCGAGGTTAGCAGACGCTTCAGAAGATGAAAGCAAGTAATAAGCTGCAACAGCATATTTAGAATGTGGCAAAGAGACCTCTTCCCATGTAGCACCAAGGCTTTCATAAACTTTAAGGGCACGAAGGACTGCTTCTTTAACCTCTGGAGCAACTCCTTCTTGTAAGTACTCTGAAGGGACAGCTATTTTTAATCCTTTTACATCTTCTGATAATGCATCCGTATAGTTTGGTATTTCAACATTTGCGGAAGTCGAGTCCATTTGATCATGGCCAACAATTGCTTGTAACAGATGAGCGTTATCTTCGACTGTACGTGTTAGTGGGCCGATTTGATCTAATGATGAAGCAAAAGCAACTAAACCGAATCTTGAAACGAGACCATAAGTGGGTTTTAAACCGACAACTCCACAAAATGCGGCCGGTTGACGAATCGAACCACCAGTGTCAGATCCAAGAGAGAAAAATACTTCTTTTGCAGCAACGGCTGCTGCTGAACCACCACTTGAACCGCCTGGTACATAATCTGTGTTCCAAGGATTACGCGTCGTGAAATAGCTTGAATTTTCATTGGATGAACCCATTGCAAACTCATCCATATTCAACTTACCGATGGTGACTGTATTTTCATCTTGTAGCTTTTGAACGACAGTAGCATTGTATAGCGGATCGTCAAAATTAGATAAAAACTGACTTGCACATGTTGTTCTTAAGCCTTTTGTTACCAGATTATCTTTAAGTCCTAGTGGAACTCCAAACAAAATCGAATTACTACTCTCTTGTTGCTGATCCAATTCCTTTGCTTTTGCTTTCGCAGCATCTTCATTTAATGTTAAAAATGCTTTAACCTGTCCATCTACTTCTTGAATTCGGTTATAAGATTCAGATACCAAGTCACTAACAGTTATTTCTTTTTTATGTAGCTTATCTTGCAATTCCTTCAGTGTATAATCAAAAAGCGACATGCTTTTAAACCTCCTTATTCTAATATGGACGGTACTCGGAATTGTCCATCTTTTTTATCTGGTGCATTATTTAATGCATCCTCTTTATTTATCCATTCCCTAGGATTATCTTTACGCATTACATTTTTCAGATTTAATACATGTGTTGTCGGTTCGACATTTTCCGTATCTAAATCATTTAAAAGCTCTGCATACTCAATAATATCCCCTAATTGTTTTGTCATTTTCTCTACTTCTTCTTCTGTAATAGCTAACCGAGCAAGGTGTGCTACGTGCTTTACTTGTTCTTTTGAAATTTCTGACATAATCGTTCACCTCCGCATTTTATCACTTTCTATGTATTCGAATAATTGTATGAAACATTAAGTTAAAACAATCACTATAGACCTAAAATTAACAATTATCCATTGATGAGTAAAATTTACTTATTTAAACTTACAATACTTATGATAATAGCAAAAAATAGGGTGATTTGGCAACTTGTACAAGTTTTTATTTTAACACGTTTTTAACAACTAATCGAACCCGTTCTATTAAAGTCTAATAAGAGAATATAATTAAGTCTTTCCCTTAATACATATTTCATAAGCATTCAAACCGAGCTGTTAGTAACAAAAGCGCAAGCCTCTTGTTCACCCTAGAGGCAATAAGACAAGCCTCATCGTGGTGTTCTTACCCGTGATGAGGGTTGTGTTAAGACTTCAGGCGGGGTATGCGCTGGAGTTGGATGGTGGCCAACTTAGGAGTTAATTGTCCACTGCCCATTTTATTTATATCCACAAAAAAAGAGTTCTTCTCATAATCCGAGAAGAACTCTTTTAATTTTAAACGTATAAAATTACAACTTACTTACCGCTTCATCAAATTCCGCTTCTACCTCAGGTGCTGGCTTACCAGTTAAACTGATTACTACAGCCAGAATCAAATTGAGTAAGAAAGCAGGAACGATTTCATAGAGGTCGAAAATTCCTCCTGAAAGGAAATCTCCCCATATGATTACCGTTAATGCACCAGCAATAATACCTGCTAATGCACCGTTTCTAGTAAGACCTTTCCAGAATAAAGCAAGTAATACAATTGGTCCAAAGGCACCACCGAAACCTGCCCATGCATAACTAACCAGTTCTAGTACTGAGCTTTCCGGATTTGTTGCAAGAAGTGTTGCAATTAATGCAATAGCAGCAACCGCAAAACGACCAATCCATACTAATTCACGCTCAGATGCATTTTTACGTAAAATAGCTTTATAAAAATCCTCTGCTACTGCAGATGATGATACTAGCAACTGTGAGTCAATTGTGCTCATAATGGCAGACAAAATAGCTGCTAATAGAATACCTGCGATGATTGGATCAAACAAGATTTGTGAAAATGCAATGAATATTTTCTCAGGGTCAGCAAGCATTTGTATGCCAGCGTCATTTGTTACAACTTGAACTCCAAATTGAGACAATACCCCTACATCTTCCGTGCTAATAAATGCAAGACCCGCAAGACCTACAAATACCGCTCCGTATAGTCCTAGAACCATCCAAGTCATACCAATGAAACGTGCTTTTGGTACATCTTTAGCTGAACGTAATGCCATGAAACGCGTAAGAATATGAGGCTGACCAAAGTAACCTAAGCCCCATGCTAAAGAAGATAAAATACCTATTGCACCAACACCAGCAACCATGTCTAAGTGTCCTGGTGAGATGTTGCCTACTGCATCTATAGTAGCGTCCCAGCCACCAACAATCATAATTGCTCGTATTGGAACAATAATTAGTGCCAAGAACATTAGAATCCCTTGGATAAAGTCAGTCCAACTTACCGCTAGAAATCCTCCTAGGAATGTGTAAGAAACGATTACTATTGCGCCAATCCATAATGCTTGAGTGTAAGATAGGCCAAATGATGCTTCAAATAGCTTCGCGCCACCAACCATACCTGATGAAGTATAAAATGTGAAGAATACCAAAATAACAATTGCAGAAATAACACGTAATAAGTGAGATGTATCGCGGAATCGGTTTTCTAAAAAATCCGGGATCGTGATAGAGTTATTAGATACTTCCGTATAAACTCTTAAACGTTTAGCAACGAACTGCCAATTTAAATAGGCACCAATTGCAAGTCCCACTGCGATCCAAGCTCCTCCTAAACCACTAGCATAAATAGCACCTGGTAAACCTAGTAGTAACCAACTACTCATATCTGATGCACCAGCACTAAGTGCCGCAACACCTGGTCCTAATCTTCTTCCTCCAAGTACATAATCCGATAAATTATTTGTTAAACGATAGGATATTACTCCGATTGCTAGCATACCCAGTAAATAAACTATAAACGTTATTAGTGTAGCTGTTTCCATGTTTTATTTTTCTCTCCCCTCTGTAAATAAAGTAATAGTTGATAGAATAATTAATATTGGCATTGGTACAAATAACCAAAACCAGGTGGCACCCGTCAGTGCAAAATCCTCCATGAGACAACCCCCTTTTTATACATTTGTATGCATGTTTTTTTTATTGATTACTAGAATTATTCAAACAAAAATACACACATAACATAATAACTATAACACAACTTGTATTTTTAGAACATTTCAAACGTTTGAACAAATTGTCAGTTAAGTATAAATATACATAAATTTACGTATATTTATACTTATTCCAGTTCTGAGGTAATAAGTATTCACAAAAACTTATAAAATTAAGTAGATATTTTTTCCTAGAAAGGCATTATTGCTCCTCAATATTTAAAGCGCTTTTATTTTTTCGTGTGTAAAAATGACTATTAAAAATTTGCATAGAATCTTCACTTTTGAAATAGCGAGCTACAGAGTCGCAATGAATCATTTTGATTTCATTGGCACATCTCCTGCCTGCGTGTCCAACCCCACAAATAGCAATAAAGGCGAATAGTTGCTAGTTTGGGGTGAATCTTTGCTAGTTTGGGGCGAATTAACTCAAGTTTGGTGCGAATAATCTGATATTAGGAGTGAATCCGCTAAAATTAGAGGCGAATCCACGCAGAATAGGAGCCACATTTAGGGTGGCTCTTACTCAGAAATCTTACATTTTACATCTATAGTATTGATTTGCCCACTTTCAGAACAAATCGTCACATTATATGCTGATTTTCTGCTCCTGTTAGCTCAAATAGATAACGAACATCCACCTATTACCTTCTGCATCATCCGGATCTATCTTTTCAGTTGGTTCCTGAGTTGTTAGTATGTTATCTATTACAACATTATGCATATTACCAGTTCAGACTATAGTTGAATTAATTCTTCATAAGCTTTATTAGCTAATTTGTAATAATGAGTAGCAAACTTATATTTTTTTCTTTTTTCAAAGTGAATGCCCATTAAATTACCGTAAGTCACTAAATTAGCGTAATCATTTTTCCTCTGTAAATATGGAATTAAATGATCAATTACAAGTTGTTCAAATTCACTAAGTTGATTGGTAAGTATATAATAATGTGCATATAATTTCATATGATAAAATTGGTAAATCTTATCGCTACTATCTACTTTTTTTAGAATACTCATACCACGATCAATTACTGCTTTTTTCTTGTCCAATTCATTTGTGTGATAATATTCCTCAGAAAGACACGTTATAGCAATCAGTTGATCTTTCGTGGTGGCGCCTTTATCCTCTAACACTTTCTCAAAGTAATCAATCGCTAGATCTGACTCTCTCTTAGTTGCATGAAGATAACCGAGATTTATATTTACTAATCGTTTTAACTCTGAATTATTATTTAACTTAGAAATATCATCAGCTAAATTATAATTTTTAATTGCTTTATCAAAGTCTCTTATTCTTTCATAGGCGATTCCAAGTAGTATATGGCCATGAGCGCATCGTGATAGATTATAACTTTCCCGGTAATATTTCATAGCGCTCGATATATAGTCTATTACCTCTAATGTGTTTCTTAGCTTACTATATGTTACAGCCATCGTATAATTTAAATCAGCTGTTTCTCGCTTATCTAGATCGAGTTGCCCTAGTTTTTCTTCTGCTTGCTTATACATATTAATCGCCATACTATAATCTTCAGAAAGTGAATGGTAATTGCCGACAAATTTATACCAATAAAAGAGTTCAACATCGTTAAAGGATCCCATTATTTCTTTTAAGACGAGCAATTGCTGATATGACTCCGTTTTTTTACCAATTAATAAAAAATACCGCACTTTATATATTTCAAATAATATGTGTACATCCGAAAAACAACCCTCAATCAAATATTGCAGTTCTTGATATTTTATTTCAAGTTGTTTTTTATCACTAGATTCATACAACATGCCAAACCATTCGTTGCATTTTTGTTGTAAATATATAGAATGCGCATCGTCAGTTTGATGTACACCTAACCGTATAAATAACATTTGAATTACTTTATAACTAGCATTTGTTTTTTGGTTTTCTATTTTTGATAAGTAAGATTCTGACACGATTCCTTTGGCTAAATCCTCTTGTTTCATTTGTTGTTTAGTTCTGTGAAGCTTTATAAAAGGACCTACATCCATAATTATCCACCTTTAAAAGTGTTTTATTTTTATAATAGAATCAATTTCATAATACCTATTTACCACCGTCAGGATGCAACATATGTTGAGATATGCCTTGATATTGTCATCATGAAATTCACCCAATAGATAAATCGACCTATGCACTATTTACATACTAACATAAAAAAAACTGTATTAGTCTTCATGCAAATATCACATAAACTTCAAAATATTTAATGAGATTAATAGTTTCATATTAAGTTCACCATATAAAAACACCCCTTCTTTTGGTTAGAAAGAAGGGGTAATGATAATTAAAGCATTTCTGATGTAGTTTTCCCTTGCATGTGGTGAATTAAGTAATCCGGGCCACCTGCTTTAGAATCCGTACCAGACATGTTAAAACCACCAAAAGGATGATAACCAACAATAGCAGCAGTACAGCCGCGATTAAAGTATAAATTACCAACATGGAAGTCTTCACGTGCTTTCTCGATGTTAGCACGGTTATTAGTGAATACTGCTCCAGTCAGACCATAGTCAGTGTTGTTAGCGAAGTCTATCGCTTCATCGAAGTCTTTTGCTTTTGAAAAGCCAACAACTGGTCCAAAGATTTCTTCTTGCATAATCGTTGCGTTGGGATCAAGATCAGCAAAAACTGTTGGATTGACAAACCATCCCTTAGATTTATCGCCAGTACCACCAATCATTAATTTACCCTCTTTTTTACCTGTCTCCACATAATCTAAAATTTTATTGTATGCCTTTTCATCAATCACAGGTCCCATGTAAGTATCATGGTTAGTCGGATCCGCAACATTTACTTCCTTCGTTAATTCAACAACTCGTGCCAATAAGTCGTCATAGACATCTTGGTGTGCAATTACTCGAGAACATGCCGAACATTTTTGACCTGAGAAACCAAATGATGAATAAGTTATTGCTTCAGCAGCTAATTCAAGATCAGTATCTTTGTCGACAACAATTGTATCCTTACCACCCATTTCAATAATGGTACGTTTCAACCATTTTTGGCCTGGTCCAACAACAGCCGCACGTTCAAAAAGACGCGTACCAACTTCTCTTGAACCTGTGAAGCTAATTAAACGTGTGCGTGGGTGATCAACTAAATAGTCTCCTACCTCTGCTCCGCTTCCTGGGATGTAGTTTACTACTCCATTTGGCATACCCGCTTCTTCAAGTACTTCCATTAGCTTATAGCTAATAACAGGCGTCGTACTAGCAGGTTTTAATAATACAGTGTTTCCAGTTACAAGAGGTGCTAATGCAGTACCTGCCATAATCGCAAATAAGAAGTTCCATGGAGAGATAACCACCGTAACTCCTAGTGGAATATAATTATAGCGGTTATTTTCAATTTCACGACTATTAATTCCTACACCGTCTTTAATTTGAAGCATTTGACGGCCATAGTATTCCATGAAATCAATAGCTTCAGCTGTATCTGCATCCGCTTCCTTCCAAGGTTTACCACCTTCTAACACTAAATGAGCAGTAAATTCCTGTTTACGACGACGAACAATTGCTGCAGCACGGAACAAAATATCTGCGCGCATTTCTGGTTTAGTTTTGCGCCACCATTGGAACGTTTCGTCAGCTACTTTCATTGCTTTTTCAGCAATTTCTTTGTTAGCTTTTGAAACATATCCGACTACTTGGTCTTTATTTGCGGGATTGTAAGATACAATTTTCTCATCTGTAGTAATACGTTCCCCACCAATGATTAGTGGATAATCTTTCCCTAGGCTCTTTTCAGCTTTCTTCAATTCTGCCTCTAGCTCTTTGCGATTTTCATCAATTGAGTAATCTGTGAATGGCTCGTGTTTGTAAGGTGTTACCATGAAATGACCTCCTTTATAATTCGGACAAATTTCCTTAGCAGCTAAGTAATAAAAGCTAAGGCCTTACCAATCATAATTTTAACGTATTGCTCCTGACAGTTCAAACAATCCAGTTCACATTTAATGGTAAATGTGAACTGTTGGTTCCTCTTCCCCAATACTTCGGGTAATTAAAGCCTCTTGTTGTCCATTTGACGTTATGTTGATTTCTAAGGCATAATGAGCTTGTTGAAAGCCATCAATAACTAATCCATAAATATATTGGGTAAAGCCTATTACCTCAGCTTTTCCATTAAAAGAAACCGGTATTTCAATTGTGAGCTTTTCAAGCTGCTCGTCCCTATAAAATCCTTTTCCTACTACACTGACATAATTAGGAAAATAATCGGCTACATCTTGTTCAAAATCCTGTAAGTTAGCAGAAATATCAGGATATTTCTCCTCAGCCGAATTTGAGGGAAACAACATAAATTCTTCATCAATCGATTCCCAATCGCCAATAGAAGATGAACCTTTAGACACTACTGTTTTTGCAATAAAGTTTCCTGGAACAATTGAGTCATATGCTTCCTCTCGATATATGGCGATCATAATCGGCACATTTTCTAAACCAGCAATTTCCCTAGTGCGCTGAACGACTTCTTGAGCAATCGAATTTGCCTCTTTTAGCATTTCATCTTCTGGAATGTCTTGATAATAATCAGGACCACCAATTTCAGTTTGGAATCTATAGGTTGATTTTAAAGCTATTCCAATTGACACTCCACCGAGTTGGACGACATTATCTTCCGTCTTAGTTAAATAATTTTGTTCTAATACATACGATAGATATTTAGGATTATTTTGTTCTTCCTTTATTAACTCAGCAGGGTCAGCATCCTCTTCATCAGTTTCTATATTTAATTCGGGATTTAGGCCTAACTCCTCTTCTCCCTCTTCATATCTTTCTAGCCAATCATATGCCATATCTTTAGTAATGTATTGCCCCTCTTGAAAATAATAGTCTTCTGGATCAAACACATCTTTAGAATGTCCCCTTAATCCTTCTTCAAGTTCATCAATATCAAGTCTGTTTGCTACTTGATTAACGATTACTCCCCTAGCCTTACTAAGTTTATATGGTAGTAAGACCCGGTACGTTTCCTCTGTAAGATTATAGCTAGGAATTATCGCCGTTTCTTGACTTGTCTCATCCTGAGTTTCCTCTACCACCTCATCTTGTTTGTTAAAAGAAGGCGCACAACTAGTTACTATTAGGAGTATCGCTAATAAACAAATCATTTTCACTTTCAACGCTTTCACCCCTATTCCTTTAAAGCTTCTCTTAACTCTTGTTCATCCCATACAGTTATTCCAAGTTCTTTTGCTTTATCTAATTTAGAACCTGCATCAGCACCTGCAATAAGTATATCTGTTTTTTTACTAACACTACCGGTCACTTTTCCACCATATGCTTCAATTTTTTCCTTTGCTTCTTCCCTTGATAATACTTCCAATTTACCTGTTAGTACAACTGTTTTATCGGTAAACAGTGAGTCTTCTTGCTTGTCAGATTTCCTAATGCCTTTGTATTCCATATTCAATCCTAAACTTCTTAACTCGTCAATTAATTGCTTGACTCTTGTTTCATCGAAATATCGAACGATCGAATCAGCCATTTTCTCGCCGATTTCGTAGATAGAGGTATAATCTTCGAAAGTAGCTTCCACGATGTGATCAATTGTCTCAAATTGCTCCGCCAGTGTTCTGGCAGCTTTAGAACCGACATGACGAATCCCTAAACCAAACAACAATCGTTCCAACGAGTTTTGTTTAGAAACTTCAATCGCAGCGAGTAAGTTTTCTACCGACTTCTCCCCCATACGCTCTAATTTAAGTAACTCTTTTCTTTCTAGCTTATATAGGTCAGCTATTGTATGAACTAAATTTTCATGAAATAACTGTTCAATCACCTTTTCACCTAAACCATCAATATTCATTGCGTTTCTAGAAACAAAGTGAATTAATCCTTCCTTTAGTTGGGCGGGACAACTAGGATTAATACAACGAAGGGCTACTTCTTCTTCCAATCGAACGAGTTCGCTTCCACAAGCTGGACAATCGCTTGGCATTTGAAATACTTGTTCTTCACCCGTTCGCTCATCACTAAGTACTCGAACAACCTCAGGGATAATATCCCCTGCCTTTTTTATTACTACGGTATCATTAATGCGAATATCTTTCTCACGAATTAAGTCCTCATTGTGCAAAGAAGCTCTTTGAACGGTCGTTCCTGCTACTTTCACTGGATTTAATAGTGCAGTAGGGGTGACAACTCCTGTTCTACCTACACTAAGTTCTATATCATAGAGCTTTGTAATCACTTCTTCCGCCGGAAATTTATATGCAATAGCCCACCTAGGGCTTTTTGCTGTAAATCCTAACGTTTCTTGATAGTCTAATCGATCAACTTTTATGACGATCCCATCAATATCATAGTTTAGATTTGAACGCTCTTCTACCCAGCTATTTACATAGTTAATAGCCTCTTCTATATTGTTACAAATTCGCCATTCTGGGTTTGTCTTAAATCCGATTTCTTTTAAATAAGTTAGGCGTTCGCTATGGGTCGACAATGTCCCAACTTCCCATTGGCCTACAGCATAAAGGAAAATATCCAGGTTCCTTTTAGCCGCGATTTTAGGATTAAGTTGACGCAAAGAGCCAGCAGCTGCGTTTCTAGGATTAGCAAATGCTTCTTCGGCATTATCTTCCTTAGCTTTATTTAATGCCAAAAATGACTTTTGTGGCATTAACGCTTCACCGCGCACCTCGATTGTATCTTGTTGATCGATACGAAGTGGGATGCTACGAATTGTTTTTAAATTGTTTGTTATATCTTCTCCAATTGTACCATCGCCCCGAGTTGCACCTTGAACAAACGTTCCATTCTCGTAACGTAAAGAGACCGCCAATCCATCGATTTTTAACTCACAGACATAGGATACCTCGTCCACACCCAAACCTTCTCGGACACGGCGATCAAAGCGAATTAAGTCATCTTCCCCAAAAGCATTCGCCAGACTCAACATCGGCACTGTATGTTGTACTTTTTCAAATGCATCGAGTGGTGCTCCACCCACACGTTGAGACGGAGAGTCAGAAGTCACTAACTCAGGAAATTGTGTTTCTAGTTCCATTAACTCATTCATCTTCTGATCATATTCATAATCAGAAACACTAGGATTGTCTTCTACATGATACTGATGATTGTATTTATTAATTTGTGATCGCAATTGTTCAATCTGGTTCTGGGCTTGTTGTTGATCCATACCGAACACCTCTACTATTCTTCTTTTGTGATTGGAGCGAATTTTGCTAACAAACGTTTAATTCCGGTTGGAGCTGGAAATGCAATGTCAAGTTCCATCGCTTCACCCTCACCCTTAACTTTTACAACTGTGCCTTGACCCCATTTTTTATGATTAGCCTTATCACCAGGTTGAAAGCCAATCGACTCTCCACCAGTTGTTGTCTCTTTGAGCTTTTTGGATGATCGTTTAGGTGCTGCAAACGGGTCCGGCTTTGGTTTTTGTGGAGACATGAAAGATCCGAACACTGCTTCTTCTTTTTTCTCCTCTAGCCCCTCTAATAATTCGTCAGGAATTTCACCGATAAAACGACTAACGGAATTCATATTCGTTCTACCATATAACGTACGCATCTTCGCATGAGTTAAGTGTAATTGTTTCTCTGCTCTAGTGATTCCTACATAGGCTAGTCTTCTTTCTTCTTCCATCTCTTCCTCATCCATCAACGATCTACTATGAGGAAAAACATTTTCTTCCATTCCAATTAAGAAAACAACAGGAAACTCCAAACCCTTGGCCGCGTGTAATGTCATCAGCGTTACTTTGTCATCAGCATTTGGATCATCATCTACTTTATCTATATCAGCAATTAAAGCCAAATCTGTAAGAAAAGCAATTAAACTCATGTCTTCACTTTGTTTTTCAAAGTGTTTCGTTACTGTTTTAAATTCTTCAAGGTTCTCCAAACGACTTTGTGCTTCTATGCTTCGTTCATTCTTTAACATTTCCTCATAGCCTGTCCGTTTCAAAACTTCTCCAACCATATCTGTCGCTGTTAAGAATTCTTGTTGGTTGGTCCAATTTTTTATTAATGCTCCAAACTCTGCTAATGATTTTGCCGCTTTTCCACTAACACCAGCAAAATCTACTTCTTGGACAGCCGTAAATAAGGAAATATCATGGTCAGCTGCATAGGCCTGTAATTTCTCTAACGAGGTTTTTCCTACCCCTCTTTTCGGTTCATTTGCAACCCTTGCAAAACTCAAATCATCATCTGGATTAGCGATCAATCGTAGGTATGCAAGCATATCCTTAATCTCTTTCCGATCATAGAACTTAGTTCCACCAATGATTTGGTATGGAATATTAGCCTTTACGAAAGTTTCCTCAATCGAACGAGACTGTGCGTTTGTACGATAAAGCACAGCGACATCCTTATAACTATATGTGTTTGTAGCAATTAAATCTTCGAGTTTATTTGCTACAAACAACCCTTCTTCTTGTTCTGTTGCTGCTTGATAATAATTAATTTTTGTACCTTCATCATTATCTGTCCATAACTTTTTAGGTTTACGACCTGTATTATGATCAATAACTGTATTTGCAGCTTGTAGGATTGATTTGGTCGAACGATAATTTTGCTCTAGCATAACAACCGAAGCATTAGGATAGTCTTTCTCAAAAGAAAGAATATTCGTAATGTCCGCACCTCGCCAGCGATAAATGGATTGATCCGAATCACCAACCACACATAGATTTTGATAGCGCGTTGCAAGCTGCTTTACCAAGTAGTACTGGGCATGGTTTGTATCTTGATACTCATCAACATGAATGTATTGAAATCGGCGTTGATAATATTCCAATACCTCTGGAACGCGGTCAAACAAGTTGATTGTTTGCATGATTAAATCATCAAAATCTAGCGATTGGTTTTTCCTTAGTATTTTCTGATATCGCTCATACACCCTAGCTATTTGTTCATCATAATAATTGCCTACTTTTTTACTATACTCTTCAGGTGTAACGAGTTCATTCTTTGCAGAACTAATTCCACCAAGCATCGCTCTAGGCTCAAACTTCTTTGGATCTATATTTAAATCTTTAAGAATATTCTTAATGACAGTCATTTGATCGCCGCCGTCTAAAATAGAGAAATTAGTACTATAACCAATTCGATCAATATCACGTCTTAATATCCGGACACACATCGAGTGAAACGTCGATACCCAAATCGATGCTCCCTCTGGACCAACAAGACGATAAACTCTATCCTTCATCTCTCTAGCAGCTTTATTAGTAAACGTGATTGCTAAAATACTACGAGGAGAAATTTCCTTCTCCCCTAGTAAGTATGCTATCCGGTGAGTCAGTACTCTAGTCTTTCCACTACCTGCCCCTGCCATAATTAACAACGGACCATCGGTATGTTTCACCGCTTCTCTTTGTCGTTCATTTAATCCCATTAGTAAGTCGTCCATGGTTTGACTCACAAAGACACCACCTTTAATTATTTCCTTTAACTGCTTGCACAGTTTTTAATCCATTTTTTAAATCATCGTATATTACATCTCCAACGACCACAACGTCCGCATACTTACCCATTTCCTCCGCCTGTTCTTTAGACCTTATTCCACCACCATAAAATAATAATGTCGTAGAAAGGTTCCTCTTAACTTGTTCGGCAAGGCTAGGGTCACCATAAGTCCCACTATATTCCAAGTAAAAAATAGGGGATTTAAACATTTTCTCAGCCATTTGCGCATAGGCAATAACATCTTCGTTATTCGGTAAGTAGCAATCTGTGTACTGAAATGCCTTCGCTTGTTCATTCATAATACAGTAGCTTTCGACAAAAAGTTCATTCCAATCAATTACACTTCCAAATTCCTTGACTGCCTGATGCTGTATATCCATAATCCACTTTTTATTTTTACTATTAAGTACGGTTGGAATAAAATAAAAGTCAAATCCGGGTGTTATTGCTTCTAAGTTCGACACCTCGAGAATACATGGGACAGTGAACCTACGGATACGACTTAATAATTGCAACACGCCATCTAGTGTTACATTGTCTGTACCACCAACAATCACTGCATCTGTTCCCGATTCACATATTTGCTCCAGTTCTTCTTCTGAGATTTCTTTATCAGGATCCAACTTAAACACATGCTTCCATTCATTCATGTTATACACAATAAACCTCCTGTACCGCTAGTACACCAAATTCAAATTTAGAATGAGGGAACTACACCATATTCACCGGTATCTTTACCCAAAATAGTGCTATACAATTACCCAGATTCGTTTCACTGGCAATCATGTCACTTACCTTTACTTCGTTTAGGATAACTCATTACGTTTCTCTTAGATATATGTAGATTAACTATAATCATTGATTCATTATATCAAAAATCTAACCATTTATTGAATAGAATGCAGAAGAATCTTTTGGGTCATTTTGGAAAGTCTTAAGTAAGACCCACAACAGCAGTAATATTCTATCCTTCAAGCAAAAAAATAGCCCTGTAACAGGGGCTATTTTAAAGTTACTTATCCTTCGATTGATCAGCAGGGAAAACTACTCCCATTTGCTTACGAGCTTCCTCTAAGACCATTGCTGTATGTAATGAGTTTTCATACGAATTGACTAATGATTCGGTTTGATTATTAGTTATCAATTCAATAAATTCCTTCGCCTCATAATACATCGTATTACTCTTTTGGTTCTGGGTAATATTCTCAGACGAACCATCTTTATATTTGATTTCTACATTAGTTGGCTTACTAATACTATCAATAATAATTGATCCTTTTTCTCCCTGAATCTCTGACTGGATATATGAATTAGCAATTTTCGAAAACATGACAGCACCATTCATGTTTTCATAATCAAAAATAACACTACCTTGTCCGTCCACTCCTGAATCAAGCATTAAGGCATTAGCTTTTAATTCTGTTGGCTTACCAAATAAAGCAACCATTGGATAAATACAGTAGATGCCAATATCCATTAAAGAGCCGTTGGAAAACTCCGGCTTAAATGCATTTAAAACAGTTCCTTCTTTATATGCATCATAACGAGAAGAATATTGACAATAACTCGCAAAATAGCGACGAACTGAGCCTATTTTATGTAAATTTTCTTGAATGATCTTGAAGTTAGGTAAGTGTGTTGTCTTTAATGCTTCCATCAATAGGACATTATTTTGTTGTGCAGTTTCAATCATTTCTCTAAGTTCATCGGCACTCGATGCTATAGCCTTCTCAACCATTACATGCTTGCCGTTTTTCATACATGCTATCGCTTGTTCTTTATGAAAAGAGTTTGGACTAGCAACATAGACCGCATCAAACGCTTCACTTTGAACAAATTCATCTAAATTAGTATATGTCGTCTCTACGTTATATTTATTAGCAAATTCCTTCGCTTTTTCTTCTGTTCTTGAATAAACAGCTGTAAGTATAAAATCTTCAATCTCTGAAGCCGCATTAATAAAATTTTCAGTAATCCAATTTGTACCGATAATACCAAAACGAACCACAATTACACCTCATTTAAATTTTTATCACTCGCATGACTATAATAGCGAAAGATTATTTATTTTCATCCTTATTATCTGACTTTTCTAGTCGTTCAAGTACCATTTGATACCCATCATTTCCATAATTGATACATCTTTTCACTCGCGAAATCGTTGTTGTAGAAGCACTAGATTCTTGAACAATAGCATGATACGTGTGTCCATCTCTTAGCATCTTTGCTACTTGTAATCGTTGCGCAAACGATTGAATTTCGCTCATAGTTGCAATATCATCAAAAAAACGATAAAACTCTTCTCTATCTTCTAACGTTAAAATCGCATCGAATAATTGATCTAAATGTTCCCCGCGTAACTTATCGATTTGCATCTTCAACCACCTTTTTTTATTACTCAGTCCAACTTATAATTATTGTATCGATACAGCTTCTAGACCTGTACTTTCAGGGATCACATTAATCCACGTTTTTCCTGGTACAAACCCAACTGGTTGACCATCTTGAACCGGGACTATTTGCCCGTCAATATTTTGCCATTCGACTGATTGAACAGTTCCTTTTTGAAGTAAATATCCATTTCCACCAGATTCAAAATCGATTTCTCTTCTACCAGCACTATCTACTACCTCGTGATAGGTCTCAATAATAAATACATTATCCAGTTTGATAGGTTCTTCTGTTTCAAGTTCAATGGATTGTTCTTCTCCATTGAAACGAAGGTATTTCTCAGATGCTGAATCATATTTATACCTTACTGGCGTCGAGTCATAATTGAAACTAACCTCATTAGCATCGTCACCAGAAATGTTCATTGACTCTTCTTCTGTCAAAAATGACAATGCCTTGTGTTTCGATTGTACTTGGTAACCTTTCCCCTCTGCAACTTCATAGACAGCATCAAATAATAAATATGAATTATGTGGAGCAACTCGGAAATCTTCACGTTTAAAAAGATGTCCGTCATTGTCGTAAAACATTCCCTCTAAGTGATCAGCAGCTCCTTGTTTTAACATATCTAAAATAAAGTTCGCAGCACCATGGTGAACATAGATCGCTCCATAATCATCCGCTAAATTAAAATAATAAGGGCGAGCGCTTCTTACCGGTCCAACAACATCAGGCTTTTCACTTTGAAAGATAGCCATTAGCCTCGTTATATTACCCTCAGCTAATATTTCAAATACAATATCCGCCTTTGTTAATCCGGTCTGTGGTCTAGCTTTTGGATGGTTATTTACCATAACCGCAACAGCTCTATCCGTTACCTCATCATTGGTCGGTACACCGCTATATGGATAGACATTCTTAAACGTCGGTTCCTCAGGTTCTTCTAAACCGACAGGCTCCTCCGTTTCACTTTCCGGATTTGGCTCTGCAACTTGTTCCTCTTTTTGACATGATGCCATCACAATCATCACTAGTAACAACAGTAAATACTTCCAGTAGTACTTTTTCATAGTCCCCTCAACACCTCAGTAATTACACTTTTTATTTTAACATTTCTCTATTTTTTGATTATACCATTACCTCATGATAGCAGGAAATAGAATCTCTCTCTTTTTAACATCAACAATTCCTTGTGGCGTAATACGGATAAAAGGTAAATGCGTCGACGATAAAAAGAGTAAGGTATGAGGAGGATCGTTATATTTGTACCCATACTGCTTTAATGTTTCGTTTAATAATCTATCTTTACTTATTAACGTTTCCATATCGCCGTCGTTCATCATTCCAGATAGAGTTAAGGGAAGCTCAAAGACAATCTCGCCACGATTAACTAGAACAATTCCACCACCCAACTCTTTCATTCTGTTAAAAGCAAGCAACATATCCTGTTTACTTTTACCAATAAAAATAATATCACCCGTAATAGAATACGAACTAACTAAACCACCTAAGCTGTCCGTAAACCCCTTAATTAACGTGTTGACTCGCCACTGACCTTTTCGATCAACCAGCATTAAAAATGATTCATCATGAGTCCGGTCTATCTCTTCAACATTGCCCTCTATGGTAACAGCATAAGGCTTAACAATTACGTCATTAACCATTTCTAGACCAATTGGCAATGAAAATTGCAAATCTTCTTCAGAAATATCCCAGTTTAACTGTAATGCATTTATCCCGTACTTTCCCCAATTAATCTCGACTTGATTATCAGTTATTGTTTCCTTTTCTTTTAACACCCATTGACCTTTAGCGATTACTGAGTTTGGCGTTGGATTTTCTTTTGAATCTAATATATTAAGATGAGCAACTCTGCCAGGAGCAATACTTCCCAATCGTTCATGCAAATTGAAATGTTTTGCTGCATTAAAACTAGCCATCATATAAGCATCTATTGTTGGAACTCCCTTTTCAATCGCAATTTCAATACACTGATTAATCAATCCCTTTTCATAAAAAGCAGGCGATGATCCATCTGTAGTCATTGTCAAAGAATCGTAATTAGTAATTCCTAATTGTTTTAATTCAGATAAAAGCTTCGGTAAATCTGGACGAATAGAAGAATACCTTAAGCCAACCTGATACCCAATGCTAATACGATCGAACACTTCTTTTCCCGTCATCCCCTCATGGTCTGCACTTGCGCCTAGCAGCTTCATTTTAGTTAATGTACGCTCAGAAGCGCCCGGAAAGTGCCCCTCTATAGGCTTACCAAGACGTTTAGCTTCTTGCATCCAATAAAGCACATGATCATCGTCAGCAAGTACTTGTGGCCAGGAAGTTAGTTCTCCTCCTTGGATAACTGCTGCATGATTTAACCATGCCAAAATATTGGAATCATGGAATATTTCATGCTCATCTTGTAGCAAGGTTTGTGAATCAAACCTTGCCCACCAGTACATCGATATTGGTATTTTCATAAAATCATCCAGTATTGTAAACGCTTTCTTTTGGGTGGTCAAATTTAACCAGAGCATATTATCATTTACCAAGGTAGTTGTTCCAGTTTGTGATGCATATTTTGCTAATTGATGGGGATTATATAATTGAAATGGATGTGCATGTGGTTCGATATATCCTGGTACAATATATTTTCCCTCACAATTAACAACTTCTGTGTGTAAAGTATTTTCAGGGAATCGATCTCCTACATATACAATCCGATCATTATATATCCATATATTGGCCATAACCCACTGTTTTAAATACACATTTAAATAAGTTGCATTTTCAAGCAACATAGTCGGTGCGAGTGTTCCATCTATTACAGAGACGTGTTCTCTTAATTCTTTATTTCTCCAACGGTAAAGATGTTCATTCATCATGATCTCCTCAATTTCTATATTTTCTATTGTGGCCTGACTAAGCGTCAGTGAAAATCCGAGTTTTTAACTCAAACAATTGATTGGTTTAAAGCAAACTTTTAGTGGCTAATTACCACCAGATAAAGGAAGTTTTACTTTATATTAACACATCATTAAATATTACGCATAACAGTTCTCTGAAAGGATGTTTTTTATATGATACGACAAAATATCGGAATATTAAATGCACTGCTTCGAATAACAATCGGCTTAACATTTTTAACCTATACTAGTGTTAATATGAATCGCCGACCATGGCGTCAAGGCTCAATTTTGCTGATTATCTTATCAGCAATGAAAGTCGCAGAAGGAATTGTTCGCTATTGTCCTGTAACTGACATCATTACTAACTATATCGACAGTAATGAGATGGAAAGTGGAAGCCAATCCGAAGAAGAGGGATTAGAGGAAGCAATTAACCCTTCCTAATATAAAATGACGTGTGGGGAAATTACCCTACACGTCATTTTATTTTCGATTAACGATATCATTGGCTAGCGATCCGATTTTTTTAATACGAAGAGCATTAGATACGATATGATAATTATCGAAATGACCCAAGCCCATGCTAAAGTGGTCTGATTTGATTCAAATGCCACATATATAGCAGTTGGAATCGTTTGTGTCTTACCAGGAATATTTCCAGCGAACATTATGGTCGCTCCAAACTCTCCAAGTGCCCTTGCAAAACTTAAGGTAATACCAGCGATAATTGGCTTAAAACATAGTGGAATGGAAATATATCTAAAAATCTCTCGTTCATTTGCACCATCTACTCTTGCTGCATCTTCAATACCTTTATCAATGGATTGAAATCCAGTTTTTGCAGATTGATACATTAAAGGAAATGACACCACTACTGCCGCGATAATCGCAGCCCAAATTGTAAATAAAACAGATTGATTGAATAGCGAATCGATTAGTTGACCAACAGGACCATTCCTCCCGAAAATAATTACTAATAAAAATCCGATAACTGTTGGTGGCAATACGATAGGTAACAGCAATAGTGTTTCCAAAGTAGTTTTTCCTGTGAAATGTCTGTTAGCCATGAACCACGCAGTAGAAGTCCCGCTAACAGTTACAATAAGTACAGCAATAGTAGCTACGATTAACGATAATTGAATTGGATCCCAAAATTGATTTGTTAACATTAATTATCACTTATGGGACTGAACCCATACTCCTTAAATATTTCTAATGAATCGCTGTTTGTTACATAGTCAAAAAACAACATTGCCGCTTCTTTATGGTTGGAGTCTTCCAAAATCCCAACTGGATATATAATCGGCGTATGGTCTTGTTTATTAGCGGTTGTAACTACTTGAACTGACTTTGAATGTAGCGCGTCTGTACGATAAACAATCCCCGCATCGGTATTACCTGTTTCGACATAATTTAATACTTGTCTTACATCTTTTCCGGGTATAAATTTATCCTTGAGCTTATTGTATAGTTTTTGTTTTTCCAAATATTCCTTAGCATAATAACCTGCTGGGACAGTTTCTGGTATGCCGATTGCCACTTTTTTGACTTCTTCATTTAATAAATCAGAAAAACTCGATAGTCTTACGTCCCCGCTATTTGGCTGAATTAATACTAACTCATTTCCCACCATTTCCTTATGGTAGTTGCTTGATATAAATCCTTGATCAAGCAAAGAATTAAACCTTTGGAGATTAGCAGAAATAAAAAGATCTACTGGAGCACCATGAGCTATCTGTTGCTGCAAGGAACCAGATGAACCAAAGTTATATAATAAATTTATATCATTATGTTCTTCTTCAAAATCAACGCGAATCTCTTCTAGTACATCCATCATGCTAGCGGCTGCTGAAATGGTTAGCTCTACTTGTTCATCATCATTGTTAGATTGTTGCGAAGATGAACAGGCAGTTAGAAGAAGTAATATGAAAATAATCACAGCAAAGTAAAGATAGTAACGCTTATTTTCTTTCATCGATGACAAACCCTTCAACAGATTACTTATAGTACTCTTTTACAATCTCTTTTTGAACAACCTCTTAAAGCTCCAATTTTATCTTATATCATTCGTTTAGGTCTACTACCACCTTAGGCAATAAACGATCTGTTTTGTTATAATAGGATAGGACTTAAATTAAATCATAACATAACGAGGTGAATACTCTTGTCAGAATTTACTCATATAAATCAACAAGGTAGAGCGAAAATGGTAGATATTACGGAAAAAAAGGAAACAATTCGCATAGCAATTAGCCGTTCTAGCATTATTGTTAACGACGAAATTTACCACCAGATTGTAAATCACCAAGTGGGAAAAGGGGATGTATTAGCTGTGGCCCAGGTTGCTGGAATTATGGCCGCTAAACAAACTTCAACCATTATACCGATGTGCCACCCACTCCCACTCAGTGGAATCGATATGAATTTTGAATGGAACCTAGATAATATCGATAAACCGGAGTTGTTAATAACAGTAGAGGTGAAAACTAAAGGAACTACAGGCGTTGAAATGGAAGCATTAACTGCTGCTTCTGTGACAGCTCTTACAATCTACGATATGTGTAAGGCTGTCGACAAAGGGATGGTTATTGGACAAACATACTTGCTTGAAAAATCCGGGGGGAAAAGTGGCGATTATAAACGTGAGACTAGTTAATCACCACCGTATCTTTTGACTAAGTATCTTTATTTATTTCCATCACAATATGTCCAATTTCAGGTAAGATTAATTCATTCATAGCTAGACGAACTGCACCAGATGATCCTGGAATTGAAAACAATACTGTTTTATTTGTCACCCCTGCAAATGCACGTGATAATATTGCAGCTGAACCAATATCGTGCTGATAGCTTAGCATTCGAAAGATTTCTCCAAACCCGGGGATTTCTTTTTTTGTTAAGGACTGAACCACTTCAATTGTCACATCTCTATTAGCTATTCCAGTTCCACCATTCAGGATGACTGCCTCGACTTTACTATCATTAACTGCTTTTGTTATTGCTGCCTCTATTTCTTTTAATTCGTCACAAACGATAACATAGTCCACTATTAAGTGTTCTTGTTCAATTAATAATTGTTTAATTAATTGACCACTTTTATCCGTTTCCTCTGTTCTTGTATCACTAACAGTGATTACCTTACAATTAATCGATGTTTTTGACTTTTTTCTATGTTTTTCTAACATAAACTAAGCACCTCTCTATTAGTTAGCATTATCAAAAATAAAATAGGGTAAACGATCAATTTCCTCAACCTTCATTGTACAATAGTTCAGGCTCACTTTGCTAAATCAAAGGTAACCTCTTCCTAAACAAGAAAAGCGCAGGGCGCACTCGAAATAAGAAAGACATTTATTTCTGCCAAGATTATTCTTAGCCTAGCGCAAATAAGTCAAACCTCAGGCGGGCTAGGCGCTGGAGCTAGACATCGATGCGCAAATTTTTATTCTTTCTTTCCTTTTAAAAAAGGCTAACTAAACTGTTCGCTTAGTTAACCCTTTAAATAAACGTTATTTACTTCATCAATACTATTAGTCCCATTCTCCATTATTCAGACCTGGTAATTGACCACCGAATTGTGTTGGCAACTGGTTCCAACCCCCATTGTTTGATCCTGTTTGTTGGTCCTTTTGATTAGGAGAATAGGGTTGTTGGCTCAAAGCTCCTCCGGGTCCCGGCTGTGGTCCACCGAATCCTGGTAAATATGGTTGCTGATTCCATCCTCCTCCCGGACCTGGTAGTGGCCCTTCGAAATTTGGTGGATATGGCTGCTGATTCCACCCTCCTCCTGGACCTGGTAAGGGACCCTCGAAGTTTGGTGGATATGGTTGCTGATTCCACCCTCCTCCCGGACCTGGTAAGGGACCTTCGAAATTTGGTGGATATGGCTGCTGATTCCACCCTCCTCCCGGACCTGGTAAGGGACCCTCGAAGTTTGGTGGATATGGCTGCTGATTCCACCCTCCTCCTGGACCTTGCTGCCCTCCACCAAAACTCGGTGGATATGGTTGCTGATTCCAGCCACCTATTGGGCCTGGCTGTCCTCCACCTAAACTCGGCGTTTGAGAATAATCTTCATATGGGTTTGAACCTTTATTTCTATTCGGCATTTTGCATTACTCCTCCTTTTAACTTTAATCTACATAATTAACCTATTCGGCTTTTAAAATTCCGCTACCACCCAAAGCAATAATGGGCGGCTAATAGAACAAAAAAACGTGGAATTGTATAATCAATTCCACGTTTTTTGCTCTATCTACTTTTTCTTATTAAGTCCTATATCAGTGCGATAAAAGAAAGAATCATCTCTATCAAAAGCCTTTAAATAATCATATATATTTTTCTGTGCTACTTCCCGTTTTTTATCCATTGACCCGACTAATAGTACTCGACCACCGACAGAGTGGAAATTCCCAAATTGATCGCGGCCAGTTCCAGCATGGATTATAAAGCAATCTTTTGACTTTGGTAGTTCTGGTAATGCAATTTCTTTACTATATTCTGCTGGATAGCCTTTCGATGCTACAACAGTTCCTATACAATACGCATCTTCCCAAACTAGTTCGGGATCTTTACCAGATGTAACATCAATAATCACCTGAATTAGATCGTTTTTCAATAACGGAAGGACTACTTGTGTTTCAGGATCTCCTAACCTAGCATTGAACTCAATTACTTTGGGCCCTTGCTCTGTTTCTATTAAACCTGCATATAAAATCCCTGAAAACGGCCGTCCTTCTGCTATCATACCTTTTGCAGTTGGTTTAAGAATTTTTTCGACAGCAAAGTCAATATCTTTTTGCTGCAAATCTGGCACAGGTGAAAATGCCCCCATTCCACCTGTATTCGGACCTAAATCACCGTCAAATGCACGTTTATGATCTCTTGCTGGCATTAGTGGATACACATCTTCGCCTTCTACAAAAGCCATTAGCGAGAATTCCTTTCCTGCCAGAAATTCTTCAATAACGACCCGATTACCCGCTTCGCCAAATTGGTTATCAACGAGCATGCTCTCCACTGCCTCAATTGCCTCGTTCAAGCTTGTTGCTACTACTACACCTTTGCCTGCAGCTAACCCGTCGGCTTTTACTACAATAGGTACGCCTTGTTGTTCGATATATTTTCTGGCCTCGTCTACATCTGTGAATGTTTGATAATCAGCCGTTGGAATTCTATATTTTTTCATAATAGCTTTAGCAAAATCTTTACTACCCTCAATTAGTGCCGCCTGTTTCGTTGGTCCAAAAACATTCAGTCCCTCGCTTTTGAAGGCATTTACCACACCTGCAAGTAAAGGTACTTCAGGCCCAACAATCGTCCAATCAATCCTATTTTGCTTTGCGAAGGTTACTAACTGATCGACCTCAGTATCTTCAATCGGTACACATGTAGCATCAAGTTCGATCCCACCATTGCCGGGCGCTGCAAAGATAGTAGTAACCTGACTACTTTTTGTCAATTTCTTCACAATACTATGTTCACGACCACCACTGCCAATAACTAAAACATTCATATTCTCCCCGCCTTTTTTTAAACTGACATCAAACATCTTCCGAAGGTACTGTCAGGAGCCTAGACAGCAAGATTTAATGTTTAAAGTGGCGCATGCCTGTAAATACCATTGCAATTCCATAATTATTACACGCGTCAATGGAGTCCTGATCACGTTTAGAACCACCTGGCTGAATGATTGCTTTGATACCAGCTTTTGCGGCAGCTTCTACTGTATCTGGCATTGGGAAAAATGCATCAGATGACATAACCGCACCTGTAGCCTTCTCTCCCGCTTGCTCAAACGCTATTTTAGCCGCACCAACACGGTTCATTTGCCCTGCTCCAATACCAAGTGTTTGGTCGCCTTTCGCAACTACAATTGCATTGGATTTAACATGCTTAACAACATTCCAAGCAAATAGTAAATCAGTTAATTCTTGTGTGTCAGGTTTTCTTTCTGTTGGAATAGTGATATCTTCTTCTGTAACCGTACCGTTATCCCTGTCTTGAACAAGCAACCCACCAACGACGCTTACTACCTTTTTCGTGTTTGAACCGTTACTTTCCATCGGTATTTCAAGTAGTCTAAGATTCGGTTTTACGGTTAATAACTCAATTGCTTCTTGCGAAAAAGAGGGAGCAATGATAATTTCAAGAAAAATCTCTTTTAGTTGATTCGCAGTTTCCTTGTCAACTTGTCTATTTAATGCCACAATTCCACCAAAAATCGACATTGAATCAGCTTCGTATGCTTTGGCATACGCACTAGCAATATTTTCACCAATTCCGACACCACAAGGATTCATGTGCTTTACTGCTACTGCAGCTGGTCTGCTATATTCTAGTACCATTTCTAAAGCCGCATTGGCGTCTTGAATGTTATTATAAGACAACTCCTTACCATGAAGCTGTTTGGCATTTGCAATCGATGCACCCTTTACATTTGGTTCCTGGTAGAAAGCAGCCTGTTGATGAGGATTCTCCCCATATCTTAATGATTGAACTTTTTCATAGGTCATTGTGTAAGTCTCAGGATCTGTTTCACCCGTGATGTTGGTAAAATAGTTGGCAATCATTGCATCATAATTTGCTGTATGTCTAAATACTTTAGCTGCTAGTTGTTTCCTGAAATCCACCTGTGAACTATTTTGATTTAACTGATCGATGACAGAATCATAATCTGATGGGTCAACAACGACCGTTACATCACGAAAATTTTTCGCCGCTGCTCTAAGCATGGTTGGACCACCAATATCGATGTTTTCAATTGCCTGTTCTTCTGTCACGCCTTCTTGATCAATCGTTCGTTTAAACGGATAAAGGTTAACTACCACTACATCGATTGGTTGAATGTCTAGCTCTGTCATTTGCTTTTGATGTGATTGATCATCACGTCTTGCAAGTAAACCTGCATGAATGAATGGATGAAGTGTTTTAACTCTACCATCTAGAATTTCTTCGAAGTTTGTAACTGCTGAAACAGGTATTGCTGGAAGATTCGCTTCCTGTAATGCTTTTAAGGTTCCACCAGTAGAAACAAGTTCATAACCTAGCTTGTCTAATCCAGTCGCAAATTCTACTAACTTACTTTTATCTGAAACACTAAGTAGCGCTCTTTTCTTCATATAAAGGGTCCCCTTTCATATTGCCTGCTAAAATTAATGATTGTATGACACTCGGAAATAGGCGATGCTCAATTTCTTGTATCCTTAGTTGTAATGACTCTCTACTTTCCTTATCGATTACTCGTAGTGACTCTTGTTCCACTATTTTCCCGGTATCCATTCCTTCATCAACTAAGTGAATGGTCACACCTGTCACTTTCACACCTGCAGCTATTGCCTGGCCGACTGCATCTTTGCCTGGAAAAGAGGGTAATAAAGATGGGTGAATATTAATAATTCTCTGATGATACGAATCGAGTAATGTTGATCCAATTAGTCGCATATAACCCGCTAATACAATCCACTCAACTTTGTACTTCTCTAGTTCATTTAGTATCTCATATTCAAATTCTGATTTGGAATTATATTGTTTTGCATTGAATACAAATGTTGGCACCTGATAAAATTCCGCTTTTTCAAGTACCTTTGCACCAGGCTTATCACATACTAATAGCGCTATTTCAGAGTCAAGGTTGCCTGATTCAACTTCTTTTTGTACTGACTCAAAATTACTGCCTGTTCCTGATGCAAAAACAGCTATTTTAGTTTTAGTCATTAACAACTACCACCCCAGGCTGATTTACCACTTTTCCAATAACAGATGCACGCTCACCAATGTCATCTAGTAATTGTAATGCCATCTGTTCTTCATGGGGAGATACCACGATAGCCATACCTACTCCCATATTAAATACACCCAACATGTCATTAAATCTTAGCCCAGCTTGTTCTTCTAAGAAGGTGTATATTGCCGGAATTTCCCATGAGCCAGAAACAACTTGAGCACCTAAATGCTCCGGCAGGGCCCTGGGAAGATTCTCGTAAAATCCGCCACCAGTAATATGACTAATTCCCTTAATATCAATATCTTGTTTCAACTGTTTTATTGCTTTTACATAGATCTTCGTTGGTGTTAATAATTCCTCTCCAAGCGGTTTATCCAGAGGATCGTAAACGGAAGATAAGTCTAACTTTTGTTCAGCAATTATTTTACGCACTAAAGAAAACCCGTTGGAATGAAGACCACTTGATGCAATCCCAATAATCGTATCACCTGGTTCAATTTTTTCACCAGTTATAATTTCACTTTTTTCAGCAATACCGACAACAAAACCAGCTAGGTCATATTCACCATTTTGATACATACCTGGCATTTCAGCTGTTTCCCCACCAATTAAAGCACTGCTAGATTCAACACAACCATCGGCAATCCCTTTGACAATTTGTTCAATTTTTTCAGGCTTATTTTTTCCGCAAGCAATATAATCAAGAAAAAATAACGGATCGGCACCTTGAGCAACGATATCATTGACACACATTGCCACTAAATCAAGCCCAACGGTATCATGTTTATCCATTTCAAAAGCAAGCTTAAGCTTGGTCCCAACCCCGTCAGTGCCAGATAATAGTACTGGTTCCTTGTAAGAGAAAGACGTTAATTCAAATAAACCAGCAAAGGCACCAACCCCGCCCAAAACTTCCGGTCGGTTTGTCTTTTGAATATGTTTTTTCATTAGGTCTATTGCCTGGTAACCAGCATCAACATCTACACCAGCTTGTTTGTATATATCACTCATATGAACGCTCCTTTTAGGGGTTTTACAGTCAGTTAAACGAATTGCGTTTTAATCCTTATATACGGGTAATACCGTATCTGGATATATTTCTGTTGGGTAATTACCAGTAAAACAAGCATTACAAATTCCGTGTTCAATGGAGTCTTTATCCTCAACTATTGATTTCTCTAATCCATCAGTAGTTAGAAAAGCTAAACTATCTGCTCCTATTAATTCTCTAATTTCTTCTACTTCATAATTAGCAGCAATTAATTCTCCTTTATTCGACGTGTCAATCCCATAGTAACAAGGATTGACAATCGGTGGTGAACCAATTCGAACATGCACTTCTGTTGCACCAGCTTCTTTCAACAGACGAACGATTCGTTTGCATGTTGTTCCACGTACAATAGAATCATCAACCATGACGACACGTTTACCCTCCACTATTCCGCGGACTGGGGATAATTTCATTTTAACCCCTTGCTCTCTAAGTTCTTGAGAAGGCTGAATAAACGTACGACCGACATAGCGGTTTTTAATTAGTCCAAGTTCATACGGAATCCCAGCAGCTTCTGCATACCCTATTGCAGCAGATATACTTGAGTCAGGAACACCAGTTACTACGTCTGCCTCAATAGGGGCTTCACTAGCTAGTTGTTTTCCCATTGTTTTCCGACTAGCATGAACGTTTAATCCATCTAAATCGCTATCAGGGCGGGAAAAGTAGACATACTCCATGGAACATAACGTTCTCTTCATCGGAGAAGCAAACCGTTTTGAGGTAATTCCACTATCATCAATAATTACGAGTTCCCCCGGTTTTACCTCTCTAACGTATGTCGCACCAATAAGATCAAATGCACACGTTTCTGAAGCAACTACATAGGCATCACCTAACATTCCAATTGATAACGGGCGCAAACCTCGGGGATCAAGAGCAACGAACAATTGTTTTTCAGTTAAAATAGAAAATGCATACGCTCCTTTAATCATACCCAATGCTTGCGCAATTGCCTCTTCCATTTCTAAATGGCCACTTCGCTTAATTAAGTGGGCGATTACCTCTGTATCAGAGGTTGTTTGCAAAATACTACCCTGAGCTTCTAGCTGGTTTTTTAACGCATAGGCATTAACTAAATTTCCATTATGAGCAAGTGCCATACTATTTTTTTGCGACCGAAACACTAATGGTTGAACGTTGTCATAACCGCCACCACCTTGGGTAGCATACCGCACATGACCCAAAGCAGCATTGCCTTTCAAACGAGAAAATTCATTTTGTTGAAAAACTTCGTTAATAAGTCCATTCCCTTTATGCAAATGTAATTGTTCACCATCGCTTGTGACAATACCCGCGCCTTCTTGTCCACGGTGTTGAAGAGCATGTAAACCATAATAAGTCATTTCCGCAGCCTTCTCATGACCCCAAATAGCAAACACACCACATTCTTCGTTTAACCCTTTGATTTCAGCAAGCATGGTATCGCCCCTTTCCACAATGTTTTCAAGCTTTCAACCGATTCTTCAATAACTATGTCCTCATTATTATTCACTTTCAGCTGTCCACTTTCTGTTACTTCCCCTATTAAGTTAGCATCCTCTACTAAGCTTTCGAACGCCTGTTTATCATCTGGTTTAATAGACACGAGAAAACGAGATTGACTTTCACTAAATAGCTGGACAGTTGTATCACCACTAACTTCCACATCACAACCTAACCCGTTATTAAATAAACTCTCAGCCAGCGCTACCGCTAATCCACCTTCCGCTAAATCGTGTGCAGAACAAACCAAACCACTTTGAATGGCAAGAAGTAATTGCTGTTGACGCTTCGCCTCGATATCGAGATCAATGGATGGCGCTTTTCCGAAGTAGTTATTCTCTAGTATGTTTTGTAACTCACTACCAGCAAATTCTGGCTTTGTCTCTCCAATTAAATAAATATAGTCTCCAGGGGTTTGGAAGAATGATGGAGTTACATGATCTAGTGACTCTAGTAAACCAACCATTCCAACAACTGGAGTTGGGTATATTGACTGGCCATTTGTTTCGTTGTAAAGAGAGACATTACCGCTAATAACAGGCGTATTAAGCGCTAAGCTTGCTTCACTCAAACCATCAACACTTTTTTCCATTTGCCAAAAATTTTCAGGCTTATCTGGATTACCAAAATTAAGTCCATCTGTTAAAGCCATTGGCTTCCCACCAGAACAAACAATATTTCGAGCTGCTTCTGCAACTGCAATCTTACCGCCTATCTCAGGATCTAAATAAATATAACGGGAGTTACAATCGGTTGTCATCGCGATTGCTTTATCTGTTCCACGCACACGTATAATCGCAGCATCAGACCCTGGTCTCACAACTGTATTGGTTTGAACCATTGAATCATATTGATCGTAAACCCATTCCTTACTTGCTATCGTTGGTTGTTGTAGCAGGGATTTTAACGCCTCACTATAGTTATTAACGATTGGCTGATAATCGTCCAATTGTTGAAACTTTTCATAGTATTCAGGTACTTTAGAATCTTTATGGTAAACTGGAGCATCCTCCGCTAACGAATCGACAGGAATATCAGCAGCAACCGCTCCTTTGTGAATGAGGCGGAACTGATTATCATCTGTAACTCTTCCAACAGCTACTGCTTCTAAACCATATTTTTTGAATATATCGATAATTTCATGTTCACGTCCTTGTTCGACAACAAGAAGCATCCGTTCTTGCGATTCTGACAGCATCAATTCATATGGCGTCATATCAAGTTCACGCTGTGGAACTAAATCTAGGTTCATTTCCATACCTGTTCCTGCTTTACTTGCCATTTCACTTGCTGAGGAAGTAAGTCCAGCAGCTCCCATATCCTGCATACCAACCAACGCATCACAGTGAATTACTTCTAAACATGCTTCGATTAGCAACTTCTCCATGAACGGATCACCAACTTGAACAGATGGACGTTTGCTTTCTGACTCTTCCGATAAGTCTTCTGAAGCAAATGTTGCCCCGTGAATACCATCTCTTCCCGTTGCAGCACCTGCATAAATAACAGTATTGCCAATACCTGCAGCAATTCCTTTTTGGATATCCTTTTGATCAATTAACCCAACACACATTGCGTTTACTAACGGATTTCCTTCGTAACAATTATCAAATTGCACTTCGCCACCAACAGTAGGAACACCTACGCAGTTACCATAGCCTGCAATTCCATTTACTATTTCTTCAAATAAATATTTAACACGATTGGATGTTAAGTTACCAAATCTCAACGAATTGAGTAAGGCAATCGGTCTTGCTCCCATTGAAAATACGTCACGAATAATCCCACCAACACCAGTTGCAGCTCCCTGATAGGGTTCTACTGCAGAAGGATGATTATGACTTTCAATTTTAAAGACAACCGCTTTACCATCTCCAATGTCGATAATACCCGCACCTTCACCAGGACCCTGTAAAACGTGATCTGCTTTTGTTGGAAATTTCTTTAGCAGCGGTTTTGACGTTTTATAACTACAATGTTCTGACCACATTACTGAAAAGATACCAGTTTCCGTGAAATTAGGCTGACGTTTCAAGATTGATTTAACAAGACCAAACTCGTCATCAGTTAAACCCATATCCCTGTAAAGACGGTCCTTTTCGATTACCTCTGGAGTAATTTCAGGCGCTTGTAACATATTTTTCCCTCCAATTGTTCACAATTGATTTAAATATTTTCAAGCCATCATTACCACCCAGTAATTCTTCAACTGCACGTTCTGGATGCGGCATCATGCCAAGCACATTACCTTGTTCATTCATAATTCCTGCTATATCATTGATCGAACCATTTGGATTATTTGTATAGGTGAAAACAATTTGATTATTATCTTTTAGTTGCTTTAGTGTAGTGTCATCACAATAGTAGTTACCTTCTCCATGAGCAACCGGTAAAGAAATCGCTTCTCCTTGTTGGAAAGCCGTTGTGAACATGGTGTCTCTATTCGCTACTTTCAGTTCCTCAAAATGACAAATGAACTTAAGATTTTTATTTCTTAGCATTGCACCTGGTAACAAACCCGCCTCTAACAAAATCTGAAAACCATTACAAACACCTAAGATAGGCACTCCCTTTTCAGCTTGTCGCTTAAGGTCAGCTACGATTTGAGAAGTGGATGCAATCGCTCCTGAGCGCAAATAATCACCATAGGAAAATCCACCAGGAATTAAAATAGCGTCATAGTCTGATAGGTTGGCAGACTGATACCATACCAGCTCTGCCTCCTCACCTAATGCGTCCTTTGCTGCATGATACATATCTCTATCACAATTGGATCCCGGAAAAACTACGACAGCAAATTTCACTGGGTAACACCCTCCTCAATTGTGTACTGATAATCTTCAATAACTGGATTAGCAAGTAACTTGGCACACATTTCCTCTACTTGTTTCTCGGCATCAGTATGGTCATCTAGTTTTAACTCCATATATTTGCCTACACGCGCCTCTTGAACCTCTGCATAGCCAAGCGTATTTAACGATGTTTGAACCGCCTTGCCTTGCGGGTCTAGAACTCCCGACTTTAATGTGATGTAAATTTTCACTTTTTTCATTTTACTGCCTCCAGTCGATTGAGAATAGCTTCGTACACCTTTAAAAGGTCACCTAAATCTTCGCGAAACACATCTTTATCCATTTTCTCTCCAGTATCTTTGTCCCATAGTCTGCATGTATCCGGTGAAACCTCATCAGATAGAATAATCTCGCCATTTAGATTCCTACCGAATTCTAATTTAAAGTCGACCAAGGTTAAGTTCACTTCACTAAAGAACTCGCTAAGGTGTTGATTAATCACCAAAGCTGTGGTTTTAACATCAGCAAGCTCTTGCTCAGATAAATCAGTTAGTAGTCGCGCATGTTCGTCATTTATTATCGGATCTCCAAGCCCATCATCTTTAAAATAAAGTTCAACTAGAGGGGGTGCAAATTCGACTTTTTCAGGTATTCCTAAGCGACGAGTAATACTTCCAGCTGCAATATTACGAACGACAACTTCTACAGGGACAATTTTCGTTCTTTTTACTAATTGTTCCGTTTCGTTTAAACTCCGTTCGAAATGACTCTTTACACCTCTCGCATGTAAAAAATCAAAAACCTTGGAGGATATAAGGTTGTTGTATTTACCTTTCCCAGTAAAACTCGCCTTCTTGATACCGTTAAAAGCCGTGGCATCATTTTTATAAGAAAGAATCAATTGTGAATCGTTACCACTCACTTTAAATACTTGTTTTGCTTTACCTTCATACAAAAGTTCACCCTTCACTTGTGCAACCCCCTAAGTTTTAGTCAATCCTTCTATAAACCAATCTTGTCGAAAATGCGATCAACATTTTTTAGATGATAGGTGTAATCAAAACAATCATCAATTTGGTCGGTTGTTAATGTCGAAGTTATTTTCTTCTCAGCCTCTATTAATTCTCTGAAAGGTATTGCATCTTCCCATGCTTTCATTGCGTTTGGTTGAACAATATCGTATGCTTCTTCTCTACTCATCCCTTGATCAATTAACGACAGTAGTACACGTTGAGAGAATATTACGCCATATGTTTTGTCGATATTTTTTTTCATATTTTCCGGGAACACAGTCAGGTTTTTAACAATGTTCGAAAACCGGTTTAGCATATAGTTAAGTGCAATTGTGGCGTCTGGCAAAATCACACGTTCTGCAGACGAATGCGAAATATCACGTTCGTGCCACAACGAAACATTTTCATAAGCCGTCACCATATACCCACGAATCAATCTTGCCATACCAGTCATATTTTCAGATCCAATTGGATTTCTTTTATGTGGCATAGCCGATGAACCCTTTTGTCCTTTAGCAAAAAATTCCTCAACTTCTCTTGTTTCTGTTTTCTGTAACCCTCGAATCTCTGTTGCAAATTTCTCGATTGAACTGGCAATTAAAGCTAGTGTAGAAAGATACTGCGCGTGTCGATCTCTTTGCAAGGTTTGTGTCGATACCGGCGCAGCTGAAAGTCCTAATTTTTCACACACATATTCTTCAACGAACGGATCAATATTGGCGTACGTTCCAACAGCTCCAGATAATTTTCCTGTTTCGATTGTTTTCGCGGCTGCATTAAACCTTTCTAAATTGCGTTTCATTTCTTCATACCAAAGCGCCATTTTCAGGCCAAAGGTCGTAGGTTCCGCATGGACACCATGTGTTCTACCCATCTGTACGGTGTGTTTATGTTCCTTTGCCTTATCAGCTAGAATGTCAACAAACCGTTCAATATCTTTTCTCAAAATTTGGTTTGCCTGTTTTAATGTGTAAGACAGGGCAGTATCTACTACATCAGTTGAAGTCAGCCCGTAATGAACCCACTTTCTTTCCTCGCCAAGCGTTTCCGATACAGCTCTTGTAAATGCTACGACATCATGTCTAGTTTCTTGTTCTATTTCAAAAATTCGATTGACATCAAATGACGCATTTTCACGAAGTTTTTTCACATCTTCTTTTGGTATAATTCCAAGTTCACTCCATGCCTCGCATGCTAATATTTCTACCTCTAGCCAAGCATCAAACCTGTTTTCATCTGTCCATATTGCTCCCATTTCTTCACGTGTATAACGACTAATCATTACATGTCCTCCTAAGTTTCTTTATCTGTGTTAGTTTGTTCCTTTAGTTTTAGTTTCAACTAATTGCTGCAATTCATTTAAATCAGAACCAACATAAGTGATGTGTCCCATTTTTCGTTTTGGCTTGACTTCCTTTTTTCCATATACATGAATATGTGCCTCACCTAGTTCATCAATGCGAGCTAGGCAGTCCTCGATATCATCACCAATTAGGTTTATCATAATCGCTGCTCCCTGAAACTCAACCGGTATTAACGGGAGCCCACAGACCGCTCGTATATGCTGTTCAAACTGTGATACGTTACAACTGTCAATCGTAAAGTGTCCTGAGTTGTGCGGTCTTGGCGCCATTTCGTTTATATAGATATCATTTCCTTGAACAAACATTTCAATCGCGAACGTACCGACAACACCTATTCCTTCAGCAATCGTATAAGCTGCTTTCAATGCCTTCTCTTTAACAACATCATTCACAACAGCAGGAGCGATTGTCTGATCTAAGATATGGTCCTTGTGATGATTTTCAGCAACTGGGAAAACCGTCATCTCTCCATTTGCTGACCTAGTGAATACAACCGATATCTCTTTTTCAAATTCAATCCATTGTTCTAGTAACAATCGATCATTATTCTTGATAAACTTTAGTGCATCCGCCATGTCGACTTCTGATTGTAATTTAAATTGACCTTTTCCATCATAACCTCCACGACAAGTCTTGAGGACTAAAGGAAAGCCAATGCGATCTAATGCTTTATCCAAATCTGCCTTATTTTGAATAACCGCAAAATCAGCAACTGGCAAATTATTTTCTACCAATACCTTCTTTTCATTCTCTCTATCCTGGGTGATTTTTAATAACGCTGCCCCTTGTGGGAGAATACCTTGATTTTCAAGATATTGTGCAGATGCAAGGTCAACATTTTCAAATTCATACGTAATTACATCTGTTAACTCGGCTAACTGTTGGATAGCTTTGCTGTCATCGTACGCAGCTACAAGATGGCGATCACTTACTTGTGCAGTTGGACAATCTGGCGTTGGATCTAACACAACAATTCGATAACCCATGTGTTTTGCTGCAACAGCCATCATTCTCCCTAACTGACCACCACCGACTATTCCAATTGTATTTCCAGGTAATATCCTATTTTGTCGCAAGTTGTTCCCTCATCTCGTCAACCTTTTTTTTCATTTGATCTTGATAATCTATTAGTCTTGTTGAGATTTCATCATCAAAAGCTGCTAGAATTTGTGCCGCCAATATTCCTGCGTTTTTCGCACCGGCACTCCCGATTGCTACTGTTGCTACTGGCACTCCTCCAGGCATTTGTACAATAGATAACAATGAATCTAATCCATTAAGACTCTTGGATTGTACTGGAACACCAATAACCGGAAGAGTTGTCTTTGCTGCAATCATGCCCGGTAAGTGGGCAGCTCCACCCGCTCCAGCAATGATTACTTTTAAGCCTCTATTTTTAGCAGAATCTGCATAGTTAAACATATCATCTGGCGTTCTATGTGCAGAAATAATCTCTTTTTCAAATGGAATATCTAGTTCATTTAATATCTCACAAGCACTTTTCATTGTTTCCCAATCCGATATGCTTCCCATAATCACACCAACACTGTTCATAATAAAGACCTCTTTTCTATTACTAATCATTTTTAGTAGGTTTTTAGGTTGACTCACTGTACAAGACCATAAAAAATGCCTATACATCTCCTCAAGGAATGAGAGAAGATGAATAGGCATAGTCGTAACGAGCTCTTTGATATGCATTCAAATAACCATTGTATATATACAATGATCCATCTTCCCCCATAGTCCATCATTTACGGTGACGGGTAGAGACGATCGGGCCATATTCCCGAAATTATATGAGGTCTACGATACTTTATATTTCAAAATAATTCTACATTAACCAATCTGTAAATACGAAATTGACACACATACATAATAACAAGCAATTAAGAATCATGTCAATAAATATAACAATAATTATCGAACGATTAAACCACTTTATTTTATATCGTTCGTATTTAGAGTGGTATAGTATCAAATACTATTTGTTTACTTACTGGCTGATAGGTAGTTTCTCCATTTTTACTTACTTCTTGAAAAACAGGTACTTCCGCTCTTCTTACAGGTGTGTATCCTTCTCGTTTTATTCGATCTAAGCATTGATCAATTGTTTCGCCTTGTTGTAATTCAAATCTTTTTTTCGAGTTATTTTTCTTGTGGTTTTTTGACATTTTTAAATAAACGCCCTTTCCTTACTTGTTTGACCCAGAAGCCTCCATGAATTTGCTTCGGCTCATAAGTGATGATAAATGCTTTGGGATCAATTTCTTGTATTGCTTGGTATAATTGCAATTCATATTTTCTAGGTGTTAGTATTTGCATCGACAATCGGTCACCATCCATCCCATATGCAATCCAGCTTGTTACCCCGTACCCTTTATCCCGTAGTTGCCTAGTAAAGGAAAGTTCAGGGTCCTTCGATACAACATTGACAGTAATATATCCTAATGCAAGCTTTTCTTCTATTTTCGAACCTACAATGACACCTATTCCATATCCAAGCGCATAGGCTACTAAATTTTCTATTCTTTCTAAATTTTGCAATACCAGTCCAAGTCCCAACGTGTAAATGGTAATCTCAAACATCCCAATAACTGCAGCGATATACTTTCTACCTTTAAGGGTTAAAATTACTCGCATCGTCGAAAACGACACGTAAAAAACGTTCACCGATAAAATAATCAGAATCATGATTATTGCATTATCCAGCATAGTAAATGCCTCCTAAATCTCTCTTCATTTAATATTTCTATTCTAATATAAGACTGTTTCTAAAAGAGTGGGACTGCGGTTACTCGTCCCACCGAAAACATTTGTTGCTTTTTCCAAGTATTAAATCTTAAAGAGTAATTACTATAGAATCCGACTTAACTTTGGTTAGGATTTAATTCTTCCAGTGAATCGAGTGCTATACGATCGCTTCAGCAGAATACTTCGCTTTCCATGGGCACGGCCTAAAGCCTCAGAATCAAAGAACGATTCTTCCGGGGTCTTCGGCTCGTGGGACTGCGATTACTCGTCCCATCGAAAACCTTTCGCTGTTCCCATAGGAGTCTTCGTATTCTGCTTTCGCTGAGTAGTGGTGTTCTGATTAGCGAGTACCTATTTACCGTCAATTCAACGTTTTTCGGAGTTCTTCCCACTTGAATAGAAAGCTATTCTAAGCGGAGGAAATACACGAAGACTCCTTGAAAATTCACAAATCGAATTTTCTGCGTGCGATGTTGTTTCAAGGATGCCTATTCAAGTCCTGCGGGAGGAAAGGCATAGATGAGACCCCAAAGTCGCGCAGCACGAGGAGGCTCAGCAGCCACCCGCAGAAAGCGAAGTGTATTTCCGCAGCGCTGATTTAGCACTCATCTTATAAAGACCGGAAGATAGCAAATCCTAACGAGCGTTACGTCGCAGTTTCTATCAATAGCAACAAACTGTGCGAAAAGAGCCTAATTTATTCATGATATCGCCTATTAGGATATTCACCCATAAACGATTCATGCATACACTATATCGCATTCAGGCTTAGTACGCCAAATACAGAATGCTGTTAAAAAATTCAATTATTAAGGAGGCAGTATTTAATGGATCCCTTCAGTAATATGAATGAATGGAAAAAAAATATGGATAACTTTTTTGGAGATAGTTTTTGGAATGAGTTTGAGGATGTTCTAAAGCCACCTGTACCTCAAGTGAATCTATATCAATTTGAGAATGAATTGCTTTGTTACGTTAATTTGCCTGGTGTTAAAGATTTAGAAAAAATAGATGTATTTGTTGATTATGCAACATTAGAATTAAAAGGAATTATAGATATTAAACATGGTGGCGGACAGGTAATTAAAGATGAAATTATCCACGGGGCATTTGAGAGAAAAATTGAATTACCATATCCTGTTCGTAGTGATAAAATTGACGCTACTTATCAGCACGGGTTACTCGTCCTACAATTACACCGTTTAATTAGAGAACAAACTAGCAAAAACAAACTTGCAATTAAACACTTAGATTAACTAGGTTGATTTTCAAAGTCATATTCATTTATTGACAATTAAAAAAGAAAAGCTTTGACCACATTGTTTGGCCAAAGCTTTTCTTTTTATTCTAATGCAAGAATGCTAGATATAGAACAAATACCACAAACAGGAACCACATGATTGGATTAATCTCTTTCGCTCTTCCTTTAACTGCCATAAGAATTGGATAGAACACAAATCCCATAGCAATACCCGTAGCAATACTGTATGCAAGCGGCATAATAATGATTGTTAAAAATGCCGGAACTGCAACTTCAAACTTCTCCCACTCAATATCCTTTAATACAGTACACATCAACACACCAACAATAATTAACGCCGGTGCAGTTACTGACGCAGTTACTACACTTAATAACGGCGAGAAAATTAAGGCTAACAAAAAGAATCCTGCAGTAACAACTGATGTAAATCCTGAACGACCACCAGCACTAACACCAGTAGTTGACTCAACATAGGAAGTTGTTGTCGAAGTACCAAGCGCCGCCCCAACAACTGTAGCAGTAGAATCAGAAAGTAATGCCTTACCAGCACGAGGAAGCTTGTTGTCTTTCATCAACCCAGCTTTTGTTGCAACCGCTACTAATGTTCCAGCAGTATCAAAAAAGTCAACGAACAAGAATGTTAGAATAACTACCAGCATTTGACCAGTGAAAATATTTCCAAATTCGACAAATGCTTGACCAAACGTTGGCGCAAGACTAGGAACAGAACCTACAACATCACTAATTCCAGTTGGAGGACTAATTAAACCGAAAATCATCCCCGCAATGGCTGTGATAATCATTCCATAGAAAACCCCGCCTTTTACGTTTAGCGTAAGAAGAATAACTGTAGCTAAAATACCAAAAACAGCTAATAAGGTAGGACCCGATGTTAAATCGCCTAAAGCAACCATAGTTGCAGGGTCAGCAATAATAATTTCAGCATTCTGAAAACCAATAAATGCAATAAACAAGCCAATACCAGCACCAACAGCAAGTTTTAAGTTACCAGGAATTGCATTAATTATCTTTTCGCGTAAGCCAGTTAATGTTAAAACAATAAAAATAAGGCCTGAAGCTAATACACCCGCTAAAGCAGTTTCCCATGGAATTCCCCAGCCTAGTACCACTGTATATGCAAAAAATGCATTCAGTCCCATACCAGGCGCAAGTGCAACTGGATATTTCGCATAAAGACCCATTACTAACGTACCAACCGCAGCAGCAAGTGCCGTTGCTGTAAATACTGCCCCTTGGTCCATATCGATTGCACCATCAGCAGTTAAAGTAATCGGGTTAACAAATAAGATATAAGCCATTGATAAGAACGTTGTCAGACCGGCAATAAATTCGGTACGGAAATTAGTACCTAACTCCTCAAACTGGAAAAACTTCTTCATTATTAATTCCTCCCCTGAATTTTGCCGCAAAAAAAGCACTCACTAAAGTGCCAAGTGAGTGCTACCATTAACTAAACCGGAAAATTGCAAATACATAACTAAAATTTTGCAAAACACCGGCGTAGTCAGACCAATTAATGGTGGTCTGGTAGAAACTCATGGGCCATATTCCCAAAATTATACGACAGTTATTTATTTATTATTAAAAGTACATTATTTATAATACTAGCGAATAACAATCTAGTCAAGCAAAAAACGAATGTTTTTATTACAAAATAATATAACGTTCGGCTATTACTTTTATTCCCACTCTATCGTTGCAGGTGGCTTACTAGTAATGTCATAGACTACTCGATTAATCTGTTCAACTTCATTGACCATCCGAGTTGAAATCTTTTCGAGCACTTCCCAAGGAATCCTTGCCCAATCAGAAGTCATACCATCGATTGAAGTAACTGCACGTATGCCAATCGTGTAGTCATACGTTCTAGCATCGCCCATCACACCAACACTTCTGATGTCAGGGAGAACAGTAAAGTACTGCCAAATATCACGTTCTAAACCAGCATTCTTTACTTCTTCTCTTAGGATCCAATCTGATTCCCTAACGATTTCAAGTTTTTCTTCGGTTATTTCTCCTAACACACGGATACCAAGACCTGGACCAGGAAAAGGCTGTCTCCAAACAATGTCTTCAGGTAATCCAAGCTCTATACCCAGAACTCTCACTTCATCTTTGAACAAAGTATTAAGTGGCTCAAGCAATTCAAATTGCATATTCTCTGGCAATCCACCAACGTTATGGTGTGATTTTATCGTTTGCGCTGTCTCTGTACCACTCTCAACAATATCTGTATATAGCGTGCCTTGCGCTAAATAATCGATCTCTTTAAGCTTGTCTGCTTCATCGTCAAACACATAGATAAATTCATTACCTATGATTTTTCTTTTTTGTTCCGGGTCAGATACACCTTTTAATTTTGATAGAAAACGTTCTTGTGCATCTACTTTAATAATATTCATATTGAATCCTTCTTGAAGAGTTTCCATTACCATGTCTGCCTCATTCTTTCGAAGGAGCCCATGATCAACAAAAATACATGTTAATTGATCACCAATAGCCTTATGGATTAGTGCAGCTACAACTGATGAATCCACTCCCCCACTAAGTGCACACAAGACTTTCTTGTCTCCAACTTTTGAGCGAATCTTTTCTAGCTCCTGATCAACAAAATTTTCCATTGTCCAGTCCCCAGTACATTGGCAAACATCGATAACAAATTGTTTAAGTAGCTCGTTGCCGTACTCGGTATTTCTAACTTCCGGATGAAATTGGACACCAAAAAATTGACGTTTTGTATCACTAATAGCAGCAACTGGTGTAGATGTACTGGTTGCGTCAATTTCAAATCCTATTGGCGGTTCAATCACTTTGTCACCGTGACTCATCCATACAGTCTGAGACCTCGGTGTTCCTTTAAATAGGATTGGTTCATTTGCTAAATTAATTTCCGCTTTACCATATTCTCTATCTTTAGCTCTTCTTACATTTCCACCAAAATGCAGTGTCATTAATTGCATTCCATAACAAATACCAAGAACAGGAATACCTAAGTCAAAAATTCGTTCGTCACAACGAAAACTATTCTCATCATAAACACTATGTGGCCCACCAGATAAAATAATTCCTTTTGGATTCATTTCCTTAATCTCTTCAGCCGTTAGTCGATGAGAATGTAACTCACTATAGACGCCAAACTCTCTTATCCGTCTAGTAATTAATTGGTTATATTGACTTCCAAAATCTAACACTAAAACCATTTCGTTATTTAGGTCCATGTCTACGTCTCCTTTTTAACTACTTATATTTGATTCAGCAAATAAAAAATCTGCCTTCATATAGAAGGCAGAAATCAACGTTAAAAAAACAAGTGATTTCCACCTTCATAGTAAAGACATTTGCGGCGTCTTCGTAGAAACTACTCAGTCCATACATTCTGAGTATATATGAAGGATATAAGCTTTTAGATTTATATCATTTTATCAATGACATAATACTAGGTCAAGACAATGATTGCCTAATTAAATTTTCCCATAATTCTGTTATCTGTTTGTTTTGGGACGAATCTTGTTCATTTCGATAGATCATTCGCTCATAAAAATACGTAAACCGACTCATATCGGTAGTTTGAAGCTCTCTATCTACAAATCGTGCATATTCTCGCAGTGTCTGACCCTTTTCTCTTTTATACCCTTTATGATCAAGTAGCTTTAATAAATAGTGATATTCTTTTTGAGCAGCTACTACTCCATTTTTGTTTTTATACTTTCGAATCATCATTAATGACATAAAACGATACCTTGTCAAATAAAGGGATAAACTAGCTAAAATTAAAACAACAACACCACTAATAATGACAATCCAATTCCTAGATGTATCATAATTTTTGGCACCTGAGTTTCCAGCTAATTCTTGTTCAAAGTCTTCCGGAAAGTCTTGAAAGTTCCCTGCGAAATCTTCTTCATTTTCTTCTTCTTCATCTTGCTCTGCAACACTTTCTGTTTCTGTCTCTTCCGTTTGGTCTTGTTCCTGGTAAAAATCTACCGGATTAGAAAAACCTTGTGTTGGTTCAAATGGTACCCAACCTACATCTGGAAAATAAACCTCTACCCAAGAATGTGCATTTGAATTACTAATTTCATAAACTTCCATGTCACTTGGAACGCCGCCAGGTTTGTCCTCTCCTACTAACATTTCACCAGATGTAAACCCTTTTACCCAACGGGCAGGAATTCCTAAAGTACGAAGCATAACTACCATTGAAGTAGAAAAATTATCACAGTAACCCACTTTAGTCTCAAATAGAAACTGGTCAACATAATCCTCTTGTTGGTCTGGCACGGATACTTCATCTGTTTGATAGACGAAACCGTTTCGATTAAAATACTGCTCAATCGTTGTTACTTTGTCATACCTTGTTTCGTCATCAGCTACTACTCGCTCAGCTAAATCACCAACTCGCTTTGGCAAATTCTCAGGCAACTGTAAATATTTCTCCTGAATATCGCTTGGATCATTATCCCCTGATTCCATTAGTTGATTAATTGAAAAGGATGGATAGTTATACCTTAACTGATAGCTATTTAATAGCACTTCTTCTTCTGGACCTTCACCGACTATTGCTTCTGTTTCTTGGTCCAATAAATACTGGACTCGGTAATTACTGGAAACAGTTTGTATGCCATATGGATAAACTAATTTAGAAATATGTGCATCTGCCTCAAAGCTTACCATTGCAATTTTCTCCGTTGTATCTACTGTATCCTGAAATAAATGTAACGAAATTTCACCAGCAGGCTGTTCTTGGTAGTTCAGCTCTTCTGAACTTTCCCAGCCTTTACCTGAATATCTATCCTTTGTTTCTATTCTCCAGTAATGAGATTCCTGCACAGCAGCCCTGAAGACAGGTGTGTAGTCTTGGATAAATGACCCACCCAATCTAGAATCATTCTCTCCATATCCTGCTTTTTGAACAACTGTATCTCCACCATTACCACCAACACCAGCATACTCAGCAGTACTTGTTAGATAAGGAACAGGATCTGCCCACTTTGGCTCATGCTTTGGCAAAATGATACCAATTATCGTTAGGCAAGCGATAAGTACGAGTATAGGAACAATCCTGGTTATCGTATTTTTCGTATTTTCATAGTTAATAGATTCTCTATCCATTTCACGTGAAAAGCTAGAGATACCCATGGCAACTAACGAAACGATAAAGGTCCGTACAATAGCAACGTCTGCTTGATAAGTTGTAAACGTATCTAGCACAGTTATATAAATGAACGTAAGCAACACAAAAAGAAAAATCCTTTTTGCTACTACAAACCAATAATAAAGCAAGTAACTCATTGTCCAAAGTAGCAGTAAAAACAATAGACTTCTAAATAATGGTGTCATGTCTACCCACTGCCTGTTCACTATCATTTCAAGGTTGAATTGAAGGTGCAGGAACCATAAATGAAACCAAGCTGAACTAAAAATAGGTTCTGTTAAAAATAATCCATCGATCAAAATAACAATACCTGAAAGTTTTAAGGGTACAGATAACCACCAATTCACCTTTAGCATCGAGATAAAAAAACAAAAGGCGGCATAAAGAACAAATAATACTAGATTACCCGTATCGGTAATTGATTCTAATGGCCGTAGCCATTCCCAAAATAATAAGAACCCACAAATATAAACAATATATTGAGTAACTGCTGATTGATTCAAAGACGAACGCACCATTAGATGTTCACCTCGAATTCTTGGGTAATTAACTTCTCCTCAGTAATTAAATTAATCATTACACCTTCGACCGAAAGCTGTTGAATCATTTGATAATCTTGACTAGTAATCTTTGAAGATGGTTTTATCAAATAAATAATGATTCGATTACTTTTCTGTTTGACCATATCTATTGATTGTTTAATCTCAGAATTAAGATAGGTGATAACGATCATCGTAATTGAACCATATGGTACTTTCTTTACCTCATCAGCCAGTTGATGATGAAAGGGACTATCACCACCAGGTCTAACTTTTGCAAGAAAATGATTCATCAACTCTTGTTTACTAAAATCTTGTTGAAAAGGGATAAAAACTCTCTCTGCTCCTAGGGCTAAAAAGGCTAGCTGCGAGGTTTTCTTATTAAATGACTCTATTAATGAAAACGTAAGTTCAATACTAGCATCAAATGTAAGCCTATTCAGGCCTTCATAGTCAACGGTATCTAATATTAGGAGAATACTAGAACTTTTTTCCTGTTCAAATTCCTTAGTCATAACTGAATCTTTCCGAGCTGTAGTTTTCCAATCAATCCAGGAAAAACGATCACCAGGTGCGTACTCTCTAACGCCAGATACCATATTGTTATTTTTTGAATTCATCATAAGCGAAGTAGAAGCACCTTCATCAAATCTACTTAATCCTTTTTTTATAGAGATAGTTCGATAGCGGGGATAAACCAATAAACGATTCGTAACTGGAAAGACGTAACCTTTCTTAATAAAACCAAAGAAGTCACCCGTTTTAATACGGATTGCGTGATATTTGTGTTCACCACGAGGCAGGTTTGTTAATGTGTACTGGTAATGGAAATTTCGTTTGAACCAAGGAAATGTGATCTTTTTAACCATTCTTTTTTCAACAACTTTTTCCGGCTGATTCAAATACTTATAATCTTGATGACCAATACTTGTGTAGTTAATTGATGATGGGAAAAATTCTTCAATTACACAATAATAGATTGGAAAGGCGAACTTTCTAGTTATATCTATATCGACGGTGATACTCTCACCAGCTCTTTTAACGTGATTTGATAGCGTTCGTTTCACCGACCATTTGGATATTGGATATAATAACAATAAAAACAAATAAACGAAGAGGGGGAGAAAACTATAGAATAAAAACCAACTGACAAATCCGCCTTGAAACATCGCATAGGAGTATAAAGTACCAAATACCAACAAAATTTGGATTAGCTTTAGCACAAAGCTAAGATTTTCTTTCATTAAAAATATTCCTTTCTAACAGGGATGGATATTTCCTTTAATAACTCCGCTATAATCGTTTCAGTAGTAGTTCCTTCAAATTTCGCTTCAGAGTTTAATATAATACGATGTGCAAGAACATAAGGAGCTAAATACTTCACATCATCAGGAAGAACATAATCACGATCATGAATAAACGCGAACGCTTTTGCGGCCTTCATCAGTGCAATCGATCCTCTTGGACTAACACCTAAATAAACAGACGGATGGTCTCTCGTCGCTGTCACTAGCTGAATAATGTAATGGAGCACATTTTTTTCTATAAAAACTTCTCTAACTTCTCTTTGGACATCCATTAGTTCTTCTTTATTCATAACAGCCTCAATTGATTTAATTGGATGGTCTTTTGATGTATTTTCAAGCATTTCTAATTCTTCAGTTGGAGTTGGATAGCCCATCTTCAATTTCAAGATAAACCGATCTAATTGGGCTTCAGGCAAAGGATAAGTTCCTTCATATTCAATTGGATTCTGCGTCGCCATCACAAAAAATGGTGAATTTAGCTGAATGGTCATTCCATCAACCGTTACACTCATCTCTTCCATTGCCTCTAATAAAGAGGATTGAGTTTTAGGGGATGTTCTATTAATCTCATCAGCAAGAACAATATCTCCTAAAATTGGTCCACCTCTAAATTCAAATTCCATTTCTTTTGGGTTATAAATAGAAACACCCGTGACATCCGATGGTAACAAATCAGGCGTGAACTGGATTCTTTTAAACTCACAATCCAGTGACTTTGCTAATGTCCTCACGAGCATTGTTTTACCAACACCAGGAACATCTTCTAACAAAACATGGCCTTCAGCTAAAAGAGCAACCAAGCTTAATGTTGCCTCTTTCTCTTTCCCAATCATTACTTTTTTAATATTTTTTAATACCTTGTTAACTTTTGGATTATACAAAAATGTTTGCTGCGACATAGATAAACTCCTTCCATTATCCACGTATGCATAACTACTACATACTACCTACTATAACTATACTACATTTGGGTTGGTTATACACAAGCACTTAGATGTGGGAATCAAGGAAATTTACGGATTTTTCATAATAATTTTATTTTAACAGTAATCAAATGCATTTTTATATAGTAAAACGTGGTTTCGGTTAACATTTAGTAAAAAATACAATAACAGACCTTAGAATTAAATTCTAAGGTCTGCTTTATAAATTAACCAATAATCACTTTTTCTGTTGGGTAACGATACAAGTCCTTTGTTTCCTTTCCTCGAAGTAGGAGAATAAAGGAGAAAACACCCAGTCTTCCAATAAACATCAAAAACATAATGACTATTTTCCCGAATGAAGTGAGATCAGGAGTAATCCCCATCGACAATCCTGTTGTTCCAAAGGCTGAGGTCACTTCAAATATGATAGCTATAATCGGAAAACTTTCCGTTGAAGCAAGTATAATAACAGAAGTTATACACAATACAGTTGCTGTTGAGATAACAATAAATGACCTTAATACATCTTCAGGTTCAATCTCTCTTCCGAACACTTTAATACTAGAATTACCTTTACCATAATTATATATTGCAAGTAACATGATGGCGAATGTTGTTGTTCTGATACCACCACCAACACTACTTGGAGACGCACCAATAAACATTAACACAACCATTAGTAATAAAGTTGGCATTGTGAATTCATTAACATCCATTGTCGTTAAACCACCACTTCTAGATGTAACTGACATGAACAAACTGTAAAAGAAGGTTTCATGCCAAAGCTTGTCAGCAAAAAAGGCTGTTCGTTCTAGTAAAAATATCAATAGCCACCCTATTAATACAAGAAAAAGAAATGTAAAGGTTGTAAGTTTTGTGAACAACGAAAAATGAAATTTATCAGAGCCATCCTTATATTTACCTCTGATAAGCTCTTGAACTTCAATTAAAACAGGAAAACCTATCGCACCTAAAATAATTAGAATAATATTAACAAACTGAATAAAATAATCACCTGCGAACGGAATTAAAGAGGAACCAGTAATGTCAAAACCACCATTTGTAGTTGCACTTACAGCTCCAAAAAAACCTTGAAGTAAGGCTTCTTGCCATGTATCAAAATACGATAAAAAGTATGTACTTAATATTACTGTACCTATTAACTCTATTAAAAGTACAATTTGGAAAATTTTAAGCATTAATTTAACTAGTCCTGATAAAGTCTTACTATTTTGATCGACTCTAATCAATTGCCTTCCACGTAATCCTATTTTCTTACCTAAGATAACCCAGACAAATGTCCCTAAAGTCATTATACCTATACCACCAAATTGCAACACTAGCGTAATTGCTAATTTTCCATATACATTAAAAGTTTCAGTAATAGAAACCGCAGTCAATCCTGTGACACTAATAGCACTAACAGCAGTAAACAATATATTAATAAAAGTAGGAGACTCTCCCGGATTATGAAAAAAGGGTAAACTTAATAGCAATGTAGAAAACCCAATAGCTAATAAGTAATAAATAATAATTACATGAATAGTTGACAACTGTTTAGAAATTTTAAATTCCTTCGATAATATGTTCATTACGGGTTTATCTCCTTGGTCTATTAACATTAAACTATTTGTAAGTTTATCTTGAACTACCCGCCACTTACCACCCTTACGGGTTGCTTGAAGTGGGGGATTCCTAAAAACACCAACCTATCGATTAGTTATGGATTAGGCTATCCCCGCAGTTCCTGCGGTTAATCGTAATGCTTCATTACGAAGATTGATACTTGCGTTAATATCCCTTTCGTGATGACTCTTACACATTGGGCATGACCATTCACGTAAGGCAAGATTTTTAACGTCTTTGTGTCTATGACCACAATTGGAACAAAGTTGACTGCTTGGAAAGTTTTTAGCGACAAGCACGATTTGTTTTCCGTACCAGTTTGCTTTGTATTCCAACATTGTTCGAAATTGCGACCACGATACTTCACTAATGGCTTTTGCTAGATTGTGATTCTTCAACATGTTTTTGACAGACAAATCTTCGATTCCGATGATGTCGTGGTTTTTGACAATCTCGGTAGAGATTTTATCTAACATGTCTTTTCTTGCGTTGGCAATCTTTTCGTGAAGTCGGGCGACTTTTGTTTTTTGTTTTTTCCAATTAGAAGAACCAAATTGTCGCCTTGAAAGAATACGTTGGTCTTTTGTTAACTTTTCTTCTAATGTGCGGAAGAATTTTGGATTTCTATATACCATTCCATCTGAAAGAGTAGCAAATTCCTTCAACCCAACATCAATTCCAACGGATGAACCTGTCTTTTCAAAGGATTCAACTTCTGTTTCAGCTAAAATGGAAATGAAGTATTTACCCGAAGGGTTACGTCTGATTGTTGCGTTCATGATTCGACCTTCGACTTCTCGACTTTTTGCAAAACGAACAAATCCTAGTTTCGGTAATTTAATATGTTTATCCAAGACAGCAATATTGCCATTTACACATTTCGTTGTGTAAGATTGAACAGGATTCTTTTTTGATTTAAAACGTGGTTCTTTGTTTTGTTTTTTGTAATATCTAGAGTAAGAATCATTTACGATTTCAACTGATTTTTGAAGGGCAATACTATCGACTTCTTTCAAAAAGGAATAGTTTTTCTTCAGTTCACGAACCGCTTTAATGGATTTATTCTTGTTGAAGAACTCACCTTTCCATTTATTTTCCGTTAATTGACCGTTCTGCACCATTTCATTCACGACATGCCAATAAGAATCTTTCTCTTTTTGCTTGCCAACAAAATAGTTATGCACAAAACGTGAACAACCAGTTGTTTTATTGAAAAGTATGACTTGTTTGGGTTTTGGATAGATTCTGAATTTATAGGCTCTTTTCACTAACATTAAGGTTCACCTCCCTTTTATCCATTATACCAAACAAAAGGGTGATTTCGAACGCTAGTTCGATTTATTTTCCAAACATTTGAGATGGCGTCTTGTCTGAAGGCGATTCATCTCCTCCTTACCGTTGGGCTACGCCCTTCACACGCTTGAAGAGGGAGTTTTCTCGCCTGTTTTAGATAAATTATAAATATTTTATATTATTTTTATTAAGAAGTAATATCTATTAGTATGTCCACTTGTACAATTCTTATTGATAAACAAAACCCTGGAAGCTTCTAGTTTTTGTTCTACTATTTATAGGAGACTCTTTTCGGATAGCTTGTCGCATTTGATAGAAAATACGACGTAACTTTTAGTTCCACTCTAATTGAATCGAGTGCGATACGGTCGCTTCGTCAGAATACTTCGCTTTCCGTGGGCACGGCCTCAGCCTCCTCAGACAATCTTAATTTTCGAGGAGGCTTCGTATTCTGCCTACGCTTGGTAATGGTGTTCTGATTATCGAAGAATTCAACCGTGTAACTATATGTTTCATAGACTTTTCTACTTTGAACAGAAAGCTATTCTAGTTTGGGTATAGTACTACTAAACACCAATTATTTATAAATATCGTTATACTGATTGATTGGAGCGGAGGGCAGTCGACTCCTGCGGGAAAAGCAACAGCTGAAAATCCCGCAGGAAGCGGTTTTGTTCCGAGGAAGTTGAAGCGTTGCCCGCGGAGAGCGACTGCCCGGAGCGGAAATCAACTCAGTAGTTACGTCGCAGTCTATCGAAATTGTTGTTTTAGATTCAATAATTAAAATTAGTAACGATCTTTAGAAAACAGCTTTTTAGAAAGTATAATATGGTGACTGTGTGATTGCAATGCACTTTTCATAATATATAAAAAATAACTATTTTCTTGTCACATTTCCTTATTACTTACAGCTTGCCTGAGAGTTTAGAGTCCATAAAAAAGGCTGCCGATTATATCGACAGCCCTTTAAAGGAGAATTTATTCTACTGTTTCAGTTTCTTCTATAATAGCTTCAGCATCTAGGTCTGTTTCCGCAATTTCATCGGATGACTCAGCCGCTTGCTCCGAGTCTACTTCCGTTGTTTCTTCCGTATTTTCATTTACTTCATCAACAGTTACATCACCCTCAACCTCTGGGCTACTTTGATCGGTTTCTTCTGAATTCACTTCTGCTAAAACTGCAGACATTAGAGCAGCATGTAATTTTGCATGTACACTAGCATGTTCAGCAGCGTAAGAATTAATTTTGTTTTGAACAGAAACGTGAACTTCCTCGTCTTTTTCATTATCTTCAGGAAGATCAGTTTCTACAACATCTTCTTCGGTAGTTTCACTTTTAGTTGTAGCTTCTTGGGTACTATCTTCTTCATTTCCATCTTCAGTCGATTCAGTTTCTTCTTCAGAACTTTCCTCCTCTAGTTCCTCCGAGTTTTCACTCTCATCATTACTAGATTCAGCATCATCCATCTCTACTGGTTCAGTAGTATCTTCTGTTTCGGTAGTGTCCTCATCAGTGGATACTTCTTCTTCAAGACTTTCCTCATCTTGCTCTGGAACTGCGTGAATAGCGGCATTTGCTGAAGCGTTCGCTTTAGCATTGGCACTAGCATTCTCAGATGCTTGCGAATTGATTTTGTTTTGTACAGAAGGATTTTGTTTCACTTTTGTTTCAGTATCAACATCCTCTTGAACCTGTACATTGACTTCAGCTTTTTTGTCAGCTTTATCACTTTTAGCATCAGTTAATTCTCCGCCAAATAAAGTAGCTATTGATAGTGTCCCTGCAATTACGAAAGTTTTATAAATGGTTTGTTTTTTCATTATTTTTCGCTCCTTAGTTTTTCAAAATTTAATGTATGCTAACCATAAAAAATTCAAGAAGCAATTATAGGTGGATTAAATGGCGGTGCATTTACCCATTGGTTTCGAAGGATTTCTAGTCTAGACCCCCAAAATTGGGACTGTTCAGATTGCATCGTTTCATCACTTGACACAACATTTGCCTTCACAAAGATTGGAACTGAAATTTGCAAGCCATTTGATCCTCCACTTCCTGAAATTGGTGTTTCAGAAGTGGCCAGACTAACATAAACCGGTTGATTTGGTTCTGAAAAAGGCTCTCGGTCCTGTCTTGATTTCGAATCTTGGTTTGCATTTACAGGTCCAGTAACTGAGGTATCCTTAGTACTAGTTATCTTTTCCGCTTGTAATTTATCTGCTTTTTGACTAATTGAAGTACTGGCCATATCCTTCGACTCTGACTCCTGTTTATTTGTTTGTTCTTTTACGGATTTTTGTTTATTCTTTCTATTATCATTTGATTGTTGATTACCATTACTTGTTGTTACCTTCGTATTTCGGTTTTGTTTTTTTACTTTTCCCCCTAGATTATTTGAAACTTTTTCTTTTGAACCTGGAGAAGTTTTCATCTTATTTTTATCACGATTACCAGTTGAAGATTTTACCTTGTCCACTTTTTCAGGATGTTGGTTCACTTTTTTTGTCATTGTATTTTTACTACTGTCGGATGCGGACGAGGTTGGCATCTCTACTTTGGGTTTCGTTGTAACTTCAACGTCTTTATTTTCTTTTCCTTTTGACGCTAAAGCTTCTACTGGAAGGATAAATAGTGCACTTATCATCAAGCTGAAAATTATCATACTTGAGAGACGCATACCTTTTCACCTCCTTCTTTTTTTCTACTAAATGATTCTAACTAGTTTGACTTTTTGTGGAGGTCAAATATTAATTTAGTGAAAATTACCCACATATAACTATCTTAATAACAAAAAAAGAGGCATGAAAATTAAGTTAGTAGTAACTTAATTTTCATGCCTCTTAACGGTTTTAAAACATGGTCTGCGAATTTAACCGCTTTAAGATTATCCATTGTAACATCTAGAAAGATAGTCCACCTATAGGAATAATTAAACACTTCCTTAGGTTAGATCGTCCTGATTACTATCATTTTAAAAGATGACCTAATTCTTCTATATAAAGATGCACCCTATTTACGGAATAAGGAGAAAAACCATTCTAAACTTCCTGTTGGTTTCTTTACCGCTTCTTCTAAACGTTTGTTAAAACTATTTTGTGAACGCCATTCTTTTTTCTGCTCGTCGCGCATGTTTTGTATTTCTTTTTGTAAGAATTCACTTTTTTCTTTTTCTTGTTGCAGCAATGTTTCATAATGAGTATTTTGTTGTTCAGTTAATCTTTCAATTTTTGCATTCGTTTTTTGTGCTGAATTTCCAATACCAGAACTTATCGCATGATGATCTTGCTGGAGCCTTGAAACAGTTGATTTAAGTTGAGACATATCGTTTGTTAATTGAAGATTCATTTCACGTGTAGCTGCAAGTTCATTCGCTAAAAACATTAAGGATTCTTTTAGTTGATTGGGGTCCTGGGGTAAACTATCATATGTATCGGGTATCGCTACCTCTGTCTTATTGAATTCTTCCAATCTATCTACTTGTTGATCAACAAGGTGTTTAGCAGTTTCGTCTAAGGGCTTGTCTGTATCGCGTATCGCTATAAGCGATTCGATGTCCGAACGAACAAAAATGCGCCGATCACCATCTTTAAAAAATTCATATCCATTTCGCTCTAAAATTTGGCCATACTTTCTAACAGTGGGGGTGGCAATCCCCAATTCTTCTGCCACTTGCTTGGTAGTGAAAGATTGTTCATTCTGTTGTATATCGTGTCGCATATCGATCTCCTTTTCTATCTATTGAATATGAAGATTTACGATTCATTTATAAGTTATATCGCCGAGCGATACGGAACACAAGAGCCTCTACACCGTTTCTGGCGTAGTTTAACAAGAAAGACACATATTTAAACTGAGGTTCTAATCCGTCAAATAACTCCACCTATTTCATCAAAAATAAGCTTGTTCGTATCGCGTGCCGCTATGAGCAATTCGATTTCTTATAGAACAAGATCAAATCGCCATTTTCTTGTAGTTAAATAATCGTTCATTCTGTTGTATATCATGACGCATTTGAATCTCCTTATCTATCAAATATGAATGATTTCCAGTGAATTTGCAAGGTATATATCGCCTAGCGATATGAAAAGAAAAAAACGATTTAACTTCCTTCATATCGCGTGCCGATATAAACGATTTAATCTCAGGTTAAAAACTATTTAATCGCTTTCTTTTTCTCTATAATTAATCCTACTTTCTAACAGCTGGTGTTGTCCAACTGTTTCTGCCACTTTCTTTTAAAAAGGCTTTTCTTTCTGTTATATATCATATCGCTTAAGAATCTCCCTTATCTATCAAATATGAATGATTCTCAGTGAATTTGCAAGGTATATATCGCCTAGCGATATGAAAAGAAAAAAACGATTAGACTTCTTCCATATCGCGTGCCGATACGAGCGATTTGATGTCAATTGTAACAACTATTCACTCCTTTTCTTTTTCACTAAATGTAACAATAGTTTCTAACAGTTCGTGTTCAATTCCTCTTTCTTCATCCTTTCAGCCTTTTGATGAAAATCGTTTATTCTGAGCTAGATCGTATCGCATTACACTTCTATTATAATAGGAAGGTTTCCACTGAATTTTAAGGGATATCGCCTTGCGATATAACCAACTAAAGACCATAGTCTTTTCCATATCGCTATAATATCGCTAATGTTTCCTTTAAAATAAATTAATTCCGGGTTTGGTTATCATTTTTGATATGTGGAGATAGTATGCCTTGGATGGTGTTTTTCTGTCTAAATGATAAAAAAAGAAGATTCACACATGAGAAAAGGACGCTTTCGTAAAAGTAAGAAACTTGTACGAAAACGCCCTTTCTAAGATGAATCTTTGCTATTTCAAGAAAATGAAGAGGTCTTTCAGAAACTATAAAACTCTTTGTAAAACTTATCGATCAATGCTGATCATAAGATTTAAAGTTATAACTCTACATTTGGAATTTCTAATCTAACTTGTAATTCAACTCACGGTTGGTCTTACTATTTTAACAGTTCTGCTAATGATTGAATATTTTTAGTGCAGCTCTTCCGCTTTGTCAGTTGACATAGGTTTTTTTAACGGTGTAAACAATGTTATCACCAGTGCAACAACCGCTAAAATCATCATAAAGTAGTATGATTCACTTGAGGCAAAAATTGATGCCTGTTCCGCAATTCTTTCTGACACACCTTGGTTAACTAAATCGTCTGTATAATCTGTTGCGTTTGATGTATAAATTGTTACCACAACCGCTGTACCAATCGCCCCTGCTATTTGACGAACAGTATTGTTTACGGCCGTGCCATGTGTAACAAGTTCCTTTGATAATGCATTTAAGCCTGCTGTATTCAGCGGCATTGTAATAAAGCTTAAACCGATACGCAAGAAAATCGTGCGAATCATTAAGAAAGTAAATGTCGTTGTTTCGGTTAAGTCAGTTACAACCCACATCGAGGGAATGACGAAAATTAAACCGATAATGAATAATGGCTTCGCGCCGAATCGGTCATACATTTTCCCAGTAACAGGCGATAAGGCTGCATTAATGATGGCCCCTGGCAATAATAATAATCCTGCATCAAATGCTGTAAAGCCACGACCATCTTGTAAATAAATCGGTAATAAAATCATATCTGCATATAACATCATCGTTACAATAATGTTAATGAGTGACGTCATGGTAAATGTTTTGTTTTGAAATACACGTACATTTAAGAACGGGTCATTTGCTTGTAATTGACGTGTTGTAAATAACACTAATACTAAAATGCCTGCAATAATTAACGTCAACACTAGCGCATCGTTCCAGCCGTGACTACCAGCATTACTAAATCCATATAATAGTAGCCCGAAGCCGATTGTTAATAGAATGGCACTCGGCAAATCCAACTTTGATTTTGACACTTCAGATACGTTAACTAAATATTTCAATGCCAATAAAATAACAATCCCTACAAGTGGTATTAAGCCAATAAACAGCCAGCGCCATGATAAATATTCAATGACAAAGCCAGATAATGTTGGTGCTATCGCTGGAGCAAAAATCATGGCAAGCCCTAATAATCCCATTGCACTTCCTCGTTTTTCAAGTGGAAAAATAACCATTACGACACTCATCATAAGCGGCATCATAATCCCTGCACCCGCTGCCTGAATCATACGTCCTATTAACAAAACTGTAAAATTCGTTGCAATTGCGCAAAAAATAGAACCGATTAATAATAATAACATAGAGCTTACAAATAATTGACGTGTTGAAAAACGCTTCATTAAAAAAGCCGTTACCGGAATTAATACACCGTTAACGAGCATAAATCCTGTTGCTAACCATTGTACAGTTGTCGCACTAACATCGAATACTTCCATAAATTTACTTAGTGCTACATTTAAAAGTGTTTGGTTTAAAATCGATAAAAAACCTCCCAGTAGCAACACAAACAGTAATACTTTCTTATTTACTTGTTGATCCATAGAAAATCACAGACCTCCTCTTTACTTTATCAACACAATGACGATAAAATGAATTGTAACAACTTTTAAATTAGGAAACCACCAACATTTTTCCGAAAACCGTCTACTATGCAACAGTTTCTTTAATTGTGTTGTAAAATTTAAGTTTAATAGACAGGGGAGGCATTAAAATGTCTGTAAAGAAAGAAGATCCGCGTGCCATTCGCTCCAAGCGTTTATTGAAGGAAGCTGTTAAGTCATTATTAATTGAATCACAAAATTTACAGGCGTTAACTGTTCAAAAAGTAACAGTAATAGCAGAATTAAATCGTGCTACATTTTACTTACATTATTTAGATATGCACAATTTAATAGAGCATGTAGTTTCTGATATTTTCGACGACCTGTATAAGAAATTGTCACCGTTATTACAACTAGAACCTGTTGATTTAGATGAACAGATGCTTACCTTTTTAGATTATTTTTATCAACATCGAAAATACTTATCAGTGTTATTCGAAGAGAAGGCGTTTCAAAAGAAACTGCATAACTTTATCGTGGATTTCGTTCAAGCAAGGCGCGATCTACAAAAAATAGTAACAGAAAATACTGTTTCAAAGGATATTATCGCATCTTCAATTCTAGGTATTTTAATGTGGTGGATTCGTGATGGAAAACATTATAGCTCTGAATATATTGCACAACAAATGTCGGTATGGATGACTAGGGGACGTTAAGGATGTCTTAACAGTACAATAATATCAGTCGCGTTATTTATCGCTTGATTGCAATGTCTTTAATTGAAGCATAGTGAACCCTTTGATGAAGACACTTCTAGACATTTTAATTGCTGATGAACCAAAGAAATGAAAAAAGAGGCCTCTCAAAAATTTGGATAATTAATGAGAAACCTTCACTAAGAATTTTGTGACCATTGTGACCAATTCACAACTTTTATATCAAGGGTTGGAACAGCTTGTCAATCTAGCTATAACTCCAGATTCTGGCTTTTTCAGATTACAATGATGTCCAGCTTTCATTTTTTGGCAAGCGGAACAATCAGTGACGGCACTCTCCTTGATATACAGGATACACCCAATAAAAAACGAAGCATTCTTTATTTTTCCACATTCTTTAATTGAAACTTATTCAATGCAAAACCAAAGAAAGTAGTCATAAATAGCATACCTACAACCATAATAATGATGCTTCCTGTTAGATATGCTGAATCCATTGTAAATAAAACTTCATTTCTAAACCAGGACTGGAACGGCAACCCTAAACCTAATAAAACTGCAAAGAATAATACTTTCACTTTCCAATCCTTTCCTTTCATCTTTTTAATTGAATTATTGACAAATAGACGCAATAAGCCTAATCCTGCACCTATTGAAAAAAAGATGAGCAAAAACATTTTAATAGCTTCATTTAATATAAACGCCTTCGAAAGCATTCCAGCAGCAATAAAAAGCATAACCCACATAATAATATTCGACTTTTTCACTTAGATCACCTATCTTGTAAATTCCACTCAACAACGTGTTGAGTGGTGTACGTTTAGTATAAGCGCCTGCTATAATGAAAGCAATAAACAGAAGATGTTTAACTGTTGATTGGTCCGGAGGAAATAAGATGACTGCAATTTACGATGAAATGAATGAAAAGACAAAAGAAAAAATTCAAAATAACTTTTTACAATTACTCAAGGAAAAGAATTTCATGAAAGTATCTGTCCAAGATATTTCAATAGCCACGAATATAAACAGGGGAACTTTTTATCTGCATTATCAAGACAAATATGATTTGCTGGACCAAATGGAGGAGAGCTTATTAACTGGACTTGAAATGCATTTAGAGCGCCTCCAACCAGATATTTTATTAGTAGAAGCAGAACAAGGAAATATCTCTATGCATGCGGTTGAAGTATTCCGCTATATTCAAATGAATACAGCATACTTTCAAGTATTTTTAGGGGATAATAACCGCGTTGGCTTCCATAAACGGCTTAAGCTTTTTTTTGTTGATCATTTTATAGAAAAAATGATTAAAAATAAAGACTTTTTTAAAGGCTTGGCAGTTCCTCAAGACTATTTGTCTTCATTTGCTACATCTGCCTTTTTAGGCTTGATCGAACAATGGCTTGACAATGATTTAGCCGAATCTCCAAGTGAAATGGCTGAGATGTATATTCAGATTATCTTTTTCATAAGAAACTTATGATTAAGAAGCCCTGTTAACAATCCATTCATATCATTTAAATTCAAATCACGATCAAAAGGTAATTGCATGCTTAATCCCTTGATACATCAGGTGAAGATTCAGACTTTAGTGGTTCAAAATAAATCAACAGATTTAACAAATGTCACTGTTATTTAGGCGATAAACCAGAAGAATAATCGAACTATATATTTAGCCAACGCAAGACTCGTCCAATAAAGAAAAAAACAGAGAAAACACAATGATCGCATAGTTAGTCAATTTCATAATACTTTGCAATTATGAAATGGATTCAAGTAATAAATAAAAAGAAGCTCACATAGTGCGGACTACACACTTGTGAACTTCTTTTAAAAAAACCAGAAATATAGTAGTATTTCACGCTCATCTTTCTAAAAAACCATTCATATCAAGGTTGGAACGTGCATGTCAATCTAGCTATACCACTTTTATCATTTCTTAATAGTAAATTAGCTTAGAACCAGTTGATAGATTCAGGTTTAAGGTTTTGGAATATATGCTTTGTTTCTGTATATTCTTCAATACCTTGTTTTCCGAGTTCTCGCCCAATACCAGATTGCTTAAATCCACCCCAGGGTGCATGCGGGAAATAAAGGTTGAATTCATTAATCCAAACAGTACCCATGCGCATCCTTGCTACACAACGTTCAGCTTTTACAATATCGTTTGTCCAAACGCCACCAGCAAGTCCGTAGATAGAGTCATTAGCAAGCTTTACTGCTTCCTCTTCTGCACGGAATTTCTCAACCGTGATAACAGGACCAAACGCTTCCTCTTGAACAATGCTCATGTCTGTTGTACAGTCTGTGAAAATAGTTGGTAGGTAGAAAAATCCATTTTGTAGTTCTGGATCTTCTGGACGGCTACCACCAACTGCTATTTTAGCACCTTCTTTAATACCCGTTTCTACATACTTTTCTATTTTTGCAAGTTGCTCTGCTGAAATAAGCGGCCCCATTTGTGTATCTTCGTCAAAACCGCTTCCTAGCTTAAATTTTTTCACTCGCTCAACAAGTGCGTTTACGAACTCATCGTGAATACTTTCTTCCACAATCAGTCTTGTACCAGCAGAACAGATTTGTCCTGCGTGGAAGAATACCCCATTTAATGCTTGGTCTACAGCTACCTCAAAATCAGCATCAGCAAAGATAATGTTAGGGTTTTTCCCACCGAGTTCAAGTGCAAGCTTCTTCACATTAACGCTTGCTGCTTGCATGATTTTCTTCCCAGTAACAATTCCACCTGTAAAGGAAATAAGGTCCACATCAATGTTACTAGATAGCTCTGCACCAACTGTATGACCAGCACCAAGTACTAGGTTAGCAACACCAGCAGGCACTCCTGCCTCTTCCATTAGTTCGAATACTTTGATCGTAGTAAGTGGTGTGATTTCACTTGGCTTCATTATTAAAGTATTTCCAGTTGCAAGAGCTGGAGCTAGTTTCCAAGACGCTTGAAGTAAAGGATAATTCCACGGTGTTATTTGACCACAAACACCAACCGGTTCCCGAACCACCCTACTAATAGAGTTTGGTACTGGTGAGTCAATTAGTTCCCCGCCATCTTTACCCGCAATCTCTGCATAATAACGAAATACTCCAGCGATATCATCCATGTCTCCACGGCTTTCTTCTACTGTTTTGCCAGTATCTAATGATTCTAATCTAGAAAGCTCTTCTTTATCTCTTTCTATTAATTCGGCAATTTTCCTTACGATAGTCCCACGTTCTGTTGCTGAAGTAGAGGACCATTCTCCATTATCAAATGCTGCTCTTGCTGCTGCGATTGCTTTTTTTGTATCTGTTTCATCAGCTTCTGGAACAGTAGCAATAATTTCCTGGTTAAATGGATTAATAATATCACGCGTATTACCTAAGTGCGCATCTACCCATTTACCATTAATGTATTGTTGTTTTTTTAGACTCAAATCCATCAACTCCAATTTTTCGAATAAATTAAGTTCGTTCAAAATTTATTTAATATTCTTAACATGTTAACATCTATGTTTAAGGCTGTCAAAGATACATGCCAACCCAAAAATTTAGAATGGCTTGGGCTATTTTATAGTCAAAAAAGAGAAGACACTCTTTCATAACATGTAAGCTTTGACTAGCAAATACATGTTGAAAGAGTTCTTCTTTTTAAAGAATTATTTGGCTTATGATTTTATTGCGCCTGCGTCGGCTGGATGTACTCCATGACGATAAAAGTCTGCATTAATAGGCTCCATGATTTTACCACCAAGAATGATGTCCGCTGCCTTTTCAGCCAACATCAACACCGGTGCATGAATATTGCCGTTAGTAACATAAGGCATGGCAGACGCATCAGCCACTCGTACATTGTCTAGCCCATGGACCTTCATAGTAAGCGGATCTACAACAGCCATTGGATCTGAAGCTGGACCCATCTTTGCTGTACAACTCGGATGAAGTGCAGTCTCGGCATCTTTCGCCACCCAGTCCAAAATCTCCTCGTCTGTACGAACGGAAGGACCAGGTGAGATTTCTCCTGAATTATAGGGTGCCATAGCTGGCTGAGACATTATTTCACGTGAAACCTTTATCGCTTCCACCCACTCGCGTTTGTCCTGCTCGGTTGAAAGATAGTTGTAGACCATGCTTGGGTACTCTTTAGGATCTTTCGAACGAATCTTTAATGACCCTCTGGCATCAGAGTACATAGGTCCAACGTGTACCTGGAATCCGTGCTTAGTATCCGCTTTTTGTCCATCGTACCTTACCGCTACAGGAAGGAAGTGGAACATCAAATTCGGGTAGTCGACTTCTTCGTTCGAACGAACAAAACCTCCACCTTCAAAATGGTTTGTTGCTGCTGGACCTTTACGTCCGAGCAACCATTGCAAACCGATCCAAGGCATCCGCGCTTTACTTAAGCTAGGCTGCTCTGAAACAGGTTCTGGACAAGAGTATTGGATATAGGTTTCGAGATGATCCTGAAGGTTTTCGCCTACACCTGGAAGATCAACTACTGGTTCGATACCAACAGAGCGTAAGTGTTCAGCATCGCCAACACCTGACAGTTGAAGTAGCTGCGGCGTATTGATTGCACCACCAGCGAGTATAACTTCCCCTGCAGCGACTTGATGAGTCTTCCCGTTTCGTTGATAGGTCACGCCACGTGCTCGGGTACCATTGAAGTCAATACTTGTAACAAAAGCACGAGTTTTTACTGTGAGGTTCTGACGCCCCATATTCGGATGAAGATATGCGCGTGAAGCTGAAAATCTTCTACCTTTATATACATGCTTATCAAACGGACCAAATCCCTCTTGACGAAAACCATTTACATCAGGTGTTCGCGTGTAGCCAGCCTCGACAGCTGAGTTAAAGAAGGCTTGGAATAAAGGATTAGTTGCTGGCCCGCGTTCCAATTTGAGAGGACCATCGTGGCCACGAAACTCATCCTCTGGATCCGCAGCTAACGCATTTTCCATCCGTTTGAAATAAGGAAGACAGTGTGCAAAGTCCCACGTTTCCATACCTGGATCGGCTCCCCAACGTTCATAATCCAATGGATTGCCACGTTGAAAAATCATGCCATTGATTGAGCTCGAACCTCCGAGTACCTTTCCACGGGCATGCTTGATACGTCGTCCATTCATATATGGTTCAGGATCAGATTCGTATTTCCAGTCGTATAAACTTTTCCCAGCAGGGAACGGCAAAGCAGCTGGCATTTGGATTAATAGGTCCCACGCATAATCACTACGTCCTGCCTCTAAAATAAGCACACTGCGTTTCCCATCTGCACTTAGACGGTCGCCTAGTACAGAACCCGCACTACCGCCACCTATAATTACTATATCATATGTTTCTTTCATCTTAAGTACCTCCTTGAATGTTCAAAACTTATTCAGTGATTAAAACTATATTAAAAGCATTCATCAAAAACTCACCTTCAGTGATTGAAATTAGTTAGTAGTTTGATAGTTTTCAATAAAATTTAATGTAATTAAACTAATTCAATGGCTCAGGTTCGCCCTTTGTTAAATTCGTTAAATTTTTATTTAATATATTTAATATATTTAATATACCATAATGTATTTTTTTTGTAAACCGGCGTCTATTTTACATAAATTATAAAATAGAATCGAAGAGATAACGTTAATTTTAATAAGCTACTATTTAAGAAACGCGAACAAAACAGTGTACCAAAATGCGATGGTAAGTAATTTCTTGAAATATGTATCTATGCTTTTTGGGATAAGCCTCGGAGGAGCGCAAACTCTTGTTAGGACTTATTCCTTCCTTTTTTAAAAATTAGTAGATTAAAAAGAATTCTATACCTCACACAACATATATTCCTCTTTATTTGAATCTTTTTTTAAAAAATTACGTCTATCTATTGAAAAATAAAAGGGGGATTACATATGTATCATTTAATTAAGATTATAGTTGTTTCGGTTACGTTGTTATGGGTATTCTGTTACCAACCGGCTAATATTAGTGCCACGGAAATTTCAAAGGAACCAACTCAAGGTGTGCAATCAAAAGATCCTGAAAATGGATATGGGGATATTTCACAAAATAAGATAAATGAGATTAGCATAAAATCTAATCAATACATAATGGACGGGGAAAGTTTTATAAGTTCTAATGGAACAACGGTAAGTGTTAGTGGTAATACACGTTCATTTATCGCTGTAGACATTATAGCGGTTGATGTTTATTTACAAAGGTGGGATAGCAATAAAGGTAGATGGATTGACGTTAAAGCGGTTGGTAATTTTCGCGGATACTATAATGCAGCAATCAGCGGGGGCAAAGATATTGTAGTTGTACCTGGATACTCTTACCGCACAAGGTCCCATCACTGGATAAATGAGAACCAAACTACAGAGAATGAATATAGTTATTCCACTTATATTTATGTTAAATAAATGAAAGTATTAAAGGCTGTTAATATAGAGTAAATCATTTATCGTAGACATTAGATTATCAAAAAACAGCTAAAGATAGAGTATCAGAAATCGATACTCTATCTTTTTTTCTTATATTTGTTATATACCAATGCTTACCATGCATTACCTTTTATAAATAGGGACCTTTTGGAGGTTAATCTGTTTTTTATTTTCGCGATAAAATAAAGGCTATTTAAAAACTTAAAAGAGCACCCTCACAATGATTTAGCAACATTTATTATTTCTTCTTTTGATAGTTGTCCACTAATCGAAAAATAATATGACTGGTCCAGCCAAATCAAACGCGTGGTTCCGTTTTTGTAATTTAAAAAACTAGCTTCCTTACCATTTAATGAAATTTGTTCGACCTGCGTATCGTCTGAATCAGCAGTAACCCCTGAACCGAATGAACCCTCCTCAAATTTCTCATTTATAATAAATTCTCGTTCGTTTCCAGAATAGTTAAGAACAATTTCATTGCTTCCTTCACTGTTTTTCTTTTTAAGTATTGTGACATCTTTTAAGGAAAAAGGTGATGGGATATCTTTTGGTATTCTTACCGGGAACGTTGCAATTGTCTTCGCATCTTCTAGTGACACTTGTTCTGAATCGAATGTTGAATTTTCAACAATAATAAAATCTTCTGATGAAGGAGTATCCTGTTGATCTTCCTGGTTTACATCTGAGGAGAAAAATAAATTCACCACTTTACCCTGAGCCTTTTGAAATATATCTGTTACTTTGCTAAAAGCAGACCCATTGCCAGGAGATAATAAGAGCAAGGAGCTAATAATTAAGAGAACGCAAGCTATCCCGATCCATTTACTGTATGAATGAAAATTTATATTACGTTTTTGTGGTTGTTGATTTCTGACATTACTAAATCTACTCCATGCTTCATCAACGGAGAGTGGGGGTGTTGGAGTATTTTTCAGCTCGTCACGAACAATTTCTCTATAAATCTCATCTTCGCTTTTATACTCTAAGTTTGATCGTTTCATAAGATATCACCATCCTTAAACGCCTTGCTGTCTAGTAATATCTCTCTTAATTTTGACTTACCGCGATGAAGGCGAGATTTGGTAGCACTAATTGTTAAATTTAGAGTTTCCGCAATTTGTTTATCAGAAAAATCATATTCATATTTTAAGAGAAGAGCTTCTCTATATTTTGGTTTTAATTTTACAATACTATTATGTAACAACCTCTTAAGTTCTTTATATTCAATTTCTTCTTCAATTAAATGATAATTACTATTCTCATTTGCCAAGTTTCTATTTAGGTGTTTATCTTCTATGGGGATAGTATTAACTTTTAATTTTCTTAAAAAGTCTATCGCTGTTCTAGTAGCAATAGTCCCTAACCACGCTCCTAGTTTATCAACGTCTTTAATTGTATCCATTCTTTGGAATGCTTTTAGGAATGTTTCTTGCACAATATCCTGTGCTATATATTTATCTTGGACAATAAAGTAGGCAGAGTTATATACTCTTTTGTAAAACATCTCGAATATTAGTTTTTCATTTTCCACTTTTTCATTGTTTCTCTTCCTTTGACCTACATGTTCAAACAAAGGCAATAACCTCCTTAGCCTTTTAATTTGCTGTGCTATTATAACTAATTAAGATGTATTACAATACAACTAGCAGTTATATAAACATTTTATTAACTTGTTCTATTGACCAACACAATTATACCACTTTTTTCCACTCGTTATATTTTAACTTGTAATACAGTTCATAGTTTGACGAAATTTGTTTTACTCCAATAAAAAAGACACCCGATTAGGATGCCTATTTCTTTATTTACTCTACTATTGTCGCTTTTGATAATACAAATACTGCCCATTAAAATTTTTAATATCCAACTTCATCTGCAGCGTAAGTAGCATCTTCATTGCTAAACCCTTCATACTCTAACTGTTCTATTAAACCACTTCTTGAGAAACTTGTGTAATCTAAGTAATCTTGAGCCATTAATACTGCTTGCTCTCGCCAATCAACACTTATTTGGTTTACTGCATAAGTAGCGTCCTCCTCATCATAGCCTTCATATTTTAATTGTTCGATTAGACCACTTTTAGAAAAAGCTGTATAGTCTAAATAGCTTTCAGCTGCACCCACTGCATTTTTTTGTGATAATGTTTCAGCTGGGTCACCCGCCTCTTCTTTGACTTTTTCTTCCTCAGCTGCTTTTTTTTCTGTTTCTTCTTCAGCCGCAGCCTCTTCTTCAGCCTCTTTCTGTGCTTGTTCTTCCTCAGCCTTTTTCCTAGCTTCTTCTTCCTTTTGTTTTTCCTCATCGGCATCTTCTTGTTCAATGTTAGATTCTTCGTCGTCATTAGAATTGGCTTCTGTCTCTTCTGCTTTTGAACTAGAAGAATCTTCAGCTACTGGTGCTCTATCATCTAGTGATAGCGCAACAATAAAAACAATAAATGCACCTAATGAACTTAAAAACATCTTTTTGGCTTTTCCATTTTTTCTAATTAAGCCCACAACTCCCAATACAAGAAGTACAAGAGTTACTAAGAAACTAATAATACCTAAAAACATCCACATAAACACATGACCTCCCTTTTATTGCTTATTTCGGTTAAATACCATTAATTTCCTACTAACTAAATTGATAAATTCCGACAACTTTTAAACAATCTTTCTAAACACTCGACCCTTACCATGTTTATAAGTATCGAGATTTATTCATTAGTTCTTCCCAATCAATTTTTTCTTTATTCTTTTGTTTCTTAATCTGTCTAAGTTCGCTCGTTAGAAGTGCCCATCTTTTCTTTTGCCTTAACATATCTATCTAGTTGTTCGTTTAATTTGTTCAGTAAATTAAGTTTCTTTTGAGCTTGCAGTAAAACAGTTTTCCGTGCAAATCTCACAAAAGCACCCACAAATACTGTTTTATCAGCATTTGTGGGTGCTTTATAGTTTGCATTAATGATGAAATCTGTACTTGACGTCATGCATTAGAGATGAAATTTACAAAGCTACTATTCATAGTTCACAGAGTTTTTTTCAACTCCTCTGTCAATTAGATCATTTAAATTGATAGGCTCATTACAGTGGATTAGTTCAAAAAAGGGTATTGGATATTCCACGTGTAGTAAATCAAACAACTCTCACAATAACTTTTAAATATTTTGCACATGTTAAGAATAATTAATTTTCTCGTCTACGTCGTTGAAAGTAATACATAGATACTCCAAACCCGAACAGTAACAAGCCCATAATCAAATACTTAAACATATTTAATGCAGTAATTGGTAATTGGTTTTCTTCTGTTCCATTCGTGTCTTTTTGTGGTTCTTGGGATATGTCTTGGTCATTCTTATGATCATCAGTTCCACTTGTTGCATCTTGATCCTCTTCATTATTATTATCCAAATCATTTGGATCTGTAGTTGAATCATCCACAATTTCGACTTCAAATAATGTGAACGTACTAAACTTATCTACCGAAAATTTATATCCAGTCGGCGTATCATTCTCATAAATGATCGTTCCTTTTTGAACATCAATCGTTCCATCACTATGCTCGATATACACACGCAAGCGATCTAAATCAAGACCATCATGATAAAATTCTCCTATAGGTAAGATAATATCTGTTTTATACCCAGAATAATTCGTTTCAATTTCTTTTGGTGTACCTACTAATTTTGCAGAAGCACTTCCACTTACTTTATTGACCTCTGCTAGTACAGATTGGTCTGCCATCATTCGTTTTGAAACTTCATTTTTATCTCTTTCATCCCTTAATGGTACGATCCTGAAAAATAACTCCAAACCATTGTCAGCCAATCTCTGAACTTCTGATTGATTAAGAACTATTGTTGCTTGGTCCGTTTTCAATTCTAGAATGCCTTTTAATTTATTAAGGGTATCAGCTGTAACTTCTAGTGCTAGTTCATCTGCGATGTTTGCTTGATCATCTGGTAAATAGACCGAGAATGTGCCTGTAGTAACATCAGGAACCATTTCATTATTCACAATAATTTTGTCAATTTTGTTCACAAGTTGGTTATCGTTTGTGAATAGATTAATTCGCTCAATCGATGGAGTAGGCAACGTATTGTTATTCACTCCCACACTCGCATTCCGTTTGGTCGTTTCACTCATTTTTTTCGAAATGTTTTCTTGTTTGACAATCACCAGAAATGTTTTTTCTAGCTTTTGATTACCCTTTGAAATCGTCGCTGTTAAGATTACTGATTTATCAGATCCATGGCGAGTTGTGGTAGCTTTGTAGCCATCTAATGAAATAACCTTAGACTGGCTTGATGACCATGTTATCTTTGTATCATAAGGTCCTTCAGATAACATAAGGAATTTCAATGTAACACTTTCCCACGTGTCATCTTGACTGAATGTAAAAGCAGTATCTCTTGTTAAGAAACGGGCAACGTCCTTCAATTGATCAGAAATCAATTGATCTGTTGCTAGCTCTAAATTTTCTCTATCTTTTTTTAATTCATCAATACGGTACAATATTTTGTCTAAATCTAGTTCAACTGGCTTCTTTTTTAACTCTTCTTCCAATTTGTTTAGTTCGTTATTGACATCTTTGTAAGCATCATCACTTTCAGAACCACCAGCATCTGTATAAACCTTTTTCGTTTTATTAGTTAGTTTCTTTTCTATCTCAGCTTTATCTAGGGCATCTTTTACAGTTTTTAATAGAAGGTCATCGTAAGCTGATTTCAATTCCTTAAGTGCTGAATCAACTTCACTTTGTGTTGAATTTGGATTATTAATCACACCCTCTGCATTCGAATACTTAATTGAATACTCTTTCCATGTACCCTCGGTGTAGAAATTTGCCTTTAATTTTTTGCTATCAATCATATCTTTTAATTTGATTAAATCTTCCTTATCCACTACGGTAAAAGAATGATGCTTGATGACATCTTCACGATCTGCTTCAGATGCCGTCACAACCACTTCATATTCACCCGGCGCAAGTTTTTCCTCTACTTGATATATCCAAGTGCCATCGGAACCGATGGTTAACTCGTCTTGATCTACAACCCTATCTTCACCATTCGGTCCTATAATAGTAAGTGATGCACTGTCAGCACTTTTATCGGCAGTACCTACTATAGATGGTGTAGTATCATCAGTAATTGCATTTGGATTGGATATTTGCAATGCAAGGCCAAAATCATCGCTTGCTACAAATTCAAAATCCTCTACGGCCGTTCCATTTTCTTCATCACCACTTAGATTGGAGTTTCCGTCTAATTCTCTATAGTCTACTTTCACTTCAATTTCACTTAATAACTCTTCACCTTCGGGTAAGGTAAGTTTTAGCTCCTGAGTCTTCCCATCTAAATCTTCACTAATTCTCTCCACCGCTACAATGTCCATTTCTTTGCCGTCCACCGAAAGAATGAATCCCGAGGTTAGATCTCTTTCCTCATCAGTAAACATAACGTCTTTATCAAACACTACATAGATGTTATTGTGTCCATGATAGTAAGATGCACGTTCTACAACTGGTGCATGTTTTTCAAGCGAATTCCTAGTGACCTCAAGATTAGTTATCGCTTGGTCAACGTCATCTTGAAAAGCAGTTGGATCATTTATTACACTTTCCGCATGCTGGACTGCCTCTTCAAAATCATCCCAACCTAACCGATAATCTTCCTCTACAAATCCATCTACAGCATCATATTCTGCTTGAATATTTTCTTTATTAACAATAAAAAACGTTTCTGATTTTGTAACTGTTCTTGGTCCACCATCATCGTTAGTTGCGGTGACCTCAACAGTATAACCACCATAAGCAAAATCATTTGGGACTGTATATGTCCATTTACCTGATTCTAAATCAGCTTCAACATTTTCAAATCCCGCAACAACCTCATGATCCTGATATTTAATAGTTAATCTCACACTGTCTGCATTAGTGTGAACAGAACCATTAAATCTTGGTGTTCTATCATCAGTATTTCCAATAGTATTAACTATCTGTAACCCAGCACCAAATTCGTCTGTAGCAATAATACTAAACGCCTCATCTGCCGAACCGTTTTGTTCATCACCGTAAAGACTACCGGTTGTTTCATCATAATTAACTTGGACTTTTTTAGCGTCACTATCTAGCTCATGATCTACTGTTAATGTAACTAAATTCCCATTCATAACAGCATCTAGAACCGGATAGTTTGTTCCATCCACCGAAACCGTAAATCCTTCTTCAGGATTTGTAGAATTCGTTAATGTAACCGGTTTATCAAATTCAATAACAATTTCATTTCCACCATGTTCATAGGTGGCAGGTACTGTTTCAATTGGTGCATGTTTTTCAAGCGCTGCTACAGCATCTCTAAGTTCCTGTAATACTTGATCAACTGCTGCTTGTGTCGGCGTTGAAGACTCGTTTCCAATCCTATCAAGTAAATCTTGAGAATTGATTAACTTTGTTTGATATTCAGACCAGCCGTTTTGATAATCCTCTTCATCTGTAACAATTCCCGGTATGTCGTCCTCAATATAATTTTCAAGTTCAGAAGTATCCACCAATGTGAAAATTCTTGTAACTGCATCTGACGTCGCGCCACCCTTAGTAGCAGTCGCTATAATCGTGTAGTCACCCTTGATTAAATTTCCTTGATAATCAATTGTCCAATTCCCATCTTCACCCACAGTTGGTTGCCCATTAAATACTTCCTGATTATTTGGATCATCAATTGACACATTCACAGCTGAATATTCTTTAGTGTCTCCAGTGATCGTTACTAATGTGTTGGCATCATACACTAATGTACCTTCATTCGGTGTTAAGATAGAAAGATTAGACTTTAACCAATCAGCTGCTTCTTCTTGGGTCATCATCCTAATTGTTACATCGGGATCTACTAATTCGCTAGTTTCACCGTTTTCCTTCATTAGACTTATGTTAACGTTTCGGTCGCCACTATACAGCGGATTTTGATAATGGACCATTTGCCCAATAGCATCAACAACATCTTTCACAACTTTATTACTAACCACACGTGCGTTATCAATCCATAAAGTAGCTCCTAGTTTTCCACCATCTGTTTGGTCAAACGAACCAGAAACAAAACGGAATTGGTACTGGCCATCTTCTGGGATTTCTTTTTGCACAGTTGTCCATTTCTTATCTTTACCACGACCATACAAGATCTCTGTATGATTGCCCTCGTCATCAACAATAAAGCCATACACTTCGAAATCATCGTAGTTACTTGTATCATTTGGAACTGTGAAAGCTCGCCAATCAAAGTATAATGCATCTCCAGCTTTCGCTTGAAACGGCGTGCTCCATGCTTCTATGCGAAATACGCTCCCGTATCCAGAGGCATTACTATCGATACTGCCGGACTTAAATCCAAGCTCAAGTCGATTATTACCATTATCATCTATCAAACCTTTTACAAGAGTTCCTTGACTACCACTAAATAATACTTCATTACCTTCTATACTTGCAGCTACACCACTTCTTACAATACCACTATAATCAACATCAGTCTGATACGTGTACTCATCATTCGGACCTGTTGCAGTATATGTCCCATCTCCATTATTAGTAAAATTCCGATAAGAGTTTCCTTTTGTTTTAGTCGCTAAATCCCCTAACCAAATTTGATTGATTGTAGTACCCTTGTTGGTAGGATGTTCACTCGTATCATTAATTGTCCAGTCTTGAACCTCATTACCCTCTAATTCTTTTTCAAAATCCCCATTTTCAAGTGGAGCGGATAAATCGATTTGAAGTGCTGTCCCATCTCCATTATTTGTGGCATTCACAGCAGCTACAGGTACACCATCTAATAAAAATTCTCCATCACTATAAATTAATGTTGATCCATCTAGTTGCACTTGAGAATTCTCTGGAATAAAGAACCTTTCTGATTCCACATGTCCATCAGAAATTTCAAAACGTATATTCCCTTCTGAAAAGACATCTCCCTCACCTGCATTAACCTCAAAATTGGGATCTACTTGTACATCCTCACCTAACACCGGATTATAATCAAAATCCCCACTTGTATCACGATCCACAACATTATCTTGCGCAAAAATAGTCGAACTCCCATAACTTGAAGCAAGTGTGGTGAATATAAGCGTTGCAATAAAAAATAGTTTTGCTAATGAATGAGATCGCTTCATGATTCTTCTACGTTTATGTTTTAGTTTACGACTCTCATTTACCATTTCGATTTCAGAGTGATAACTACTCATCATTTTCCCCCCAGTAAAATAAATAGAAATACATTTAAGTTTAGAAAATCCTAAAAAATTACTAATCTATTAAATTGTTAAATCTTTTTCCTTAAATTCATAAAGATACTATTTGTACCTAATGTTTCCTTCACTTAAATAACTCAGATTAAAATGTTTTTTATTTATTTCTCCCCTCAATAATTTTAATAGACCAGTTAAATAAATTTTTGTTTGATTAAGGTGTTACCTGTCATAGGTATTATCAATAACTTTCCTAGTTACAAATATATAACCAAACTCTCTGCACCTTAAATCATCGTTCTTAAACAAATATTAGAAAAATAAAAAAATTCAAAAAATGTAACTGAGTTTTTTCTCCTTTTTTTCTAATTCTTCTGCTTTTTTCTACATTAATTATATTTATTAGCACTTAACATAGACTTAACATAAGTCTAAATCCCCACAAAACACACATATATTTGGCATATTAAAGTTAGTTTAGATAATTTTGCTCATAAAAAATGTAGTCCTACATAACCATAGGACTACATTTTCAATATATATAGGCTTATTCCAATTTTTTCTGCCAATTTCGATACCAACGTTCAATCATCTTACTCATTGGAGTTACAAGCTCTTCTTGATAAATATACTTGACCTCTTTATAGAATCTCTCAATATCGGCATAGCGATGTTTTAGAGCATACAACTCAAATAGCTCGATCATTATTTGCTGATCATAATCATTTAATTGAAATGCTTCTTCATAATATTGTATCGCTTCATCATAGTGCTTTGATTTTGACAGTAAGCGAGCGATGTCAATTAATCGATTCGTATAACTTTTTTCAAGATAGGCTTGTTCATTACTCGCCCAGTTATAATCCAGATTCTGCATATAGCGTCCCTGTTTTATGTGTAGAGCGTCCATACATACTTTCAAATTATCGGAGGTCACAGTAGGATATCGTTTTAAATGTTGATGCCACTGATCAACGTCAACCACAATTTCTGTGCCTAAACTTAATTGATAGGACTCATCTTGAAATTTAATCACTACATTTAATTGGTGTGTTTGTAATAATTGTCGCAATCGATAAATGGTCATATGTAAGTGAGTAAATGCTTTCTTATCTGGAAAATCCGGCCAAATATAATCAATAATATCAAATTTAGAAATCGGTTTTCGGCGAAAATGCAATAAAAGAGCAAATAACTCTTTTACTTTACCAGAACGCCATTTCAAATCGATATCTTGATTCCCTTTTTGAATAATCAAGTTTCCTAGTAAATGAATCGAAAACATTTCAAGAGATTTTGCCAATGTTTTTTTCTCTTCCACTCTAGTATAGATTCGATTTAATGTGGTTAACATTCGCTCGGGGCGAACTGGTTTAAGCAAATAGTCTAACGCATATTGTTTAAACGCTTCCAACGCATATTCTTGGAAAGCTGTGACAAAGATAATTTCAAGGTGAGGCTGAATGGTTTTCAATTTTTCTGCTAAAACCAATCCATTCATTTCCGGCATTTCAATATCCACAAATGCTACATCCACGTGCTCTGTTTGAGCCCACTGTAAAGCGTCGCTTGGTGATACAAAAGTTGCTAAGTCATTCAGTTCCACTTGCTGACTTTTTTCAAGAATTGTTTTTAGGTGTTCAATCGCCATTCGTTCATCGTCTATCATGAGTAATTTCATTTTGGTATATCCTCCGATCAGGTATTATCACTGAAATCGTTGTTCCTTCTCCTAGTGAACTTTCAATTTGTAATCCCTTCCCGAATAAACGATGCATACGATTTTGAATATTTTGCAATCCAATTCCATCCTCATTGGAAAATGTTTGATCTAATATATCTCGTAACTTTTCATTAGTCATTCCTACTCCATCATCACTCACCTTGATAAGATGACCTTGTGTTAATTTCGTAATACGAATGGAAACTGTACCCCCTTCTTTTTTCATATTTACACCGTGCCTAACCGCGTTTTCGACTAATGGTTGAATTAATAACGGCGGTACAACAAAATCTATATCATCTTCCAACTGAACATCGACCTTTATTCGTTCCTCAAAACGAGCTTTTTCAATAGCAAGATAGGAATAGATGAAACCTAATTCATCTCTGATACTGATCCATTTCTCTTTATTATAAAAATCAAATTTCGCACGCAAATAATCACTCAAGGATAACACTAGCTCATATGCTTGATCTGAACGATGTAATATCATAGATGAAATTACATTTAAAGCATTAAACAAAAAATGCGGTTTAATTTGAGCTTGTAAAAACGCTAATTCATTTTCTCGAACCTGATTAGACTTCTCTGTTAATACTTCTAAAGTGCGAAGTAATTCTTTGGAGAGTTCTTCACTTTTTTTGTAGTACAGCGTATATCGATAGATTAGTAGCGAGGCTATTGCGAGGCTAAAAATCGCCATACACCAAAAAGCGATTACCATATCTGCTTTTATGCCAAAACTATAGAGCATAACATCAAACCAAAATAAAAACACAGCAAATATCGCAACAATAAGCGTAACATGCTCAATTTGTTCCATCCCCTTATCTGGTTTTTTAAAGAACATAAGGAAGACTTTTATCCAAATCGATAAAAACATAGCTACGACAAATAACAAATAAAAATTTAATGAGCTCAAATAAAGATTTAACGGTAAAGTTAATACAAAAATAATGAAAAAACCAAAGATGGCAGAAAGAATAGATTTCATTCGGTTCGACAGAAAAGCATCATTAATTTTATTAACAACATTTAATGCAAATATGACTGATAAAGCATTAAGGATATGGCCAAATCGGAAGGTTGAGTTCAATGTGAGGTCTGGAAACATAACAGTAATAATACGTTCACTATACATACTCCCCATCGCACCAAAGCATAAGCAACTTAGCGCTAACACAAAAGTTGCGGGTTCCATCATACGGTAGTACCTGCTTGTAAAGAACAAAATAAGATAAAATATACCAACCATAAACACTACTAATATCATAGCAAATTCAAACATAATAGTTTGTTGCTGATGGCTTACTAATTTTTGCTGCAAACCAAATAGAAGTGGTTTAGCAATACCACCAACAATATATTCATGATTGGATGCATGGACAATAATTTCAGCCGTTTTAGTATCCATTTCAAAATAAATAATTTCCGAATTATTTCCTGGCACACTATCTTCAAAAGATTTTGAAACATGCCCATCCTCTAAAACTACTTCTCCATTTATGTAGACTTTACTCGCATTACGAATATTTGATTTTTTAAAACCGAAATATACTTCATCAGGAATTTCATTTATTACCATTCGGTAAGTCGCAAAACCTTTATCTTCATACTGATTACCATGAAAATCTCGACTCCAATTTCCTGGAACAAGTGTATAATCTATATTTTCATTTTGTTTCTCAAAATCTTCAGGTCTTAACAATTCTTCCCAGTAAAACTCCCATTCTCCATTCAGTTCAATAAGACCATTCTCAAAAAAGTGCGTTTGCGAAAGGTTAACCTCTCCTTTTTTGACTACAGTATCTTCATGTAAAACAGTCCAATAATAAGCGACCAAACCAATAATTAAAACAATCGTGACCAATATAAATAGTTTCTTTGTCCAACTCAAGTCACAACTCCTCTCTAGCGGGGCATATACTCTATCTATTAATAATAAGAATGTTCTCTTTATAGGTCTAACATTAATATTTTAAGTATATTTTAAAGAGTGAATAGGGTCAATATTGTTTATAGACAACTTATGTATCCGTTAAATAGAATTTTACATCGAGTCGAAATAATTTATTTGAATGAAACATGATTAACCATATCTGGGGAGAAAGCGCAGATATATCTCAACCTATTGGTCTGTGGAAGTACTGTGAGAGCTTATGTTAAAGGCATTCGTGAATTCTATCCAATTGAGTTGTGCTGGTCGGTCCAACAGATTAAAAAAATGCGACGATCATTAATCATAAGAGCTTTTGGACAGCGACCAGGTTTCGACCCTTTTCTTTTGCATCATACAACGCTTTATCACAGCGAGATAACAAGGATTTATGTGTATCACCTTCTATGTAAGTGGCTACGCCAAAACTGGCAGTTGTTTGGTCGACTTCATAAAAAGAATGGGCTTCAAGATGTTGCCTGAGACACTCAGCAAGCTCCAGTGCTTCAACTGTTTCTCTATTAGGGGAAATCACTAAAAATTCCTCTCCACCCCAGCGTCCGACCATGTCGGTTTTGCGAATATTTTCTTTTAAGAGGTTTGCTGTTTCCTTGAGTACCATATCACCAACTTGATGGCCAAACTGGTCATTGACAGCTTTGAAGTTATCCACATCTAGCAAAATAAGTGATAGAGGCGTTCCATTTGTCTTGGCCTCCTGTAGCTGTTTATCCAACTCAAAATCAAGACTCATTCGGTTTGAAATCTTTGTGAGGCGGTCTGTATTGGCGAGCTGTTCTAGCCTTTGTTTTGCTTCTTCGAGTTGTTTAGTCCGCTCCTGTACTTTTTCTTCTAGTTTGTTGTTCATTTCTTTTTTCATTAAGTTAATCTTATCACCAAGTGCTAATGAGAGAAAAACCGCTTCAAAGCAGGCAGCGATGGCAGGTAAATTTTCATAGAGACCCGGATGAAACGGAATCCACCCTAAAAAGCCGAAGCCTTGAATTAGCATCGACCCAAGCAATACCGTCCAACCGACCATATAGAAGCGAGCCATTTTGAAACCCTTCAATAGCATAGTTAAACCTGAGAACCAAAGAAAAGCTAACACGATTACGGTAAGAGAGGTAGTCACATTATTTACTGCTTCAAGGTTTGGCACGGTAAAAACTGATAACAGCGCAAAAATGGTGAGCCATAAAAAGATGTTCAGCACACGGTTATGTTTCGGCAAATGTTTTTTTAGCTCTAGAAATTCTTTGCCAAATAAAATCATAAAGAAAGCCAGTAAATTGCAACTCATCGGCAATGTTCGAAACAGTAACCAGTCCGGAAAAACACGGCCAACAAGTTCAAGATCAAATGAATTCATAGTAGCTTGGTACGCCAAAAAGCTGAGCATATATAACACATAGTAAAAATACGCTTTTTCTTTGAGAGAAAAAAACAAGAACAAATTATACAGCATGAGTGCCAACACAAAACCGTAAAATAACCCAATCGAAAACTTATACGTCATGACGCTTTCAAGAAAGCTTTTATTTGTATACAGAATAGAACTGAACATGAGTGGCAATTCACCGGAAAGCGCAATATACACATCTTGTACATCCGGCTCTTCAACAGTAAACAAGTTAGAGCGGTACCGGATTGGTTGGCTATCAAGCCCGGCAATGCCTCCTTCTTGAAAGGTGTAAGTGCCGTCTTCTTTGACAAAATACACATTGACGTGATCTTGTTTGTCAATGCCTTCTATCAAGTAGCCACTCGTGTTTCCTTGAATTAGTTCATTAAGTGGCAGCCGAAGCCAGATCGTATCAGTGGTATGCCAAAAAAAAGCATATTTTTGAGTGCTTGGTATAAAGTTTTGATCATACGTCCCGTCAATCAGATCTTCAATCGTCACTTTATTCGAGGAATCGTGAAACACATCGAAGTGAGGGCCGAGAACGATACGGTTTTCTTCAGAAGATCCCTCGACTGATAGAGGTAACAGCAACAGTATCATGATACAGAAGACAGCACATAGGTGTATTTTATTTAGCTGGCACCATTTGTTGTACCGTATCATTGTTAATCCCCTTCTTCCAAGTTTTCTACTACCCTTAATACTATAATTTCACTATATTGATTACAGTGCCTTTAAAAGTTCGCTAATAGAACTGTGAAAATATTTGAGATGTTAATAATTCTCTATTCAATAATTTGGCCCTAAAATGGAAATAGCCTAACCCATGTTACATGGAAAGCACACTTTTGGTTGAATAAGAACTGTTTCATAACTTAAGGAATATAGAAAAAATAAGGGTGCAAATAGTCCCCCTAAAAAATACTTAATCACTTCCACTGCCTTTTTAATTTAAAAACTTCTTGTATATAACCGTACACGGACACAGGAGACATGATTATTTGATAACAAAGAATGAAAAAAATAAATCCCGCAAAATTTTTTCGGATTCGCAGTTTTAAAGGTTTATATACAAAATTTCTTTGATAGAAATAAAGAATGCTATAACTAACAAGTGTTAAGGGTAAAACCAGAAGTGTCATTGGACCAACAATCCAGTAATAACCGAAAAAAGCCAATATAAGTCCTGGAATCCAACAAAGAGTATAGACGATGTCTAAATAAGGCATAAGTAAATTAATTCCGGTTAAATATTTAACATAAATTTGAGAGTGTTCCCAAGGCTTTATTTCCTTTAGCCCTTCTATCATGCCTCTTGCCCACCTTGCCCGTTGAGTAACGAAGTGTTTTAAGGAGCCAGGAACTTCCGTAAAAGAAACAGCTAATGGTTCAAAATAAACTTTCCACTTTTTCTCAAGTAACCGCCACGTTAAAACAATATCTTCCCCTATGGCATCAGGCCAACCGCCGACTTCTTTCACACATTCTGTTTTATATAGACTATAAGCGCCTTGGGCAACTAAGGTTCCTTGGTAAAGGCCTTGAAGTCTTTTAATAGATGCAATTCCTAAGAAATAATCCCATTCCTGAACTTTTGTCCATAAATTATCTCTGCTGTTTTTCACAAGAACTGATCCGGCAACAGCGCAAACATCTTTTGGGCTAGATTTCATTCGTGATACAAGATAACGAATGGACGATGGATGAAGCAGAGTATCTGCATCAACCGTAATGACATAAGGAGTTGTAACAACCTTCAGTCCACGATTTAATGCATGGAATTTTCCAGGGGCGTTTTCATTAAGTAACTCAATTTTAATGTTTAATTCTTTATTGGCTTTTAATACTTCCTGAACAGTTTGATCGGTTGAACAATTATTGATAACAAATACCTTTATTTTTCCCTTGTAGTCTTGTTCATTTATGTACTTTAAAGTCTGAAAAATTTTGTCTTCTTCGTTGTAAGCAGCAATAAGCATTGTAATCTCATCATTAGGAAATTCAGTTTTAAGAAGAGGCTGGCGATCTAAAATTAAGCTCATAAGTAAAAAGGCATTCATATATCCCGGAATGTATGAAATACCACCAATAATTAACAAGGCGATTGGAAACGATACAATATGCGAGAGATCTTTTAACCAAGGAAGAGCAAGATAAATAGAAAGACTCATCCATAACAAAGAAAATAGATGACTTATCAAAAACTTTATTTTCACTGGAATATAGTGTTTGTTATATTCATGACTTAATTGTGGTTCGGAATTAAGTAAAGGATCCATAAGTTTTTTTACCTTTCTATTTAGTTATAGCATTAATATAGGTGTTACTAACTATGAAATATTACCACATATAAAGGTAAAATAGTAATTAATTGTATATAAAATTTGTATTTTTTTAATAATTCTGCCTATTTATGACAAGAATCCCAAATATTCTGTGATGGAATTTCAGGATTAAATCCTGATTCACACCACATTCTTTACGCCATACGCATACATCACTACTTGCTGAGGCTGGTGTCTCACTCGAACAAATAATGGAACGACTTGGCCATTCGGATGATCAGATTACGAAAATGTTTATCTCCATGTTACGAAAGAATTAAAGAAAGAGGCTTCTCAAAAGTTCGCTGAACTTATGAGAAGCCTCCGTTAACAACCTCTATATTAGCAAAATGTTAGCATCCAACAAAAAATCGATACAGGGGTTGTCTGTCTTATATTAATTTAGGAAATTTAATTAACTTTCTAGCATTTTTTTCCGTTTTTCTTCTTTATTCCTTCCATATAGCTCATTCTTGCAACAAGGGCTAATCTTATACTTATGCCACATCATCCAAACTCTATTCAATCTCCCATTTTATCAATTTTTTAAAAATAGTCTTACCTTCAGAATGAATAACTACCCGCTCCCCTAGTTCTTTTGAAAAAAACAAAGAGGTAAATACTTGTTCACCATCGTTAACAAAAATTTCAATCGATGAAACATCTAATAAAATTGTTAAGGAAATTGGTTTAGATAAATCTATAAACTGGCTTCTAGTACAATCGTTAGCTGTTAAATACTCAATTGCATAATCTGATTTTTTACGATCTAAGGTTAACTCATTGCGATTCTTATCAAAGGTCAATAGCAACCCTTCACGTTTACCTTTGAACAATTCGAAGGCAAGTTTATGACTATTTTGCATGTCAAATTGAATATCTATTCGCTGACTATTTCCATATAGACTTTTATCATCGTATTCTCCATCTAAGGAAAGATTATAAAATTCAATTTTATTTTTTTGATAACCTTCAATTTTCTGATATGGTTTTTGAAAAAGCTCTCCATTTTTTAATGATAGTTCCCTAGGAATTGTCATTGAACCATTCCACCCATGCCCTAACTCATGCAAAATGTACTTTTCATGCCACATATTCATCCAAGCAATTAGGACACGTTTACCCTCTTTTGTTAAAAGAGATTGTGGCGCGTAAAAATCAAATCCCTGGTCCAGTTCTTGCTCAAATTCTACAACAAACTCACCGGTATTATAATTAAGTAATCCGATTAAAGCCATAGTAGTATGGATGTTTTTATTATGATTATCAACGCGATTTACTTCCTGAGGTGAAATTAGTAATACATGCTTTCCTTCCAGTTCAAAAAAATCTGGACACTCCCATACTGTTCCATAATCCTTACCAAGTGTTAACTTATTTAAAAACTGCCAGTTCAATCCGTCTATTGAGGTATAGAATAACACATATCCTACATTCTTCTTACTGCTAGCACCAACCACCATATAGAATTTACTCTTGTACACCCAAATCTTTGGATCACGGAAATCCTCTATTCTAAATTCTAACGGGATCTGATTAGATGAAATTACAGGATTATGTTCATATTTATGATAAGTTAACCCATCTACAGACTTTGCTAGACACTGGACCTGTCTAATAAAGGAATTAGTTTCTTTACCCTCAACAGTGGATGGTTTCTTTTTCAAGTCTGAGTCATATTTAGTATCAAGAAGTGAATCAATATGTCCCGTATAATATAACCAATGCTCTCTACCAATTTGAATTCCTGACCCAGAAAAAACACCATTCTTGTCGTATTCCTCACCCGGTGTCAGAGCAATACCTTTAGGCTTCCATTTTATTAAATCTGTACTGACTGCATGTGCCCAGTGCGCAGGTCCCCATTTCGTATCATATGGATAGTGCTGATAAAAAAGGTGATATTCATTATTAAAATAAGAAAATCCATTTGGATCATTCATCCAACCACGTTCCGGCATGAGATGGTAATTATGTCTATATGTTTTTTTTATGGAATTATTATCAATTGTCATAATGTTCAATCACTTCTCCTTTTTCTCGAATGGACTTCTACCTAAAACTCACCAATTAATAATATATGGTTACTATTTTTATGGTTGGATAGGCTCTCTATTTGTTAACAACGTTGATTTCATTCTAATCTCATTGTTTGCATATAATATTTCAAAATGGTTTTTAAGTGAATTCATAGTTTTTCTTACGAAAGCAGACTGCCTAGCATTCTTATACTCCTAATAGTTTTCCATATTAAAAAAATCCCGGTCAAAACTTCTACTAATCTATAATTAAACTATTCTAAAGAAATGCAATTGCACACCCTTAGGATGAGGTTCTAATGTACCAATAAACATATTAGTATTTAACCAACTATACTTTTCACCAGATACTTCAAAGCTAGGTGTAGTATATATATATACATCCTCTTCAGGAGTACCCATTTTGTCGTTCTTTTTTGTCAATGATTTAATATAACTTTTGCCTTGATTAATCACTGAGATAAGTGCTCCATCATTGGCTTGTAGTGTATATCTTGCCCAGACTTCACCAGTTCCATCAGACCTTGTTAGATTCCAATCCGCTCCTCCAGGTAACACAATTCCATTTACACCTGGCCCTTCGAATGTACCACCAATTATCGGCACTACTCTGCGAACACCTGTATAAGTTTGGCCAATTTCTAATTCTTGATCACAATATACAATTAACTTCATTGCGAGTTCAGTTCTGAAATCCAAATAATATCCACCCTTTTTATTCAATTCCTATCTTTTTTTCATAATGTCTACAAATAATGCCCATCTATCGGAATTGATGGGCATTTGATTACTCTTAATTATTTGTTCATGAATATTTTTATTCATCTAATTTCGAACTGTTGGAATCGCCCATGATAATGCCTTTTCTATATACTCGTTCCAAAACTCCCATGAATGTTCTCCTGGTGATTCCAAATAAGAATGTTCTACTTTTTCTGACTGTAAAAAATCACGAAACTTATGATTAACATCTAACAAGAAATCTTCTGTACCACAAGCCAAATAGATACTAGGTATACACGTATTTGTATTTTTCAAATTATTTATCAATGCCTCAGGATCTTTATCACTCCCCTGAAGCTGCGTTAAATCACCAAAGATACTTTTAAAATATTTATAATTGCCGACACCATCATCATAGTCGGTACTTGCATTATGTATTTTGTATGTAATAAGCGCTGAAGATAAAGCAATAATTCGACCAAAGTTATCGGCATATTTTAATCCATTGCGAATTGCACCATATCCACCCATAGAAAACCCACCAATAAATGTATCTTCTTTACGGTGTGATAATGGAAATAACTCTCGTGTATACTTTACAAGTTCATTTCCAACATACTCTCCGTATAACGCCCTTCTATCTTCATCATCGATATAAAAATGATTTTCTCCTGCAGGCATAAAGACTGCAACAAGATACTTGTCTGATAACTCTCGTATTTTGCTAAAGCTAATCCAATCAGTTAAACCCCCTGAATAACCATGTAACAAATACAGTGCTTTTAAAGGCTCTTGGTTATTTTTTTGTCTACCAGGTATCTCCATAGTATCTATTGGGATAATAGCATTAAATACTACTTCTCTTTGTAAGGCGTTTGAATGAAAATTAACCTGTAACATTGCCATTATGCTCTCTCCTTTTATAAGTCATAGCATTTATATTCTATGTTATAGCTTACTATTACAAATAAATAAACGGTTCTTTTGCATCAACAAAGGTTACAGGAATGTCTTTCACCAGTGACTTAAGCCACTCTTGCATGTATTTCACACCCCATTCTTCACTTCGTTCAATGTCCAAGAACTATCATCCCTTTATTGAGAACTAGCATTTTAGCATCATTAATATATGCACAAAGGGTCCACTCTAATATTTCACCACAAACCACTACGTCTACATTATGTTCACGAATCCATGCCACTATTTGTATAACGTCCATTGATAATTTTTCCTTGAATAATCTTGCCAAATCAGACAAAGTTTTACACTCAATCTCATATATTGATAGTTTATCTTTCATCGATCTGTTTAGTTCTGATGGATTACTATTAACAATTGAAATAGCAGAGTTGTCACTTTGTTGTGGTGCTTTATCCTCCGAGTTCAATTCTTTATTAATCCATCGTAGATTTTATCAGCTTTGCCTAAATGCATGTATTCATGATAACGCCATATAGCTATATTGTTATCTTCTATTAATTTCTTCTTCGAAAGGTATAAAGGATCATTTTATAACCAATCTAGTTCATCATTACCAGTATAAAAGGTTGGTTCATGTGTAATAATTAAATTCGCACCTATTTCTATTGCCTGTTTAATGACATCAACCGTAGCCATAAATGTAGTAACTATTCCCTTTACCTCAGTATTGTAGTCACCACATATGAGCTTGTCCCCAGTATTTTGAAGTCTAAGATCATCACAATTGTGACTTATTGCAGTCTCCATAACTTCTTTGAGGATTCATTTATTTTACTCCATATCTTCAACTTACTGTCTGACCATCATCAGGTAGTTTCCCTTTCCAATAATTTTACCGGTAAAATTGTTTCCAAAGGAGGGTTTGTATCTAATATTTGTTGTACTAGATTCTCTACTGCCCTTTGACCCATTTCTCTAATAGGTTGTTCTATTGTTGTAATCATATAATTTCGAATATATCCTTGTGCAATCCCATCGTACCCAACAACCTTTATTTGCTCGGGGATTAAATACCCTAATTGATTACATTCATTAATAACTTGCATTGCTATAATATCACTGCTTGCAAATACTCCATCTAAATCAGGATGCTCAAGGAATAACTTATGCACTAAATTTTCACAATCTTTTAAATCAAAGCCATTAATATCAGTTTCTACCACAACATATTCAATTCCATTTCTGACCACTTGATCTACAAAGGCCTCATGTCTTTGTTTTGCTAATAGATTTAATTGTAGATTACCACTTATATGTGCGATTTTTTTACATTTTTTCTCAATGAGTAATTCAGTCGCTTTTTTCCCACCATCATAATTATCTGAGCATATATATGGTATTTCATCAGAAATTTTACGGTCAATTGTTATAATAGGTAGATTAATTAGTTCAAAATCTTCTACACTTATTGTTTGGCTCCCCATGATAATCCCATCTACTTGACTCGCCTTTAATAAGTCTATATACTCTCTTTCTTTATCCTTATTCAGCAAGGAATTACATAAGAGTATCTTATAACCTTGTTCATATGCATAATACTCGATATGTTTTGTTAACTCTGAAAAGAAAGGGTGAGATACATCCGGAATTATTAACCCAATAATATTTGATTTTTTTCTAGATAACGACCTAGCCAATTCATTGGGCTGATAATTGAGTTCTTTAATAGATTCTTGTACTCTCTTCCTAAGATCATCACTTATATAACCACGGTTATTTAATACCCTAGAAATAGTAGTAACGGTTACACCTACCTTTTCTGCAAGATCTTTAATCGTTACTGTCATTTTTTTCCTCAATTCTTTATTTTAAAATATTCGGCTGAACATAGAATAGTTAATCTCCAAGCTATGAACTATTTTTTAACACATTCCAGTTTCTCATCTCTTTATTTTAGCGCCCCATCTACAATCCCTTGAATAATATGTTTTTGTAGTCCTAAATATAAAAGTAATACAGGAATCATTGCCATCAGTAATCCAGCCATTAGTGGTGCATAGTCAACAGAATAGGCTGTGAAAAAGTTAAATACAGATAATGGCAACGTTCTAAGTTCAGGTGATTGTACTATTAAACTTGCTAACAGATAATCGTTCCAAATTATAAGAACCTCTAATATAATCAGCGTCACCATAACAGGTTTTAACAATGGCAAAACTACAACAAAGAAAGTTCTTAACCTTGAGCAACCTTCAATAAATGCTGCTTCCTCTAATTCATAAGGAATCCCTTTAATAAAACCATGAAAAATAAATACACCTAAAGGTAATCCAAATCCGACATACATAAACATTAAAGAGGGACGCATATTTAAAAGGTCCATTTCGCCATATAAAATAACAAGCGGAATCATTAATACTTGAAATGGAAGCGCCATTGAAGACAATATACAAAAGAATAGAATACTATTAATTTTCCATTTAAACCGAGCAAATAAATATGCTGTCATAGAAGAAAAAAATACAATGACAATAATACTTCCAACTGTTAATATCAGCGAGTTAGTAATGCCTTGCATAAAGTTCATACTTTGAAACGCTTCAATGTAATTGGAAAAATCAAATGATTTAGGTAATGAAAATGGACTTTCAATGAACTTTTGTGTTGTTTTAAAAGAATTCATTACTATAATGAGAAAAGGTAATAAAATGATGAGAAGAGTGATGTATAAAACTATTATTTTTAAAATCGCTGCAAGACTATTATTCTTTTTAACCATCAAGCCTCTACCTCCCGTTTCTTAAGTATATATGTCTGTGTTATCGCAATAAGTGCTACCGCAAGGAAAAGGACGATTGCTTCGGCTTGTCCTGCACCATAATCGTTAGATAAAAAGGCTTTTTGAACGATATGATAAGACACCATCTGTGTGGAATTATAAGGACCACCATCAGTCAAAGATAAGTTAATATCATATGCTAAGAATGCTCGTGTAATTGTTAAAAAGAAGCATATAATAATTGACGGAATGGAAAGAGGTAATATAATTTTTCGTAAACCCTGAAAATAATTTGCTCCATCAATACTAGCAGCTTCTAAAACATCTTTAGGCACACTTGCAAAGCCTGCCATATATATAATGACAAGATAACCTATTAGTTGCCAAACTGTAGCAACCACAAGTGCCCAAAACGCTTTATCCGGATCTCCTAACCAGGATTTTTCAAACATCGCCCATCCGTATTGGTCACCTAAAAACGGAAGAACGCGAGAAAATAATATTTGCCATAAATAACCTAACACTATACCTCCAATTAAATTAGGTGTGAAAAAACCAGTTCTCAATAAACCCTGACCTTTAATTTTACTTGTAAGTGCTAAAGCTATAAAAAAGGCAAATAGATTAGCAAATATTAAACAAGCTATAACATATTTTATTGTAAACCAGAAGGACGTAAGAAAACCATCGTCAGTAAATACTTCAACGTAATTACCTAACCCAACAAAGGTATTATCTCCTGTTGCAACACTCCAGTTTGTAAAGGTTAAATATAATCCAAAAATAAATGGAATAACGATAACGGCTGAAAAAATAAATAATGTAGGTCCTCCAAATAACAAGAAGGTACCAAAATTTTTGAGTTTTTTGTTTTGTCTCATACAGTTACTCCTTTAACAAAGTGTGGAAAAGAAGTCTTTTCCACACTTTGAAAATTTATATATTATTTAGTAGACTCCCAGTAGTCTTCTATTTCATTAAATAATTCTTCGCGTTCTATATTGTTAGATAGGTACTTTTGCATTGATGCACCTACATTTGACCACCAATCCGTTGGAAAGTGATTAATAACGCCAATATTTATAATATCTCCTCGATCAGCAAATTCTGCAACACTATTAGAGATAACATTAGAACTTTCTGCTTTCAAATCAGTATATGGCATATTCAAGCCCATTTCGGAAATAATCGCTGTTTGCCCCTCTTCACTCGTTAACATCCATTCTATTAGATCCTTAGCAACCTCTTGCTGCGCTTCAGTAGATTCTGTATCATCAATGGCGAATAGTTTGGGCTCACTAAATGCAACCTGACTATTCCCATAATCGTCAGGATTATTGCTAATTGGAACAGGTATTACACCAAATTCGTCGTCTCTTCCCTCTAGTTGACCTATTATAGACCAAGCCCAATCACCCATGAAATAAAATGCTGACTCACCATTAGCAAAATCTGCACCATCCAAGTTAACATCAGATACAAGCGGGTCATCTTTTCTTAAATTATATTCCATTAATAAGTCAAAAGTATCCATTATACCACTAAATTGCGCATTTTCTGATAATTCAACATTTCCATTTTTCAATTCTTGCAAAAAATCTAAATTTTCGTTAATATCTTTAGATTGCAAAGCATAGGCTAGTCCTGAATAATGTGCACCAATTGACCAATCTGCTCCATGAATAATAATCGGAGCTGTTCCTGCAGCATCTATTTCTTCAAATAAACTCTCCAAATCATCACGAGTTCTTATTGTAGATGGGTCAAACTCTCCCCCAATTGCTTCCTCTACGACTCTAGTATTGTATAGTAGTCCATATCCTTGTGAAGTCCAAGGTACCCCTAAAAATTTCCCATCAAGCATAACACGGTCAACAGTTCCTGGTTTTGTTAATTCCTCATACTTCTCTCTTTCAGATTCTAATTCAAGGAATTTATCCTTATATTGTAGAATTGTTCCGGCATCAAGGTTTGCAACAGTAGCAGGAGTTCCGGATGCTAATAGTGACTGGAACTTTTCTATTTGAGCTCCACCTACTGGTGTCGGGATTAATTCAACTGTTACGTTTGGATTTAAATCTTGATATTCAGTAAATAAGTTTTCGAATATCTCATTTACTTCAGCAGATGTGTTAAAGAACGTTACTTTCACTTCTTCGTCTTGTTCTTGATTATCATTTGCGTTATCACCTGTATTTGAGTTCTCGTCCACATTTGAACCATCATCAGAGTTCGAACTATCATTTGAGCAAGCAATCAATAACGATAGCAAAGCTACTACGATTAATTTGAAGATACTAGACATTCTTATTTTCATAAAATAATTCCTCCATTCAAATTATAATTTTTCACCTTTTGACTCCCAATAACTTTCTACTTCTTCAATGAATCAATGAATCCTTGTCAACCTATAATATCTGTCAAATAATTACCCCTCTAAATATTCTTTTGTGTTGACTAAATTCAACACCACTGTTTTAAACTTTAATAACGATCCCCCCCAAAAAATCACTATTGAAAACGCTTCCTATTTTATATGTTAACCGATTGACATATTGGTGTCAACCGGTTAACATATTTAATTTGAAAATTAGAACTACTCAATTTTCTCTATTAATATAAAGAATGGAAAAGTTCTATATTATAGACCATAACCAAGTGTTGTTATAGACTTAAGCAATTTTTAATTACACAAAATACTTAGTAACTTTTCCATTTTCATCTATATATTCTATAATCGTTTCATTAGTATTCAAGTCCACGAACAGCTCACACTTTTTATCCCTAAGTTGCCAACGAAGTCTTACTTCATATTCCACTGAATCTATAACAACAAATTTCCCATTAAATGCCTCATATTCATTACGAAACTTTATTAACCTCATTAATCTTTGAACGACATCTTTTTTAAGTGATTGTTCAATTTCATTTAATGTGAAATTGTGACGGTTAATTTCTCTTCCCTCACCAGTTTCGTTTACTCTTTGGTGATCATTTTCACCTGCTAATAATCCTACATAGTAAACCTGAGGAATGCCAGGTGTGAAAAATTGAATTGCTCTTGCAGCTAGATAAGCATCATTGTCACTATTAAGAACAGAATAGTATGAACAACGAATTTGATGCACATCGAATCCATCTGGATCTTTATGCTCATCAGACAATATAAGGCTAAGATTAGCTCCTCTTTCAACACAAACATCTACTAATTCTTGCGCATCCCTTGTATCTATCAGATCATCCATATCAGGTTTAACTGGTATACCATCGTGACAATCTAGCATTGTAAATTGCTTATGTGGACGAGTTCTTAAATATTGAAGCAAATCTCCACTAGTTTTATTGATTATTGTAGATAAAATTCTATATGGTAAGATGAAATCGTATATCCAAAAGCCATGATCTGCAAGCTTGTATTGAATACTGTGATGTGAATGGACTTCTGGAAGCAATTCAATATCAAACGAATTAGCAGTCTCCCTAATCCAGTTTAAGAATTGATAAATCTCAGGTTCCACAAAAAAGCAGCTTGTCCCAAGCTTTTTCACTATATAACCTACCGCATCAAGCCTGACTATTTTTACATTATGTTCCTTGAAGTTCTTAAAGAATTCTATAAAAAGTTGCTTCACCTTGTCTGAATTTATGTCTAAATCAATTTGTTCTGAAGGATTAGCCTTTCCAAATGTGGTCCATACTGTTTCTTTTTCATCAGTATCTTCAATTTCAAATGTTGAATAAGGCTTCTTTCGACGAAGAAACATCTTATCAATATCTTCTTGATTTGGCTTTCCATCATCCCATATTTTTTCTAAAGTAATAAATAAGTCAGCAAATTCAGATTGTCTTCCTTTCTTAAGGAAGTCCTGGAAATATTCTGATTGTCTAGAGATATGATTAACCATTAAATCCAGTAAAACATCAAATCTTTCTCCTATGTCACTTATATCCTTCCAAGTTCCTAAGTTGGGCTCTATTTTTAAATACGTCAATGGAGCAAACCCCCGATCTCCCGATGAGGGAAACGGAGGCAGTATATGGACTCCACCCTTAAAGGTGTCAGAAAAATATTTAAACATTACATCATGTAAGTTCCTAAGATTACCTCCTAACGAATCTGGATATGTTATGAGTTGTACTTGGTTTTTAACAGCCATGCTATTCCAACCCTCCTACAATTTATAAGCTTCTTTTATTTTTTCTATTACCGGTAAACAGATAACAGCACCTGTGTACTTCAATTTAAAAGCGCTTACTCCAAAACCCAAAGATAGTGATTGTCGAATTGTATACCCTTTTATTAAAGCAGAATAAAACCCAGACCAAAACGCATCCCCTGCTCCTGTTGTATCAACAACATCTGTAGCTAAAGTATTCATTCTGATTGTCTCTTTACCATTTGAAATAATCCCGCCGTGCTTTCCTAATGTAAGAATCACTAGTTTCGCACCAAGATCAAGAAATTTTTCCAATTGGTTTTCCGGAGTATCAATACCAAATAATCTTTCTGCATCATCTTCAGATGGCTTAATAATATCTACCTTACTTACAATGGATTTGACATAATTGACGCCATTTTCACCTTTTTCCCAAATCATAGGATGATAATTTGGATCAAAACCAACTAAAATTTGATTTTTTTTTGCGACTTCAATTACTTTTTCGATTGTATATCTCGCAGGTTCCTTTGAAATCGGCCAACAGGAAAAGTGAATCAACTTTGAATCAAGTAATATTTCTTCAAGGTCTTTTGTATAATCTAAATGGTAATCAGCACTTCTATAAAAAATTGGAGTAGGCGTCGACTTGCTTTTTGTCAGCATAACAAGACTAGTTGCATAATCTACATTCTGTACACTTTCGGTATTAACCTCATTTTCATTTAAGTTATTGATTAAGAATCTTCCAAATCCATCCCTTCCGACTGCAGAAGAAATGGCTGAATTAATACCTAATTTTTTAACATTTATTGCAATATTAGCAGGAGAGCCTCCAAAATATCTTTGATAGGTGTCACATTCAAAGTTATTATCATAATCCGTTGAGATCATATCCACTAGAATTTCTCCTATAGCTAAAACATCATTTTTTTTATTTTGAAATTGTATTCTATTATCAAAATCCAGCACTATCTATCTCCCCCATTCTTTAAATCCCATACACCACTATAACCTTCCTACCGAGCTAAAATCACTGTAAGTATAATAATAGCAATGGGGCATAACGGGATCATTAATATCATTTATAAAATATATTATCTTAGATGTCGTATCCATCTTCCTGCCATTTCAATCCAATTGCTAACTTCATGTAGTACCGTTTCACTATGGTGTTTGGATTTTGTTTCTTCAGTTCCTAAAGCTAACCCATGTACGCCTTCTGGATATATATGCATTTCGATTGATATCTTATTTTTAAGAAGTGCATTAGCAAACAATATACTGTTCTCAACAGGAACTGCCTCATCAGTACCAGTATGCCATAGAAAAGTTGGAGGTGTGTCCTTCGTTACCATATTCTCTAAAGATAGTTCATGTAGAGACTTTTCATAACTCTCATCCAATAACGCCTTAAAAGATTCCTTGTGTCCGTATTCACCAGACGTTATAACTGGATAACTTAATAACAAACCATTCGGCTTAATATTTTCATGTGATAGCCTTAATTGTTTTGCTAGAAATTCCTTTTTCCAAAACACGCCTAAACTTGCCGCTAGATGGCCCCCTGCAGAAAATCCCGCAATGATAATCTTATCCTTATTGACATGCCACTTGTCTGAGTTTTCTCTAACAATAGCTACAGATTGTGCAAGTTCTAAAAGAGAAGTTGGATACGTTTTTGGATAAACGCTATATCGCAATATACATGCATTAAAACCTAAAGCATTCATCTGGATAGCAATTGGCTCAGCTTCACGATCTGAAGTGAATTCATATCCACCACCAGGACAAATAATTACTGTTGGTCGAATCCGATTTTCATCTATCTCTATTGAGTTGTTAAGAATATACGTATGCAATTTTGCATTTGAACCATTTATTTGAACATCCAGTATTTCATGAATCAATAGTCGCTCAACTCCTTATTAATCATTACGTAATTAAGTTTGAAATGCTTTTGCAAGTGCTTTTATATACTCTTCCTTAGCCTGCTTGCTAATTTCTGCATCTGGTGCTATATGCTCAAAAGCATGAAAGCACCCTGGGTATAACTTAAATTCAACTTCTACTCCAGCTCTTGCCAGACGAGCAACATAGTCAATTGTTTCATCACGGAATGGATCTAATTGTCCCACACATGTATACGTTGGAGGTAAACCTTCTAAATTATCCGCTCTGGTTGGAGCAGCATATTGTGGAATATCTTCATTTTCAATTTCACCTAGGTACATTTTCCACGCAGCAATGTTATTAGATTTAAACCATACTGCATGATTATCAGTGATTTCTTGACTGGATGAGGTAATATTTCGATTATCTATCATTGGATATAACGGCATTTGAAAACAAATATTTGGACCACCGCGATCACGAGCTAATAATGCAAGTGATGCAGTTATTCCTCCACCTGCACTTCCACCAGTGATGGCAACTCTTTTTAAGTCAATATTAAATATTTTATAATTATCTGTCATCCATTTTAATGCTGAATAGCAATCCTCTACTGCTGCTGGATACGGATGTTCAGGCGCCAGACGATAATCTGCTGACACAACAATACATTTTCCTTTTTCCACGAAGCTTTCACACAATCTGTCATCACTATTCGGATGACCTAATACATATCCTCCACCATGACTCCAAAGTACTGCGGGTAAAGGTTTGTTATCTTTATGTATCGGTTCATATATCTTAATTAGCATTTCTTGACCGTCTCCACCAGATATGTAACGATTTGTTATTCGGACTGTTTCTGATTGTCCATCAGGAGGAATAGGAGTCTGTCTTGCTGTTTGAAGATCTTCTGGTAACTTTACAATCGGTAACAATTTCAGCGGCTCCCTTAACTCGTCCAATACCTTGTCTAAAAAATTCAACTTAATCCCCCGCAATCTCAAGATGGATAATTATAATGTATGTTAGACAACTTACATTTATGTTAACCGGTGCTTACATTTATGTCAACCGGTTAACATACAAAACATAAATGTCCCTATCAACATTTATATTCCTGCCTATGTTGTGCCACGCTCAACTATTGAAACCGGAAATGAGTTATCAAAGGATACTTTTTCACCTTTTATTTGACGAATTAGAAGGTCAATGGTAAGCTCACTCATTTTTTCTAGAGGTTGATTTATTGTTGTAAGAGGTGGTGTTACTATTGTTGATAACTCAACATTATCATACCCAATAATTTTTATATCATTAGGTATTGCTTTCTTTAAAAGATGACATGCTTGAATAATAGCTGACGCTATGATGTCACTACTCGCAAAGACCCCATCAATAGTAGGGTTCATTTCTAAAAATCCAGCAAGTTCCTCCACCATGTTAGCTGTTTTAGAAGAATTCATTTCTTTGGTTTGTAATGATAACTGATCCTTTCTTGTTTTCATCCCTTCTAAAAATCCCTGGTACCTATCTGTTGCTAATAACGCTGTATGATGAGGACCTCCTATTCCACCATATACATAGGCTAAGTCTTTACACTTTTTCTTTATTAATAGATTTGATGCAAGTTTTCCACCTAGAAAATTATCACTGGTAACAACAGGTATATTTTTAGATAATGCTCGATCAAAAGCTACGATAGGCAAATTTAAATTTAGGTAGTTTTCAACTTCTAATACTTGACTACCCATAATTATTCCCTCTACCTGATTTTGTTTTAACAATTCTATATATTCTTTCTCTTTGGATACATCGCGATTTGAATTACATAATAATAATTTATACTGTTCTTTATATGCGTAATGTTCCAAGTAATAGGTTAACTCACTAAAAAAAGGGTGAGCTACATTGGGCACTATAAGGCCGATAGTATTAGATTTTCTTCTAAACAAAGACCGTGCAAGTTCATTAGGCTGATAATTTATTTCTTTCATTACTTTATAAACTTTATCTCGTGTAGCATCACTAATATATCCTCTATTATTAAGAACACGAGAAACTGTTGTAACAGAAACTCCTGCTTTTTGTGCAACATCAGTTATTTTTGTCATGACCAAATCACCACCTCTAAATTTTTAATATACATATGTACTATATTATTTTACTACGCATTTTTATTAATTGCACTTAAATATAGGTTTAATGAATCCTCTGCTTCGCTCGCGCCTAACTTAATAAAGTCATCATATTCTTTTTGTGTATGAGCTTTATCTAATGCTTCATAATAAGCTATTCGGTTTCCACTTTAATAACGAGCGGGAAACCATCTTTCATGAGTTCTAAATTTAATACTAGACGTGATGTCCGACCATTTTCATCAATAAATGGGTGAATTCCAACAAAAATAGCCTGTAGCATAGCTCCACGAGCAACAGGATGCAGCTTTTTTCGTTTCACCTTGTTCATACCATGCCATCAACTGCTCCATCTCTTCTTTTATAAGGAAGCTGTGTTTTTACCAGAAGTAAAAACTTGATGATCCCGGTACATACCTGCATATTCTTCATTAATTCCTTTTAGGTCAAGTTCATGTGGATTTTTAATTTGCCACGACAAATGTTCACCCTTTTCTACAATCTCCTCTACAAAATGAATCGCAGCCCGATGATTAAGACTTCCAAGTGTTCACTTAGAGTTTCCCCCCCAACAGTAATTACTTATAGATCTACCTTCGTTTTCTTAATACTTAAATTGTTTCCTTTAATTGCATTTGTATTATATATCCATTCGAGAATACTTTTCACGCAAGCTTTTTACTGTATATTTAGGTAATGATCGATTGGCATCACCTCTCTCTGAAACATATACTTAAATTGAGAATACTATTTTCGCTCTGAATATACCTTCTAAACCAAATTTAATCAAATTATTTAGATCTATCAATCTCTTTTAATCTTGATTGAGTTGTTCTCGTTTATCGATAAATGAAAAATTTTGCGTAGTATAATTAAATTCAGAAAAAATATGTTACTAATAATAGGTTAGTAATCAATAACACTCGTTAATCAATACATCTAGAATTATGGAATATATATCATCATATGTAACAAAAGAAATGAAAGAAGGCTTCTCAAAAGTTTAATCAACTAATGAGAAGCCTCTTTTATTAACACTATGTTAGCATTTTGTACAATATAACTTTAAGTAATAAATAGTCATCTAAATTACAAACAAAATAACCCACAATTCTATTTCAGGTGCATTTGGTTATGTAGTGTACGTTTTATGGCTATGAAGCATTTTCTATTAGTGTAGTAGCGGAGTCTTTAAATGTATCAAAGGAAAAGGATTTTATGAAATTTCCGTTCGAGATATTCAAACTGTTTCAACTATTAATAGGGGTACTTTTTATTTGCATTACCAGGACAAATTCAATTTTCTTAACCAAATGGAGGAAAACCTGTTAAATGGACTGGGAAAACAATTAAAGTATCTAAAGCCAGATGTTTTGTTGTTAGAGGCAGAAAAAGGGCAATTTGCCGTTGAGGTATTCCAATATATTCTAATGAATGAAGAACGTTTTCATGTTTTTTTAGGGGGAGAATAATGACTTTCGCTTTCATAAAAGACTCACGCATTTTGTTAAAAAAACAATGAACAACGAATTATTTTTTAAAGGATTGACTATTCCTCAAGATTACTTGTCATCATTTGCCACCTCAGCTCTTTTAGGATTAGTCGAGCAATGGTTAGATGACGTTTATACCAAGTTAAAATATGTATGAAAGAGCCTATAAGGGAAATAATACAATATGTACGAATCACCTTTGTTCAAGTCGCTAATGTGACGCTTCAAAAAGAACTACTAAATGATTCGAACACTAGTATCCAGAAACGTCTCTGGTTATTCAATACTGTAAACATGATAGCAGAAAATCATAAAGAATTAATGCTCTTTCTTAGGGGATCCAAACATACTATACGTGGGGTGAAGGCATGAAAAAGTCAGTAATAATTATAGGTTCAGGCATAGGTGGTTTGTCTACAGCTGTTCGATTACTTAGCAAAGGCTATGATGTGAAAGTGTATGAAAAGGAAACAACAATAGGAGGAAAAACAAACCAATTATTCCAACATCCTTTTACTTTTGACCTAACCGCTTCTATTTTAATGAACCGAAAAACCTATGAAGAAGTTTTTGATGATGCTGGCTTAGATTATAACGATTACATAGACTTTATTTTAATTGATCCAATTTACCGCAGTTTTTATCCTGATGGGACTGTTTATGATTTTTCTAGAGATTTAGTATCATTAATACAAACTCTTGAATCTATTTCAATTGAGGATTCTATCGGATACATGAAGTTCTTAGCAGAGGTGTATGAGAGATATATTATTACAAATAATCACTTTTTACAGCAATCGTTTGAAAGCCCTCTTGATTTCTTGCAACTATCATCTGTAATAAGTGCACTAAAAACAAAAGCATTTTCTACCTCACATCAATTAATTTCAAAATATATTAAGAACGATAAGCTTCAAAAATTCTTATCCTATCAGTCATTATACGTGGGAATATCTCCCTACGACGGACCAAGCATCTATACATTAGTTCCTGTAATATCTCAATTGTATGGACTATGGCATTTAAAGGGAGGTATGTACTCCTATGTTAAAGCTTTAGAAAAGGCTATTTATCAGCTAGGAGGAACGATCGAAACGAATTATACTGTAGACGAAATTATCATTTCAGATAACAAAGCAATTGGTATAAAATCGAAAGAAAAGGAAGCTGTTTTTGCTGATAAAATTATTAGCAATGCTGACTTTCCTTATACGATGGATACTTTATTAAAAAATGATAGCCATAAGGGTAAATATACAACGAGTAAGTTGGAAAATTTAAATTATACCTGTTCTACCTTTATAATTTATTTAGGTTTAAAGAAAAAATATCCTCTGCTTTCCGTACATAACCTATACTTAAATAGTAATTTCAAAGAAAATATTGATGCAGCTTTCACTGGACAACTGCCCACAAATCCTTCTTTTTATGTTTATTGTCCAACTAGAGTAGACGATAGTATGATAGCAAATGATGGTGACTGTATAAGTATAGTAGTAAGGGTTCCAAATTTATTTTTTAAAAACATAACTTGGAATAAAGATACAGTGCAATTTATGAGAAACATTACTTTATCAGCCTTAAAAAGCATCCCAGGTTTAAGTGATATCGAAGAAAATATAAGTTATGAAAACTACTTAACACCTGAAGATCTAAAGAATAGATTCAACTCTTACGGTGGTACCGCTTTTGGATTGAGTCCGAACCTAACACAAACAAATTACCTTCGACCTCACTTAAAGTCAGATAACGTAAAGAATCTCTATTTTGTTGGCAGTTCTGTCCATCCTGGTCCCGGCGTTTCTCTTGTCTTGCTCTCAAGTAAACTTGTCGTTAAGGAAATAGTGAAAGATGATTCTATGAACACACCCTCCACTTAATTTTCTCCAAAAATTTGAAGTGGGGGTTTCTCGTCAAAACCCTTTGATCTCTTCGTCGCAGATCAAGGTTTTCTCGAGCAATACGTACGTGAAGTACGGAAGAATACACAAAAGGATACAACAAGAAACACGCACCAACGATGCAAGGGTGCAAGGGTCGTGACAGATCAACTACTACTTCTTGCCATTAGGTAATACGTAGATACGTGATGTATTTCACATTATTTTCAAGGTCACAAATATCTTTATAGATATACTTCATACTATATTTCGAGCTCCGCGGATGTCACGTTGACACTCGTACCTACACGAACATTTGTAATTTCTATAAGAAAATTTCTTTTTCTTCCCCCAAACGGGACACGTTTGCGATGTATTACAATTCTTCTTGTTTCATAATAGACATGCCTTTGGCATGCTAGGAGAACGATTGATCACTAACTCTACAATATTCGCTTCATTTAAGAATTTTTCTGACTAATAATCTAAGACTCTATTTCAATAAATTAAATAATTGCACATAAAAATTACAATATAATGTATTTAATTTCACCATAGAGTAAGGAAATATTTACAATCCAGATAACTTGTTTACATAAGTTATTTTCAGAATAGGAAAATGATTTAAAGAGGTTCAAGGAAGCAAATTGATTTTCCCTTGATATCAATTTGCTGTAAGTTAAAAAGAGGCTTTTCAAAAGTTATGTCAACTAATGAGAAGCCTCTTACATTATGTTAGCAAGTTTTTACATTTATCTTTCTTATTTAACTTACGATTGTTACTGTTGAATAAATGTAAGAATAGAGAGCCTAATAGACGGAACACTCTTGTATATCTTATATTTAATATCCTCATGATTTTTATTCACACTAATATCACTCTATTGCAAAATTAGATATTGTTACATATTAGAATGATGTATCGACAGAAACAAACTCCTCAGATTCCCCCATATCGTTATATGTTACCACATGAATTCTTGTTCCATAAATAGCATCACGTGACAAGGTGAACTGCATATCGGAACCCGTCACACCGAAACCAGTAAATATCCCCAGTCTCTCATTATCAATATTTGACCAATATACTAAGTATCCAAAGATATCTGATTCATCTTCCGCTTTACCAATTCTGAACGTAATTTCATCATTATCAACAGTATATTCTATAAACGAAGGTCCATACTTCGGTAAAATAATTTCCCTTACTGTAACATTAAATGCCGTAGAAGCTAACAATTCTTCAGCATAGTATAGATTCAATGTGATGGTAGCCTCACCAGGATTAACTCCCTCAAACCTTATCCAATCATCCATATTCTCTACTTTCACTGAATCACCACTACTTATTGCCTCAATGCGATACATTTGACCATAAAAGTCGACCTCTTCTCCGAATGGATCAATGAAAATGCCAGATAACTCCAAACCAAAATAGTCATTCTCTATCACTTGGCGATTATTCAATTTCCTACGAATAGAATATGCCTGATAGTCGTCGATAGGAGTATATACGGAAACATGAGATAAACCAAAATTATTTTTAGAAAAAACTAGAATCCCTTTTGCTTCATTAGGTATTTCTATACCCTCTGGTAAAATATAATGAATGTCTTTACCAGTCTTTTCAAGAATCGCGATTGATTCACCAAGTTTCTGCCTTTGTTCATCTGCCCAGAAAAGCACATAGTTAGTCAAATAAGTTTCATCTTCTGCTTTTGTAATCATTATTTCAGGAACTATTTCATTATATAAAGGATTAGTATCAATAAACTCAACTGCATCAGCAGTTTCCGATGGAATACTCATAACAACTTTGATATTAAACGCTTTAACTATCGCATCATTTTCTAGTCTAACTTTAAATAGTAATTTAGTTTCACCAGGGCGAATAGGAGTAACTTGTAATTGTGAATCTTCTATACTTACAGTTGCAACCTTTAAATCGTCCACTTGAACGGTTGCTTCAATCCTCTCATCTATGGCATATAAATCAATTAAATCAATGTTCTCTACTCCTTCTGATAAATCAAGGGAATCGAAGGCCAATGTTTCTAAGTAATCCTCTATCTCCTGTATTAACCCAGCTTTTTCCTCTTCTCGCTGACGCTCTTCTTCCTCTCGTTGATTCGAAGGACGCTCTAGTTCAGGTCGTGGTGATTGTGGCATCGGTCTAACTATTTCAGGTTGTGATGGGCTCTCTCTTTCTCTCTCCTGGGTTCGTTCCTGATTGCTTAATTGTTCAAAATATCTTTTCTCTGCCTCCTGAGCAGCTCGTTCCTGTGCTAAGCGATTTTCTTCCCTTTGTTGTTCTATTCTTTGTTGGAGTTGCTCTTGTAGTCTCTTCTTTTCTTTCAGTCTTTCCTCTTCAAACATTTCCTCCAGTTGCCTATCAGTTAGCTGATTTTCCAATACTAACTGATGCAGCGCAATATCTCTATTCATGTCAATACGATGTCGCTCATCTTCAACCATACTATTATAAGGATCCACTAATAATCGGACTTCTTCTAGAGTAATATTTCCTCTTTCAATAGATTGATTAAGAATATATTCATACAGCATGTTTGTGTTTTCTTTTAAGCTATCAAAATCTTCATCCGTAGTTAATCCATATTCTCCCCTAAGAGATTGGTTACTATTTAATAATTCCAATAATCTTTCATTCTCTTCATCAATTTTCGTTTTATTCTCTATAAAACTCGCTAAAATAGAATGATCCAAATCCATTACAAGGTCCCCTGTTGAAATAGCCCCAGGATGTGTGTCATTCCGGTCTTCAGCAGGTACTCTCAATTGCTGGGATGGTAACACGTTTGTAAATCTATCCGGTTCTGGAATAGAAGATGTCCTCACGATGCCAGAAGCGACAAATAGACTAGTCTCCCCTGTTTCTTGATCTATAGAAATTAAAAAATGTGTACCTATTGGATGATATTGAAAATCATTTATATTCACAAAATACGCTTCGTGTTCTCCCATATGATATACCAACCCGAAATGTTGATTCATTTCAATATGAACACCTTTTTCGGCATCCATTATTTTAGTCATTTCTATAGATGAATTCTCACCAATCATAAACACATCTTGTGAATTCAATTCACCCTTAGCTACAGAATCTTCTTTCGTTTTGATTATATCGCCTGGATATATTTGTATTTCATTTGTTTCAATTGTTTCTTGCTCATCTCTTACAATAATGACTTCCCCGTTAATAACATTTAATGTAATGATCGCATTACTATCCAACTCAGTTTCTTCACTTTCAATTAACTGTTCTGCACTAGTACTATCCAATTCTCCAACATCTTCTACTGAATCATTCGCCTCTTCTTTAGGTGAAAAAAATCCATTTGATATCATTACAATGGTAATCATGAGTACAATGAAAGAACCTACTAAAATATACTTTTTCATACGTGCCTCCTTATAAAATAAAAAAATCTATTTGTCCATGAAAAAAATTGACTATTTTTACTAGTAGTTAATTTACTTTTAGGCATTGTGAATGGCTTTTATCTGCGTTATCTGTTGGCTATACGAGCCTTGACTTACAGTTAAATATTACCCGTCTTAATCTCACCATGGGAAAAGTAGAAACCGGTGTCGCTACCAGTACCAGACTGAATACGATAGCTAACTAGCAATGGTATTATTACATTCCTTTCTGTTTCATTGTATTTAAAGTCTTCTACCTACTGCTAGTTCATTATAATTAATCAGGGGTAACAAAACGGTAACAAAAAGAAGGAAAATAAGTATTATTGTCGAAATAGTAAATCATTATTGTCGAAATAGAATGGAACGACTATGTAAACAGGAGGAGAAAACATGCCTTTAGAACCAGTAAATGGATATAACATGCATTACGAGTGGATTGATAATAGGAGTGGGAGTAAGGAAGTACTTTTGCTCATTCACGGACTCGCACTTGATTCCTCATGCTGGGGGCGTTTTATTGAATTACTTGTTACAGATTTCTCCATTGTACAGTACGATATTCGAGGGCATGGACATAGTCATTATGAAGAGGCGCCGATAACATGGGACGTTTTGTGTGAGGATTTAAATAGACTCATTACAAGGTTAGAGCTAACAGAAGTCCATATAGTCGCATTTGGTTATGGAACACATGTAGCTGTGAAGTACGCCCGCGCGTATCCCGATTATGTCAAAGCCCTTACACTCATGTCACTTCCGTATATGTCGACAAATAATACGCACTCTTATTTAGCTCGACACGTATTTCCACATATGAAAGAAACGCTGGAAGCGGGGCATCCCCACTTTCTCCAGCAGTATGAAGAACTGTTAAAAGGATATACGACACTTGGTCCGGATAATTTAGATCTTAGACATTATTTCCAAGTATTGCTCGGCTACCCAGAAGGGCATTTTTCTAACATGGTTGAGCTAACATCTAATTCAGCACTGCTTCTAGAACTTGCAGATCTATCGTGTCCGGTCCTGCTATTAACAGGCGAATTGAATAAGACAAGTCCGAATTCATTTCTTAATGCAAGTTCTTTTCTATTGCAAAACAGCACGCTTATAACCGTGCCCAATGCATCGTTTCTTCTATTTATAGAGCAACCTGAACTAGTGGCGGAATGGATCAGGTTATTTGCAACACGGATAAGTGTTGATAATTTCTCCCGAAAAGACTCACAACAGTTTATACAAATGGTATTTCAGCCAGAAGAGCAAATAGAATCGCGAAGAGTTCCCATTCTTGACATTCATCTATTACACAAATTCAGTGTCAGTATTGATTCAATTCCAATTGAATCCGGTTGGAATCAGCGCCACGCCAAGAGACTACTTACTTATTTAGCCTTTCACCCGGTAACGACACGCGATATATTGTGTGAAGAGCTTTTTCCCCACCTTACTCAGGACAAAGCAAAAGCAAATTTGAAGGTATGTCTTCATTATTTGGCAAAATTGCTACGGCATCCTATCGAATCTATGAATGGATTATTGTCTCAACAAGGAACCGTTTCAATCCAATATAAAATCAAATGTGATTTAGTCGACTTTGTTGCCATTGTCCGTCAAGCATGTCTCGAAAAAGACCCGACGATTCGATACAAGTTGTGCAAGCAGTTACCACCCTCTATTCCCGAAACCATATTAGTAGACAACTACGATGATTGGGCAGTGTCGTTGCGTCATCAAATCGATGCGCAGTTAAGTCACTTGAGTGAATGGATGGAAATGCAATTATTTTGAGAATCATCTTCATATTTGCATATTGATTCTAAAATATAATCGTTTTTATTTACTCCATAAAATTTCAAAATAAAGATGAGTCATTTTATTATGATAAAGCCATTGTTTTTGAGTTTTGGGATGGAACAAAGCTTTGTTTTTTTGCCTTATTTGATAGAGGATTTGAAGTAACTATTGATACGTTAAAATTAAATAACCTTCTAAAAAATTGTTCTGAACGTATTTAAGTAAATAAAAACAAGTATAGATATAATAGAGCAAATATTGTTGTTAGCTTCATAGACTTTCCAGGTTGTGAACCTCTAAAGCCAAGAAAAGAAAGAAGTTGAGTAAATCTTGTACTCATCTGATGGGACTTTCAATAATTAACAGCTCGCTAGTAATACATAGAACAAAAGCACAGGCGCCTTGCTCACCACCGACAAGCTTAAGACAAGCCTCGGCGTGACGTTCTTTGCCACAGAGAGGATTGATTTAAGACCTCGAGGTGGTAGGCGCCGGATCTGGACGCGGCTAACATTGTCAAAAAATTATCCACACGAAACCAATTTTATAATTTCCTAAGCTAAGAAAAAGCACCTCAATAGGTGCTTACTCTATTCCAAATACACTTTTAAGTTGTAATTTAGCGTATTCTTTGATTACGTCTAGTGGTACAGAGCCAATTTCAAGACCTTTAGCTTTAATACCTGCCTTCGTTTTTTGCCATATACTATTATCCTTAATTGAATCTAAAAACTCATGACCGTCCCATGTTAACGAAGCCATTAACCACATCGGAGAATTATCTGCCCACTTAGTATTGTTATCAACATATTCAGCTTGATCTAATATTTTCAGGTGGTAAGCGACTACTTCCCTATTCCAATCCTCCGGTATTACAAGTTCTTGTCTATCATTAGTACTTTCTATTAACAACAACAATTCCCTGACTAATTCCATATCTCTTTCCAATCACATAACCTCCCTTCTCACCAATTCCAACAAAAAGTATGGGTTTTCCTTGTGTATTTAAACTATTTTTCAGAAGCCATGCCCCTAATAATTTTATACTTTTCATCACAATCTTTACAGTCACAACTAACATCTGATTCTCTAAAGCCAGGGATATCGTCTTTTTCGTATATAACGACACCCTTTCCACAAGGACATTTAAATTCTTCTCTGATTATTCGACCACTTCCTGCGCCATAACCTGGATGAGGTGTTGAACTACTATCTATTAATTCTAAATTCACAATAATCCCTCCTATCAAACTATTTCGACAAAAAGGAAGTAATTTCCTGTTAACTTATTAAAACAGTTTGGTACCAAATATAAGCACCAATTAAGGAACTTATAGCTATAATAAATTGTTTCAATTTTGAGGGAATAGGAATAAATCGGAATATAATAGCAACTAATAATGATGCGATAAACATGTATAATCCTAACAATACAATTTTTAAGGCTAGCCCATTCATTGAGTCTTGTACTGATTTAGTAACTATATCCATATCTTCACCAACTTTCCATGAAGACATTATACTACATAAAGAGACACCAGAAAGGGTGTCCCTACTATCTAACATATTTAGACTATATCCAGCAATAGAACTTCGTTCTTAATTACTAACTCTCTCTAGATAAGTGCTCTATTAGACCACCTCATCAAATTTAAAATTGTTAATGTTTACTTTGAATTAAATTGCCATTTCTTTAATAACTTGGATGTAAATTTCAACTAGACGTTTTTCTTCAGCGATGACATCTAGCTTATTTATTTTTTGAACATATGATTTGGACATGCCTTGCGCTATCACTCGTTCTTTACGGTTGTTTAGTCTGATTTCCAACCTGCAACCTGCGCGCTTTTCAAAACGTTCATACGATAGGTTGATAACACTTCGATATGGCTCAACACCTGTCCAATTCCTAACAATCTTTTTTAGGATAACAGTCACTTTTCCTCGCCAATCGACGTTATTTAATGAAACAATGTTTGATATGTTGCTAACTTCGCCTTCCAGTTGAGATACTCACTTATCTTGTTGGACCAATTGATTAATGGTTCCTTGTAGTATTTCTAATTGTGATTTAGGTTATTCGACCTGATAAGAACCTGTTTTTCTAATAGAAGGAAGTACTTCATGAGTCACCCATCTTTTAAATTGTTTCGCTTCTGGTTTTCTGCTCCCAAGAATTAATGAGTAAAGACCAGGTTCATTTACAAATACAACATTTGAGGTTCGATTCGTTTCACCTTGCGTTAAACGCAAAGTAGTTTTTTCGTCATCATCTAAACGTTGTGAAACAGCACTTGAAGAAAGAGCTAAAACATCGCAAACATTTTTGTTAGTTGATTCATTTGTTTCTCCTCCTTATAGGAAATTTTTCCCTTTCTGTCGAATGATATATACATGAAAGGGGGTGAAGCTAGTGTCTGACTATAAAAAACCTGGTACAGATAACCAACCACCTGGAAAATACGTAGAAGTTGGTCCTCGCGGCGGTGAAGTTCCTAAAGCTAGAGAGGTAAAGATAGACCGCGGTGATCGATTACCGCCCACTCAAGAAAAAGGTCGTAATTGGAAAAAGAAGTGATTTTTCAAGTAGCCATTGTTAACGCAATGGCTTCTATAACTCAATTTTCTTTTTTAAAAAACACCAATTAAACCAAAGGAATTTTAGTTGGAACCACGCTTCTGCATATTAAATTCCGTTTTCTTCGTATTTTGTGATGTAGTGATGAAACATTTGATTACCTCCTTAGATATAAGTTTGAATTTCAAGTAGCTTTAGTAGATCTTGAGCTGCATCTTCTTTGGTGTAGTTGGAATCTGTTTCTAAATCGTTAGCAATTCGTAACACTTCAATTGTTGAGATTGAGCGTTCTAACAATTCAGCAGTTTCTATTTAGATCGCCTCCTTCGTTGCGGTTTTAGCAACGTATTTGTTAAAAAAATCTAAAATCTTGTAATTTAATGTTTTTGCCAAAATAGGCAACTGGTCTGCTTTAAATGAAATGTTCCATTTTCATATTTCATATAAGTTGAACCGTTCTTTAAACCTAGGTAACTCGCCATTTCTTGTAAGGTAATCCCTAATTCAATTCGCCTGTTCTTGATGTAATTTAAATTTAAAGTTTGCATTTTCAACCTCCTTTAATTTCTATTTTAGAAACGTTGTATTTTTGTAATACATCGTTATTTTATAAATATCAATACGTTAGCGTTTCTTTTTTAGAAATAACCATTTTTTCCATTTTGGAAACGTGATACTATTGTGTTGCTAATATAGAAAGTGGTGAGTTTCCATGTCTATAGGAAAAAGAATTGTTAAATTACGAGAAACAAAAGGGTGGAGTCAAAGAGAACTATCACGACGGGTTGATTTGAATCCTAGTGTAATGAATAGAATTGAATTAGGCGACCGACCGATCAAGGACCATGAACTATATAAATTTGCAGATGTCCTTGAAGTAACTGCTGATTATCTTTTAAGTAGAACGGATGATCCTGGACCTAAGTCATCGAAAAAAGAATTAACAGAAAAAGATGAAAAAGACATATCGAAACGTATTGGGAAAATGAAAGAAGATCTACAAAATTGAGACGGTCTTAGTTTCTCTGGAGAACCAATGAGTGAAGAGGCGATTGAATCTCTTTTAGAAGCAATTGAATATGCAGAACGTCAAACAAAGAGAATCAACAAAAAATACATTCCTAAAAAATACAGAGAAGATAACTAAATGGGGTGATTTCTTGGAGTGGATTAAAACTACCATGTAGGAGTTAAAAAACAAATACCAAACCAATGACCCTTATGAACTCATTTCTTTAATGATTCTTTAATGAATATTCATTTAGTCCCTTGGAACTTACATGAAGATATACAAGGTTTTTATAAAAACAACAGACGGAACAAATATATATTTTATAATACTAACTTAAATACAGAAAGACAGGTTTTTGTATGCTCTCACGAATTATGTCATGGGCTGCATTGCACCCAAAGGCAAATACGCCTTTTCTGAGAAGGCATACATATTTTTCTATAGATAGAATTGAGGTTGAAGCGAATACATTCGCTGTAGAACTATTACTTCCTGATAAAACAATTCATCAATATCAAAACACTGGAGTTACAATTCAAGAAGTAGCTTCACCCAATGGCATCCCAGAAGAGGTTAGACATTTAAAATAATACTACCATTTAATGTCTTCACCTTGAGTACACACTTGATTTAGGTTATTTATTTATAGAAAAACACGGGAGGTTTACATGAAAAAATTCAAATGGTATTTATCCGTATGGTTCATTAGTATTTGGTTTACACTTTCAATTCTTATTATTCCGTTTATAATTGGTGTTATTTTATTAATTTTTAGGATTATTGAGGAAAAGAAACTACAAAGGTATTGGGAAGAAAGTGGTTTTAACGAAATAGTAGACGTCAAAGAGGAGAAAGAAAAAATACAAAAAGAGACCCTAAAGCATAAAGAAAGTATTGAAAAAGAAATAAGTAAACTCCAAGAAGAAGCAAAAAAAGCAACAAAGGATATGGAAAAGCAGGTTAATAACTTCGAAGTAACCATAGAGGAACTTCAAGCTGAAAAACAGCAAAAGCAAGAGGAAATTATAGTAATTGATGACGAACTGCTATATCAATCTTTTGGTTTTTACGACCCTAAATATGAATTAGAAAACTCAGAACAATATAAAGAAAAGCTTGATGAAATACGAGATAAGCAAAAAGAAATGGTGAAAAACAAAACTGCTACAGATCATTTGGACGAATGGATTTTAGAAGGAAGCAAACAAAAAGGAAAAGTCATGAATAACAATAACATTAAATTAACACTACGTTCCTTCAATAACGAATGTGATGCAGCTATATCTAATGTTAAGTTCAACAACATAAATGCAATGGAAAAGAGAGTGAAAAAAGCTTTCGACCAATTGAATAAAACCAACAAAAATAATCGGATTGAGATTAAGACAGAATACCTTTCTCTAAAAATAGATGAGCTCTATTTAGCATTTGAATACGCTCAGAAAAAAGAGGAGGAAAAAGAAGAACAACGACAGATCCGCGAACAAATGAGAGAAGAAAAGAAAGTACAGCAGGAGATAGAAAAGCAACGGAAGAAGTTAGAAAAGGATGAAGAACATCACAAACAAGCTCTTGAAAAATATCAAGACCAGTTAGAAAATGCTAGCGATGAAATGAAAAAAGATCTAGAAGATAAAATAAAGGAAGTTATGGAAAGAATGGAAGAATTGAACAAAGAAAAAGAATCTGTTGATTTTAGAGAACAAAACGCAAGAGCTGGATATGTATATATTATTTCCAATATTGGGTCGTTCGGAGAAAACATATATAAAATTGGAATGACTAGAAGATTGGAGCCTAACGAACGTGTTAAAGAATTAGGTGATGCGTCAGTCCCATTTACTTATGACATTCATGGAATGATTTTTTCTAACGATGCACCGACATTAGAAAATACGTTGCATCACGAATTTAATGATAAGAGGATGAATTTAGTAAATTTACGTAAAGAATTTTTTAAAGTTAGTCTTAAAGAAATTGAAGAAACTGTAAAGGCTAAGCATAATAAAGTAGTCGAGTTTACTAAACTTGCAGAAGCTGAGGATTGGCGCAAAAGTGAACAGATAAGAAAAAAATCCGAAGATAAAACAGAAGAAGTTATAGCTTAAAAAGCTAATTGTGAAAGTTTATATTGCCCCAGGTTTTTGGGCTTTTTTTTATAAATAAACAGAACATACATTCTTATCTGGTGTGTATTTAAAGAAGGCTTATCAATAATGGGGCTATGTAGTGCATTGCTATACGACAAAAACTAAAGCAGGAGCAGTTAGATGGGTTTGTATAGAAGATGGACCTGCTGACCCAGTAACAGGAAAAAGAAAGCAGATTGTTCGCAGGGGTAAATCTAAAGGGGAAGCAAAGAGACGTGTCGAGCAAGTCGAAAATTTATACACACGTTACGAAGAAGATGAAAAAAGACGCTTCCGTAAAAGTCAGAAACCTTTACGAAAACGCTCTTTCAGAAATAAATCTATAAAAATGTTATTTTTTCGTTGCTTTTTTGGTGAATTAAGCGCATATAACCTCCATAAACGTTGTTAAATCAATGTTTGTCAGGGGTTTTCTACATCATGCCGCCCATTCCACCCATGCCGCCCATGTCTGGCATACCGCCGCCAGCGCCACCAGCGTTTTCTTCTGGTTTGTCAGCTACAACAGCTTCTGTTGTTAAGAACATTGCCGCAACAGATGCTGCGTTTTGTAATGCAGAACGAGTTACTTTGGTAGGATCAACGATACCAGCTTCAACCATGTTTACCCATTCGCCAGTAGCAGCGTTGAAACCAACACCAACTTTTTCACCTTTTAGGCGTTCTACAATAATAGAACCTTCTAGTCCAGCGTTGTGTGCAATTTGACGAACTGGTTCTTCTAATGCACGAAGAACAATGTTTGCACCTGTTGCTTCATCGCCATCTAGGTCTAATCCTAATTCTTTCACTTTTGTATAGACGTTAACTAGTGCAGTACCACCACCAGCAACAATACCTTCTTCTACAGCTGCACGTGTTGAGTTCAGTGCATCTTCAATACGAAGTTTACGCTCTTTTAATTCTGTTTCTGTAGCAGCTCCAACTTTGATTACTGCAACTCCACCAGAAAGTTTTGCTAAGCGCTCTTGTAGCTTTTCTTTATCAAACTCTGAAGTAGATTCTTCTGCTTGTGCGCGAATTTGAGCAACACGAGAAGAAATTTGTTCAGGATTTCCAGAACCTTCAACAATTGTTGTGTGCTCTTTAGTTACTACAACTTTAGAAGCACGTCCTAATTGCTCTAATCCAGTGTTTTTAAGGTCTAAACCAAGATCTTCGGTAATTACCTCTGCACCAGTTAGCATAGCAATATCTTCTAGCATTGCTTTACGACGGTCACCAAAGCCAGGAGCTTTAACTGCAACAGCGTTGAATGTACCACGAAGCTTATTGACAACTAGTGTTGCTAATGCTTCACCTTCAACATCCTCAGCAATCATTAGAAGTGGTTTACCTTGCTGTACAACTTGCTCAAGTACAGGAAGTACTTCTTGAATGTTAGCAATTTTTTTATCTGTGATTAGAATGTACGGATCTTCTAGTTCTGCTTCCATTTTATCTTGGTCAGTAACCATGTAAGGGGAAGCATACCCACGATCAAACTGCATACCTTCTACAACTTCTAACTCAGTATTGAATCCTTTTGATTCTTCAATAGTGATAACACCATCGTTACCAACACGTTCCATTGCTTCAGCAATTAGTTGCCCTACTTCTTCATCTCCAGATGAAATTGCTGCAACTTGTGCAATAGATTCTTTGCTTTCAATTGGATTTGAAATGCTCTTTAATTCATCTGTAGCCAATTTAACAGCTTTCTCAATACCACGACGTACACCTACTGGATTTGCACCAGAAGCAACGTTTTTAAGTCCTTCTTGAATCATTGCTTGAGCTAATACTGTTGCTGTAGTTGTACCGTCACCAGCAACATCATTTGTTTGTGAGGCAACTTCAGAAACAAGCTGAGCACCCATATTTTCAAAAGCATCTTCTAGTTCGATTTCTTTCGCAATCGTAACACCATCATTTGTAATAAGTGGTGAACCATACTTCTTGTCTAGTACTACATTACGACCTTTTGGACCTAGTGTTACTTTAACAGCGTTTGCTAGTGTATCAACACCACGTAGCATTGCGCGACGAGCGTCTTCACTAAATTTAAGTTCTTTAGCCATTTGAAAGCCTCCCTAATTCTTATAATTATGATATAATTTATCGTTCCTCGTTAATTAACCAATAACAGCTAATATGTCGCTCTCACGAAGAATTAAGTATTCATTACCTTCATATTTCACTTCTGTTCCTGCGAACTTAGAGAAAATAATTAGGTTTCCTTCTGCTACTTCTGGAGCGATTTTTTCTCCATTATCTGTTACACGTCCAGAACCAACTGCAACAACTTTTCCTTCTTGTGGCTTTTCCTTTGCGGAGTCTGGAAGTACAATACCGCTTGCAGTTTTTTCATCTTGTGCAACAAGTTCAATAATAACGCGATCACCTAGTGGCTTTAACATTTCGAAACCCTCCTTGGATATAATGTTAGTCAATGCTTAATTTCCATTTTAGCACTCAACGTGCAAGAGTGCTAACACAATTAATATAATAATGAATTCTACGATAATTTGCAAGTATTGGAGTTATATTTTTTTGGTCGTTTACATTATTATCAATTCACTAAACAATCATGGGACTAACTATTTCAATTCTATTCTAAACTTGTGTTAAAATACGTACAATGAATAAGAAATTGAATATTATGCTTAGAAGGGGTCGTTGCTTTTTGCCTAAAAACTATTGGTATGTCATTTTGACATATTTTGCTATGCAATTATCTGGTGTAATTGTTGCACCAATTATTGAAATTATAAATATAGATCCTCTTGTCGCAGTTGTCTCCTGGTCAATGTTTAGTTTCATTGTTGCATTGCTAGTCACAATGTATTTACTTAGAGATGAGATGAAACAAGTAAGAGGAACAACAAATATTGGTTCGATTATTCTTTGGTCGATTTTAGGGATTTTCTTGGCTTTTACAGCACAAATTGTTGCTATTCTTATCGAAACCTTTGTTCTTAATATTAAGCCTGGGTCTCAAAATACAATGGACATTATGAATATTGCACGTGCTGCACCGATATTTATTATCATTGTTTCCGTTATTGCTCCGATTCTAGAAGAAATCATTTTTAGAAAGATCATTTTCGGTAGCATCTTTAAACGAACCAACTTTATTATTGCTGCTTTAGCATCAGCACTCATATTTGGACTTGTTCATAACGATAATCCGCATATTCTGGTCTATACTGCCATGGGAATAGTATTTGCCTATCTCTACGTCAAGACAAAACGAATTATTGTACCGATTATCGCGCATATATCCATAAATACGTATGCAGTAATTGGTCAATTAACACTTGATCCTGAGGAGATTGACAAAATGTTAGAGGAATTTAATCAATTACAAATGATCATTATTGGAGGCTAAGTGTCACATGAGGACTTCACCAATGTTTATGGCATCCCTATATTTTGGTATGGGAGTCGTATTCACTTATATCGCAGTACAATCAGTCGAAGATACTATCTGGAATTTTATGACGATTTTACTCGCATTTTTTGCTACTTTGGATTTTGTTGTTGCTTTTAGACTAATCGGATTGCATTTGCGAGTTAAAAAATCTAAAAGGAAAAAAGAATAAACAAAAACAGTTAACTGATTTAATTCAAGTTAACTGTTTTTTTATTACGAAATTTATTACTGACTTCCATCTACTTCATCGAGCGGATAATGTTTAATAAAATATACTAACGATTGAAGCTCTACAGCGAGATCAATATGGTGAACTCGAACTCCTTCAGGGACCGTAATTCTAGCTGGTGTGAAGTTCAAAATTCCTGATGCACCAGTTTGAACTAATCGGTCTGTAATATTCTGAGCTTCTGAGACAGGAACAGTTAAAATAGCAACAGTAATATCACTTATTTTGTCTTCTAATTCATCGATATGATAAACCGGGACACCACCAATTTCTTGACCGACTTTACTTTTATCTGCATCAAACGCCATTTCGATTTTTGTATTATTGTTTTTGGTAAAGTTGTATTGTAAAAATGCCGTTCCCAAATTACCAACGCCAATTAATACTATATTAGTTACGTCATCTTGATCCAAAGTTTTCCGGAAAAAACCTAACAAGTATTCGACATTGTATCCATAACCCTTTTTCCCAAGTGCACCGAAGTAGGAAAAGTCCCTACGAATGGTGGCTGAATCAACTTTTACTGCTTCACTTAATTCTTTAGAAGAAACTCTAAATTTCTCCTGCGCATGTAAATTGTTTAAAAAACGATAGTATAATGGTAACCGCCTTGCTGTGGCTTGTGGTATTTTGTTCTGTTCACTCATTTTAATTTCCCCTTATTTGACTAGATTACGTTTAGTTTCCCCAATACTGTTACTAATAATATATGGTTGATAATTTTGGTCTGATTTATCTTTCATATCTGTTAACGCGTACATTTTGCATTGTTTCCTACACTTGTCTATATTTTAACAAAAAACAGTCGATATGTCGTGAATATCTTCACTAACTAATATATATATATTAGACTTAAATTGCTAGCATTTTAATTATTACAGAAGTTCCGTCTGCGGCTACTAATTATCAAGCTTGCTACTTACAAGAAAACTAGGATACACTTAACAAATAGAGGTGAATAGAATGATCTTAATGCAAGTAAATAATCTTACAAAACGTTTTGGTGCTGAACTTATATTATCTAATATTAAGCTAGAGATTAAAACCAATGACCGAATTGCAATAGTTGGTAGAAACGGCGCTGGTAAATCTACACTATTAAAAATAATGTCTAACAATCTTTCTTACGACGAAGGTAGTATTCATAAACCCAAAGATGTCTCTCTCGGATATCTTGCACAAAATACTGGCTTAGTCTCCAATCAGTCCATATGGGATGAAATGCTATTGGTATTTAATGATTTGATTGAAAAGGAAGCGGATTTAAGAAAAATGGAACAACAGATGGGCGATCCCAGTCTTACTGATAACGAAAGTGTCTATCAACAACTTTTATCAGACTATGACAAAAAACAGCAAGCATTTAGAACAGAGGGCGGCTATCAGTATGAAGCGGAAATAAAAGCTGTTTTGAATGGCCTTCACTTTCAAGATTACGATTTAAATACAGTAGTGAATGAACTAAGTGGTGGTCAAAAGACGCGCTTAGCTCTTGGTAAGTTATTATTATCTAAACCTGATGTACTAATACTAGATGAGCCCACTAACCATTTAGATATTGAAACATTAACATGGCTTGAGGGTTATCTTAATAGCTATAGTGGAGCGGTAGTTATTGTATCCCATGATAGATACTTTTTAGATAAAACTGTTAACATTGTTTATGAAATTTCTAGGAATCACTCTAGGAAATTCCACGGAAATTATAGTAAATATTTAGATAAAAAAGCTGCTGACTATGAACAAGAAATGAAACAGTTTGATAAACAACAAGGTGAAATTAAAAAACTGGAAGAATTTGTTCAAAAAAATATTGTTAGAGCTTCAACGACTAAACGGGCACAGAGTAGACGAAAGCAATTAGAGAAAATGGACAAAATGGATAAACCTAGCGGAAGTGATGCATCAGCAAAGTTCTCATTTGAAATCAATCGACGAAGTGGAAATGATGTTTTGAAGCTAAAAGACTTGGCTTTTCGTTATGATGAGGAACAAGATTTCATCTTTTCCAACTTAAGCTTTGATGTGTCTAGAGGGGATAGTCTCGCCTTAGTGGGACCTAATGGAGTTGGTAAAACGACTCTTTTAAAGACGATTATAGGTGACTATAAAGCAAACCTTGGCTCCATACAGGTTGGAACAAATGTCCAAATTGGATACTATGACCAAGAACAAACAAAGCTTAATTCCAACAAAACTGTTCTTCTCGAACTCTGGGACGAATATCCGATGATGAACGAAAAAGATATTCGTACAGTCTTAGGTAACTTTCTATTTTCTGGTGATGATGTCCTTAAGACTGTTTCATCATTAAGTGGAGGGGAAAAGGCTAGACTATCGCTCGCAAAATTAATGATGGAGAAATCAAACCTACTTATCTTGGATGAGCCAACTAACCATCTGGATTTAGATAGCAAGGAAGTATTAGAGGCTGCATTATTAGATTTTCCAGGTACAATATTGTTTGTTTCTCATGATCGGTACTTCATAAATAAAATTGCGACACAGGTTGTTGAAATGAAACCAAGTGAATCCACCTTATACCTTGGTGATTACGACTATTATTTAGATAAAAAGCAAGAAGAGTTTGAGTTAAAGGAGCTTGAGAATACACAAGAACAAGCTTCTGTTGAGACAAATGAAACAAAGGCTAATTTTAAACAAGACAAGCTTATCAAAAAGGAACAAAGAAAAAAAGAACGTAGAATTCAGGAAATTGAAGAAGAAATAGAGCACTTGGAAGAAAATATTCAGGAAATTGAAGATTTGTTGTGTCAGCCAGATATTTTTCAAGACCATGAAAAATCACTAGAGTTGACTCAAAGTAATGAAAGAAACAATCTAAAAGTAGAAGAACTCATGGAAGAATGGGAACAACTTCAAAGTGAATAATAATTGATACACTAGGATAATGGTTGAGGCAGAATCGACATTATCCTAGTTTTTTTAAAAAAAGGATGTTATCCACTTACTAACATCCTTATCCACATATCCACTACTGTAATACTTACTTTTTTCCTAGTTATACACATTATCCACAACTAAACATATAGTTATCCACAAAAGTTATCCTCAACCTAACTGTCTATTAGATAAGTTATTTAAATAATTATCCACAATTAGAAATGAAGTGTGTTGATAACTATTTGATCTCTAACACAAAAAAAGTAAAGCTTCCTTAATTATCTAAGGTTACTTTACTTTTTATATCTGAGTCAATTTCATAATTGCAAGATGGCGGTGAATAGGCATGATGAAATTGATTTATAAAAAAGTTATCGTTGTTGACCTCGTAATGAATATTTTTCTAAATCTAACGACGGGTTAGCATTTAAATCCCAGCCTGCTCTGTGGCCTTGATTATAAGCAATACTACCAGCAGCAGCAATCATTGCGGCATTATCCGTACATAAATGTAGTGGTGGAATTTCTAGTTCGATACCTGTATCAGCGAATTTACTTGTTAATTCCTTACGTAAACCCTGATTAGCTGCTACACCACCAGCAACAAGTACTTGCTTTACCCCATATTCTTTAGCTGCCTTATATGTCTTTGTAGTTAACACTTCTACTACACTAGCTTGAAAACTTGCAGCAACATCTTCTTTTTTAAGTACTTCATCTCGCTGCTCTGCATTGTGTAAGGTATTAATTACTGATGACTTCAATCCACTAAAACTAAAATCATAAGACCCTTCTTCAAGCCACGCCCTAGGAAAGTTAATGTTTGCTTGACCTTCTGTTGCTAACCGGTCAATGTGTGGTCCACCAGGATAAGGTAGCTGTAGTGTTCTAGCAACTTTATCATAGGCTTCTCCGGCTGCATCATCTCTCGTTTCTCCAATAATTTCAAATGAACCGTGTTCACGCATTAAAATTAATTCCGTGTGACCTCCTGAAACAACAAGTGCTATTAACGGAAAGGTAAATTCCTTATTTAATCGATTTGCATAGATGTGACCTGCAATATGATGCACCCCAACCAAGGGCTTACTCTTTGCGAATGCAAGCGCTTTGGCTGAATTAACTCCAATTAAAAGTGCACCAACAAGTCCTGGTCCCTCTGTAACCGTAATTGCATCAATATCAGCCATAGTCATCTCTGCTTTAGAAAAGGTTTCCTCTAACACAACCGTGATTTGTTCGACATGGTGTCTAGATGCAATCTCAGGTACCACTCCACCAAATCGTTTATGACTTTCAATTTGCGAGGCTACAACATTAGCCACGATTTCTACACCATTTTTAACAATGGACATCGCTGTCTCATCACAGCTTGTTTCTATTCCTAAAATATACTGATCCTTTGTCATAGTTTCACCCACATTACTAATGCATCCTCATTATTATCTGTATAGTAATTCTTTCTAACTCCACCTGGTATAAGACCGAATTTTCGGTACATCTTTTGAGCAACCAAATTTGACACCCTTACTTCCAATGACAATTGATGTGCTCCAAGGGCAATCGATTGATTCAATATATATTGAAATAGTGCCTGCCCGTACTTTTTCCCTCTATATTCTGGTAGTATTGCAATATTTGTAATTTGAGCCTCGTCTATTACTATCCACAACCCACAATAACCAAATACATACCCTTGTTCCTCTATCAAAAAATAGATTGAATAAGGATTTTCTGTTAATTCCCTGTAAAAAATATCTTTCGTCCATGGCACGCCAAATGAGGACATTTCAATCATCATTACTTGATCGATATCTTGAATTGTCATTTGCCTGATTATCACTTCCGACATTAGCTTTTCCCCTGCTGTTGTTTTAACCAATTCGCTTCAGCTTCAGCTAACCTCAGGTAATTAGGAGTTAATGAATGTATTTCTTCAGTTTCTTTAGCCATACTTGCTTGTGCAAGTAGCGATGGACGTGGAACATGATAAGATGTATCAGGAATCACTGCCAAATCTCCCATCGTTTTATCTATTAGTTCTCTGTGTAATTCAATGTCTTGACTCAAAAATAAAACTTTAGTTTGATGTTGTGCTAACACTTCCAACCAATCAGAAAATAAAGTATTCTTCTCTTCTAGAACATTTTCTAATTTTTGATCAGGACTCCATTTATATAATCCTGTATATACTAAACCTCTGCGTGCATCAAAAAAAGGACAGATTAATTGATTAAAGAAACTACCTTGATAGGCGACTGCTTCTAAACTAGAAATAGAAACAATAGGTATATCAAGAGCCCAAGCCATTGTTTTAGCAGTTGCTAGTCCTATTCTAACCCCTGTAAACGAACCAGGTCCTTTGGCTACTACAATCTTATTTAAGTCCTCAGGAACGGTTGCTGTCTCTCTCATCAATTGATCAATAGCTGGCATTAGCCTGACAGAATGATTTTTCTTCACATTTGTGATATATTCCCCAGCTATTTGTCCATTCTTTACAATTGCAATCCCCATTGTTTGGTTTGATGTATCTATAGAAAGTATATTCATCGTTCTAACTCCTCGCAAATCTTTTCAAAAGCGTCCCCTTTTGGATAAAAGGTAATTGTTCTTTCATCTTCATTTTTCAATTGAAAATCAATGTCTAAGCGTTCCTCTGGCAAAAATTCTTTGATAAAAGTCGCCCATTCTACCACAGAAATTCCGTTTCCATTAAAATACTCATCGAATCCAATGTCTTCATCGCTGTTTTCTAATCGGTACACGTCCATATGATATAGCGGCAACTCACCCATATACTCTTTAACTATCGTGAATGTCGGACTATTTATCATTCGTGTCACACCTAAACCAGATCCAATACCTTTTGTAAAAGTTGTTTTTCCTGCACCAAGACCGCCAGATAAAGTAATCACGTCTCCAGGTCTAAGTAACAGAGCTAATTTCTCTGCTAAACGAATTGTTTCTTCACTTGTGTATGTAGTAAATTCAAAAGTTTTCATTTTTATCACCTATTTCAAATGCGTATAACCCAATTTTTCAAGCTTCATTTCATTGTTATTCTCTCGCAACATTACAGAACCGTTCAAACGTTCATTATCATCTACATAACCGATTTCTGTAACCATAGTATTTGTTTTATGTGCAGCATCTACTACGGCTGGCCATTCTTGTTTAGAAACAGTTCCAATAAGTTCAAAATCTTCTCCACCAAATAGTTTCCATCTTTTCTGCTGCTCTTCTGAAAAACAATTTAAATCAGGATGGCATGGAATTTTCTCGTAATTTATATGCAGAGTAACCTTTGATGCCACCGCAATCTCAGCTGCTTCATTACCAATTCCATCACTTATATCATTTAATGATACTCTAGATAAAGGTGACAAAGCCTGAGCAAATGATACTCTAGGACTAGGCATACGATGTCGATCAATAAAGTAATTGAAACTATTACCTAGATGCTCCATACTTTCAGATTCATTTGTTAACAAGTGAAATCCGGCAGCTGCATCACCCAATGTTCCAGTTACAAAAACAATATCATTATTTTTGGCATTAGTGCGATATCTAGATTGACCTTGACTAGTAAAACCTACAATTGTCACTGAAATAACAAGTTCATTTCCAGAAACAGTATCTCCACCTATTAGGTCCATTCTGTATTGTTTAGCAATCTCCCTCATACCTCGATATATGTCATTCAATTCACTGTCGGACCAGTCTTTGGGGATAACAATTGAAATCAAATAATAAGCTGGAGTACTTCCCATCGCTGCCATATCACTAATATTAGCAGCCAATACTCGATAACCAACATGAAATGGTAACATCGTCTTTCTAGAAAAATGAATGTTTTCTACAAATGTATCTACTGCCATCACTGTATCTTGATAGGATTGACGAAAAACAGCTGCATCATCCCCAATACCTTTGATTAAGCTGGGTTGTATGTAGTTCTTTTGTTGTATTGATTTTATAAAGTTGAATTCGTCCATCTCTAAACCCCCAACTATTCATTAGAGCTAACTCTATGATAGCAAAAACCATTGTAAAATGAAAAATAACCATGCCTTTTTATAGAATAACAAAAGCGAAAGTGTACCTTGATTGCACTAGGGAAATAAGACAAGCATCGTCCTTTGCGTTCTTTGCAACATAGAGGATTGACTTAAGACCTCAAAACGGGGCAGGCGCCGTAGCTGGACGTGGTTAACTTAATAATTAATTATCCACAGCATTCCATTTTTATAATTTCCAAGACTATAAAGAAAAGCCTTAGGATTTTTCCTAAGGCCTTTATAAATTATGTATTAAGTTAAATTTAATGGCGGTCCGGACGGGACTCGAACCCGCGACCTCCTGCGTGACAGGCAGGCATTCTAACCAACTGAACTACCGGACCAAATATGAACAAAAAAATATTTTCTAGCAAGAAGTAACATCGACGTTGTTAGAAAAATAATTGGTTGCGGGGGCAGGATTTGAACCTGCGACCTTCGGGTTATGAGCCCGACGAGCTACCAGACTGCTCCACCCCGCGGTAATATAGGAAATGTTTTTAATCCTACTAAAGATAAATTTAATGCCTGGCGGCGTCCTACTCTCGCAGGGGCAAAGCCCCAACTACCATGGGCGCTGGAGAGCTTAACTACTGTGTTCGGCATGGGAACAGGTGTGACCTCTCCGCTATTGCCACCAGACTAATTATATAAATTTCAGGGACAAGATATATTATATTACTATTTCACTTCAAATGCAAGTGTTTTTTAGAATAATTAATATATACCTTCAAAACTAGATAAGAAGAACAAGACATCAATCTTTCGCTTTATCATTCTAGCTACAGCTCCTAAAAGCTAGCGTATAGGTAATCCATCATTTCGTCCTCAAAGGTCGAGAACTACATGCTGTCTTATCTATCCGTACGCTTTTGATCAGTCGCTTTCGCTTTATAATTTTAGTTAAGTCCTCGATCTATTAGTATTCGTCAGCTACACGTGTCACCACGCTTCCACCTCGAACCTATCAACCTCATCGTCTCTGAGGGATCTTACTCATTTAAAATGATGGGAAGTCTCATCT
>NZ_JAIZAP010000030.1 GCF_020404745.1 Aquibacillus saliphilus
TTCTTAGACCCCATTGTTCTTTTTTCTATTTTTCTCTCAAAAGATAAAAACTGAATATTGAAATAATATTTAAATTGAATATAATAAACTCTTGACTTTAATAAATATTTTTAATGCAACACTAGTGTAATTTCCTAGACAAAAATAAAAACGCCTCTCGAGGTAATATCCTATCCTGAAGGCGTTAAAGTCCTGATTTACGATACCAATCAGGAATAATATTAGATTTAATTCTCAACCTAGTGATCTAATCCGATAACTGTAGGTTGTGGTTGGTTCATATCAAAGATTGTCTTTTTCTTCTTACGTGTTCTAAATTTCTCAACCACAGATAAAGTTAAGAAAGTGAAGAATACAGTTGCTGACAACATTATAAGAGATGTTAACATACAAGCATCCCCTTTCCACCTAAAATCCTTCATTTATTAATGAATTCTTCTATATAATACCAAATATAACGAAAAAGTAAATATATATTTTGAAATTCTTTTAAATTCTTTTACATACTTCTTATTTTTGTCATATACTCCAAAAATAAATGATTAAAATGCTATCGAATTTAGGAGCTTTTCTTGCTAAACAACGCCTTCTACATTTTAATTTTTATCAAGTGAAATTATCTTAATTAAATAATATTATACTTAAGTATAGTGTTCATTTTGATGAAGAAGTGATTTAATAAAAGTACTACATATATTGCTTTTACATAATTAAATGTTGTGCAAAAAATATTCCGGTTCTTTTTCTATTAAAGATTGGAATAATTATAATTATGGAAGGGGAGAAAGAAATGAATAACCACGAAATTGATTACAAGTTATACGGTGACGACATGCAGTTTGTTGAGGTTGAGCTAGATCCAAATGAAACGGTAATTGCAGAGGCCGGCGGTTTAATGATGATGGATGAAAACATCCAAATGGAGACAGTTTTTGGTGATGGTTCAGAAGAAAAAGGCGGACTTATGGGGAAGTTACTTGGCGCAGGTAAACGTGTAATTACTGGCGAAAGTCTGTTCATGACTACATTCACGAACGAGGGACAAGGTAAAAAACATGTTTCATTCGCTTCACCATATCCAGGTAAAATAATACCTATGGATTTAAGTGAACTTGACGGAAAATTAGTCTGTCAAAAAGATGCTTTCCTTGCTGCTGCTAAAGGCGTTGCTATCGGCATTGAGTTCCAGAAGAAAGTTGGTGCTGGTTTCTTTGGTGGAGAAGGGTTCATCATGCAAAAACTTGAAGGTGATGGCATGGCATTCATTCATGCCGGTGGAACAATGCACAAAAGAGTGCTTGAACCTGGTGAAACATTACGTGTTGATACCGGATGCCTTGTCGCAATGACTGGCAACATTGACTATAACGTTGATTTTGTTGGCGGTATTAAAACAGCCATGTTTGGCGGAGAAGGACTTTTCTTTGCTACATTAAAAGGCCCTGGAACTGTTTGGATTCAATCACTTCCATTTAGTCGCTTAGCAAGTCGTGTCTTTGCAGCTGCTCCACGTGGTGGCGGAAAAGATAAAGGAGAAGGAAGTGCTGTTGGAGGATTGTTTGATTTACTCGGAGGAGATAGACGGTAATTTATCAAACTTGTCAATTACGTAACCGTTGTTGCTTTTAAATCTATACAACCTCTATAGACTACGACGTAACTTTGGTTAAGATTTAATTCTTCTAGTCTAATTGAATCGAGTGCTATACGATCGCTTCAGCAGAATACTTCGCTTTCCATGGGCACAGCCTCAGCCTCCTCAGAATCAAAGAACGATTCTTCCGGGGTCTTCGGACTCGTGGGACTGCGATTACTCGTCCCATCGAAAACCTTTCGCTGTTCCCATAGGAGTCTTCGTATTCTGCTTTCGCTGAGTAGTGGTGTTCTGATTAGCGAGTACCTATTTACCGTCAATTCAACGTTTTTCGGAGTTCTTCCCACTTGAATAGAAAGCTATTCTAAGCGGAGGAAATACACGAAGACTCCTGCGGGAGGAAAGGCATAGATGAGACCCCGCAGTGCGCAGCGTGAGGAGGCTCACCAGCCACCCGCGGAAAGCGAAGTGTATTTCCGCAGCGCTGATTTAGCACTCATCTTATAAGGAAGTCGCTAAAGTTACGTCGCATTTTCTATCTTTTGTGTAAAAAGCAGCCTTTCTAAAAACTAATACTAAGAATCAAAACAGCTAGAAAAACCTTTCTAGCTGTTTTTTATTTATTTTTTAAATACCAAGAAGCCTTACACCCGCTTCGTTCCGGAGTACAACATATTTAAAAGGTTTAATCTACTCACGATTTAGGTATACCTACTTATGATGGGTGAATATACCATATAAATAATTTTTCATAGTAAATGTTAATCGGAGGAAATAATTCATGACAAGTAAAATGGAATCGGTAATTCAGAAATCTTTGAGCGCATTACTAGATGAGAACATATTCTTACCAAAGCTAAATGGTTCGACAAGACAGAGGGCATACCAATCATTAGTTTCTATCCTTTCTACTCCTAACCACGTCAACAAATCCTTCTTACGTATTTCATTAGAGAATGGCAGAGTAATTCGAATTCCAGCTTTTAGAGTCCAACACAATAATACACTTGGACCGTACAAAGGCGGCATTCGTTTTCATGAGTCAGTCAATGAAGATGAAGTAGTTAATCTTGCTAAACTGATGACTTTAAAAAATGCTCTTCATGATGTTCCCTTTGGTGGAGGTAAAGGTGGCGTCGTCATCAATCCAAGAGAATTTAGTGAAAAAGAATTAAATTTGATCTGTAAAAAATATGTCCACTACTTCAGTGATTCACTAGGAACTGAAAAAGATATTCCTGCACCAGATATTGGTACAGGCGAACGGGAAATGGATTGGATGATGGCAGAGTTTAAATCTATACATCCCGGCGAAACATACCGAGGAAGTTTCACCGGAAAAAGCATCATGAACGGAGGATCCTTAGGTCGGAGAGAAGCAACAGGAAAAGGAGTTTATTATTCCTATAAATACTTGCTATATGACTTTGTAGAAAATAATAAAAGTTTATTGGACAAAAACAGTGATAATCCGTTTGTCCAGACGGCCCTCAGTCATAGAAATCGCGCACTTACAATTGCAGTCCAAGGTTTCGGTAATGTAGGTTCTGTAGCTGCATTAGAAGCGTATCGATGTGCTTACCTACAAAATAAAATCGTAGCTGTCAGTGACCGGAATATCACACTTTACAACGATGACGGATTGGATATACCAGCTTTAATTCATTATACCAATGAACATGAAGGAGACTTACCTACAGATCAAACAGAATTAAGTAAGCATGACATAAAAGCAACCGTCCAAGATCGTGACGATTTACTAGAGCTAGATGTTGACGTACTGTTTTTAGCTGCTCTTGAAGACCAAATTCACACTAAAAATCAAAAAAATATAAAATCAACTATTATTGTCGAGGGTGCAAATGCGCCCATCACTCAAGAGGCTGATAAATATCTAACTGATAATGGTGTACTTATTATCCCTGATATTCTTGCTAATGCTGGTGGGGTAATTGTATCTTACCTGGAGTGGATGCAAGGAAGAGAAACTCAATTTTACAAAGAAGAAGAGGTTTTTGATCTACTTTATGATAAAATGTCGACCACATTCGAAACAGTTTTACCAAAGTTTTTCAGCGATCTATTCTCTCTTAGACAAAACTGTTACAACCATTCCGTTATGAAGCTATCAACTATTTTGTATCGTCAGGGCAAATTATATTAAGATTTAACTTTAAGAAATGTGCAGCATTCATTCCCTTATTGAATGCTGCACATTTCTATTTGATTGAGTCAATTTCCTAATTACAATATCAAGTCATATCCTGGCACCTGATGGCGGTAGATAGGTATTATGAAATGGATTAAATTAGAAATTAAGTCATGATAACATTGCCTTTATCCCCGCAATATTGATCCCCTTATCGATCAACGTTTTTATCTCTCTTAATCGATTTATATCATTGATTGAAAAAACCCTTCGATTCCCTTCATTTCTTGCGGGTTTAATAAGTCCCTGTTCCTCGTAATATCTGATTTGTCTACCTGATAAGTTTGTTAATTCCTTTACTACACTTATTGGGAAAGTCGCTATATCGTCAGGAATATCTTTTCTCAAATCCCCCTTCCCCCCTCTGTATGTGCTGCAATAAACTATTTCAGATTAGCTATCTCTGCATAGACATCTTTCAAATTGCTAAAACCCATTTGCTTTATCCGGTGCACACTTTCTGCCCATAAATCCGCTGTTGCAATTGCATCATATAAGGCATGGTGTCTGCGGTCATTAGTAATACCATAATGAGCGCAACATTCATCCAGGGTAACTAGGTTTGATTCCGGTTCTATTATTCTAGTTAAAAAAGAAGTATCAATAATGCGATGTTGAAAACCCGTCTTAAGTGTCGTCCATGTCGCATGCTTCATAAATTGTTTCTCATGACTTGAATGATGGGCCACCAACGTATCACTTTTTACAAACTGGTAAAAGTCCTTTAACACAGTATAAATTGGTGGTGCGTCCATCAACTGTTCCTTCGTAATACCAGTTAAGCTTTCTATTTCTTTTGACGGAGGGGTTTCGCAGTAAATAGGACTGTAGAAAACCTCATTTTCAAGAACCTTATCTCCCTGCATCTTAACTGCACCAATCGATAACATCCGGTCGCCATTATACGGATAGAACCCCGTCGTTTCAATATCAAACACAGTTATTTTCAGTTCTTCAAAAGGAATTCCCAGAACATCTTGCTTTTTCAATTCACGTTGCAGGTTTCTTAGATAAGCTACCTTGCCTGGATCCGTTCCTGTATAGACATTGGAATTTAACTTTCCTGATATTTGCTTTACGAATTGAAACATTTCATTCATGACCATGTTGAACACTCTTTTTCCATTATTGTTTTTGTTTCCGAAAAAAGTTTATATCCTTTTTTCATCAACTGCTTGAGCTTTTGTTTATCCTCTTTTGTTAATGAGTCAAGGTGAATAAGGTGTACTTCTTGATAATTCTTTGCTTCTTTTTTAAAATAAAGTCGAAAATCAAGCAACTCTATAAAATTATCCTGGTAACTCTTTATAGATGGGTATGCATCAAACGACAACTCTTTAAACCTAGATATTGTTGAAGGCTCGAACATTTCATCCTTTAAAGCTAATAACCTCAAGGCATTAACATAGGGAAAGAAAGCTGTTTGCTTAAGTTGTATCGTTCCGGTATTTTCACCATGTAGTTCAGGCAGTAACTGACCAAAAACGCCTATCCCCTTTTTTATGAAATCTACATTTTCTACTAAACGGAGATATAAACTTGGTTGTTGTCGTAAAACCTGAAACACCTCTGTTTTCAATTCTGTTAAAAAACTCACCTCACCAACCAATACCCTAGAATCAAAAAAGGTAGAAAAATGACGGAGAGACTTCCAGCTCGCTTCATTTAACCAGTCTACTAGTTGGGTCTTCCATCCAGCTATTGACTGACACCAATTTGGATTTGATGACATCACAAGTCCATCACACCGCTCATAACCGACTTCTGCTAAACCATTCGTTATTTCAGTCCCTAACGTTAAAAAATAGAACTGGCAACTGTTACTGCCATCAAAAATGATGCCGTGATCTTGATCGCTCCAAACGGATTGTTCAAACCTACCTGCACTACCCATTAAAAAGAAAGCAAAGGGAGCAGGAGGACTCCCTAACTCACTTTGCACCTTCTCCATAGCCAGTTCTACCGTCTTTTCAATAATTTCATCATGAAGTTCATTTAACTGTTGATGATTCATTGAAACTTCGATTATTTGTTGTTTTCGCCATCTGAATATTTCTGCATAACTATTCAAAGCGTCATCAATCCCCTTATTGCAATCAACAGTTATCTTATTATGCACCTTGTTTATCATTTGGGTGAGGAATATTTTCCGGATAACCGTATCCGCCGTGTTCACTCATGTCAAGACCGATAATTTCTTCTTCTTCAGTAACACGAATACCACCCATTACTTTATCCATAACCTTTAAAATAATGAAAGCTACAATGAATGCATATAAGCCACTAGTTACAACACCCATCGCTTGAACACCTAGCTGCGTAAATCCACCGCCGTAGAATAAACCAGCTTGCCCCCAGCCGATATCAGTAGAGAAAGCAGGCACTGCAAATAGTCCGTTAGCAAGTGTACCCCAAACCCCAACTGTACCGTGAACAGATAGCGCGAAAATCGGGTCATCAATTTTTGCCTTATCAAACATCTTCATACTATATACTACAATCACTCCACCAATCATCCCGATTACAACTGCAGCCCATGGATTAACGAAACCAGCAGGAGCTGTTATTGCTACTAGACCAGCTAGTGCACCATTTAATGTTGTAGGAACATCCGCTTTTCCTGTTAAAGCCCATGCAACAAGCATCGCAGCAACTGCACCAGCTGCAGCAGCTAACTGTGTATTAAGGATAGCAAAACCAAAGAATGCATCAGCAACACCGAATGTACTAGCACCGTTAAATCCAAACCAACCAACCCATAGAAGCAATACACCTAAAGCAGTAAATACTTGGTTGTGTCCTGCAATATCATTTGAAGAACCATCTTTATTATATTTTCCAATCCGTGGCTTAAGGACAATAGTTGCAGCAAGTGCAGCCATCGCGCCTGTTAAGTGTACAACAGTTGAACCAGCAAAGTCTTGCTTACCATGATCAGCTAACCAGCCGCCACCCCAGATCCAGTGTGCAACAACTGGATAAATTAGTGCTGAAAACAATACAGCGAATATAACATAAGCTGATAATTTCGCACGTTCAGCAAACCCACCAAACGCAATGGTTAAAGCTACCAAAGCAAACATCATTTGAAACATAAAATCTACTGCAGGAGATAATCCTTCACCACTAAATGATGCATCTCCATAAAAGAAATTCCCTAAACCAATAAACCAGTTACCGTCACCATAAATAAATCCATACCCTACAGCCCAGAAAACTAAAGAACCAATTCCTGCTGTGAAGATTGTTTTACCAGCAATGTGACCAGCGTTCTTCATTCTAGTCGAGCCTGCTTCAAGTAAAATAAATCCTCCTAGCATAAGTAAAACCAAAAAAGTACCAATGATTACCCAAAGATTATCCATTAAAACTAATTCCATTGATTATCTCCCCTTTTGTGTAATGTGAGTTAACATCACTTGTTAAGTAATAATCTACCATCGTCCAAATTTTCAAACAATTAACTTGTGAGAAAATCTAACAAGGTAATTTAGAGGGTCTTTTTATGAATTCGCTTTCTTATGCATAAGACTAATGTCAAGAAGCTATTGGAGAGAAATAATATTTTTTGAAAATTTAGTTTAATTATCCGAATTATCCTAACAAATCGGCTTTCAATCAATAATTTACCTTTACTAAATGAAATAAATTCATCAATAAATATATCCCTCAAAATTAATGGACCAGCTTATCTGAAATTATCTAGTTTTTCTACAGTATTTTTGTTAATCTTTAAGGTGGAAGATAACGTGGAAGAACTTGCTATTATTTGTTTTTAAACTATATTTAAAAGGATTGGTGTTATCTATGAAAAGATTGGTCATTTTAGGTGGTGGATACGGTGGTATGAAAGTACTGCAAACGTTAATGGAAACTGGGATATCAGGTAGCATCCAAGTTACTCTAATTGACAGAAACCCGTATCACTCCCTAAAAACGGAATTTTATACGATTGCTGCCGGTACATCAGCTGATAAGGACGTACGGGTTGAATTTCCAATACATGATCAAATAGAAAGGGTTTATGGTGAAATTGAACAGATCGATACAATAAATCAACAAATTATCTTTCTAGACAGAAGTGAATCCATTCCTTATGATTACTTAGTTATTGGTTTAGGTTGCGAGGATAACTATCACGGCGTTTCAGGAGCAGTCGAGTTCACAAATAGTGTTCAAACAATCTCTAAGGCTAGACATGCAGGCTTAGCAGTTGGAGAGGCAAGCGCGTACGGAAAAATATCCGTTGTTGGAGCTGGATTGAGTGGGATTGAGGTCGCTTCTGAGATAAGAGAAAGTAGACCAGATCTTAATATTCGCTTATTAGATCGCGGCTCATCGGTACTAAGTGCTTTTGAACCAAAAGTCCAAGAATATGTAGAAGAATGGTTTGAAAAAAATGATGTTGAAGTAATTCACAATGCCAATGTTGAATATGTAGAGAAAGATGGCGTATGTAATAATGGCATTTGTTATGTTAATGATGTAACGATATGGACAGCTGGGGTACGTCCAAATCATTTAATCGAGGATCTTCCATTTAAAAAAGATCCCCAAGGTAAAGTCATCCTAAATGATTACCTGCAAGTCCCATCACATACCAATGTTTATGTAGTCGGGGATTGCGCCTCATCAAATTACTCGCCCAATGCGCAATTAGCTGGGAAACAAGGTGAACAAGTCGGAGACGTATTAGTTGCTGTATTATATAACCGAGTACTCCAAAAGCCCGGCCCGATTAAATTAAAAGGACAACTTGGCTCATTAGGTAAATCCGATGGCTTTGGCAATATGTATAAACAATCAGTTACTGGATTGTTGCCACGCTTAGCTAAGACTGGGGTTCTTTGGTTAAACAGAAGACATTAATAATAAGTAGCATGCATACTAATTCTTTAAGAAAAACTCTACATTCGACAAGAATCTATTAGGGGCCGAATGTGAGTTTTTCTAATGCACTAAACCCCTAAGTAGTGGCTCGTTACTCCTTAATAACCAAACCAAGTAATCTAGCAAAGCCTATTGCCTGGTCGGGTGAGACTTCACATCCCTCTAATTCGGCAAAAGTTACCATCAGTTCGTCAAATCGACAACTACTCAAGTCCATACCTTTTAATGGCGCATTAGAAAAATTAGCCCCATTTATTTCACTATCTTTAAACTCCACTTTTTGAAACGCACACTCATAGAAATCACCATTGTTTAAGGAACAATTTTCAAATTTGACCTGTTTTAACTTTGAAAAGCCAAACGAAGACAAATTACCATGACATTTATCAAATAGGACATTTCCTAGTGTCGTTTCAGATAGATTAATACCGAGCATTTTTGATCCTTTGAATTCTACTCTATGTATTATACCCCCACTAAAATCCGCGTTGGACAAATCACAGTCCTCAAAAATAACATCAGTTAATTCTATCTTTCTAAATATGACATTCTCAAAAGTGACGTTCTTAAAAACAACTTGGTCAAAAGTGACACGATCAATCTCTTCTTCAGTTATGGAACAGTCACTTATTATACATCTGTCAAAAATAGGCTCATCTTCTACTTCAAACCTCTTCACTGGTAAATCAGATGGGATTTTGGGTTGTTGAACACTTTTCGCCATTAGGATAAACCTCTTTCCTTCGACTATTTCTCTTAAAAACACTATTCATTTAGTAATTCGCTTGATAAATAAGCTTTCTTATTCGCATTTATAACAAGAGACAATCTGTGCATAATATCTCTTAGACAAATCATTATAAGCCATCTCTTAAATAATTGCATTTTAAACCTTAAAATATATCAGCTAATTAACTAGAAGAAGGAGAAGATGAAACAATGGCACTTAATGAACATATTCCTCACGATAAAAAACTAGACAATAGTCTGACACTGATGCAAGAAGGATACTTATTTATCAGTAATAGGGTTGAACGCTATCATTCAGATATATTTGAAGCCCGTTTAATGGGGCAACGGGTAATTTGTATGAGCGGTGCTCAGGCAGCGGAAATTTTTTATGATGATAAGAAATTTCAACGAAAAGGCGCTGCACCTAAACGAGTACAAAAGACTTTATTTGGTGAAAATGCGATTCAATCAATGGATGATGATGCACACATTCACCGTAAGCTTCTTTTCATTTCATTGATGACTCCACCACAACAAGAGCGATTAGCGTCGATGGTAATGGAGCATTGGACTGCTTCTATAACAGAATGGCAACGTGCAGATATGGTGGTATTATTTGAAGAAGCAAAAGATATTCTGTGTAAAGTTGCTTGCAGATGGGCCGGGGTTCCATTAAAAGAATCGGAAATAAAAGAACGGGCAGACGACTTCATCGCAATGGTCTATGCATTTGGTAAAGTTGGACCAGAGCACTGGAAAGGCAGAAGAGCAAGAACCAGAACGGAAGCTTGGATAAAAGGAGTAATACAGGATGTCAGAGATGGCAAACTCGTTGCGAGTGAAGGTTCCGCGTTATATGAAATGGCTTTCTATAAAAAAATTGACGGCAGTCAGTTGAATACCAAAATGGCAGCAGTAGAACTGATCAATGTACTTCGGCCGATTGTAGCAATCGCAACATTCATCACTTACTCAGCTTTAGCCTTACTAGAACATCCAGAGAATAAAGACAAGCTTCGATACGGAACTAGTGAAGATTATCAAAGATTTGCCCAAGAAGTAAGGCGTTACTATCCATTTGGCCCCTTTCTCGGCGCAAGAGTGCGTAATGGCTTCATATGGAAAGACTGCAAGTTTAAAGAAGGCATGCTAGTATTGCTCGATATGTATGGTACAAATCATGACGCTCGTCTTTGGGACAATCCAAACCAATTCCGGCCAGATCGATTTAAAGAATGGCAAGGCAGCTTATTTGATTTTATTCCCCAAGGCGGAGGCGATCCCGCTAAAGGACATCGTTGTCCCGGTGAAGGTATTACTGTAGAAGTAATGAAAAAAAGCCTAGATTTTCTAGTAAATAAAATTGATTTTGAGATTCCGAATCAGGATTTGAACTACAGCTTAGATGAAATGCCGACATTACCAAAAAGCGGCTTTATCATGAGCAATATTAAAGGTAAGTAATTCTAATGGGACAAGAGGGAACTTAGTTTGGGTGGGTACCTCTCGTCCCTGATATTACTCAGATTCCATTTTTCCAAAAGAGTTTATCACTAATCCATTTTAGTCAAATTCCATTAACAGCGTTCTCTTTAAGATACTTCCTCATCAGAATGATTTGAAGTAAGAAAGATCAACAGTCTCAGCCATTATCTTATATCCGGCATCATTGGGATGTAAATGATCTCCTGAATCATATTTCGGAAGAAAGCGCTCAGGATCTTCGGGATCCCTGAGTGTTTTATCAAAGTCTATCACTCCATCAAACTCTCCACTATTTCTAATCCAGTCATTTACCTCCTGACGTGTTTTTTCACCTTTCGATGTGTACATTCCTGAACCTTTAAAAGGAGTTAAAGTCCCACCGTAAATTTTAAGTCCTTGATCATGAGTAGCGTTGATGATTTCACTCATTCTCTCAATGATTTTTTCTGGATTATAATCTGGATGATGTCTAATATCATTTAATCCTTGGTGTAAGATTACTGCTTTGACACCTGTTTGTCTGAAAACATCTCGATTCAGCCTCGAAAATGCATTTTCACCTTTTTTAGGTTCACTGTTGATTATTTGATTGGCAGAGATTCCTGCGTTCAACACAGACATATTAATATCCGATGTGTCCTGAAATCGTTTCGCTAAAAAATCAGGCCATCGATGATTGGCATTTAATGTCGAATGATTTCCGTTCGCAATAGAACTTCCCAATACAACAATGGCTCCTTTGACAGAAGGGTTTGGTATTACGTCCACCCCGTCCAACCAAAACCATGCTTCTTCTTTTTTAAAGGTTGAATCATTGGTGTCCGAAACACGGTTTCCTGATGAAATATAAGTATTTTGCATAGAATGTGGATGCCATGTTGTCGGTCCCGTATCATCGTCAACATAAAGACTTACCGCAAGCTCCTCTTGACTGTTAACCTCAAAAGAGATCGGATCACTAAATTCTTTTTTCCCAGGAGCGATTGTTACCTCCTGTTCCCCGCCAAATGTAACCTGTTGGTCTGTTTCGGGAATAATCTCAGATCCATTTTTTGAAACTGCTACATGTACCTGTTTGATAGATAAAGGGGCCGAACCAAATGTATTGGCTAAACGAATGCGCATTTTTTTGCCGGCTATTTGAGGATGGATAATTAATCGAATGGTTTGATTTTCAAAACCTTTATGAGAAACTCCGTCTTCAAAAGGGGATTGCATACTTGCAGTCCAAGTGCCTATCCAATTTCCTTTATCATGCACTTCGCTTGAAGATTGCCACTCCCTAATGCCGTATATGCTAAAGATAATAATAAATGTGATAAAAACATATAATAACCGTTTCATACTATTCTCGCCCTTCCTATTGATTAGGTAGGTTATTGCTCCCATATAAGATTAATTCGATATGTGAATCGTTTTTACTGCTGTCATTTTAGCATTAATGACATTTTTCATTTCGAATACTTTAAAGACTGTAACGTTTCGCATGAATGTTCAATTACTTTTGGCGGTTGAATTTTTCAATAGAAGCCCTCTTATGAAGTCTAATGTGTAATGTAGTCAGGGAAATCATAATGATTTTAGATCCCAGATATTAAATTTGCAAATCATCAGTTCAATTCCCTAAATTAAAAGTACTGCCCAATAATTTGGACAGTACTTCCCTTCATTTTATACGTGATCGTCCATGGCGCTTATATTATCCATATGACTTGCTATCATGGCTATGATGGTACTTGCTTCTTCCTTACTAAACATAAAGCTTGTTTCATCTTTTAACAAATCCTCATCATCTGTCCATATACGGTTAATTCTTTTTAATACACCATCACCCGTCTCTTGGGCAACCCCGAACTGATAAGATACTTCCACTTCGTTTTCTAGGTAATACGCGGTCACCTCTGGAGTTTCCCATTCTATATCAATATCGTCTATTAATAACTCCTCTTCAATCTTGTTTGAATCATGATCATCCGTTTCAACTTCAATTATTTCGTCTTCGATAAAATCATCATCCATATAAATATGCAAACTTTCATGGACAGTATCAATAATATCCTCTATATCTGGCAGGACTACCTTACTGACATGACCAAGATCCGCTTCAAAAGATGGAGTATAGAATTCTTCATTATACGGATCAAACAGGATTGTACAAAAATAATCTCTTTCTGCTTCTTCACTATCAATGAAGAAGTCTATCCTCGGATGTTTCGCTCCACGTTCAATTGACATATTTCCTTCTTTATCATATTTACTACAAATCGAATTTAGACTATCTCCCAACTCACCACAAACTCTGTCAAACCATTCTAAATTCATAAAATTCCCACCTTTCAAAAGTTATCACCCTTATTATGACCAGCAAATAAGAATCTATTTTTCCGTTGTATTTTATTTTGAGTTAATCCCTTAATTTTACTATTAGGTGATTTTCACATTTCACAAAATAGTCTAGATTTTAACAAGAATTTAAAGAAGAAAGCGCTATAAAGTAAGGGGTTTCATGATAAGTTGAATGTACATTACATTGTAAAAACAATAATGAAAACGAAAACATGAACACGATTACAGGAAAAGCAAAACAAACTTGGCTAGATTTATGTTAAACAGCAAAAAATGTTAGTAAATTGGCAAATTAAAACCACATATCTGTACTTTTTGTGCTGATATGTATGCAACTCAAGAATAGGAGGAGAATTACAATGTTACAAAAACATTCATCATGGTATGTTATTTTAATAGCAATTGCAGCAGGTGTAGCAGGGTTAATGTACGGTTTTGATACAGCCGTTATTTCGGGGGCAATTGGTTTTCTAGCGGAACGGTATAATTTATCTCCAAGTATGCAGGGGTGGGTCATTTCCTGTGTTATGATCGGCGGAGTACTTGGTGTTGCACTGTCTGGTTTCTTAAGTGATAAATACGGCCGAAAAAAAATCATGTTCTTATCAGCAATACTATTTATCATTTCTGCATTAGGATCTGCTTTTGCAACAGGGGTTACTATGTTAGTTTTTGCTAGAATTATTGGCGGTTTAGGGATTGGCTTTGCTTCTGCCTTGTCTGTTACCTATATTAGTGAGTGTGCGCCACCAGCAATCCGTGGTAGACTTGGCTCTCTTTATCAATTATTTACTATCATCGGAATAAGTGCTACCTTTTACATTAACTATGGTGTAGCGAACAGTGGTACATATGCATGGGGATTAGAAGAAGGCTGGCGTTGGATGCTTGGTTATGGTGTATTTCCGGGGTTAATCTTTTTTATCCTGTTATTCTTTATCCCGGAAAGTCCAAGGTTTTTAATGCAAAAGGGACGGGACTCTGAGGCGTTTCAAACCCTTAAGCGAATCAATGGAGAAATAGTTGCTAAACAAGAAACAAAAGAGATAAAAGCATCCATTGAAACAGAGCACAATACTTCTATAAAACAATTATTGAAGCCTGGTTTGCGAATGGCTATGGGGGTTGGGATTTTTCTTGCACTGTTTAACCAAGTGATCGGTATGAATGCGGTAACATACTATGGTCCAGATATTTTCCGGATGGTTGGCTTTGCAAATAATACGGAGTTCTTGGCAACAAGTATTATAGGTAGTGTGCAGGTAGTCTTTACAATTGTAGCACTTCTGTTAATTGATAAAGTTGGAAGAAAGAAATTGATGGCAGTTGGTTCAAGTTTGATGGCAGTTTTTATGGTGCTTATTGGAAGTGTATTCTACTTTGAACCTGCGAATAGTGGTCCATTACTAATTGTATTTATAGCTGGTTTCACTGCATCTTTTTGTGTTTCGATGGGTCCAATTCCTTGGATTATGATTCCAGAAATTTTCCCAAATCATTTGCGCGCTAAAGCTGTTGGTATTGCTACTATGTTCTTATGGGGGGCAAACTGGGCAGTTGGACAGTTCACGCCAATTCTCATTAATAACATGGGCGGGGCATTTACATTCTGGATGTTCGCAATAATTAACGTGATTTGCTTCACCTTTGTAATGACAATTGTTCCAGAAACGAAAAATAAATCACTCGAACAAATTGCACAAATCTGGAAACCAAAAAATATTAATGCAACAGAATTTAAAAATGAATTTCAAAAAGATCTAGTCACAAGTGATGTCAGTAAATAATGGCTGCAGACAGCTTTAAGAACTGTTGAGTTAGGATACATTATACGTAGAAAATGTTCGATACATTAAGCAACAAAAATAAACTACTTTTAAACTTACGCACGCCTTGGTGAACTAGCCAAGTGCTGAGCAGGAGCTTTCATCCATTGGGTGAAGGCTCCTTTACTTTTATGTAATACCATTTTTCAAGTTCTAGAAATTATACTGAATTTAACTCCAAAACCTGAATGTGATCTTGATAAAATATTGTCATTCCCTTAACGTTGTAAATCCACTTCCTGACGCCACCTCTGTCTTCAAAGCTACCATGGATGTTGAGTGAACTATAGCCCAATTGTAAAACGCCGTCCCGTTTTGGGTGGTTTATAAAAGGTGACCACTTACTTTTTGACATGCGTGTACAAAATATGAAAGGAGTAATCTTTTCCTCTGTTTTTATTTAGTTCTCCTTCTCGGTTTTTCTTTTTCCTTCGTGCCCTATTTTTCATTCTTGTTTGTTTTTAATCACCTAAATCAATATATAGTGATTTTTGTCACATATAAAAACCATATATAGTGTTAATGTAAATTGTGATAATTGAAAGAAGGTGAATGTGCTGACAATGAAACTATTAAAATTTGAAACTGCTACTTGTCCGAAATGTGCTGTTGTTTCCAATTTTTTAATGCAGCAAAGTGTGACATTTGACGTTATTGATGCTGAAAAAAAGCGAGAAATGGCAAATAGCTATCAAATTATGTCGGTGCCAACAACAATTTTAATAGCTGATGATCGAACGGAATTGGCACGAAGCATTGGGGTTAATCCCACAGAATTAATGAACATGGTACATACATTCAAAAAGGGAGAGAGATGAGAATGTTTAAGAACACGGAACAAATTATCCAAAAATTTATATCGGCTGCAGAAGATAAACAATCCGATTACCTGAAACACGAAAATAGCAACTATGTCTATTCACTCCCATTGTTGCGTCACAATTTGAATAATCATGTAGAAGAGGAATTTTTATTTGCCCATGTACTTCCACCTGAAATAAAGGAGTTGTATGATGAGGGGGTTGTCTATGTTCATGACAAACAGCTAGCACCTTATTGCGTTTCGATTAGCTGTATGGATATCGCATCCAAGGGAATCCCTTCCCTTGCTAAAAATATGATTTCATCGAAGCCAACAAAACGCTTATCAACCTTGATTAGACATTTTAGCAATGTGGTCACCTTAATTTCGCAGCAAGTTTCGGGTGCAGTGATGTTAGCACAACTGTCAACAATCGCTGCCTCTTACTTGCATGATGAAGAACAACATGGTTTCACATACACAGGTGATGAATTGAAACAACTATTTCAGAGTTTAATGTGGGAATTGAACATGCCACTTCGTTCAGGTGCACAAAGTAGTTTTTCCAATATTACACTGGAATTCGGGAAACCATCTGAAGAAATCAAAGATGAGTATGTCGTGATTGGTGGTGAATTACGTTTTATTCAATACAAAGATATTCCAAGCACCTATTTTGATCACATTAACCAGGCGATTATCGATGTGATGAGCGAAGGAACAGGTAGCCATGGTATCCCGTTCACTTTTCCACTTTTAACCGTGCAAATCGATGATCGATTTAATTATGAGAACACACTGTTTCTAGAGCTTTTGGATAAAATGTACAATTGGGGTGGTGTTTATTTTGAAAACTTCAAGACCAAACCATTTGAAGATCCTTATTATAAGCAATTGAATCCATTGCTTCAGGCAAAAGATCCAGAAGTGAGCCGCAGTTTGTGTTGCCGCCTGCAAATTAATCTAGAAACACTATCAAAGGCAGGTGGCGGCGTGTTTGGTTCTTCTACAGGTTCAACTGGCGCAGTGCAAGTATTGAACCTGAATATGAACCGCATGATACTAGAGTTCGGTCATGATATTCATTTATTAAAAGAAAAAATACGGAACTACATGGAAATCATGCAGAAAGCCCATATGGCGAAACGAAACTGGATTGAACATAATAAAGAATTGTATCCGACCTTCTTCGCCTACAACGATAATCTGAAAAACTATTTCAATGTTTTTGCCATCACTGGTATGAATGAAGGTTTAGTTAATTTGGGTTATCCTGAAGGAATCAAGAGTGAAAAAGGTAAATTACTAGCTCATAAGTTGATGCAATATATAACTGAAATCATCAATGAATTTATCGTCAGGGATAAAGTTGCTTGTGGTGTTGAATATGCACCAGCTGAAAATGCTGCGATAAAACTTGCACGTCATGATGTGAAGTGGGCAGAGAAGATAGGTCGCGATATTTTTGTTCAAGGTGAAGGAGAAAATCCATATCTGACAAGCGGTTGCATGACTTCATTTTCCGAGGAGAACTTTTTAGAACAATTAGAAAATAGTGCAGAATTTCAGGGGTATGCCACTTCCGGAAGTGTCCTCCATCATTTTCTTGAATCTAAAGTCTCCTCAGAAGGACTAGCCCGTTATTTGGATAAAATTTTTGAAAAACCGATCAACTATATCACCTTGACGCCAACGATTACGTCTTGTATGAGCTGTGGGCAAAAGATCATTGCTGAAGACTCTAAAAATATTCATCAATGCCCAACTTGTCAGTCAACAGATATCGCTACCTTTAGTCGGGTGATTGGTTACTTAAAAATGATTGCACGTAACAATATTCAAGTTGATGAAAAGGGCTACTATGGAGGGAAACACAATTTCTGGTCAAAAGCAAGAAGGCATGACTGGACCGGACGCCATCGCCTTAAAGAAGATACAATGAAGGTGGTGGTTCGTCAGTAAGGCTGGCTATTCCGGTTTTAACTGGCGGTATAGGATGAAATTTTATCAAAACTTTATTCGAACCTTTAACGATTTGCCCGATCATACAACCTTATTGGTGCATTCTTTATCGAGTTGTCCCTTCCATTGCTTTGGTTGTCATAACTATGATGAGATTATTGCTCATACACCCAAGGAATATAAGACGACGGATGATTTGTTTTTCTATTTGGAAAAAAGCGGATTTTTATTTGATGCGATTATGTTTAGTGGTGGGGAGTTTCTAATTGACAATATAAATGATATTTGTGATGTACTTCAACAGACGAGGGAATCATTTCAGGGCAAAATCATTGTGACAACAAGCGGGCTTTATCATGATAAAGTAAAAAAACTCTATGAAGAAGAGCTTGTAGATGGCGTCCATATTGATATGAAATTACCTTATCATGCCTTAGATGTTAAAGCAGATCAGCAAGTATTTCAAGATGTATTGCGGGTTAAACCTTCCCGAAAGATGGTGCAAAATTTACTGGCCAGTATCGATCTAGTCATTGCACATAATTCACAGGCTGATCAAGTTCGTACAGTTAAATATCCCATCCTTGACGACGTGTTTTTTCAAGAAATCAGAAGCTATGTTGAGAAGCGTAAAATATATTTTCAAAGCAAAGTACCCTATTTCTTGAATGAATTCTTATATATATGAATCTTGTGGATCGTGTTATAGCATTTTGGAAATTTGTTCCTTAGTACAATAAAGCGTTTCGGTCACGGGAAAACCGATGGGTTTATGAAGCTTCTCATGAGTTGAATAAAACTTGCGAGAAGCTCATTTTTCAGCTTTTTGGTATGAGCAGCGTTCAGTCAGCTGACCCGTTTTGAGATTAAGTCGATTACATTGAATTTTTCTATTTCTTCACTACCTATAATCCCAATTCACATTAGTCATTCATAAAATAACTAAAAAATGTCTGCTAATTCTTTAATAGCAGACATTTTTTAGATTAAATTTTTTTAATGCCAGATCCAGAGGAAGGGATGGACTCTTTTACTTTATCAAGTTGAATAGAAGGTAATAGTGTTTCAAGACTTTTCAAACTCGAATGAGCTTTTTTAGGCATGAAGGAGATTGTCAAAGACTGCGATTATTTGGGGTGCACTGATTAAACTTTCTTCATAACACAATATCTTTCTATAAGAACTAAAATGCTCACATCCAAATATTCATCATATTCCCCTCTCCTCATTGATCCCCTTTAAAAATGCTATTCAAGAACAAAATAGCTGTTGACATATAAATAATTTCACATTAAAATCAAACTAAACAGTACAGTTTTATTTTAAAGGAGCTATAAACTACATGACGAAGTTATCTTCTAGAGCATTAAAGAAAAAAGAACAAATACAATTAGCTGCACAGCGATTGTTTTTGGAAAAGGGATTTTCAAATACCAGTATGGATGCTATAACAAAGGAGGCTGGGGTATCAAAACAAACGGTTTATAGTTATTATAAAAGTAAAGAAGACTTACTCTATGATGTATTTCAAAGTTTAATTGGGGAGATTGATATTGAAAATAAATTTAAGCTAACTCAAAACATCGAAATAAACACTATTGACGAGTTAACAACGCTCTTGAAAATGGTTGCTGAGAAGATTAGTGAAAGTTTAGTACAGCCTGAATATTTGGGGATGACAAGGATAATATTAGCAGAAATGGCTTATTTCCCTCAACTCGGAGAGTTATTTAAAGAGGCAGTCCCAACACAAGTTATAGGTACAATCAGAAACATTCTTTCGCAAGCAAATAAAAAAGATGTGATCAAAATAAAAGAAGCAGATACGGATGTTGTTGCGCGTATGCTAATCGGACCGTTGCTAACATATATCCTATTAGATGGTTTGTTAGTACCAAAGTATCAAGTGACTATACCTAGTCGCGAAAAAATAGCATCTATTATTCACTACTTTATAAAATCAATCCAATAAAAATACTATTCACATTTAAGCCCTTTAATATAAGGGTTTACCATTTTTCTATAATCAAACCAAACTGTACAGTATTATTATTAAAAGGAGTGTTTTACATGGATAATAACAAACTGATTGAGGAAAAGTTTGTCGTTGAAATTAACAAGGTAGACTTAATCTTTAATAAAAATAGTAAAAAAGAATTTAAAGCACTAGAAAAACTAGATATAAAAATAAGAAATGGTCAAATATTTTGTCTCTTAGGGCCTAATGGATCAGGAAAAACAACGACAATAAACCTTATTAATGGTTTGTTAGAACCAACCCATGGAGATATAACAGTATTAGGAATGAAACCTAGTAAGTCAAGGAAAACCGTCCTTCGAAAGATTTCCTTGGTACCTCAAGAAACTGCATTATACAATGATTTAACTGCTAGAGAGAATTTGCTGTTTCATGCTCGATATTATGGTGTTAATCGAAAATATATTTCCAAAAAGGTAGATGAAGTATTAGGCATTGTCCAACTAAAGAATAGACAGAATGATAGAGTAGGAACTTTTTCTGGAGGAATGCAAAGAAGATTAGCATTAGCACGAGCGTTATTAACAGAACCAGAAATACTATTACTAGATGAACCGACATTGGGCGTTGATGTGCAATCAAGAAATGCCATTTGGGAGCAGATCCGCACACTTGCTTTAGAAGGAAAAACTGTTATCTTAACAACAAATTACATGGAAGAAGCTGAAGCACTTGGGGAGCAAGTATTGATTATCGATAAAGGGAAGCCAGTGAAATCAGGGTCTCCAAATGAATTAAAGAGGTATATTGGTCAAAAACAGATGATCATTCACTTTACTGATACAACATATGCCAAACAGGTATATGACTATATAGCTAAAGATTACGACGTAACATTTAAAGGAAACCAACTTAATGTGAATACGAATACATTAAATATTCAATTTCAACTTTTACAACAATTAAGCAAGTATGAGAAGCATATGAGTCATCTTGATTATAGTGAGCCAAATCTCCAAGATGTTTTCCTTCATTTTACAGGGAAAGAATTAAGAGATTAAAGAAAGGAGTGAACACGATTGTTTCATTCTATATTAGCCATCGTATGTAAGGATCTATTATTAATCATTCGTAAACCAATGTTTTCTATTATAAGCCTATTGGTTCCTTTACTATTTATTATTTTTTACGCATTAGTCATTCATACTTCATCCACTAATCCTATTGTTATCGCCAATCATTCAGAAGGACCTTACACGGACCGCTTTATTGATATTTTACAAGAAATAAAATCAGTAGAGGGACCTTATTTAGAAATCATCACATTAGATTCTGAATTGGCTTTTGAAAAATACAATAATAGACAAGTCGATGCCTTATTAGAAATTCCTAAATCGTTTGAGAAAAATCTTAGTACAGGTAAGCAATCAGCGTTAAAGTTAAAAGTATTTAATATTAATTCAGATGGAACGAAGAACTATCAACTACGAATTGATCATGCTCTTTATGAATTTCATAAGAGCTTAAACGAGGAATCGATTATTTCAACCAATGAAGATATGACTTTTGTGCAGGATACCCCAATGAAAAGTTATGTCAGCACGGGGTTGCTTATTTTCTCAGTCTTATTAACTTCAATGGTAAGTACAGGGACTTTAATGGCAAGAGAATGGGAAGAACGAACTGCTAAATCAATAGTTTTAACTCCTAAAGGTTTTTTACCTTTGATTGTTGGAAAATGGGTTACAGCCTTTCTAGTCACCGTTGTAAACACCGTATTAGTTCTACCGTTGCTTTATATACTTTTAGGTTATCCAATTGGCCAAATGACTACTTTGGTTTGGTTTTACTTATTGCTTTTCTTTTTGTACGGGAGTGCTGCGGGTGTATTACTTGGAGTCTTATTTAAAAAGACGTTGCCTATTGTACCAATTAGTGTCGTGATAGGAATGAGTGAATTTTTAGTAAGTAGTCTAGAATCTTACATCAGAGGTTTTGCTCATGGAGGAATGACAGAGTGGTTGTGGCGGTTAGGTAGTTGGTGGCCTAGTTCAGAAATAATTGATACAATCCGTTTTACCGTTGAAGGCTTCGAGCAAATAGCAATAAACTGGGGAGCGTTATTCTATATGGCATTGTGGGTAGGACTTATGATAATAATTGCTTTAATTAAATTGAACAAACAACTTTCCTTTACCCAGGGACAATAAATTCGGGAGGCATTTATATGAAAAAGTGGCAAGCAATCTTAGCTATTCATAACCGAAATATGAAAATTTTAATAAGACAAAAACAAATGTTAATTCAACCCATTATTGTTCCGCTTGTATTACTCTTTTTAATGGTGGTTATATTTGGAGGGGGAGGAGACAACTGGCCTGTTGTGATCGCTGATGAATCAAAAAGTGTAGAATCACAAGCACTAATGGAGGCATTTAAAAATAGTGAGTCCAATATCACTCCATATTTTGATTTAATTGAAATGAACCCTTATGAAGCTGAAAAAAAAGTTTCTGAAGGAAGATTACATCTTTTCATTAAAATACCTGATAATTTTGTAGAAAGTAAAAATATTGAATTAAAAACCTACAATATAAACAGTGATGCTATGAAGAATGTTCGTTTAAGAGTAGAACATGCGTTAAACAAATATTTCGAACAACAAGGTGAACTAAAGGTCATATCACATCAAGTGACAGAACAACCTAATGATGTTTGGCGTTCAGCATTTTATGGAGGAAGTAGCGTTCTGTTAACTCTATTTTTAGGTTCCATGATCATAGCAGCCAATTTACATGCTTTTGATCATGAAAACCGAAGCGTAAAAGAAATTATTTTGACTCCAACTGGATCAATAACGGCGGGACTTGGTATTATCCTAACGTCAGTATATGTGAGTTTGATCATTTCATTAATTCCATTAACTTTGTCGATATTATTCTTACATTTTGATTTTCATTTTTATAATATATTACTTGTATATCTATCCATTATTCCTCTATTAATTGGTTGCGCTGGAATCGGCCTCCTACTAGGAGCATGCTTTAAACAGTATCGTGTATTGCAACCATTGATTATTTTAATCGCTATTGGAACGTATATTATTGGCGGTGGTTTTGCGGGCGTAAATATGCTGATGCCATTAGCACGAGAAATAGCGAATATATGGATTTTTTCCGTTATATTTGAATGGTTTAATCCTGTCATTCATAACTTTGCAATTAGCTTTTCATTCAGACAATATACCTTTCTTCTTTTAGCTGGTATTCTAGGTTTCCTTTTCACTTTTATTGCGTATAGGTTTAAACTTAGAAATTCAATTTTTGGTGGGCAATAAACTGACGTGCGTTGGACTACCCTCGGCTAAGTAGACAGTGGAAATATAAAATTGATCTAAGCGGATTTATCTCTATATTCCTAGGGCTGAGGCCGTTTTAATGAGGCGCCACTTGCAATCCCTTAGACATTTTATCCCCCCTTCAAGTAATTGTGGAGAGCCTAAGATGTCTACAAAACGCAAAAAGTCCCTTGAGAATTCTCAAGGGACTTTTTAAATAAAAATAATATTTTTATTCTTTTGAAACTGATTATCAACATCACTCTAACGCCGCAAACATATTTATGATAATTCAAACAAAACTAATAATCGCATTTTACAATTTCAGTAATATACTGTTTGTTAGTTACCGACATTAATGTCGAGTTACATACTTTAATATCTGTGAACAATTATTGTTCTATTCCTCAAAAAATTATTCGACAGTCACGCTTTTCGCCAAATTTCTTGGTTTGTCAACGTCACACTCACGGTGTAAAGCTGCATAATAAGCAAGTAATTGCATTGGAACAACACTTACTAATGGTGTTAATAGTTCGTGCACATGCGGTAATACGAAAGCATCAGTTTCTTGATCTAGTCCTTTGATACTTATGACACATGTTTTCGCTCCACGTGCCGCTACTTCTTGCACGTTACCACGAATTGAGTAATTAACATTTTCTTGCGTTGACAGTGCGATTACTGGTGTACCTTCTTCAATTAAAGCAATTGTTCCGTGCTTTAATTCTCCACCAGCGAATCCTTCTGCTTGTATATAGGAAATTTCTTTTAATTTTAATGAAGCTTCTTGAACTACAAAATAATCCATGCCTCTGCCAATGTAAAATGCATTGCGAGTTTCTTGGAAATATTCCTTTGCTAGCTGTTCAAATTCTTCTTTTTGATCTGTTAATGATTCCATTACACTTGCAGCTATCCCCAGCTCTTGTAGTGGATCAAAGCTTAAATTCATACCTTTTGCTTGGGCAGTATCTACCGCTAAGATTGCCAATACGGCAATTTGAGCTGTATATGCTTTCGTTGAAGCAACTGCAATTTCTGGCCCAGCATGTAAGTGTAACGTATAGTTTGCTTCACGAGAAAGGGTTGAACCCGGAACGTTAGTAATCGTTAACGCAGGGTGTCCTAGTTCTTTAATTCGCACTAACACAGAACGGCTGTCTGCTGTTTCGCCACTTTGTGAAATAAACACAAATAGTGGTTTTTCAGAAATTAACGGCATATTATAAGAAAATTCACTTGCAATGTGGACTTCTACAGGCACATTAGCTAGCTTTTCGATTAATTGTTTCCCTACAAGACCAGCATGGTAGCTCGTTCCCGCAGCAATAATATAGACCCGGTCCGTATTAAGGAGTGCTTGACGCACTTCAGGATCTAACTTAATATTATCATTTTCATCCTGATATTCTTGAATAATTCTTCGAATAACTGGTGGCTGCTCATCTATTTCTTTAAGCATAAAATGTGGATACGTACCTTTTTCAATATCGGTTGCATCAATTTCTGCAGTAAATGGCTCGCGTTCGACTGCAATACCATCTAATTTTTGAATTTCAACATAATCTCGATTAACGATAACAATTTCTTTATCGTGGATTTCCAAATAGCGATCCGTTTGCTTTAATGTAGCCATTGCATCACTTGCAACCAAGTTAAATCCGTCACCAAGTCCTACAAGTAATGGACTCTTATTTTTCGCAACATAAATAGTATCTTGGTCTTGTGCATCAATTAAAGCAATTGCATAGGATCCTTTTAATAGAGCGATTGTTTGGCGGAATGCTTCTGCCACATTATTGTATTTATTGTTCAATACTTCAATTAGTTGAACTACAATCTCCGTATCCGTTTCACTTTTTAATGAAATTCCTGATAAAACTTCATCGCGAATTTCATAGAAGTTCTCAATAACCCCGTTATGAACAATAGTAAATCGGCCAGATGCACTTTGGTGTGGATGAGCATTTTCTTCGCTCGGTGCTCCATGAGTCGCCCAACGCGTGTGACCAATTCCCATTGTTGATTGAACAGAGTTATTCACTTTTTCACGAAGAGTTGCTATACGGCCTTTCACTTTAGATAAATGAAGTCCATCAGCATTTAATGTCGCAATTCCTGCAGAGTCATACCCTCTATATTCCAATTTTTCTAATCCATCTAGTAAAACTTCTTTTGTATCATTATTTCCAATATATCCGACAATTCCACACATATCGTTGTTTCCTCCTTAAGATTAAAGGGGCAACTAACGACCAATTGATTATAATGGGGCGTTTAATTGCCCCTTTCTCGGTGTATTTCATCACCTTGATTTTATTCTTGTACAAAGAGTCGCCTCTCTGTTTTCAAATAAAAACTTTCGGTCGAGATGTGTACAACCGGGAGGTATCCGCCGAACGTGCTCGATAATCCTCCACCTCGTCTACTATTCCATTACGATAGGAATAGTCCTGGCGCTTATAATTCTATAGTAACATCGATACTCCTTTCTATGTTTGAATAAAGAACTCGTGTCTTCTTGTCTTAACCAAAGGTTTGGAATGACACGAACTTATTCCATTTTACCCGAGAATGAAGTGACTAGCAATCTTTTTATTACCCGTTATAACTAACTTTTAACGATTAAAATTTCAAGTGTTAACCTTGCTATAAACTATGCTCTCATATCACGAAATGTGAGGTAACAAAATGATTTAAGCAGTAGTTGAAAATGTAAATGCGCGAGCAGCTTACGTTAGCTACTTGCGCATTTGAATTTTATTTCATTCCTAATAATTCGTCTATAACCTGGACTACCTCGTCGACATACTTATGACATTCTTCTTTGGTGGGTGCCTCAACCATAACACGTACTAATGGTTCTGTTCCGGATGGACGGACAAGCACACGACCTTGATCTCCCATTTCTTTCTCAACTTTATCAATTACTTCTTGAATACGAGGATTTACAAGTGCTTCATGTTTATCCACTACTCGCACGTTTTCAAGTACTTGTGGGAATTTTTCCATTTCACTTGCTAACTGTGATAGCGGCTTACCTGTTTCTTTGACCACGTTTGCTAGCTGTAGTGCTGTCAGCATTCCATCACCCGTAGTAATGTAATCTAAGAATATAATATGGCCGGACTGTTCTCCGCCTAAGTTATATCCTCCCTTGCGCATCTCTTCCATCACATAACGATCTCCTACAGCAGTTTTATCACTTTTCATCCCATTATTTTCTAGGGCTTTATAAAAGCCAATATTACTCATAACCGTAGAAACAACTGTTGAGTGACGAAGTAAACCTTTATCATTTAAATACTTAGCACATATATACATAATTTGATCGCCATCGACAATATTTCCTTTTTCATCAACAGCAATTAATCTGTCTCCATCACCATCAAATGCCAATCCCATGTCTGCTTCTTTTTCCACCACGAATGCTTGTAATGTTTCTGGATGGGTAGAACCTACTCCCGCATTGATATTCAATCCATTAGGTGAAGATCCTATCGTAGCAATATCTGCTTCCAAATCCGCAAATAGATGTGGCGCTAATGAAGATGTTGAACCATTCGCACAATCTAATGCTATATGTAAATCTGTAAAATCAGATTCAACAGATTGCTTTAAGTATTGAATATATTTCTGACCACCCTCAAAGTAATCATTTATTTGACCTAAATCCGCTCCAATCGGTCTCGGTAGCGTGTCTTCTTGTTGATCTAGTAAGTACTCAATTTCTTTTTCCTGTTCATCTGTTAGTTTATATCCATCGGGTCCGAAAAATTTAATACCGTTATCCTCTACTGGATTGTGAGACGCTGATATCATTACCCCCACCGCTGCACTAGTTGCTTTCGTTAGATAAGCAACACCAGGCGTCGAAATAACGCCAAGACGCATCACTTCTGCGCCTATAGACAGGAGTCCAGCTGCAAGTGCTCCTTCAAGCATATTTCCTGAAATTCTTGTATCACGTCCGATTAATATCTTCGGCTTTGATATTTCTTTTGTGAGTATATATCCACCGAATCTCCCCAATTTAAATGCTAGCTCAGGGGTCAATTCCTTATTCGCTATTCCTCTTACTCCATCTGTACCAAAATATTTTCCCATGATGTACCTCCCTCTACTTCCTTTTAGAAAAAAACTTTTTAACCGAAATTGGGATGTGAAACCTCTATTTGTCTCATTACTTATTCGATGTTTTACACTAAGATAGTAACCTGTAACTATTCGACTCGGACTAGTACATTTGTATTTTCAACATCAAAGTTTAATCCTTCAGGAGCAACTATTTCTACAGGAATCTCAAATTCTCCTTCTTGGTATTCTTCCATGTTAATAGAGACTTGAAAGTCTTCATTTGATAGGTTACTAAGTTCTTCCTCTAAACCAAAAGCAGTCAAACTCAATTCACTAGCTGTTGGTTCAACAAAGGTTAACGAATAATCCTCATCTAAGTTTTCTATTTCTATCGGTAAATTGAAAACTCTTTCCTCTGTTCTCTCTAATTGGATATTGACATCAACTTGTTCTGTTTCCATTCGTCTAATGTCTTCAGGTGCATTTAACTGTAACTCAACTGTTGTTGCTTCTGTTATTTCTGACAAATCAATTTCGTCGGTTTTAATTGATTCAATGTTTTTTAGAACATCATCAGAAGCAAAAACCCTAACTTCTGTTGGATTTGAAGTAATTGAATTGATCGTTATTCCTTCCTCTGCCTCACCAGTAGTTGGCACTTCGATCGGTACAACTTTACTCGGACTTCTAACGTCAACAGAAACCTCTACTGTAGCTGGTTCCACTCGAACACTTAATTCATTTCCTTCACTGTCGTAAACTTTCACCGGAGCTTCTCTGTTTTCTATAGGCTTGTCCACTCCTTGGAGATTAATAAACGCCTTAACAACAGCGATTTTTTCAACAACACCTTTTGAACTAGTAATTGTCACCTTAGCTGGATTGATCTTAGCATCACCAACTTCAAAACCTGATTCTATTTGATCTTCGTTAATATAATCAATGGTTACATCATGCTCTTTAGTTGCTTTTTCTTCAATAATTACTTCTATTTCCTTAGGTTCAATATAAACATCTAAGTTATCAGATATACCTGAATGTTGTAAATCAATCATATATGTGCCTGGTTCAAGGCCTTGTAAATCAACAAATACGTCAAAATTTCTTTGTGTAGTAGTAGATGTAACGTTACTGTATGAACCTTCTAAAGTCACCGATACAGTTTGAGGTACGTTACTTACTACATATTTCTCTTCATCAATTTTAATATCAACAGGTACGTCTTCAATTGTCTGTACCTCATCGGAACTACTTATAACATCAGAAAAATCAAGACCGGCATCCGATTGTTCAGAGTTTTCGCTAAGGCTAACAGTTGTATAAAGTAATATCGCTAAAGCTAAAGAAACAAACCGTATTACCCAAGGGCTTTTTAACCAATTATCCATTTTTCTTCCCCCTCCAGTTCCAGCTTCTTGTAGCAGGGGCTTTCAATTTATCTTCTAATTCTTGGCGTAATATTTCCATTAGTTTATCCTGGTCTAGGTCTCTATGTAATTCACCGTTCTTCGTACAAGAAATTTGACCAGTTTCCTCAGATACCACAATCGTTAAAGCATCCGTTACTTCTCCAATTCCCATGGCCGCTCTATGCCTAGTACCTAATTCCTTTGAAATGAATGGACTCTCAGATAGTGGCAGATAGCATGCGGCTGCAACAATTTCCTCATGTTTTATAATTACAGCACCATCGTGCAATGGTGAATTGGGTATGAATATATTCGTCAACAATTGATTGGTTAATTTGCCATTAATCGGGATTCCGGTTTCGATATAGTCACCCATTGCTGTTTCTCTTTCAATTGTAATAAGAGCGCCAATCCTTCTTTTGGCCATATAATTACAAGACTTAACAATAGCATCAATCGTGCGATTAAGGCTTTCTTCTTCAGAGTTACTATTTCTAGCAAAGAAACTTCCTCGCCCGAGTTGTTCTAATGCACGTCTAAGTTCAGGTTGAAATAAAATAATAATACCGAGGAAACCCCACATAATAGCTTGCGACATAATCCACTGTACCGTTCTTAGGTCAAATATAATACTTAAAAACCAAATCCCTAACACCATAAAAATCCCTTTTAATAACTGGATTGCTTTGGTGCCCCTTATTAGCATAATTAATTTATATAATACATACCAGACAAGGGCTATATCTACACCAATACGTAAAAGGCTTAAAAGATTCAGGTCCCCGTCAAGCATGTTCACACATCCTTATACACATGAATTCCTCTTCCAATCTGTAAAATAATGACTTTATTTATTATAGCATATATCTTTTTTAATCAATAATGCAATTTACAATGCGAATCACTTAAAAGTAGTTTACCTTTTTCTAAGAACACTTAAACCACTTCCCAGTCACAAATCTTCTTAATGAACAGTCCATAAATAAAACCTTTGTTGTAGATACCATATCAACAAAGGTTTTATTAGTAAATCGATTAATAACTAATTATCTTTTAGTTAGTGCGAAAACACTTTTTGTCATATCCTTCACATGATACCATATCCACTCAAAAACTTGATTGATTTGTTCAATTTCACCAGTAATGTCACCAGCTGATGCACGTAAGTGTTGACCATTTATGATCGTTACATCACCATTAACTGACCCATCAATTTTTAAGTCTCCATTTTTAATTACTAGATCACCTTCTACCGTTATCCCTTCCGGAACAATGACTGTATTATCAGATTGGATTACCAAGTCTTTATTTTTTGATACGGTAAGTTGAGTATCTTGGTCCCATGCGGTGAACATACTTCCAAACATAAATATAAAGAAAACCGCTGCAGCAGTAATTACCGGATGACCTTTAAACCAACGCATATAACTGACTCTCTTTTTTTCCTTAGGTAAATTACCCATAACATTATTAGTAAAAGTGTCAGGTGCTTGGATATGACTATTGCTTTTTAAAAGAGTGACCGTTCTTTTTAACTCATGAAAATGTTGCTGGCAAGCTTCACAAGATTGCAAATGAGAGCGCAGTTGTTTCTCTTCTTCTTTTGCCAAATGTCCATCTAGGTACTTATGCATTAAATAAATGATTTCATTTTTGCATGTCATTTGAATCACACTCCTTTACACATGACGAAGCCTTTTTCGAAGCGCTTCTCGTCCTCTATGAATCCTAGTTTTCACCGTACCAACAGGGATATTTAAGATTTCACTTATTTCATTTAAGGACAATTCGTCAACAAACCTTAACGCAATGACGCTTCGGTACTTTGCAGGAAGATTCATAATTTCTTCTTGAATATAGTTTTGTAACTCAATGCTTTCCACTTCATCTTCTGGTAACGGTTGATCAGAAGATAGCTGTGAATACATATCTAAACCATCAGTTCCCTTTACTTCTGCATCTAAAAAGTAGTCTGGTTTTTTCTTCCTTATTCTATCAATAGTAATATTAGTCGCAATTCGATATAACCAAGTTGAAAACTTTCTCCGACTATCAAAAGAATGTATATTTACATACGCTCGAATAAAGGTTTCTTGTGCAAGATCTTCTGCTTCATGAGCATTTCCTATTATCCGATAGCATATTTGATAGACTTTATTTTGATAAAAGGCTACAACATCTTCAAAAGCAGATTGATTTCCTTTTTTAACTTGTTTAATTTTTTCTTTTATCATCATTTCCATCTAAATACCTACCTCCGCTATTTGCGGTCACTACATTTACGTATGACCTATTCATGAGGTTTCACTTATTTAATATATTTTTTAAATTTGTTATATAAAGTTATTTTATATACTCTTTTGTAAAATTCTACAAAATAATTATAACAGTTTAAGCGGGCCATATGGATAAAAAAATGTATCTGTTCTGAATAAATTTAGATAATACATTAACTTATCCCATACAAAGGACTAACTCCTTCTCTGACTGCGGTTAAGTAACCATTAAATACTAAATTCACTTAACTAATAAAGTGAATTTAGTAAAAGATGTAACAACATAAAAATTCATCTATAAACTTGTTCTAATTCAAAATTGAGAGATTAAAATAAAAGATCCTTGTTATAGTAACAAGGATCTTCTGTTTCTCATTTTAATTTATCGCCAAATAAGGATGCCATCAATCCGACTGCTACTGTAGCTGTTTTATTTTTTTCATCCAAAATTGGGTTTACTTCTACAAATTCTGCTGATGTAATAATGTCTGCTTCTGAGAGCATTTCCATGGCTAAGTGACTCTCCCTATAACTTAATCCTCCAATAACAGGTGTCCCAACACCAGGAGCATCATTAGGATCTAAGCCATCTAAATCTAAGCTTAAATGAACTCCGTCGACGCGATCTTTAAAGTATTCAATTGTTTCTTCTATTACCTTAGACATCCCTAACCGGTCTACTTCATGCATACTATAAACTTTAATTCCTTTTTCCTTGATTAACTCTTTCTCACCTTCATCCAACGATCTTGCACCAATTATTATTATGTTCTCTGGTTTAATTTTTGGCTGGTAGTCTAAAATATTAATCAACTTTTCATTACCAATACCTAAGTTTACGGCAAGCGGCATACCGTGAATATTACCTGTTGGAGAAGTTTCTGAAGAATTTAAATCTCCATGTGCGTCATACCAAATAACACCTAAATTATTATAATGGCTAGCAATACCAGCTAAAGTACCAATCGCAATGCTGTGGTCTCCACCAAGAACTAGTGGGAATCTGTCTTCTTCGACCACTTTCTTAACAGCTAGTGCTAGTCTTTCATTACCATCTGTAACTTCTTTTAGATTTCGCAATTTATCCTCTAGCTCTACTTCTTTTCTATTTGCGTGAGATATTTTGATATCTCCTAAATCTTCAATATCATAGTTAAGTCGTTCAAGTCTTTCGATTACTCCTGCATAACGGATAGCACTCGGTCCCATGTCAACACCTCTACGGTTTTGCCCTAAGTCCATTGGAACTCCTATTACTGATAATTGATTATTCATAATTAGTAGTCCTCCTTCATCACTTATTGTAGACAAATTGGTGTCCTGACTCAACTCAACAAAAATATGTATATATATACATTTCTCAATAAATGCATGAACAAAAGCGTAGGCAACGGAGCTGGACGTGACTAACTTAGGAATTAATTATCCATAGCAATCCATTTTATAATTTCCTGAAAATATAAAATGGATTGGGTCTGTAATATGATACGGACCCAATCCATTGGTTATTTTAACAATTAAATTTAGTTTGAAATTGGTGGAGCCTAGCGGGATCGAACCGCTGACCTCCTGCGTGCAAGGCAGGCGCTCTCCCAGCTGAGCTAAGGCCCCATTTTAAAAATCCACAATACAAAAAATCAGGAAGGAGTTTCCTTTTAAAGAATTCCTTCCACAATTATTTTAATTGATTAATTATTTGATGAGCCATGAAGGACTTGAACCTTCGACCCTCTGATTAAAAGTCAGATGCTCTACCGACTGAGCTAATGGCTCATAAAACCACACCTATTTAATTAAATAAAAATGGCTGGGCTAGCTGGATTCGAACCAGCGCGTGACGATACCAAAAACCGTTGCCTTACCGCTTGGCTATAGCCCAATAAAAAATAGTGTTAAATAATTTAGGATAATTCCTATTATTTTAATATAATGGTGGAGGGAGTAGGACTCGAACCTACGAACCCGATGGGAGCGGATTTACAGTCCGCCGCGTTTGGCCAACTTCGCTATCCCTCCATTATTAGAATTAAGAATTTAATATCACAATACTCAGTAGTAACCTGTTAAAGTGATAAGTGGTGCCGGCCAGAGGACTTGAACCCCCAACCTACTGATTACAAGTCAGTTGCTCTACCAGTTGAGCTAGGCCGGCATATATGGTGGAGGATGCAGGGCTCGAACCTGCGACCCCCTGCTTGTAAGGCAGGTGCTCTCCCAGCTGAGCTAATCCTCCGATAAACATAGTTTTATATGGTTTATTATAATATGGTGACCCGTACGGGATTCGAACCCGTGATACCGCCGTGAAAGGGCGGTGTCTTAACCACTTGACCAACGGGCCATCTTAGTTCTAGTTTACAGAGCTTCCAGCCGGAATTGAACCGGCGACCCCTTCCTTACCATGGAAGTGCTCTACCGCTGAGCTATGGAAGCAAATGGCTCCACAGGTAGGATTCGAACCTACGACCGATCGGTTAACAGCCGATAGCTCTACCACTGAGCTACTGTGGAATATTATCAAAAATATAATATTGTTAGTATTACATTTCGCTTCACATATCAACTATACTTTGAACTTAATCTTATTAAGAATTTAATGCCTAGCGGCGTCCTACTCTCGCAGGGGCAAAGCCCCAACTACCATGGGCGCTGGAGAGCTTAACTACTGTGTTCGGCATGGGAACAGGTGTGACCTCTCCGCTATTGCCACTAGACCAACAGGTATGAAACTTCCTGTTATTTAAAGGCTATGCACCTTCAAAACTAGATAAGAAGAACAAGACATCAATCTTTCGCTTCATAATTTTTTAGTTAAGTCCTCGATCTATTAGTATTCGTCAGCTACACGTGTCACCACGCTTCCACCTCGAACCTATCAACCTCATCGTCTCTGAGGGATCTTACTCATTTAAAATGATGGGAAGTC
>NZ_JAIZAP010000031.1 GCF_020404745.1 Aquibacillus saliphilus
AAGACTTCGAACGATTGAAAAAGAAAATATTGTGGCGACAAGAAGTTAGAAGGGCTTTAGCTTTAGTTTAAAAGAAAAAGAGATGGTGGAGTGAAAATCACACCACCACATTTGACAGAGAACCGTTATAGATTTGGCTAACTTAGCTAATTAGTATGCTCCGTATCCCCATGAAGCACCGATAATAATCAATAGGATAAACAGAACTACAATTAACGCAAAGCCTGATCCATATCCTGCTCCTGCTACTGCACCCATTTATTAATCCCTCCTTTTATTGTTTCAATTATAGAATATGTAATAATTAAAGTTTTGGAAGGGCTTTTCAAAAAAATGGGTACCTACCCCATAAATTCATCTGATAGTTAAAGGCAGAGGACTTAAATAGTCCCCTACCTTACATGAAGTACTTTTTTGTTTTAAAGGCTATTAGTAAGCACCATAACCCCAAGAAGATCCAATGATAATTAACAAGATAAACAATACAACCACTAACGCAAAGCCTGATCCATATCCTGCTCCTGCTACACCACTCATCTGAAAAATCCCTCCTTTTTTTGATTCAATAATACAGTATGTCATTAATCAAATAGCGGAAGGGCTTTTATGATAATTGGGTGTTTGACTATTGGAGTAGATCGTTTACATTATATCTTTTCCCACTCACAATTTGGTTCACACTTGATAGTATAGTCACAAGCGTAGCTGCAACAACATCTGTTTCACGTAATTTATTTTCTTGTTTATAATCTCTAAACGTTTCTACATCCTTAAAAGATTCTTCATTGGCAGATCGTATTTGTCCTTGCATATCAGTATCCATAATTCCAGGATTAAATACTATTATTTTATTACCAGAAGACAACTCTTCTTGTTCTAACGCAACTGTCTCAGTAAATCGATTAAGACCTGCTTTTGTGCTACAGTAAGCACTCCATCCATAAACACTACGTTCTGCTGCCCCAGAAGTCACATTTGTAATTACCACTGGCACATTGGTTTCTTTCGCTCTTTTCAGAAAAAGGTTAGTGGTTGCCATTGGCGCTAACAAATTCACGTTTACATGCTGTGATAATTCTTCAACTTCTGCGGTACCCGCTTTATCAATTGGCTCTACCTGTCCTGCATTATTAACTAAGTACACTACTTCCACATTACTCAGAAAAATTCTTTCGGCAATTAATGTGAATGTATGTTCAATTGCATCAGGACTACTCAAATCACAACTTTCGTGTTGGTAGGTTACTGAATTTTGCTCAGCCAATTTCTCCAAGTTTTGGTTCATGTTTCTAGACACTCCGATAACATGACAACCTTCTTGTAGTAGTAATTTGGCCGTTGATTCTCCAAGTCCTTTTGACGCACCGGTTACAACTGCATATTTCATGTTTTATTCCTCCTCATTTTAAGGTAATATCATATAATTCACTATAAATGGCAACTATCTCATCAATTTTCATTCTCACTAATCCACTGGAGGAGGGAGCAACGAATTCTAATGCATCTGTTACTGAAGTTTCTTGAAGTCCCCAGTTGACTTTTCTTTGTTTACTAAACTCTTGATAGACCCCTTTTCCAACAAAACAAATTATCTTAGGCTTATATAACATAACTTTATCACGAAGTTCTTTTCTTCCCTGTTCATATTCATCCTTTCTTATTTCAGCAGCTTCTTTCGTAGGCCTCGCAACGATATTTGTTAAACCATATCCATAACCTGGAAGTTGGTGGTCTTCTTCAGGTGAAAGTTTTCTCGGGGTTAGCCCGGATTGATAAAGAATCTTCCAAAAACGATTGTTAGGATTTGCAAAATGATGTCCAGTTTCTGATGAGCGAACGCTTGGATTAAATCCTACAAATAAAATTAATGGATATTTTTTTATGTGATCTGCTATTGGATCGAGCATTTTGTCACCTCATCCTATTTTATCTAGCGCTACTATTCTTCTACTCTTTATTTATTCTAACGAATGATTAATGTATTAGACGAGAAAAATGCTCTTTCTATTTCTTTACCCTTCCTATCAACAAAAAACACCTTAAATTAAGGTGTTTGAAATTTAAACTTATTCACTTGATTCAGTAATGTTAAAATATAGAGCTTTATCATCTTCTTTTATCTCTTTTTTTGTATGCTTGATATCATTTTTATCCTTACCCATGATTCCATCAGATTCATAGCTCTTTTTATATTCGTTCTTATTCTTTTGATTCATAATAATCCTCCTTTTGTTTATGTTTTGTAATAGATGAATCATTATTCAGGATGGATTACAAAAAAATCTGATCTCATTTTTGAGATGAAAAACAGAAAAAATTCAAGCTTTTAGAATTAAATATCTAGAGTATCAGAAGATAATTATTAAGACATACTACTAATTATTGAATAAGTATTTATCTATACTATTTTATCAGGGATAAAGATTAGCTTTCGGTACTGTTCGCCATAGCCAAAGGAAAGGCAAAGGAAAGGGAAATGGATGGTCATGTTATTATGAATAGGGATAAACCAAAAAAACATGAAGTATTATTATGGAGTATTGCCCTTCCTGGATTTGGGCAAATTTTAAACGGAAGAATACTCAAAGGAATCATCTTTATTTTTTTAGAAGTTCTTGTCAATGTCCAGAGTAACTTCAATTTAGCAATTATGCATTCTTTTACTGGTGAAATAACAAAAGCTATTGACGTAACAGGGTTTCAATGGTTAATGTTTTACCCTTGTTTATATATGTTTGCTATGTGGGATGCCTACCGGGATGCTGCAAAAAAAGTGCCTCCCTATTCATACCTTCCATTTGTGTTCGGAGCGTTCTTTATAACAATAGGATTGATGTATTCAACTAAAGTTGTACTATTCGGGGTACTAATTGGACCTGTTTTCCTCCCGATTCTCTCTTTGATTCCAGGTTTACTAATAGGATTTATAATTAAATGGATAGTCCAACGAAATAATCATTAACAAAATACCTAAAGGAGCTTGAATATTCAAGCTCCTTTTAGTTGCTTACACTTTAGTTTTTATTCGTAATTACTATGGTTTTAATACCACTTTAATACAATTGTCTTCTTTTTTATTAAAAATGTCATAACCGTGAGCAGCGTCATCTAACGACATTTCATGGGTTATAATTTTTGTGGGATCTATTTCCCCATTTACTATCTGGTTGTAAATTGGTTCCATAAATGACCTTGCGTGTGCTTGTCCCATTTTTATATTTATATTTCTTGTAAAAAACGGACCTAACGGAAACATATTGTATAGTCCTCCGTAAACACCTGTTATTTGATAAGTACCACACTTACGAATAGCTTTGGTAGCTATTTGTATTGGCCCCAAAGTTCCTCCTTGTAGCTTCAACTTTTGTCCAACAAACTCTAACGGTGATTTTTTACCGTCCATTCCTACGCAATCGATAACTACATCAGCACCACCTTTAGTAGTCTCTTTAAGTACTTCTCCCATATCTTCATGTTTTGTAAAATCATAGATTTCTGTATTATTTGTTCTCTTTGCATGTGCTAACCGGTTCTCGATATAATCAACAGCAATTACTCGTTTAGCACCTTCTTTAAAAGCAAACTCCTGAGCTAATAATCCGATTGGTCCACATCCGAGTACAATGACTGTATCACCTTGCTTAACACCAGCATTCTTAACACTCCAATAAGCAGTTGGAAGAACATCAGATAGAAATAATAGTGAATTATCCTCAAGTTCACAGTCTTCAGGAATTTTAAATGGCGTATAATTACCGAACGGTACTTTTAAGTACTCAGCTTGTCCACCTGGATGATTACCGAATTTCTCAGAGTATCCAAAATAGCCACCAGAATCATAGTGTGGATTTGCATTATCGCATTGGCTTTCATGGTGCTCATTACAGTATCGACATTGTCCACACGCCACAGTAAACGGGATAACCACCCTGTCTCCCTTCTTAACCTTCGAGACACTTGGACCAACTTCTTCTACAATCCCCATCGGTTCATGACCAATGCTATACCCGATTGGTAAAGGGAGGTTCCCTTGATAAAGATGCAAATCAGAACCACATATCGCTGTCGACGTTATTTTTACAATCACATCCTCGTTACCTTCTATTTTGGGGTATTCTTTATTAGTCACTGCCACTGAATACTTGCCCTGGTATGTTACAGCTTTCACGACAGACCTCCTCATATTGTTTATTCCTATTTAATGTGGCTATGTTTTTACTTTTCATGTAATAAAATAGAAAGAAAACAATTAGAGAGAATCTAACAGGACAAAAAGATAATAAAAAAGCTTATCTCCATATAATTATGGGGATAAGCTTTTTTATTATTTACGAGACTCCGCTATCGCTTGTTCAAATACTTGGATAATATCCTTAGCATCTTCAATTCCAACTGAGATTCTAACTAACCCTTCTGTAATACCTAATTCAATTTGCGATTCCTTCGGGAGAGCACGGTGTGAAGTAGATAACGGATAGGACACAGAAGTTTCTACACCAGCTAATGTTGGGACAATTTTCACCCAAGAAAGAGATTGGAAGAATTTTTCAATATCACAAAAACCAGTTATATCAATAGAAACAATTGCTCCATTTCCTTTTGTTGAAACATCAGCTGGATAGTACACCTTGGCTACTCCTTCGTTCTTTCTAAGAGAGTCAGCTAAATCCTGTGCATTTTTCGACTGTCTTTCCATTCTAACGCTCAACGTCTTAATTCCCCGACAAGCAAGCCAAGCATCAAATGGGCTTAAGTTGGTACCAATATTAACCACTTTTGATTTGGCCTTATCTATTAATTCTTCTCTTCCAACTAAAACACCAGCAGTTACATCACTATGCCCGCCTAAATACTTGGTAGCACTATGTACCACCAAATCTATCCCATCCAAATAAGGCTGACAGAGATAGGGTGTTGCAAATGTATTATCAATCATAGTATAAAGATTATTTCTCTTCGCAATTTTTACTATTTCCTTTAAATCTTCTATACGTAATAGAGGATTCGTTATTGATTCAGAATAGATTAATTTCGTGTTTTCTTTTATATTATTCTCTACTTCAGATGGCTTTTCAAAGTTAACAAATGAAACCTCTATACCAAAATCAACAAGCTCATTAGCTAATAATTGATAAGTTCCTCCATAAATATCCGTACTTGCAATCACATGATCTCCAGCTTTTGCAACAGCCAAGACGCCGACCAAAATTGCGGACAAGCCGGATGAAGTTGCCACTCCTTTTGGCGCTTCTTCTAACTGAGCGACAGCACTTCCAAGCTCATCTGTGTTTGGATTTCCCACTCTAGAGTATAAATAATCCTTTTTTCCTTTATAAAAATTCTCTAAATCTTCAAGGTCAGTAAATTTAAATGCAGACGTTTGATAAATAGGTGTTACTTTACTATCTACATTATTTGTATCTTTTAATGCAAGGTGTACAGACTTAGTATCAAAGTTTTGTCCCATTTTTCTCTCTCCTTTGTTTCTAAAACTTTCTCAAAAATAATAGAGATGTAGTCACTAATTAATTACTTCTATACTACACCAAAGTTCCTGATATTGTTAAGAATAGTAGTTTATTTAGTAAGAGAATTTGATAGTGATCTGGTAGAGTCTATTTAAATAGCTAAGCTAAATAAAAGTAATAATTAAGGAAAAACAGTTATCCTAACACCTTATCATGCTTTTTCTCAGATTCCGACACAACAACTGCACAGGCAGCATCTCCCGTTATGTTAAGCGCAGTCCTAGTCATATCTAATAAGCGATCAATACCAATGATAAGACCTATACCTTCAGGAGGTAAACCAACAGCACTCAAAACCATTGCTAACATAATTAGGCCTACACCTGGAACACCTGCTGTTCCAATACTTGCTAAAACAGCAGTTAAAACAACCGTTATTAGATCCGCGAAGGACAAATCAAGCCCATAGACCTGTGCGATAAATACGGTAGCTACCCCCTGCATAATTCCAGTACCATCCATATTTATTGTAGCTCCAAGCGGTTGAACAAAACTACTAATTTTCTCAGGAACCTTTAAATTGTTTTGTGCAGTTTTCATTGAAACAGGTAATGTTGCACTACTACTTGATGTACTAAATGCAACAACCATGGCTGGCATAAAGCCCTTGAAAAAGCTAATAGGATTCATTTTCCCTAGTACCTTAATCGCCGTACCATAAGTAACAATAGCGTGAATAAACAAGGCTAACACCACTACAATCATGTACATCCACATTGCACGAATTGCATCTATTCCCTGGGAACCAACTGCAGTAGCTATCAGCCCAAATGTTCCATAAGGGGCAAATTTCATGATAAGTCCAACAAGATACATCATAATTTCGTTTCCTTGCTCGACTAAGTTCAAAATACCTTTTGTTTTATCCCCTAAAACTGCCAGTGCTAACCCGATAAAAATAGAAAATAAAATAATCTGAAGCATATTCCCTTCAGCCATTGCCTGGATAGGATTAGACGGAATAATGTTTAAAAGTGTTTCCGCAACCGGTGGAGCCTCTGTTGCTTCAAATACTGCATCTGAAGTACCTAATGCACTGCCTTGTCCTGGTTGAATGATATAAGCAAGAGACAATCCGATTAGTAGTGCAAATGTAGTTGTTACTAAGAAAAAAGATATCGTTTTTCCTCCGATTCTTCCTAATTTTTTAGGATCACCTAAACCAGCAGTTCCAAGAGTAAGTGAGAAAAACACAATAGGTACTACTAACATTTTGATGAAATTTAAAAATATACTACCTAGAGGAACAAATATCCACGTATTAAAAAGATTAAATAAACTCTGAGATGTAAGATTTAAAATCAGGCCAATCGTACCACCTAATATCAACCCTAAAATAATTTTTGTTGTTAATTTCATTCTTTCGCCCCTCTAATTTATGGCATTTTGATTTAGAAATCATATCCCGAATATAAGCATTCATCCATTCTACTACATATTTAAATAGGTTGTCGAATAATTCATAGATACAATTTATTACCATCTGTTAGTTAGGAAGTAGTTAATTACTCTTTTTTACAACTTTTAACATATAAAAATTCCGATAACAAACAGACCACATCAGTAATACCTGTGGCCTCGAGAGTTGTTTATTTTTGTATTTGTTTTATTTCTTTTTATCGATTAATAGAAGCCGCCATCCGAATATACGTATGTCTCTTACCTCTAATTGCTATTGAATAGTCCATAATATTCTCAGGGATTGCAACACCGGTATATCCACCATCACCAATGTGGTGAATATCTGCACCAACCATTTTATTTTGTAAAGCCAGCCGGCGAATTGTATCTGAATCCGCCCCTTCTTGACTAGTACCAATTGTCAGCATCGCTAATGCGTTTTGTTTATGTACTGCTGATACCCACTTATTAGCACGTTCTACCGTAATTCCTGGGACCGTACCTGGAGATGGAATTAAGATAACATCTGCACCCGCATCTATAAAAGCTTTGATTGTTTCATCATCAATAATATCGCTACCAGCTTCACCCTTAACCCCTGCACCATGCATTTTGCCAGCAATGATAAAGGCATCCTCACCAAGAATATTTTTTGCTCTTGATATCGCGGTTAAAATTTCTTTGTTCGATACACCTGTCTTTGGATTGCCGGTTAAGCATATAAAATCTAGTCCTAATTCCTTTACTTTCACTAAAGAATCAGTGGTAGCAGTACGGCCTAAGGGTAATTCAAGCAGCTGCTCGGCTGCTTCTACATCAAGATCAACAGGTTCCAAGTTAACTCCAACTGGTCTACCAGTTAGTTCTTTTAATCGTTTAATCACTTCACTTCCTTCTGAATCTATACCTTCAATCGACGGATTGTTAACGTCAAACAAGTTAAGAAGCAGAAAATCTGATCCAAATGCTGCTACGATTTCGGGATTAGAGATTTCTGAATAGAGAGGTTGTACAGAACAAATAATTTCAGACACAACGGTTCTACCCTCACTTGCTCGGATTGAATCAAGTAAGTCTCTGCCTTTTACTTGCTTGAAATCAGAAGCAAAACAATTTAGTATTCGTTTCAATTTTAAATCACTCCTTTAATAGTTTAAGAAAAAAACTTATACATTATCATTTTATACAAAAGGTTCTCCAATTACTAATTGTAATTGGAGAACCTCTTCAGACTACATATAATTGTTGCTTATCAATTTGTTATCTATTATTTTTTGCGGATTTTATGAATTTCATCGGCAACAAATTGAACTTGTGTTCCAACAATGACTTGAATATTTTTAGCGCCAACAACATTAATACCTGGTACGCCTGTAGCTTTTATTTTCTTTTGATCAACTGCGTCCATATCTTTTACTTCTAGGCGTAAACGTGTAACACAATTATCAACAGAAACCACGTTTTCATCTCCACCTAGACCTTCATAAATTTCTGCAGCCATAACAGCTGATTTATCTGAACCATCTTTCGTGTTTTGATTAGTGTCTTCTGCTTCTTCTAGATCTTCATCTTCTCGACCTGGAGTCTTAAGTTGGAACTTAGTGATCAAGAAACGGAATAAGAAGTAGTAAATAACAGCAAATACCAATCCTTGTAGAATCAACATATACGGCATGTTAGCAAGTGGAAGTCTTGAGCTTAAAACAAAGTCAACAAAACCTGCACTAAACCCAAAACCTGCTGTCCAATTAAATAAGGAAGCAATAAATAGTGACAATCCTGTTAATGCAGCGTGAACTACATAAAGTGCTGGAGCTAGGAACATGAAAGAGAATTCCATTGGCTCAGTAACACCTGTAAAGAATGAAGCAAAACCTGCAGCTAACAATAATGATGCTGCTTGTTTCTTTCTTTTCGTTTTAGCTGTGTGATACATCGCTAAACCTGCTGCTGGAAGACCAAACATCATTACAGGGAAAAAACCAGCTTGGTACATTCCAGTAACACCTTTTTCACCAGTACCTGCCCAGAAGTTACCAATATCATTTATACCAGCAACATCAAACCAGAATACTGAGTTTAACGCATGGTGTAAACCTGTCGGGATAAGAAGTCTATTGAAGAAGCCATATAAACCAGCACCTGCTGCTCCTAAATTACTAATTGATGTACCAAATGAGACTAATCCTGAAAACACGACTGGCCATACAAAGAATAATAAAGCTGAAACTATAATCATCGATGCTGCAGTCATAATAGGTACAAGTCGCTTACCACTAAAGAATGCGAGTGCGTCTGGCAGTTTCACATGACTAAAGCGGTTGTACATTATCGAAGCAACAATACCTGATATGATACCAACAAAAGCGTTTCCAATTTTTCCAAACGCAGGGTCTACCGCCTCTGGATCAATACCTTGTAACAATGCAACTGTATCCGTTGATAGCAAAGTCGTCGTTACTAGAAAAGCAACTAAACCACTTAACGCTGCTGAACCATCTCTGTCTTTTGACATTCCAAGAGCTACACCAACGGCGAAAAGTATTGGAATGTTATCAATAATTGAGGAACCTGCTTTAATTAGAAAAGCTGCTGCTGCGTTACCAGATCCCCAACCTGAAGGATCAATCCAATAACCAATACCCATTAAAATGGCAGCAGCTGGTAATACAGCTACCGGCAGCATTAAAGAGCGGCCCAGTTTTTGAACATAATTCATCATTTTAAATGCCCTCCGATCAATATGTGTTTACTTACTAGACTTAAAAATCATAAGCCTTTCTTACATTAACACAGCAATCCATAACACTAAAATTTGTTAGTATAAAAAACTAACATAAGCAAAAAACAATATAAGTACAATAATCGCTTCGGCTAACAAAGTCATTGAATGACTTAGAAGTGAACCCCCTTTATCCAAAGTAAAGTTTCAATAGTACAACTGTATCTTAACACAGCCTAAATATAGTTGTCTATACCAATAATCCATATATTATTTAAAAAAGGAAGTGCTTCCATTATATTATTAAAAGTATTTTGTAGAACAAGCCAAAATTCACTAAATGTATAGACAACTATACATTTTGATGATACGATAAAAATATTCTATAAAGTGTGGTGAATAAGGTGGAAAATAACAATATTCTAATACAAAACGCAAATGTTTATACAGAAAATAGAAAGATAAAAAATGGATATCTTAAAATTGCAGGCAATTTCATTTCAGATGTAGGTACATTAGATCAACTGAATACTAGTAACGGATATGAAATTATCGATCTTCCTGAGCAGTATAAAATAATTCCCGGGATGATTGACGTCCATATTCATGGAGTTAATGGTGCGGATACAATGGATGCCACTACCGAGTCACTAGAAACAATGGCCCGTTCATTACCTCAAGAGGGGACGACAAGTTTTTTAGCAACAACCATGACCCAAGAAAAGGACGTTATTGAAGACGCCATAAAAAATGCTGGTGACTACATTCATAACCATCAAAAACCAGGTCTTTCAGAAATAGTGGGTCTCCATCTAGAAGGACCTTTTATTAGTAAAGATAAAGCGGGAGCTCAACCGCTGAATCATATTATCGACCCTGATTTATCTTTGTTTAAGAAATGGTTAGAGCTTAGTAAAAATCAAATTAAACTTGTTACCTTGGCTCCAGAACAACCTGGAGGCGAAGAATTGATTGACTATTTAAAAGAAAAGAAAATAATCGCTTCAATTGGACATTCCAATGCAACTACTGAACAAGTTGACTCTGCAATCAAACATGGCTTGTCTCACGTAACTCATTTATATAACCAAATGAGAGAGTTTCATCATCGCGAACCTGGTGTAGTAGGTGCAGCACTACTAAAAGATGAATTGATGGTCGAAATTATATCTGATGGTATCCATGCGAAACCTGAGGCTGTCGAACTAGCTTACCGTCAAAAAACTGCTGATAGACTTATTCTAATTACCGATGCCATGCGGGCAAAATGTCTTAAAAATGGGACGTATGATTTAGGTGGACAACAAGTAACGGTTACAGGTGACAAGGCAGTATTAGATGATGGCACATTAGCTGGTAGCGTGTTAAGAATGAGCAAAGCGTTTAATACTATTAGGCAATACACTAATTGTTCTATTTATGATTCAATCGCAATGTCATCAACAAACGCGGCAAAAGAATTAGGACTGTTTGACCGAAAAGGAAGTATTTCAATAGGTAAAGATGCTGATATTGTTATTTTAGATGAAAATGATGAAGTTTATATGACGTTTTGTCGAGGTAAACTGGCATATAAGAAGGGAGATAATTAAAAATGAGAATAGTACCTGTAGAAAATTATACAACTATGAGTAAGGCTGTTGCGTCTATCTTGCTAGAACGAATTAAACAAGCTTCAAAACTTACCCTTGGGTTAGCCACTGGTGGTACGCCAATTCAGACATACAATTATTTAATTGAGGATTATAAGAAAAACAAGACTTCTTATCAACATGTTTCAACCTTTAATCTTGATGAATACATTGGATTAAAATCAACAGATCCGAACAGCTATCATTATTATATGAATGACTATCTTTTTAGTCATATCGATATACCGAAACAAAACACAAACATTCCAAATGGTGATGCCCAAAATTTGCAGCAAGAATGTGAAGCGTTTGAGAAAAAAATCCAAGAACATGGCGGTGTTGACATCCAATTACTTGGTCTAGGAAGTAATGGACATATCGGCTTTAATGAACCAGGCACACCATTCGACACAAGCACACATGTTGTTAATCTAACAGAAGCAACCCGTCAAGCGAATGCAAGGTACTTTAACAGTATAGATGAAGTACCAACTCAAGCAATTACTATGGGAATTTCAAGTATCATGAAGAGTAAAGAAATTGTGCTGTTGGTATCAGGGGAAGAAAAGAGTAAAGCCTTGAAGAAATTAATTGATGGTGAAATAGATTCTTCCTTCCCTGCATCCATTTTGAACAACCATGAAAAAGTTACCATTTTTGCAGATAGAGAAGCACTAATTTATACTGATATAACATCAACAATGACACGATAGGTAAACAATTCGTTTCTGTGATTGTGGAAGGAGAAAGTAAAATTGATTGATAAAAGCTCCCCTATACCTATATATTATCAACTGGAAGAATATATTAAAAAATTAATTGAAAGTGGTCAATTAAAGCCGGGAGATGCGCTTCCTTCTGAACGGGAATATTCAGATAAATATGGAATTAGCAGGATGACAGTTAGACAAGCAATTCTAAACCTTGTAAATGACCGCTACCTTTATCGTGTTAAAGGTAGCGGAACCTTCGTGATGGAGCAAAAACTCGAACAGAAGCTTCAAGGATTAACTAGTTTTACTGAAGATATGAAAGCAAGAGGAATGAAAGCTGGTAGTACGTTAGTGAACTTTGAAATTATCCCTGCCCATAGGAAACTAGCTAGTCTATTAAACATTCCAGAGCATGGACCGGTCTATGAAATTAAACGAATTCGTTTAGCCGAAGATATTCCGATGGCATTAGAACGAACATACATCTCTGCGAATTTACTCCAGGGATTAACAGAAAAAATCGTTGAGAATTCATTATATAAATATATCGAGGAAACTCTCAATATGAAAATTGACAGTGGAACACAATTAATTGAAGCTTCAGTAGCTAACAAAGAAGAAGTTAACCTGCTCGAAATTCCCGAACTATCCCCAGTAATGATTATGCAACGTACATCTAAATTAGAGGATAATAGAGTCTTTGAAATAGTAAAATCTACCTATCGGGCTGACCGATATAAGTTCATGATTGATTTGAAGAGGCTTTAATCCGATATTGGAGCGTGAAACTATGTCTAAGAACAATGTAACAGAAACAATTAATTTAAATAGTTTAACCATTGACGAAATGAAACCAATTGATATCGTTACCCTCATGTTAGAAGAAGATAAGGCAATCCAACATGGAGTGAAGCAAGCATTACCGAATATTGCTAAAGCCGTTGATTTAGTTGTTGAACAATGGAAAAAAAAGGGGCGAGTTTTTGTTGTTGGTGCTGGTACAAGTGGAAGACTAGGTGTACTTGATGCAGTCGAATTAGGTCCAACCTTTTCTATTGAGGATAATCGATGGATTGCCCTAGTTGCTGGTGGTAAAGATGCGATGTGGAGTCCTCTTGAGCAACATGAGGATGACGAATCAATCATAATAAATGAATTGAAAAGCTATTCTTTCAACGAAAAAGATGTCGTTATCGGTGTAAGTGCGAGTGGTTCAACTCCTTATTCAGTTTCAGCAATTAAATACGCCAAACAACTAGGTGCCACAACAATTTCGATAAGTTGTAACCATGATACGATTTCTTCAAAATTAAGTGATTGTGGAATCGAAATTATTGCGGGTCCTGAAGTAATTAGAGGTTCCACCAGATTAAAAGCGGGGACGGCACAAAAAATCACTTTAAATATGATTTCAACAGCCTCGATGATACGGTTAGGAAAAGTCTATCAAAATCAAATGGTTGATATGCAACTGATTAATAGAAAGTTAGTAAAGCGTGCCGAACAAACATTAATGGATTTAGTAAATGTATCGCAAGAAGAAGCCACAGACTTAATGACCAAGAGCAACGGTGATCTGAAGGTCGCTATTTTTATTAGTCTTACCAAAACAAAAACTAATCAAGCTATGCAATATTTAGAGAAAGAAGATGGGCATCTAAAAAATGCAATTGCAACATACTTTAAAGAGGATAATTAGTGTTCTCCCAATAATGTAAATAAGATTTATCCATCATTTTCAAGTTAACGCACGAAAACAGTATATAATAGAATTTTTCTATTAAATGTGGTGGTGTGATTCTCACTCCACCATTTCTTTAAGATATTTTTTAGTAAGAATTAGCAATTTCACATAGGCCACTGAATGAACTATATTCACTTTTAGAAAAATCGGCTATGGTTCCTTATAAAATTCGCTTTAGGGTCTTAAGACGCCCGAATATTCCACATAAACGTTATAATCACTCCTCGTATCCTATACATCTACATGCTTGTCTTTCATTCCCAACATTTCTATGATTGCACTCTTTCCCTCTCCTTTTCCTTTTGTCTGAACAAATTTAGGTTAATAAAGCTTTTCTTTTGCCCCTTGATAGGACTGAGACACCACCACATTTAATATAGCTCCGTATATGCCTAATTTAAAAGAAAAAACAAAAAGCCACTGAAAAAGATTATTAAATCTTTTTCGGTGGCTTTCATTTGCCTAGCGGCGTCCTACTCTCGCAGGGGCAAAGCCCCAACTACCATGGGCGCTGGAGAGCTTAACTACTGTGTTCGGCATGGGAACAGGTGTGACCTCTCCGCTATTGCCACTAGACCAACAGGTATATTTAAAGGCTATGTACCTTCAAAACTAGATAAGAAGAACAAGACATCAATTTTTATAATTTTTAGTTAAGTCCTCGATCTATTAGTATTCGTCAGCTACACGTGTCACCACGCTTCCACCTCGAACCTATCAACCTCATCGTCTCTGAGGGATCTTACTCATTTAAAATGATGGGAAG
>NZ_JAIZAP010000032.1 GCF_020404745.1 Aquibacillus saliphilus
AGCGTCCCGGAATGCGCGCTCACCCCGGATTTTTTCTCACTCAGCGCCCCAGAATGCGCGCTCACCCCGGATTTATTCTCACTCAACGTCCCGGAATGCGCACTCACCCCGGGTTTATTCTCACTCAGCGTCCCGGAATGCGCGCTCAACCCTGATTTATTCTCACTCAGCGTCCCGGAATGCGCGCTCACCCCGGATTTATTCTCACTCAGTTGCACTCGATTTATTTAGATGAAAGCAAATCCTAACCAGGTTACGTCTATCAACTGCGAAGAATAGAATGCTTATAATCTAGGAAACGTTGTAGGTTTAAAAAAAGTAGCTTCCTGTGGTTGAATACAGGAAGCTACGTTACAAAAGTTATTGTTCAGATATTTTTGCATCTTTTTCATATGCCCTTTGTAGAATTCTGGTTGTCGGTCCGGGTTTCCCATCGGAAATTTGTTTGCCTTCTACATGGATAATGGGCATAATTTCTGCTGTGCTACTAGAAAGAAAAAGCTCATCAGATTGATAGAGTTGTTCTATTGTAAAAGCTTCTTCAATAAGTGGCACCTTTAAAGCTGCTACTAATTGTTTTATGCGCTGACGAACACAGCCATGAAGAATATTGTTTGTTTCTGGATGAGTATAAATCGTTCCATTTTTCACCATATAGAGGTTTGATGAACTACATTCAGTAATAACATCATTTCGGTGAAAAATTGCTTCAAAACAGTTTTGCTCATAAGCATTTTGTTTGGCTAGTACATTGGGAAGTAGATTTAAGCTTTTAATATAGCAATTTTGCCAACGGACATCAGGTTGAATGATTGTATCAACACCTGTTGTTAAAAGGTCTAGGGGGCGTGGCAGTTCCTGCGCATAAGCGTAGAAATTTGCTTCTACATTAGGAAAAATATGATTCCTAATCGCTGTTCCCCTAGTAATCTGCATATACACTTTTGCATCACTTGTAATTTGATTTACCTTTAATAAGCTTTCTAACTGTTTTTTTACCATAGATTTACTAAAGGGGAGTTGGAGTTTAATAGCCTCCGCTGAGCGAAAAAGACGGTCTATATGTTCAGTAAGTAAATAATAAGTACCTTGATAAATTCGAATGACTTCATAAATACCATCTCCAAATTGTAATCCACGTTCTTGGAAGGAATATGTTAAAAGCTTTTGATCGATGATATCGTTTTGAGATAAAACATTGGGATAAACTTTCATTAAATTATTGCCCCCTTGATATTGTGCTTCCATGTGAATTATAACAAATTATTTTTGATTATCCTATATCTTAGAATTGTGGACGAGACTGATTTGTAGGTGTTTTTAAGTGCATAAATATATTTTAGGACTTTTTTCGACAAAAAAAGCGGATTTTCTGTTGCATATAATTTAGTTGGTTGCTATAATAATAAACATCCCTTCTTTTTGGGAGATTAATTGACAAGAAATACAGGGAACTGAATGAACAAAATGCGGGTGTAGTTTAGTGGTAAAACCTCAGCCTTCCAAGCTGATGTCGAGGGTTCAATTCCCTTCACCCGCTCCATACTTATGTGAGCAACGCAGTGTTTCGTTGATTGGCAACGAAGCATTGCGTTTTATTTTGGCCTAGGAAATTATAAAATAGACTGCTCTGTGGTCTAAGTTAGCCACGTCAACGCTCCGGCGCCTACCCCCTCGAGGTCTTAAGACAATCCTCTCTGTGGTAAAAAGCGCCACGCCGAGGCTTGTCTTAAGCTTGTCGGAGGTGAGCAAGGCGCTTACGCTTTTGTTCTGGTCTAGGAAATTATAAATGGCTGCTGTGGATAATTAATTCCAAAGTTAGCCACGTCAACGCTCCGCCGGCTGCGATATTTTCAGACTACTTCTCGTGTCCCCTCTCGAAACCACTCATTTCCAATTTTTTTCTTGCTTTTCTTTATAAATTCATCTCCCAACACTTGAAAATAACCTCCAGCAACTTGTATTCTAAAAACGTGTAATGTTATGAGGATCTTAACTTTAGTTGATAGTATAATCATGACATCTAAAGTACGTAACATAGAACATAACCTTCAGTCGGGATAAGGCTTCCGTTCGAAGGAGAATTCTTAAATGCTTAAAAAGGTGGTAGCAATATGAAACAGTTACAGGGCTTACTGCAGCAAATAGATGGAAAAAGTTATAAGGCATATAAAACAATTCAAGGTAGATATTCTTTCCATCGTTATGAAATCATGATTGATTATGTTCAAGGCGATCCATTTGCTACTCCGTCAAAAATCAGAGTTATTATTCCAGATGCGTATCGCAAAATAAAAGAACTGTGGAAAAACAATCCAAGTCGAAAATACTACGCAGAAGATACCATTGCTCGTTCAGTTTCCAACGCAATTAACGATAATACTATTCATAGTAAAGGTACAGGTAAAAGCGGATTGATAGCTATTGACGCACCAGGCCAAGAGATTATTGATAGAAGTGCAGTTTCGCTTGATCCTAACCATGTGACAATTTGTTTAACAGTAGGACTACCTGCTAATGGCCGTCGAATTAATGGTAAGGATGCTGAAAAGCTATTCTTCCAAGCCATTCCTAAAATAGTAACTAATTCGATTTTTACTATTACAGATGAGCAAATAGAGGCGTCAACAAAGTTAGCTGATCAACATCAATCTATTCGAAAAAAAATGGAAGAAAATGATTGGATTTCTTTTATTGCAGATGGATCAATTCTCCCGAGACAGAGCGGGGTTAGTAATAAACCATTAAAAGATGCAGTGCCATTCTTTAGTCCGGAAATTAATCGCGTGACGATTGATCTCCCTCACCAACAAGAGCCAATTACAGGCATGGCTTTGAAAAAAGGAATTACGCTTATCGTTGGTGGTGGATATCATGGTAAAAGTACCCTGTTGAATGCGATGGAACGAGGGGTGTATCATCATATCAGAGGAGATGGAAGAGAATTTGTTCTGACTGATCCAAATGCAGTCAAGATCCGTGCAGAGGACGGTAGACAGGTAACGACAGTTAATATTTCTTCTTTTATCAGTGATTTACCTCATAAGCAAAATACAACTCAGTTTCAAACGGAGAATGCTAGTGGTAGCACTTCTCAAGCGGCAAATGTTGTGGAGTCTCTTGAAGCAGGTGCGAGTACACTACTAATTGACGAGGATACCAGTGCAACTAATTTTATGATTCGTGATTTAAGAATGCAGGAGTTAGTTGTTAAGGAAAAAGAACCAATCACACCCTTCATTGATAAGGTGAAACAATTAAAATCCGAATTAGATATATCAACGATTTTAGTTATGGGTGGATCAGGTGATTACTTTGACGTAGCAGATCAGGTGATTATGATGGATCAATACAATCCATTTAATGTAACAGATAAGGCGAAAACAATTGCCAATAAACATCCGAATACACGCACTATGGAAGGTAATGAGAAATTTGGCAAAGTCCCAAATCGTCAGTTCTTGCCTACTAGTATTCAAATGAAACGTGGTAATAAATCTAAGATTCAAGCGAAAAATAAAACGACAATTATCATGGGTAAAACAGATATCTCCCTACACTATGTAGAACAATTAGTAGATAGTTCTCAAACTAGGCTGATTGCTGATATTATAAGATTTATAGATGAAAATAGATGGTTAACTAAAAACCAAACCTTATCTCAATTATTGGATAAAGTTGAAGCGCAGTTCGATCAAAAAGGTATTGAGTCCTTTGCGCCATTTCCTAACCAGCATCCAGGAGATATAGCAAGACCACGTCGGTTCGAAATTGCGGCAACACTAAACAGGTTACGAACTGCAAAAGTTAAAGATAACTCCTAGCTTATTTAATGAGCTAGATTAGGAATTGACAAGTTTTCAAAAATAGAATTGAACACCAAATTAGGGAAGGGGGTAACCTTGGATGGCATATCAAACGTTGAAACAGGAAATTATAGCATATAGTAAAAGTATTGGTGTTGATAAAATAGGTTTTGCACCAGCAGATGAATTCGCTGAATTAAAATCTAGATTAAAACTTCAAGAAGATTCTGGCTTTAAATCTGGTTTTGAAAAAGGAAGTATTGAGGAACGGACGGAGCCAGTTAGATTAATGTCAGAAGCCCAATCAATTATTGCGATTGCGATTGCATACCCTTCGAGGCTTAAAAATGCGCCTAAAAGTGTTAAAGGGGACCGTCGAGGTCTTTTTTGTAGGGCATCGTGGGGGAAAGACTATCACCATGTGTTACGGGAAAAATTAGAGCTAATAGGAGCATTTATCAAAGAGAAACTGGAAGGCTTTGAGTATAAGCCCATGGTTGATACTGGTGAGTTGTCGGACCGGGCTGTAGCAGAACGAGCTGGAATTGGTTTTAGTGGAAAAAACTGTGCGATTATTACGCCTGAGTTTGGCTCATATGTTTATCTAGGTGAAATGATAACCAATATCCCTTTCCCGTCTGACCAACCAGTAGATGATGGGTGCGGGGAATGTACGAAGTGTATTGATAACTGTCCTACTGGTGCATTAGTAGAAGGCGGGCGTTTAAATGCGCAAAAATGTATTGCTTTTCTAACACAAACAAAAGACTTTCTTGATGATGAGTATCGAACTATTATTGGCAATCAATTGTATGGATTTGATACTTGTCAGGTTGTTTGTCCGAAGAATAGACACATTGATTTTCATTTGCACCAAGAATTAGAACCAGATCCAGAACTGGTTAAACCAAAGTTGGTACCGTTACTGTCCATTTCTAATCGGGAATTCAAAGAGAAATTTGGTGCAATGGCTGGTTCATGGCGTGGAAAAAAACCAATTCAAAGAAATGCAATTATTGCTTTAGCTCACTATAAAGAAAAATCAGCGGTTGGGGAGTTAATACGAGTAATGCAAACCGATCCACGACCAGTGATCAGAGGAACTGCCTCATGGGCCCTTGGTAAAATTGGTACGGAAGAAGCATTTGAAGCTATAAAAACTGCAATAGAGCTAGAATCAGATGAGCAAGTAATTGTGGAAATGGAAAAAGGACTAGAATTTCAATCTATTTATAGTTAAATCTGCAAACGTTCAAATAGTCCTTCTTCTAGTAGTTATTACTGTACAATAAAGAAAAAAGGAAGAAGGGATTATTGATGCGTGAAAATGCCTTGTTGTTTTATGATGAGCTTGAGACACCAATCGGACAGGTGACAATTCTAATGGTAGATGAAACCCTTTGTCGAATTGATTTTGGCAGTGTAAAAGATTTGGTACCTCTATATAATTCATGGTGTAAGAGGCATTTATTAGACCCAAATCTTATCAAGGAAAATGATAAAACAGCACATGCAAAACAGCAGATTATTGAATATTTTAATGGAGAAAGACAACAATTTTCATTGGGTTTTCATTTTTATGGTACACATTTCCAACAGAAGGTTTGGAGAGCAATGTATGATGAAATTGAGTATGGAAAGACATTGTCTTATAAAGATATAGCAAAAAGTATTCAAGCACCTAAGGCAGTTCGAGCTGTTGGCGGTGCAATCAATAAGAATCCGTTAGCTGTTATTGTACCCTGTCATCGAGTTATTGGCAGCAATGGATCGTTGGTTGGCTACAATGGTGGTTTGGATAAAAAAAAGTATTTATTAAAATTAGAAAAAGCTCCGATTGATATTGATTAATATCAGACGGAGCTATCTTTCATTAAATAAGGTTAACTACAATTTAAGTCGTAACAATGGCTGTTCGAATCATTCCTTCTTTAAAATCTTCATATGTTGAAGGAGAGGAGTGATAAGTAAATGAATATTAGTGAGCAAATACGAGTGTATTGGGTGAACCGTTTGGAGGAAGATAGAGATAGTGAATTACCTAATTGGATTGGTGATAAGATGTTATTACATCAACAAAGAGGTAGCAAGATCGCGCGTATAACTGGTAAAGGGAAAATCTTTAGAAGCTATCAATCAGGCGCTCATGAGAGGACAGTCGAGTACAGTTTAGGGGTGACCTTTTTTGTAAGAAACGGTGACTTTTTCTATCATGAGGAAGAAGAAAGAATCCATCGGGCTTTATTCTACAAAGAAAGGTTAATTTCAGATGAAGCTGTTGTAAAATCAAGTGATGAGGATTCATCACTAACTATTGAGCCATTAGGCGATGAAGACGTGAGAGAGACTAGGTTTAAATACGATCGTCTGGCAGCGGTTCAATATGCGGAGAGATGGTGGAATGATTACAATCCGGGGTATAAGAAGTTTGAAAATGATTGTACAAACTACGTATCACAGTGCATTCATGCTGGAGGAGCTACCATGCGCGGTGCTCCAAATAAAACGAATGGTTGGTGGTTTGAAAACGGAAATTGTAGTCACAGTTGGGCCGTCGCACATTCATTGAGATGGTATTTAAGTGGATCAAATCAAGGCTTAAAAGGGAAAGAATTAGATAGTCCAAAAGATTTGAGGCCAGGTGACGTTATTTGCTATGATTTTCAAGGCGATAGTAAATGGGATCACAATACAATTGTTGTAGAAAAAAATAGTGACGGTTACCCGCTTGTTAATGCACATACAATCAATAGCCGACATCGCTTCTGGTCTTATGAAGATTCCCATGCATGGACTTCTGCTTGTAAGTATAAATTCTTTAGAATTGGTGATTGAGATGTATATTAAACGGGGAAAGAGGAATTTCTAAAGGACACAAAGCAGTATATCGGTCAATAATGCCCGGAATAGCTGCTTCGTTTTTTTTGCTTTCTTGATAGGAAGTCAAGGTGTGCTATAATAATCAAGTTAATATGTAACTCGAGGTGAAGAAAGTGGCTATACATGTTGTATTATTTCAACCAGAAATACCTGCGAACACAGGGAATATTGCCCGTACATGCCTTGCAACGAATACAGTGCTCCATCTAATCCGTCCACTTGGATTCTCAACAGAAGATAAAATGCTTCGAAGAGCTGGACTTGATTATTGGCACAATGTAGATATAAGGTATTATGATTCGTTGGACGAATTGTATGAGAAAAATCCTACAGGCGATTTCTATTATATTGAAAATTTTGGAACCAAGTATTATACCGATTTTAATTTTGGCGAGTCTGAGCAAGAACTGTTCTTTGTGTTTGGAAGAGAAACAAACGGAATTCCCAAAGAACTTTTGGAAGGAAAAGAAGATAAATGTTTGCGAATCCATATGACAGATAAAGTTCGGTCATTAAATTTGTCGAATACAGCAGCAATCATTATTTATGATGTATTAAAGCAGCAAGGTTTCCCAGGACTGGACTAGTTTTCAAATAAAAAAGAGGCCTCGATTATTAAATCGTGGCCTCTTTTTTATTGTGCGCCCGGCATGGGCTATAACTTGGTGGTGAAAGTCCACTACAGGCTTGGCAGTAGGAACTGTTAGCCAATGGCAAGGGTGTCTATCGTGAGATAGAATCTGAAGGAAGCCGGAGGCAAAA
>NZ_JAIZAP010000033.1 GCF_020404745.1 Aquibacillus saliphilus
AGTGTTTCCTCCAGAGTGGATCCTGAGTACGGCGGAACACGAGAAATTCCGTCGGAATCCGGGAGGACCATCTCCCAAGGCTAAATACTCCCTAGTGACCGATAGTGAACCAGTACCGTGAGGGAAAGGTGAAAAGCACCCCGGAAGGGGAGTGAAATAGTACCTGAAACCGTGTGCCTACAAGTAGTCGAAGCCCGTTAATGGGTAACGGCGTACCTTTTGTAGAATGGACCGGCGAGTTACGATCTCTTGCAAGGTTAAGCAGATGATGCGGAGCCGCAGCGAAAGCAAGTCTGAATAGGGCGATAGAGTAAGGGGTCGTAGACCCGAAACCGTGTGATCTACCCATGTCCAGGGTGAAGGTCAGGTAACACTGACTGGAGGCCCGAACCCACGCACGTTGAAAAGTGCGGGGATGAGGTGTGGGTAGGGGTGAAATGCCAATCGAACACGGAGATAGCTGGTTCTCTCCGAAATAGCTTTAGGGCTAGCCTCAAGAGTTGAGTACTGGAGGTAGAGCACTGATTGGACTAGGGGCCCTCACCGGGTTACCGAATTCAGTCAAACTCCGAATGCCAGATACTCGATCTTGGGAGTCAGACTATGGGTGATAAGGTTCATAGTCGAGAGGGAAACAGCCCAGACCGCCAGCTAAGGTCCCAAAGTATACGTTAAGTGGAAAAGGATGTGGAGTTGCTTAGACAACCAGGATGTTGGCTTAGAAGCAGCCATCATTTAAAGAGTGCGTAATAGCTCACTGGTCGAGTGACTCTGCGCCGAAAATATACCGGGGCTAAACGTATCACCGAAGCTGCGGATGTTGGAAGTATTGTACTTTCAATTTGGTAGGAGAGCGTTCTAAGTGCAGCGAAGTCAGACCGTGAGGACTGGTGGAGCGCTTAGAAGTGAGAATGCCGGTATGAGTAGCGAAATAAGAGTGAGAATCTCTTACACCGAATGCCTAAGGTTTCCTGAGGAAGGCTCGTCCGCTCAGGGTTAGTCGGGACCTAAGCCGAGGCCGAAAGGCGTAGGCGATGGACAACAGGTTGATATTCCTGTACCACCTCATGACCGTTTGAACAACGGGGGGACGCAGTAGGATAAGGAATGCGCACTGATGGATATGTGCGCCCAAGCAGTGAGACTGTTGAATAGGTAAATCCGTTCAACTCAAGGTCAAGCTGTGATGGGGAGGGAACATAAGTACCGAAGTTCCTGATTTCACACTGCCAAGAAAAGCCTCTAGTGAGGTCATAGGTGCCCGTACCGCAAACCGACACAGGTAGGCGAGGAGAGAATCCTAAGGTGATCGGGAGAACTCTCGTTAAGGAACTCGGCAAAATGACCCCGTAACTTCGGGAGAAGGGGTGCTTCTTTTAGGAGAAGCCGCAGTGAAAAGGCCCAAGCGACTGTTTAGCAAAAACACAGGTCTCTGCGAAGCCGTAAGGCGAAGTATAGGGGCTGACACCTGCCCGGTGCTGGAAGGTTAAGGGGAAATGTTAGTCGCAAGACGAAGCTTTGAACCGAAGCCCCAGTAAACGGCGGCCGTAACTATAACGGTCCTAAGGTAGCGAAATTCCTTGTCGGGTAAGTTCCGACCCGCACGAAAGGTGCAACGACTTGGGCACTGTCTCAACGAGAGACCCGGTGAAATTATACTATGCGTGAAGATGCGCATTACCCGCGACAGGACGGAAAGACCCCGTGGAGCTTTACTGTAGCCTGATATTGAATGTTGGTACAGCTTGTACAGGATAGGTGGGAGCCTAAGACACGTGAGCGCTAGCTTGCGTTGAGGCGTCGGTGGGATACCACCCTGGCTGTACGGACCTTCTAACCCAGAACCGTGATCCGGTTCGGAGACAGTGTCAGGTGGGCAGTTTGACTGGGGCGGTCGCCTCCCAAAGAGTAACGGAGGCGCCCAAAGGTTCCCTCAGAATGGTTGGAAATCATTCGTAGAGTGTAAAGGCAGAAGGGAGCTTGACTGCGAGACCTACAAGTCGAGCAGGGACGAAAGTCGGGCTTAGTGATCCGGCGGTGCCGCATGGAAGGGCCGTCGCTCAACGGATAAAAGCTACCCCGGGGATAACAGGCTTATCTCCCCCAAGAGTCCACATCGACGGGGAGGTTTGGCACCTCGATGTCGGCTCATCGCATCCTGGGGCTGTAGTCGGTCCCAAGGGTTGGGCTGTTCGCCCATTAAAGCGGTACGCGAGCTGGGTTCAGAACGTCGTGAGACAGTTCGGTCCCTATCCGTCGTGGGCGTTGGAAGTTTGAGAGGAGCTGTCCTTAGTACGAGAGGACCGGGATGGACACACCGCTGGTGCACCAGTTGTTCCGCCAGGAGCATAGCTGGGTAGCTACGTGTGGAAGGGATAAGTGCTGAAAGCATCTAAGCATGAAGCCCCCCTCTAGATGAGACTTCCCATCATTTTAAATGAGTAAGATCCCTCAGAGACGATGAGGTTGATAGGTTCGAGGTGGAAGCGTGGTGACACGTGTAGCTGACGAATACTAATAGATCGAGGACTTAACTAAAA
>NZ_JAIZAP010000034.1 GCF_020404745.1 Aquibacillus saliphilus
GAATAATATAAAATTTAATAAAAAAGATAGGGAGCAATTTCCTCTGTTTAAAATAAAAAATGAAATTTTAAGAAAGATAGAGAAATTTCAAGTATGTGTCTGAAATTAAGGGGCCCAGCCGCTTTTGAGGCGAATAAATGTGTGTTTGGGGCGAATAGTTTACTATTAGGGTTGAATTCACATATTTTTGAGGCGAATCAACGTGAGAAGGCTCACGAATCTCCAGCAAAAAGCGTAATTTTTCCAAAAACGGTATGAAATCGGTTATTTTATCATAGTTTCTATCAACTGCGGAGAATTAATAAGTAACAAGTTCTATGAAAAGAGCTTTATTATAAACAAAAGGTTTAACTGAAGACCTATCCTTAAATGTAAAAAAAAGCTACCTCTATTTGAGGCAGCTTTATATCCATCTATTATACGTACATTGCTGAAATTTCTTTTTGAAGCTTCTTGTCAGCTACATACTCGTCATAGCTCATATCTTTATCGACAATACCACTAGGTGTTATTTCGATTAAGCGATTAGCTACACTATTTACAAATTGTTGGTCATGGGATGTGAAAATTAACGATCCTTTAAATTTAATTAGACCATTATTGACTGATGTAATCGACTCTAAATCTAAGTGGTTAGTTGGTTCATCTAGCAATAAGACGTTCGAATTGCTTAGCATCATTTTTGATAACATACAACGAACCTTTTCTCCACCGGAAAGTACATCAGCTTTCTTTAGTGCTTCTTCACCAGAGAATAGCATTCTCCCTAGGAAACCACGTAAGAACGTTTCTGTTTGGTCATCTGGTGAATACTGGCGTAACCATTCAACAAGAGTTAGACTACCATCTTGAAAGTACTTTGAGTTGTCTTTTGGTAAATAGGACTGAGACGTTGTTACTCCCCAAATGTACTGACCTTCATCTGGCTCAAGTTCTCCAATTAGAATGCGAAGTAGAGTTGTTTTAGCAACTTCATCTCTACCAACAAGTGCAACTTTATCATCGCTGTTCATCGTAAAGCTAACATTATCTAATACTTTAACTCCATCAATCGTTTTTGATAATCCTACAACACGTAATAAGTCATTACCAATTTCACGACCTGGTGTGAATGCAACATATGGGTATTTACGTGACGACGGTTTAATGTCATCAAGCGTTATATTATCAAGCATTTTCTTACGAGAAGTTGCCTGTTTAGATTTTGACGCATTGGCACTGAAACGTGCAACGAAACTTTGCAGTTCCTTAATTTTTTCTTCTTTTTTCTTATTCTGGTCCTGAGCCATTCTAAGTGCTAACTGGCTAGATTCATACCAGAAATCATAGTTACCAATATAAAGTTGAATTTTACCAAAATCAACATCAGCAATATGCGTACATACTTTATTTAAAAAGTGTCTGTCGTGTGATACTACAATAACCGTGTTTTCAAAGTTAATTAAGAACTCTTCAAGCCACTGAATTGCATAGATATCTAAGTGGTTAGTTGGCTCATCTAATAATAGAATATCTGGATTACCAAATAAAGCTTGAGCTAATAAGACTTTAACTTTTTCGGAACCTGTTATATCAGCCATTTTCTTCTCGTGAAGGTTTTCGCCAATTCCAAGTCCTTTTAATAATACAGCTGCATCTGATTCAGCTTCCCAACCATTAAGCTCAGCAAATTCACCTTCAAGTTCAGCGGCTCTCATGCCGTCTTCTTCAGAAAAATCAGCCTTCATATAGATCGCATCTTTTTCTTGCATGATTTCATACAAGCGCTCATGTCCCATAACTACAGTCTTAAGCACTTCATATTCTTCGTATGCGTAATGGTCCTGTTTTAACACTGCAAGACGTTCATCTTTACCAAGTGCAACATTACCTGATTGTGGGTCTACTTCACCAGATAATACTTTTAGAAAGGTTGATTTACCGGCACCATTGGCTCCGATTAATCCGTAACAATTTCCAGCAGTAAATTTAATATTTACATCTTCGAACAACTTTTTATCACCATATTGTAAACTAACATTAGTAGCTTGTAACATATATTTAATATTCCTCCAGAAAAAACATAATCAAAGGTAAGCTTAAGCGATTTAGACGTGTAAGTCAATGGTACCAAAAAGAATAGCGTTTTATTCACCTTTTATAAATGATCACTAGTGTTGCATTAAAAGATAACGACAATGTCAAGTGTTCATTTAATTCAATTAAATGGAAATTATGGGAGATTATAGTATTCATAAAATCAAAAAAAACCCTTATAATTAGTGGCAGAAGGTA
>NZ_JAIZAP010000035.1 GCF_020404745.1 Aquibacillus saliphilus
ACTGAAACAAAAAACGGCTGCACGGAAAAACCCGCGAAGGTTTTGACGGAAGTCGTTTTTTTGTGGTCGCAAGGATTAATTTTTCAAAAGGGATAAATTAAAAATTTATATAAAAGTGGCTAAAACCTAATTTATATGTCGAAGTCTTGAAAATTTAGAGTGAATCTTTACCGTACAATTTATAAAGTGGCGCATAAGGGCGAATTTTCCCTTGTGTGTTGCTTTTTAGATTGTAAAGATTAGAGGCTCAAATTATTAAGGAATCGAAATATCATTTCAAAGTAAAGCCTAAAAACCAAAACTAAAAAAACTAGACAAGTCATAATATTGTGTTATAATTACGTTATATTAACTCAAAGGAGAATTTAAAAATGGCTACTAAACGTGTTTCATTGATAATCGGTGAAGAATTAAATAACTGGTTAGACGAAGAAAGCAAAAAAACAGGATTCACAAAAAACGCATTGTGTCACATGGCTGTAGAAAGGTATAAGGAGCAACGAGAAGGATTGAAACAAGTAAAAGCCTTAGAAAGTCTTACAGAGCTCTTAGAAAGCATGCAAAGTGGTAATACGGACATTCAAACAATACTTGAGAACGTAAAGGAGCGCTGATAAATGGTTTTTATGGTTGGAGAAGTAGAAGTAATCACGAAAGCAAAAGAAGTTATTACAGGCGTTTTAATGCCTATTGAAGATGTACAAGGATTATCGGACCATTATCCTATTTTAGATTTGATTGGTAAAAGTCAAAAAAATACAGGGATCTATATATTTACTGGAAAAACAATTTCGTTTATTAACAAGAATGAAATACAAGAAATGAAATGTTTAAGATTTACTTAATTTAAAAAATAGAAAGGAATTATTTTCAATGGACAAAATGGACGAATTTTTCAAAATGAGAATTGACGATTTAGAAATAAGTATCAAAGACCATAAAAATCTAAGCCATGATGAATACGTTTTTTTGAAAGGACAATCCGACGAATTAATTACTCTTTATAATTTTTATTTAAAATTAAAAAAAGAAGAAAAAAAAGAGAAAAAAATATAAAAAAATAACCTTTCCAAGTTCGTTATGAAGTGGAGCGCCAGGGGCGCGAAACGAAAGGAATTTAAGAAGGTAATTACAATTGAGTATTTACACTTCTCTTATAACTTGATTGTAGCACGGAGTTAGGCGAAAAATTAAAATTGAAGAGGAGGATAAGAGGTCTATGAAATGCCGTAAATTAATTGTTTCTGGTAGTGTTGTAGAGGTCTTTGAATACGAAAAAGACCCAATTACCATTACTTCGAAAGATGACGATGATTTTAACCCATTTGACTATGAAAATACTAAACTACCGGAATTAGAACTAAAAGAAAAAAGAAGGGATCAGACTGTTAGAGATGCTCGAAATTTAACTAGAAGATTAGCTTTAATGAATTTTAATGAAAATGATATTTTTATGACTTTAACCTATAAAGAAAATGAGTGGGATGTACAAAAAACAGATTTAGATTTTAAAAATTTTTTAAAACGCTTGAAATATCGCTTTAAAATAAAAAAAGTTAAATATCTAGCAGTTAGAGAATTTCAAAAGCGCGGTGCTATTCATTATCATGTTTTATTAGATTACAATTTTAAATTGCCACCTTTGCCAGTTGGCTGGGGATACATAAAAAAAGATAATAAAAAAATTTTAAATGACGTTGCTCGGAGATACGATAATAAATATATAAAACCTTTAGAACGTGAAATTGGTAAAAATATTTGGTCTCATGGTTTTGTTGATATAAAAGTAATGGACAAGCAAAATGATAACGTTGGAGCCTATTTGATTAAGTACATGACAAAAGGAGTAGCAAAAGAATTTTATCGAGGTAAAAAAATATATTTATGTTCAAAAGGATTAGAAAGGCCGTTAGAGTATCGAGGATTAGAAGCTAATTTAATTTATGAAACTTATAATTTAGAGCAAAAAAAAGAAGTATTCACCAACTGCTACGAAAGTGAATACTTAGGACAAATTATTTTCAAAGAATTTAATTTAAAAAGATTAGAAAACTAAATTTCAAAGATTATTTTAACTTAATATTATTTTAACATGAAAATTATAATTTATAACGTGATGATGAAAAAAAGCGACTGAAACAAAAAACGGCTGCACGGAAAAACCCGCGAAGGTTTTGACGGAAGTCGTTTTTTTGTGGTCGCAAGGATTAATTTTTCAAAAGGGATAAATTAAAAATTTATATAAAAGTGGCTAAAACC
>NZ_JAIZAP010000036.1 GCF_020404745.1 Aquibacillus saliphilus
GATTTATTCTCACTCAGCGTCCCGGAATGCGCACTCAATCTGGATTTATTCTTACTCAGCGTCCCGGAATGCGCGCTCACCCCGGGTTTATTCTCACTCAGCGTCCCGGAATGCGCACTCATCCCGGATTTATTCTCACTCGCCGTCCTGGAATGCGCGCTCACCCCGGATTTATTCTCACTCAGCGTCCCGGAATGCGCGCTCACCCCGGATTTATTCTCACTCAGCGCCCCGGAATGCGCACTCATTAAGTTAGTCTAAAAAGTGGACACGTCAAAATGAGTATTCAGTTATAATTAAAGTAACTATTGAAAAGGGCGTGTTTTTAAATGGGGAAGCATTATGATGATGAATACAAAGAGTATGTAGCGAAGTTAATCGTGGAGGAAGGTAGAACCGCAACTGATGTTGCACATGAATTGGAAATACCTCTTGGTACGTTAAGAAGGTGGGTACAAAGCCATAAAAAGAAAGTGAATGCGGCTAATGATCCGGTTGGTTATATGACTCCTACTGAGGTGAAGAAGCTTAAAGAAGTACACCGAAAAGAAATCGATAAGCTTAGGGAGGAGACCGAGATTCTAAAAAAGGCCATGCACATCTTCACGCAAAACCAAGAGTGAAGTTCGAATTCATCTATACCCATAGAGATGAATACTCCGTTGTGAGGATGTGCGTCGTACTGAATGCTTTTAAGAGTAGTTATTATAATTGGTTAAAAAACTATGAGCGAAACCCGACTGAAAAAGAGGAAAGAAGAGAAGAAATTAAACAAAAGATTAAGAAGTCCTTTCATGAGAGTTTTGGGACGTACGGTAGTCCTAGAGTCCATGATGACCTTGTTGAATGGGGATACGTTGTATCTCAAAAGACAGTAGCTCGATTTATGAAAGAGATGGGCTTAAGGGCAACGCCAGAGGAAACGTATGTAGTGACTACAGATTCCGATCATGATCTCCCTATTTACCCAAATATCCTGGGCCAGAATTTTGGTGCAGAAAACCCTAATGAAGTCTGGGTAACGGATATTACTTACATTAGAACGTTAGAAGGATGGCTTTATCTCGCAACTGTTATGGATTTATTTTCCAGAAAAGTAGTTGGCTGGAGCGCAGGACGAAACATTACCAAGGAGTTAGTGTTAAAGGCATTAAGAATGGCAATAACCACTCGTCAACCTGAGGAAGGGTTAATTCATCACTCTGATCGAGGCTCTCAATACTGTTCAAATAATTACATTCATAAACTGAATGAGAATAACATGAAAATTAGTATGAGTAGAACGGGAAATCCATATGACAATGCTTGTATCGAGTCTTTTCACGCTACTATTAAGAAAGATTTAGTGTATAGAAGGCGCTTTAAAACCCGAGAAGAGGCGGAAAAGGCTGTTAACTATTACATTAGCAACTTTTACAATGAAAGAAGAAAACACTCAACACTAGGTTATTTGTCACCTAATAAATATGAGCGCGAGTATGATTTTAGATTAGAAGAAATCATCTCATAAAGTAATCAATTTAATGTAGAGGTGAAAAGTTGAATTAACTCTTCACCTCAAAAAAAGCATTAGAAAGTAAGTCTAACTAGTATTAAACAATTTAGCTACTCATTTTTATATGTCTATTTTATTGACAGAATACCACTCACCCCGGATTTATTCTCACTCAGCTCCCGGAATGCGCACTCACCCCGGGTTTATTCTCACTCAGCGTCCCGGAATGCGCGCTCACCCCGGATTTTTTCTCACTCAGCGCCCCAGAATGCGCGCTCACCCCGGATTTATTCTCACTCAACGTCCCGGAATGCGCACTCACCCCGGGGTTATTCTCACTCAGCGT
>NZ_JAIZAP010000037.1 GCF_020404745.1 Aquibacillus saliphilus
CAGCGTTCGTCCTGAGCCAAGATCAAACTCTCCATAAAGTTTATGAGCTTGATTGCTCGTTCAAAAAACTAGCTTAATTTCTTACTTAACATACTGGTTGTTTCGTTCAGTTTTCAAGGATCAAAATAATGGTGGAGCCTAGCGGGATCGAACCGCTGACCTCCTGCGTGCAAGGCAGGCGCTCTCCCAGCTGAGCTAAGGCCCCATAATATAATCGATGGTCGGGAAGACAGGATTTGAACCTGCGACCCCTTGGTCCCAAACCAAGTGCTCTACCAAGCTGAGCTACTTCCCGTTAATGGTGCGCCCGAGAGGACTCGAACCTCTAACCTCTTGATTCGTAGTCAAGTGCTCTATCCAATTGAGCTACGGGCGCTAAATGGTGCCGAGGGCCGGACTCGAACCGGCACGGTGGAAACCCACCGCAGGATTTTAAGTCCTGTGCGTCTGCCAATTCCGCCACCCCGGCATGGCATGATGAAACTGGAGCGGAAGACGGGATTCGAACCCGCGACCCCCACCTTGGCAAGGTGATGTTCTACCACTGAACTACTTCCGCGTATATGGTGCGGGTGGAGGGACTTGAACCCCCACGTCATAAGACACTAGATCCTAAGTCTAGCGCGTCTGCCAATTCCGCCACACCCGCTAAATTAGTTGTTTTGCAAAAGCAAAAAACTTTGGTGAGCCATGAAGGACTTGAACCTTCGACCCTCTGATTAAAAGTCAGATGCTCTACCGGCTGAGCTAATGGCTCTTGATTTAGCTATTGATATAAAATTTACTAGATGGTGCCGGCCAGAGGACTTGAACCCCCAACCTACTGATTACAAGTCAGTTGCTCTACCAGTTGAGCTAGGCCGGCATTACGATGGAGGATGCAGGGCTCGAACCTGCGACCCCCTGCTTGTAAGGCAGGTGCTCTCCCAGCTGAGCTAATCCTCCGACTATAATTTCGTTTTATAATTTGATGCCTGGCGGCGTCCTACTCTCGCAGGGGCAAAGCCCCAACTACCATGGGCGCTGGAGAGCTTAACTACTGTGTTCGGCATGGGAACAGGTGTGACCTCTCCGCTATTGCCACCAGACTTTATATATTTTTTGGGACAAGATATATTATATAAAGATTGAACTTAAATTGCAAGTCTTTTTTTATATAATATTTTTAAAGGCAATGCACCTTCAAAACTAGATAAGAAAAACAAGACATCAACGTGAAAACAAAACGACATTCATAAGCTTTCGCTTTATCATTCTAGCTTCGACTCCCAAATCCTCGCTGTTATAAGCAATCCCTCTCCAAGGCTAAAAACCAGCCTTTACGTGGTCTTACTTATCCAGTCGGATTTAACCGGTCGTCTACGCTTCATAATTTTTAGTTAAGTCCTCGATCTATTAGTATTCGTCAGCTACACGTGTCACCACGCTTCCACCTCGAACCTATCAACCTCATCGTCTCTGAGGGATCTTACTCATTTAAAATGATGGGAAGTCT
>NZ_JAIZAP010000038.1 GCF_020404745.1 Aquibacillus saliphilus
CCCTATAAGACTTGACATAGAGCCTCGTCACGCATGATTCTCCCACCAGGACACCAGCTTATAAATAAACTGGTATCACCATCAAGGTTATCATGCGTTGCTCCATATCAAGTCGCTTCTCCAGCCAAGGAAGAGGAAGGATTTTCAAAGGGACCAATTTCCTCTTTATTTCTCGTCTGTTTTAGAGACTTATTTCCTGCACTGTAACGGTACCCGCCAACGTAAGTTGGTTGTATTTGTACGGTGAATAATTCTTTAAGCTTCCATGAGGTCGAATGATATTATAAAAATTAATATACTCGTCAATGTGATAATACGCCTCATCATAAAAGGTGAAAGCATGTCGATCAAAACACTCACGTTGTAAACTGCTGTGAAAGGACTCTATATAGGCATTCATATTAGGTGTTTTCTTTGGTATTCTCTCATGATGGATTTTTTGATGTAGACAAAATTCACCGAATAGTTCACTGACAAATTGCGGACCGTTATCCGTTCGAATGATAAGTTTGTCTTCGAATTCACCATCTTTAAAGTGTACCTTTTGTCTTATTAAAGCTTTAGTAATCATAGTTGTAATATGCTTTGATCGACAAGTTGATCCCCTATACATACCTACGATTCTCCGATCATAGACGTCAATAGCACAACACACAAACACAAAATGATGAGTACCTACAATACTTCCGTATTTGATATCCACTTGCCATAGCTGATTGGGGCCAGTAACGATACGATTTCTTGCTAGATGTCTTGGATGTTTAAGCTGCTTCGTTCTTCTTTCTTTCAGAATATCTAGCTCATCACACAATCGGAAAACTTTCTTCTTGTTGATTATTAAATCATAGTGTTCTCTTAATAGACTTGTCCACTTCTTATAGCCCAAAGCCCCTATCTGGCTATCAAAATGATACTCCATAAGATATTCTTCTATTTGTTGGTCAGGCACCTTATCGCCTTTAGTATTCATAGAGTATCCTGGTGATGGCCTACCTCTTTGAATAGACACCACCTTTATATTTTTCACCTTTCTTCTCTCGTAATAGGTGGATCGGTTAAGCTCCAAAATATCTAATATCCTTTTAACAAAAAAGCCCTGTAAGATCCAACTATCTGCAAAATCAAAAAGATCTATGGAGAGTCGTTTTTTTTTAATGCATCTCTTAAGACAGCAACTTCTAGTTCTTTCTCCCCCAACAATTTCATGGCCAGCTCATACTTCTTCTTGTATTCTTTTTCGGTGGGTTCAACTGGAGTAAGATTAATACCCTCTTGTTCCATTTGATCTCGAACCTCTGTTTCATATTTATTCATCCAACTTCGAAGCGTTTTGCGGTCAACTCCAGCAGCTTGTGCTGTGCTCGCATATTTGTTCGTTTCTAACGCCATTCGGACATAACGTTTTTTTA
>NZ_JAIZAP010000039.1 GCF_020404745.1 Aquibacillus saliphilus
GGTTCTCTGTCAAATGTGGTGGTGTGATTTTCACTCCACCATCTCTTTTTCTTTTAAACTAAAGCTAAAGCCCTTCTAACTTCTTGTCGCCACAATATTTTCTTTTTCAATCGTTCGAAGTCTTTAATGCCATAAGACATACGCTTCGATACTTTAATCGTGTTGTTTACACCCTCAATGTATCCATTATTAAATCGATACATAAATGACTGTAAGATTTCTTGCTTCCAGCGTTTAAATGTCTTCATCACCTTATGAAAAGCCTCTATTTTAGAAGCGTTCATCGCCATCAAACATTCTTCTAATCCTTGCATTGCAGTAACTTCATCACTTTCTTTAAACCATTGGTCCAGCTTATTTTTCAAGTCATAGGCTTCTCTTAGCCCAGAATGTATCTGAAGCAGTTGGTTTACTTTTTCTTGTTCTTCCTCGGATAATTTATAGGTTGATTTCCACAACAGTTTTTTACTTCGTTTCATACGTATTCGTGCTTTCTTATCCAACTCACGTTGGACTTCTCGTCTTACCTCATCTAATGCCCAATACACTTGGCGCATGTAGTGAAATCGATCAGCGATAATTAATGGATTACCCAATGCCTTACGTACAGCTTGCTTGAAAGACTTTGACAAATCCATCACCACAATCTCTGTCCTACTGGTATCACAGGACTGTAAATAGGACTTTATTGTGTCTACTTTTCTATCAGGTAACACATCTACGATTTCTTTATTCTCTACATCTGCGATAACGGTTTGAAACCTTTCCCCACCTGCGTCACCCTTGAATTCGTCAATAGATATAGCTCGTGGAAGAACTTTTGTGGTTTCGATTTTATGTCGATTAAATAAGCGCAATAACCGATTTGTCGTCATCCCCGTTAATTGAGCTGCAGTAGTAAAGGATCCAACTGCTGTATAAGTTAACGCAGTTGTCTGCACCGCATTCGTGCATCGCTGATAGCGTTCAACCATCTGTAGCTTTTCATAAAAGGTATGGTTACAATCCACACAGAGGTATCGTCTTTTCCGCAAGGAAATTTGCAGGGGTCTATTAGACATAATTGGTCCCTGAATCTTCTGGTTGCGATAACCATGAACACGCTTCGTTTTTTCTTTACAAACCGGACACTTCTGCTTTTTAACTTTTGTACGCAATTCCACCAACAAATAGTCGGATTGGTCACTGAAATCCCATACGTCAACATGCTTGTCTTTAATCCCCAACATTTCTATGATAAAATGATTTTGCACTCTTTCCCTCTCCTTTTCCTTTTGTCTCGACAACTTTAGGATAACAAAAGAGAGGGGAATGAGTGTATTTTTTTGACTTCTTTTAAAGCCTTGATAGAACTGAGGACACCACCACATTTAGTATAGAGCC
>NZ_JAIZAP010000004.1 GCF_020404745.1 Aquibacillus saliphilus
GATCATCAATTGGATGAAGGTATTCTTTAAAAACAGATTTTGTGTTATTATTGTCCATGTGAACTCCTTATAATTAGGATTTGGACAGGACTTAGTACCTTCTGCCACTAATTATAAGGGTTTTTTTGATTTAATGAATACTATAATCTCCCATAATTTCCATTTAATTGAATTAAATGAACACTTGACATTGTCGTTATCTTTTAATGCAACACTAGTGAGGAAATTATAAAATGGACTGCTGTGGATAATTGATTATTAAGTTAGCCACATCCAGCTCCGGCGCCTACCACCTCGAGGTCTTAAGTCAATCCTCTCTGTGGAAAAGAACGCCACGCCGAGGCTTGTCTTAAGCTTGTCGGTGGTGAGCAAGGCGCCTTCGCTTTTGTTCTGCCTGAATTAAATAAAAAAACACGACCAATTGTAAAGTAATTAGTCGTGCGAGTAATCATTAAGCTTGGTGTTCAAATAAGCTAATAATTTCTACTATTGTGTAGACGGCTTTTTCCATGTTATCTACCGAGATAAATTCGTATTTGCCATGGAAGTTCTCTCCGCCAGTAAAAATATTAGGTGTTGGCATTCCCATAAAAGATAACTGAGAACCGTCAGTACCACCGCGTATTGGTTTAACAAGTGGTTTGATATTTAAGTTTTCCATTGCTTGAAATGCGATATCAACAATGTGCTTAACCGGTTCTATTTTTTCTCCCATGTTGTAATACTGATCCTTCATTTCAAGAATAATATTTTTTTGACCGTATTGCTCAGCATAATCGTTCACAAGTTTTTCTATATTTGACTTCTTGGCATTGAATTTTTCCCGGTCATGATCTCTAATAATATAATAAAGACTTGTTTCTTCAACGTCACCATCGATAGAAAGTAGGTGATAAAACCCCTCGTATTCCTCTGTAAACTCAGGTGCCTCTTCTTCAGGTAATTGATTGTGAAATTTCATTGCTAGTTTACTTGAGTTAATCATCTTATTCTTTGCTGTTCCAGGATGTACATTGTTGCCTTTAAATGTTACTTTTGCTGCGGCAGCATTAAAGCTTTCGTGTTGAAGTTCTCCTAGTGGACCGCCATCAACTGTATAGGCAAATGCCGCATCAAATGCTCTGACATCGAATTTATGTGGTCCTCGTCCAATCTCCTCATCAGGTGTAAAAGCTACTCTAACCTTACCGTGTTTAATTTCTGGGTGTTTAAGTAGGTAAACCATCGCAGTCATTATTTCAGCGATTCCTGCTTTGTTATCTGCTCCCAACAATGTAGTTCCATCTGTTGTAATCAGGGTATGTCCTTTGTAATTTTTTAGCTCCGGATTATTTTTTGGAGATAAGACAACGTGAGGTGTTTCATTTAAAATGATGTCTTCACCGTTATACGTATCAATTAATTGTGGTTTAACATTAGTCCCAGTGAAATCGGTCGCGGTGTCGATATGGGCTAGGAATCCAATAGTAGATACATGTTTATCTGTGTTGGAAGGAAGGGTCGCAAAAACATATCCAAACTCATCAACGCTTACGTCTTCCATACCAATCTCGTTTAATTCTTCTACTAATTTGTTAGCTAGTGTCCATTGTCCTGGGGTAGAGGGGCAGGACTCATTATTTTCATTGGATTGCGTGTCTATTTTGACATATGTAGTGAATCGGTCAATCATTTCCTCTTTCATTTCACTTCATCTCCATTTCACGATTATGAAATTATCTTAGCATAAGTTAGAAACGATAACACGATATAAAATGAATCAAAACTTATTGATAAGTTAAAACTAATGTTGAGGTGATTAACTATGAAAGGGAAAAATTTAAATCGGACTTTTAAAAACAAAACGAAAGAAAACTCCTCCGAAGGAATTGGTATTAAAACGGAGTTAGATTCTGAACTTCCATATCATACAGTGGATCAGTATGCAGGTGATTCAGTCAATGAGCACAAAGAAATTGAAAAGGCAAATGAGCATTTTGCAGATGAAGAAATTGAGCAAATAAATAATAATCTATAGGTAGTTAAAGGGAGGCATTGGCTTGTAACTAATGCCTCTTTTGTCTATTATGGTATAGTTATAATTATTACTTTAGGTGTTATTTAATTAAAATACTTGGCATGATGATTACTATCACTTATAATGATAACGGTTCTCATTTATGGTTTGGTATTATGGACGAAGTGAGAAAATTAATAAACGAGTGAATAATTTAACTATAGTAAAGGATCGGATTGTATGGCTAATGCAAAAAAACATAAAGATCGAGAGATAAACTCGCAGCCTGAGAATCGTCCTATCTTTGCTAGTGTGATTTTATTCGGTGGTACAATAGCATTATTTTTAGCATTAGGTGCATCAGTTTCACTTGGTGCTTCCGAAATAGATTTCAAGACAGTGTGGTCGGCAATTTTTCAGTTTAATTCAGAATTAACATCCCATCAAATTATTCAAGAAGTGCGCTTACCAAGAGCTATATCGGGAGCGTTAGTAGGTGCGTTTTTGGCTGTATCAGGTGCGCTCCTGCAGGGAATTACAAGAAACCCTCTCGCGGCACCTTCGATCATGGGGATAACGGATGGTGCAGCATTCGCGCTAGCAATAGTGTTCTCATTTTTCCCAACCACAGGCTATTCGATGATCATGTTCTGGGCATTTCTTGGTGCTGGACTCGGAACGATACTTGTATTTGGAATTGGGGCACTTGCAAAAGGTGGCTTGACACCAGTTAAGTTAGCGCTAGCCGGAATCGCAGTTGGGGCGCTACTGAGTTCACTTGCATCGGGAATTGCAATTTATAATCAGGTTGCTCAGAATATGAGTTTTTGGTATGCGGGTGGATTGGTTGGTACCCAGTGGATAAGTATCAAGCTTTTATTACCAGTAGGCATTATTGGGCTAGGAATTGCTTTTATTCTAGCGCACTCCATTACAGTATTAAACCTTGGTGAAGATGTTGCAAAAGGATTGGGGCAGCGAACGTTCTTTGTTAAGGGATTAGCAATCATCGTTGTTATGCTTCTAACTGGTGCATCAGTCTCTGTCGCAGGCGCAATCGGATTTATTGGACTTGTTATCCCGCATATTACTAGGTTCCTGGTTGGAACGGACTACAGGTGGGTTATTCCGTGTGCTTCGATACTTGGTGCAATACTACTCGTCCTTGCCGACATCGGAGCTAGGATGTTAAATCCGCCATTTGAAACACCGGTAGGGGCTATTACGGCAGTTATTGGCGTTCCTTTCTTTCTTTATTTAGCTCGTAAAGGGGGAAATGCCTAATGGGACTTGCAGATACAATCAAAAAAAGACCTTGGATTTTCATCGTTATTGTAGTAACCCTAATCGTTATTGCGTTTTTCTTTTCTTTAAATACAGGTGCATCGACAATGGGGCCTAAGGATGTAATCCAGACCCTATTAGGCAATGGGACAGACAAACATCAATTGATACTGTTTGAGTTCCGGTTACCCCGAATAGTTATTGCTATCCTAGTTGGGGCGGGATTAGCGGTTTCAGGAGCAATCCTACAATCGATTACGAAGAATGAAATAGCTGAATCCGGAATTTTGGGAATAAATGCTGGTGCTGGTTTAGCTGTTGTTTTATTTATATTCTTTTTTCAAACTATTAATTTAGCAATATCTTCAAACTATCTATTACCAATTGCAGCCTTATTTGGAGCAATTTTAGCCGCTGTCATCATTTACTTATTTGCATGGAAAGATGGCGTATCTCCGGTCCGGTTAATACTCGTTGGAATAGGAGTCAATGCTGGCTTTAATGCAATATTAATCATATTTCAGCTGAAAATGGACCCCCAGGATTTTACAGAGGCTATTACATGGTTATCGGGGAGTATTTGGGGAACGGATTGGTCATATGTGTTGGCAATCCTGCCTTGGATTATTATTTTAATACCGTTAACAATGATAAAAGCACCTTCCTTAAACATATTACATATGGGTGATGAAATAGCTTCAAGCTTAGGTATTCATGTCGAAAAAGAAAGAGGACTTTTGTTACTTATTGCTGTTGCACTTGCTGGAGCCAGTGTTTCTGTCGCTGGAAATATCACATTTCTCGGACTAATTGCACCACATCTGGTGCGAAGAATAATAGGGCCGAAGCACCAATTTTTAATTCCGGGATCAGCATTAATGGGAGCATTGCTACTTGTCGTAGCTGATATAATTGGAAAAAACTTATTGGCTCCATCAGAAATACCAGTCGGAATAGTTGTTTCTGCTTTAGGCGCACCATACTTTATCTATTTGCTTATAAAAACAAATTAAATGGAGGAAAAATAAAAATGAATAAAACACTTTTATATTTATTAGTTTCAATCATCATGGCGACTATTCTTGTAGGTTGTGGTGGTAATAATGACACACAAGAGACAGAGCAAGATGATCAGTCTGAATCAACAGAAGAGTCAGAAGGTACTAGAACTGTGGAACACGACCTAGGTGAAGTGGAAGTGCCGGCAAACCCGGAGAAAATTGTTTCTATGTACTATGTTGGTCATCTGTTAGCGTTAGATAAAAAACCATTAGGTACATTGCCAACGGAATTAGACAACCCATTTATTCAAGATCAAATAGAAGGCATTGAAAACATAGGTGATCCAGTTTCTATTGAGTCGGTAATTGAGTTGGATCCAGATTTAATTATCGCTTCAGATGAACAGTCTTATGAGCAGTTAAAAAAAGTAGCGCCAACTGTTTTAATTGAATACGGAAGTCATCATGTTATTGAAGAAATGGAAATGTTGGGAAATATCCTAGGAAAAGAACAAGCTGCAAGTGATTGGATTACTCAATTTGAGGAAAAGGGTGAACAAGCAAAAGAACAATTATCAGGTGTTGTAGGAGAAGATGAAACTGTATCTATAATTGAAATATGGGCAAATAACATTTATGTCTACGGCAATAAGTGGGGTAGAGGTGGATATAACTTATATAATGTCTTAGAATTTACTCCACCAGAAATGGTTGAAGAGAATTTGATAGATGACCAGCCATTTTTAGAGGTATCACTTGAAACGTTGCCTGATGTTGCAGGAGACCATATTTTCTTGTCTGTTTATGGAGCTGATGGTGGTAGTGAACGAGCGGAAGAGATTAGAAATAGTGCCGTTTGGCAGTCACTTGATGCTGTTAAGAATAATAATGTATATGAAATTGACATAGATGAATTTTTCTACTTTGATCCAATTTCATTGGAAGATCAGTTAGACATTCAAGTAGATCTAATGTTATCTGATAACTAATAGTTAAAACCCATCCCCAATTAGTGAAGGAGTTATATGATGGAAGACAAACAAGACTTATATGACGTTACCATTATTGGTGGTGGGACAACAGGTTTGTTTGCTGCTTTTTATAGTGGAATGCGAGATATGAAAACTAAGATTATAGAATATCACGCTGAGCTAGGTGGTAAAGTAGCTCAATTTTTTCCAGAAAAACGGATTTATGATGTTGGTGGTCTACCAGGGATAACAGGAGATAAGCTTGTAAAGCAAATGGATGAGCAGGCCAAAAAGCATGATCCTACGATTGTTTGCAACCAATGGGTGGAAAGTATAAACAAACTTGATGATGGAACATTTGTGCTTTCTTCACATAAAGGGGACAAGCATTATTCAAAAACTATTATCCTTGCTACCGGAATGGGCGCTTTTGAGACGCTAGCGCCTAAAATAGAGAATGCGAATTCCTTTGAAGGTAGTAGTCTTCACTATACGTTGAGTAATTTTGAACAATTCATCAATAAAAAAGTGATGATTTCCTCAACGAATCGTATTGGAATCGAATGGGCGCTGAAATTAGTGTCTAAAGCTAGGGAAGTCTATCTGATTAACAGTGGACAAACGTTTCAATTTGCTACGGACGAAGAGCTTAATCAGTTAAATCGTTCAGAAGTAACAGTTAAACTAAATGTCTCCATAGCAAGTGTTGAAGGTGAAGACGGTTTTATTAATCAGGTGATTATTAAAGAAAAGGATAATACCGAACTAATAGAAGTGGACCATTTGCTATTCTATGATGGAGTCAAGTTAGAGCGTGCTCCTTTTGAAATTTGGGGTGCAAATACAGAAAAGAACAGGGTAATCGTAGATTCTAAAATGGCGACCAATATAGCCGGGATTTTTGTAGCAGGTGATGCAGCTTTCTATTCAGACAAAGCAATGTTAATTGCTTCAGGTTATACAGAAGCAATTACAGCAGTTACTAGTGCCAAAAAATATATGGAGCCAAAGGCTAATGCACAAGTGTATAGCACGGTAATTTATCGAAATCAAAAATAAGTTTGCTTCTTGTTTATTAAACTAGAACAAAAAATTCGACATTAGTAAAACTAATGTCGAATTTTTCTATTCATAAGAGATTTCGGGTCTTTTTCCACGTTTTAATTCCCATATACTTAAACCAAAGTCCATTTGAAGATGAGGATAATCTTTGAAGCTCTTCCAATCTCCACCCCATTCAAACCCAAGTTCTTTGGCTATTTCTACGACCTCCATCCAATCTGCTTCTCCGTTATTATTTCCGTCATACGAGAGGTCCCATATCACATCTCCATTATTTAGTTTGAGAGCAAAGTCAATTGCAAGTCCATAATTATGATAGGAATTTCCTCCCTTGACATTGGTCACAATATTTCCTTCAGTTGTTCTGCCTCTTTTGTATAGGGAGTCTTGGACTTCAATCGTTCTGAAATCGTCGGTAATAATAATATCAATGCCTTTAGCTTTTGCTTGTTCAATCAATTCATCTTGGTAGTTTTCTACTACTGGATGCAGCTGAGTTGGCGTTTGGATATCGCTTGGAGCTCTGAATAACTTAAAAAGAAAAAGTACAATGGCAATCGTTAGTATAATTAGGATAAGTGAAAGGAATTTAGTGAATTTCACGAAGTAGTACCACCCCTTGCTAAATAGCATACCATCGATAGCTTAAAGGCGCGCTATCAATGAAATATAGAGTATGTTTTAGTTGGGGTTACAGTTTGAGCAATATCGTGGTATTTGACTGATAGTTGTTAAACTTGAGGATTACGCGATTACTAATTAATGCGCAGATTAGTATGTTTTTGGTTGTTAGAACGCAGATAGTTATCAATTAACATATCTAAACCTTGAATTCTCTCAAGGGCATTTATATGGTCAACCTTTCGATAATGATGCTCCCCGCCAGGTTCCTCGTCTGCTTCGTCAGCTAATGAAACAACTCGTTGTAACGGATTAAGTTGTAGCTCACCATCTGGGAGATAGGAGTCTGTGTGTAACAGTATTGCTAAAGCAATTGTCTTTGCATCTTGGGGGACTTCGCCGGACCGAATTAATAATTTGTGTGCTCTTGCACTCCCTTTTATGGCATGAATATCGTTTTCTTTATATAACTGATAATCCCACTCTCCATTACGGTACCATGTGTAATGACCAATATCATGTAAGAGCCCCGCTTTAGCGGCTTGGTCTGGATCAACACCTGACTTTTGTGCAATGTGAAAAGCTTTTTCTGCAACAGTGATGGCATGAGCAATGCCAGATCGACCTAAATACTTCTTTGCAATAGGGTGTGTGAACAGGTTCTCTAAGGTGACATTCCTCATTATTTCAACCTCCTTTTCTATAAAAAAATCCTTTGATTTAAGTTAATCTAAAAATAGTATTGCTAAATAAAATATCATAACGCTAAAAATGATGCAAGTGGTTTGGGATATCATATATCATACTTCTATGAACGTGACTGTGATAAATGTTGTGCCATTTCATTTTAAAAGGTATATACTTACTAAAGTAAACTATCTGAATTTAACAAATTTATTGAACTATTTCTACTAAACTATTATAGTTGTTAGAAAGAGTGACAGGAGGAATAACAATGGAAAAGGATTTACGAATTAAAAGTAAAGTGTTCGATGATGCAAAAAGAGCCCCAAACCGTGCGATGTTACGTGCTGTAGGGGTAACAGATGAAGATTTCAAGAAACCGATGATTGGTGTAGCTAGTACATGGAGTGAAGTTACTCCTTGTAATATTCATATTGATGACTTAGCAAGAAGTGCTAAAGAAGGTGCGAGAAAAGCTGGAGGAGTACCTCTTATTTTTAACACAATTACTGTTTCCGACGGTATTTCAATGGGTACGTCAGGAATGCGCTATTCTTTACCAAGTAGAGATGTTATTGCAGATTCAATTGAAACAGTAGTAGGTGCTGAAAACCTTGATGGTCTGGTAGCAATTGGCGGTTGTGATAAAAATATCCCTGGCTGTTTGATTGCAATTGGACAAGCAGAGGTACCTTCTGTGTTTGTTTATGGTGGTACAATTGCTCCTGGATTTCATAAAGGCGATAAGTTAGACATTGTTTCTGTGTTTGAAGGTGTTGGTAAACACAATAATGGTGATATTAACGATGAACAGCTTCATGGAATAGAATGTCATGCTTGTCCAGGTGCTGGTTCTTGTGGTGGTATGTACACGGCAAATACAATGGCGTCTGCTGCAGAAGCGCTTGGTATGAGTTTACCAGGAAGCTCTTCTAATCCAGCTGAATCAAACCTTAAAACAGAAGATTGTAATCTAGCCGGAGAAGCGGTATATAAATTATTAGAAAAAGGTATTTATCCAAAAGATATTATGACTAAAGAAGCATTTGAAAATGCAATTACTGTTGTGATGGCCTTAGGTGGTTCAACTAATGCAGTCCTTCATTTATTAGCTATCGCAGATTCAATCGATGTTGATTTAACAATCGATGACTTTAATCGTATTCAGAAGAAAGTACCCCATCTTGCTGATTTAAAGCCGAGTGGCAAGTATGTGATGCAGGATTTGCATAATGTAGGCGGAGTTCCTGCTGTTATGAAATTATTGTTTGAGGCGGGTTATTTACACGGTGATTGTTTAACAGTTACAGGTAAAACAATTGCTGAAAACTTGGCTGATGCACCTTCATTGCAAGAAGGCCAGGATATCATTCTACCGTTTGATAATCCAAAACGAAAAGATGGACCACTGGTAATCTTGAAAGGTAACCTAGCTCCAAGTGGTGCGGTTGCAAAAGTTTCTGGTGTAAAGGTTAAGCGTCATACCGGTCCAGCACGAGTTTATGATACCGAAGACGAAGCAACGAATGCAGTTATTAATAATGAAATTAATGAAGGTGACGTATTAGTAATTCGTAATGTAGGACCAAAAGGTGGGCCAGGAATGCCAGAGATGTTATCCATTTCGGCTATCCTTGTTGGTAAAGGACTTGGTGAAAAGGTTGCTCTATTAACTGATGGTCGTTTCTCTGGTGGTACACATGGTCTAGTAGTTGGCCATATAGCCCCAGAAGCACAAGTAGGTGGGCCTATTGCGCTTTTACAAGAGGGTGATGAGGTTACTATCGACTCGGATTTACAAGAAATTACGATGGACGTCAAGGACTCCGAGTTAGAAAAGCGTCGTCAAAATTGGACAGCTCCTCCACTATATTCTAAAGGTGTATTAGGGAAATACGCTCATAATGTTTCCTGCTCATCTAAAGGTGCAGTTACTGATTATTTCAATTAAGAATTTAAAAACCCCCCTGAAATCAAGATTTTCAGGGGGGATTTTCCTGTTGTCTAGGAAATTATAAAATGGACAGCTGTGGATAATTAATTACTAAGTTAGCCACGTCCAGCGCTTTTGTTCTGTTATTGTAGTGCACCACTCACCGGATAAAGTTCTAGGTCTATTTCGGTTTCATTTCCGAGCGCTATCTTCGCTAACTCTGCTCCAAGATAGGGACCTGTAGTTAGACCGGAGGAACCTAGCCCGTTAGCTACTAAGATTCCGTCATAAGTTGGTATTGGACCAATAACTGGCAGAAATCCAGGTGTAGATGGACGAAACCCTACTCTTGTTTCTAAAAATGTACTGTTTGCTAATCCGGGAGCAACCTGTAATGCTTTTTCAAATATTTCATTTAGTCCTCCAGGTGTAACTCGGTAATCTAGTCCTACATTGTTTTCATGTGTTGCACCTACGACGACACGGCTGTCATCAAAAGCTAGTAGATATTGATCGCTCGGTGGCATAACAACCGGCCATTTACTTGTGTCCTGATTCGGTAGTTGTAGGTGAACAATCTGGGCCTTTTGAGGCTCAACAGCAAAAGTTACACCAAGTGGCTTTAACAGGTCCCTTGCCCAAACTCCAGTTGTAACAATAACAGTATCTGAATGGATAATTTTACCGTCTACAGCTACTCCGGTAACTTTATTATTGCTAAATTCAATCTCAGCATTACCTTTAATGAAGCTAGCACCCAATTTGATAGCGGCACTCTGCATGGCATTACGTAGTAAACGTCCATCAACACGAGCAGCGCCACTAACGTGAACAGCTCCATACCCTTCTGCTAAAGGGGGGAATAAATCTTTGGTCTCGTTAGAATCTAGCTTTGTAATTTCTCCTATTTCTGGAGCATCTACTCTTCTTTTAGTTGCTCTTTCTACCATAGCATCTAATTTAGCTTCTTCTTTACGAATGCTGATTGCTCCAACTTTTGCATAGCCAGTTTCTGTTTCGCCTTCCGTTTCTAGCATGTTAATTAAACTTGGATAATAACGGGCTCCATTTTTGGCCAACTTATACCATGCTTTATTTCTGCGTTGGGATAGCCAAGGACAGACGATTCCAGCTGCGGCATCAGTGGCTTGACCAGTATCTTTTCTATCTATCATTACAACGTTTGCTCCAGATTTCGCTAAGTGATAGGCGGTCGATGCACCTAGTACACCCGCACCAATAACAATAACTTTTTGCATATGTATTACACTCCAACCCCTTAGTTGATTTAAACATAGTTTATCCGCTATTCCTTTATATATTTTGCTATAGAAATTTTACTTAAACAAGAGAAAGGAACTAGGTTATTTTACTTGGATGATAATCCCATAAAAACTTTTGCATAAAGATGTACCCGGCCGATTAATTATGTGTTATAATATTCTTCAAATCTTTAGAATATTTAAAAAGATGGAATGCGGGGGGAATAACTAAAATGCAATTGAAAAAGTGGTTATATTTTTTGGGATTAGCAATTATTTTTTCTTTAGTACTAGTAGCTTGTGGTTCAGATGATGAAACAACAAATGACTCCGAAGCGGAACCAACAGAACAGGAGCAAGCTGAAGATGAAGCGGCTCAAGATCAACAAGCTGAAGAAGAAACTGTTTATAAAATAGGTGCGACACAAATTGTTGAGCATCCTTCACTTGATGCTGCCTACCAAGGTTTCCAGGATGCCTTTACTGATGCTGGTTTAGAGGTGGAATTTGATTATCAAAGTGCACAAAATGATCCAAATAACGCTAGTGTTATCGCAAACAACTTTGTTGCAGATAATGTAGACTTGATTTTCGCAAATTCAACGCCTAGTGCCCAAGGTGCATTACAAGCAACAGACGATATACCAATTATCTTTACGTCTGTAACTGATGCTGTTGCGGGTGGATTAGTAGAAGCGATGGATCAACCAGGTGAAAATATAACTGGGGTTGTTGATCTTCACCCAGATGCGATTAAAAACACGATTAACTTCATTGATACTTATTTTGAAGGTGCAAAAGTTGGACTTATCTATAATGCTGGTGAAGCTAACTCGGTAGCGCAAATTGATGCAGTAAACGCAGCGGTTGAAGGTACTAGCTTAAGTACTGTCGAACGTACAGTAGCAACTTCAGCTGATGTTCAACAAGCCGCTACGACATTAGTTGGTGAAGCAGATGTTTTTTATATTGTTACGGATAATACCGTTGTTTCTGCTCTTGAAACGGTTATCGGAGTTGCTAATGAACAAGAAGTTCCTTTAATTGTTGGTGAGACGGAATCACTTCAAAAAGGTGGCTTCGCTACATTTGGAATTGACTATCATACAATTGGATACCGTGCAGGTGAAATGGCTGTTGAAGTGTTAACCGGAGATAAGACAACTGCGGACATTCCAGTAGAAATCCCACCTACTATGCAGTTGTTCCTTAATAAAGATGCAGCAGAAGAACAGAGTATTGAATGGAATACTGAATGGGATGAAGAAGCACAATTTTTAGAATAGGAAATATAAACCGACATTATCCTTTTAAGGTTTAATTGTCGGTTTTCTTTTCACTTGCAGAAGGAGAGAAATGCATCATGTTTATATCAATGTTCGGAGCTGTTGAATCAGGCATTATTTATGCATTAATGGCGCTTGGAGTTTACCTGTCGTTTCGTGTATTAGACTTCCCGGATTTAACTGTAGATGGAAGTTTTGTAACAGGTGGAGCCGTTGCAGCTATTTCAATAATTAATGGTGTTCCTCCAATTCTAGCAACGTTATTGGCAGCAATTGCAGGTTTTATCGCCGGAAGTATAACTGGGATTTTAAACACAAAAGGAAAAATCAACCCCTTATTATCCGGAATTTTAATGATGATTGCTCTTTATTCGATTAACTTGCGAATAATGGGACGTCCAAATTTACCTCTATTAAATGAATCAACAATATTTAACTCAATAGAGTCATTCTGGGAGAAAGTAGGGATAGATCAGGCGTTAAATGGTTTGGTCGGAGTAATGGGAGCGGAGAGATTACCAAGTACGTGGTCTGTTCTTATCTTAATGATTATCGTAACAATTATCGTTAAGCTAATGACGGATTTCTATTTAAGAACTGAAGTTGGTTTGGCACTCCGTGCAACTGGTGATAACGAAAAAATGATTCGAAGTTTATCAGCAAATACCGATAACTTAAAAATAACTGGACTAGGAATTTCGAATAGTTTGGTAGCTTTATCAGGAGCATTAGTTAGCCAATATGGTGGTTTCGCTGATTTAAGTATGGGAATCGGAATGATTGTTATTGGACTTGCTTCTGTTATTATCGGTGAAGCACTATTTGGAAAGAAAACAATTGCAAGAACGACTCTAGCTGTTATTGGTGGAGCGATCGTCTATCGAATTGTAGTAACACTCGCTCTTCGGGTCGATTTTCTTGAAACAGGAGATATGAAATTTATCACTGCCTCGTTAGTTATAATTGCATTAGTTGCACCTAGAATGATTTCAGCAAGAAAAGAACAAAAACGCCGTTATCGAAAACAATTAGCACTAAACAACAAGGCAAAGGAGGCATAGGACTGTGCTACATTTAAATGATATATCGTTAACATTTAATGAGGATACACCTGATGAAAAAAAAGCACTACAAGATATAGATTTAACGCTTGAAAAAGGAGATTTTGTTACGGTAATTGGTAGTAATGGTGCCGGAAAATCGACTCTAATGAATGTCATTTCAGGTAGTTTAAAACCGGACATTGGAACAGTCAAAATTGATGATAAAAATGTTACTCCTTTACCTGAATTTAGGCGGTCAAACTATATAGGGAGAGTGTTTCAGGATCCAATGGCTGGAACTGCTCCGTCGATGACAATTGAAGAGAATTTAGCAATGGCATATGCAAGAAATAAAAAACGGATGCTCCGAATAGGTGTTAACAAGAAACGTAGAGAGTTGTTTCGGGAATATCTGCTTACACTTAATCTAGGTTTAGAAGATAGATTAAATGCTAAAGTTGGTCTTTTATCTGGAGGTGAAAGGCAAGCTCTGTCGTTACTGATGGCTACTTTTACTGAACCTAATATATTGCTTTTAGATGAACATACAGCAGCACTTGATCCTTCTAGGGCGGAGTTAATTACAAAGCTAACAGGTGATGTGGTAGATAGGTTTCATTTAACAACATTAATGGTTACTCACAATATGCAACAAGCATTAGATTTAGGAAATCGCTTGGTTATGATGGATAAAGGACAAATTATTTTTGATGTCTCAGGTATTGAAAAACAGAACCTTACCATTGAAAAGCTACTTCATGAATTCAAGCGAATCCGAGGAGAACAATTAGTAAATGACCGCGCTGTTTTGGGATAATTTATTAACAACATATTAATGACCAATTGATTATTATTATAATCAATTGGTCATTTTTTTAAGGTAAGAAAGGATAAAATTTTGCGCTTCAATGTCTAGCTCCAGCGCCTACCCGGAAATAAGCGGTTTCCTTATTTCGAATGTCCTCGCCTGAGGTCTTAAGTCAAGCCTCTTTGTGGCAAAAAGCACCACATAGAGGCTCGACTTATTGCCCTAGGGTGACCAAGGCGCGACTTTAGCTTTTCTTATAAAACTAAGTTAATCGATAAAAAAGCAGGTAATTAATCAGTAATTGTCAAATTAGATACTAATGCTATCTCAGGGTTAAGGGGGGAATTTTGTGGGGGATTTATCTCAAGAAGAACGAGAGCAATTAGTCAGAAAAGAATTTGAGGAGCTAAATAGGTTTAATTATATAAACGATAAAGACTACCAATTTCTTCTAAAATCTTATCAAAAATTACTAGTAAGACGAAAAAAGGAAACGAGTCAGGCAGAGTTTTTATTAGATGGGAAGAACGAGGTTGTATCAAACGTAGAAATAAAGAAACAGTCACAGCCTAAAAAAGAGAAGAGGAAGAAACAATTATCCATGGAACAAATCCGTGAACGAAACATTAGCTGGTCCCTTATTTTAGGTGTTGTTCTGATGCTTATTGGTGGTCTGGTGCTAGCAACTAGTAATTGGGAACAAATGGGGCCGGGACTCAGAGTGTTTGCTATTTCATGTGTTGCTATAATCTTTCTAATGCTAAGCGGAATTTCATCTAAATTTTTAAAAATTGAAAAAACCGCATTTGCTTTTTTGACTCTAGGTAGTTTATTAATTCCTATTGTTATCGTAGCAATTGGATACTTTGAGTTGTTTGGTAGTTATCTTTCATTAACAGGTGAAGGGAGATATTATCTAGGGCTGATAGGAACATTAATTCCACTTCCGCTATATGTAAGAAGTGCAATTAAACATAATTCCCGATTATTCGTTTGGATTTCTTATCTGTTTTTGTCTTTTACTGTAGCCTTCTTGATAGCTTCTACAGGAGTGTCTATCGACGCATTTTATCTATTAATTATGATATTTAATGCGATATTGTTATATATTTATCATCTAGTTAGAACTAATCAAAGATTTACTATCTTTTTAAAGGAACTGCCAGCCTATTCGCAGTTGAATTTAGTAATCTCAACATTATTGATGTTATTCATTTATAATCAAGCAGTTTTCTATAGTTTTAACTTATTACTAACTGCAGCCATTTATATAGCAATGGTCTATGTATATAACACAAAAGAGTACCATTTTGTCTTTTCTGTCTTATTTGCATATGGAGTCTATCAACTAGTTGATCACACTAGATTAGAAAACATTGATTTCGTCATTTATTCTCTAGTAGGACTAGTTTATATATGCTTCGCTTATGTGGTTAGAAATAATAACTATTTGAAGCGGATGTTTCGTTTTACGAGTGGATTAATCTCATTCTTCGCGTTTATTTATGTCAGTTACCAGGGAATCCTATTAAAAGCTGACGAACCTAGTCTCTTATTGCTCGCGTCTTATGTGCTTATCGCACTAAACTATGCGTTTTTAGCATATCTGACATATTACAACCTATTCAAGTACCTAGCTTCTTTTTTTATAATTGTTACTGGCTATCAGTTATGGGAATCTACCAATCATTGGTTCAAGATAGATAATCCAGATATGTTCATGTTTATCTATGGTGTAGTGCTATTCCTGGTAGTAGGAGTGTTTAATAATAATAAATACTTACACCCGATCAAGAAAAGTAGCTACTATTTATCCATAATCTTAATGGTTGTATCTATCGTTTATGGTGTCTTATTAATGGATTATATAAAGGCTTCATTATTATTAATCTTATTTTCACTAGTTGCTTTTGTTGTCACTATGGTAACTAGTCAAGGCAGGGAAAGGAAAATAGCAGAATGGGTCCATGCTATCAGCATACTAGTTGCGCTGCTGATTATTTACCCGAAACTTACTAGTATAGTAACGGACTATCAAACTTACTTCAATCTGCCATTTCATTATGGAGTCACAGGTCTGATTTTATTGGCAATTAGTCAGGGATGGAGTCGAATTAAAAAATCGGGGCTTTCAAATGCAAGCTTTTATACAGGACAATTTGCATACCTTTATGGGCTGCTAGTGATGCTAAGCTTTAGTTCGATTGATGCGAATATCGTTAGGCCATTATTATTATTTGTTGGTATATTTGTGTGTATTTGGTTGGTCATCCGGTCCAAACAAGTAATGTTTTGGTTGTTAGTTGCAATTACATCCTTTGCATTTTTTGGATCATTACTTAGTCCTTTGCCTTTTGATACTCTGCAAGCGACTATTCTATATTTAATGTTCGGTCCGGTAATTCTTTTAGTGATAGAGACTTTCGTTGGAAGGAAGGTCAAGGAGCTTAGACACTACTTTTTCTGGTTTGCCCAACTAATTCTATTCTTACTAATTATCGTTGTTATTGTTGATTCTATTTTTGGCAGCAGGATAAATCCATTAGTTCTATTTATTCCACTAGTGGTCTATGTATATAGTACGATTATCAAGGCAAAAGAATGGCAAATCAAAGGTTTCTTATATGCAGCTATGACATTAGTACCGATACTACTGACAATGGTAGTTGATTATTTCAACCTTTTAAAACAAATGCCCTCTCCTTATCTATGGGTAATAGCTAGCGTTGTAATGGCCGTTAGTTGGATGTTTGTTAACCAGACCTGGCGTACTCGAATGGAATGGTATATCATTCCATTTTCTCTAGTAGGTTTATATATAGTTATAATGGAACGACAAATGTTCCCTTTAATAGAATTGTTCTCTATTTTAGGATATGTAGTATATAATTTGTATTTTTTACACAAGCGAAACTATTATACATTCACCATTATTCCATTAGCTCTAACTTTTGTCATGTGGGAACAGGAGCGGTATTTATTTGATTCTATAACGCTTTACTTTGTTTGTATTGTTAGCTACTTTGTGCACTTGATCGCTGGGTATTATCTGTTTGAAAAATTATATAATCTACAAAAAGATAAGAGTTACGTAGATTGGTATTCTATTGTTGCTGTATTTTATCTAGTTTATTCAATCTCATTTATTAGCGAACAAGACAATATAATCGTTCAAATAACACCGATACTGCTTTTAACAGTCTGGTTTTTTGGTCAAGTTAACCGACTAAATAATTTACTATTAAAATTAATTTTTAAAACTCTAGGGGTACTCGGCATCATTCCTGCTTATCTCTTACTATTAAAAGAGTATCAAGCATGGATTCCAGACTTAATTAAGGCAGAAATAACTGTTTTGCCAATCCTAGGTATTTCAATCTTTTTAAGCTTACAAACTTGGAAGGGCTACAAGAAGCTAATGGGAAAAATACAACTAATTGTTTTACTTTTAGTCACTGGATACTTAGTGATCGATGCGATAGAGAGTCAAACAGTATGGGATGCAATTGTTATCGGAGGCTTATCGCTTTTTTCTATTGTTATTGGTATGCAATATAGAATTAAAGCATACTTCTTTGTAGGAATTGGTGTTCTAGTATTTAATGTTATGTACCAAACAAAGTCATACTGGGGTAATATGCCGTGGTGGGGTTATTTGCTGATTGCTGGCTCCACACTGATTGGAATTGCAAGTTATCATGAGTGGAGAAAACAACGACCAAAAAATAACGAAGGAAAAATGAAAAGAAAGCTCAAACAATTTTTATCTTCTTTAAAAGAATGGGATTAGAAGGGAAGGTAAGTAAAATGAAAAGATTGCATTTCCTCTGGGGAATGCTTTTTTTCGTTTTTCCGAAAAAACAACTAATAGTTCATCTTTCTTTGGAAACTATATAAATACGTAAATCTATTTATTTTACAAATAATATCGTTCAAGGTTATAATCAATTTGGAATTAATTCCGATAAACTTACTGGGGGTTTTACTATGAAAAAAGCAATATGGCTATTAATGCTTGGTCTTATATTAGTTTTAACTGCATGTGGAACGAATAATGATGAAGAATCTACAGATGGAGATAGCGCGGAGGCAGGAGATTCTCAATATGACAAAATCATGGAAGAGGGAGTTATTTCAGTAGGAACAGAAGGTACTTATGCTCCGTTCACATTCCATAATGAAGAGGATGAGCTAACTGGTTATGATGTAGAAGTGATTAGAGAAGTAGCAGATCGCATGGGACTAAAAGTCAATTTTGAGGAAACGCAATGGGATTCAATGTTTGCTGGATTAAACGCAGAGCGTTTTGACTTAATTGCTAACCAAGTAGGTATTAATCCGGATCGATTAGAAAACTATGACTTTTCCCTGCCATATACTGTATCAGCAGCAGTAATAGTAGTACCAGAAGATAATAGTGATATTACTTCGTTTGAGGATTTAGAAGGTAAGACATCAGCACAATCATTAACAAGTAATTTCGGTGCTATCGCAAAAGAGAATGGTGCTGAGTTAGAGGGAGTAGAAGGTCTTGCCCAATCAATTGAATTAATTAAGCAAGGTCGAGTTGACGTCACTGTAAATGATCGGTTAGCTGTCCTTGATTACATTAATCAACAACCTGACTCTGGTGTGAAGATTTCAGCACGAGAGGAAGATGTATCAGAAACAGCATTTGCATTTAATAAAGGTAATGAAGAGTTAATCGAAGCTGTTAATGAACAGCTAGAAGCTATGAAAGAAGATGGAAAATTAGCGGAAATTTCAGAAAAGTGGTTTGGTGAAGATGTTTCAGAGTAATATTATAATGACAATAACGGCTGATATGGGAGGATGGGAGTTATTCAAAAACTCCCTTTGGCCAATGATTCAAGGAGGAATCAAATATACGATTCCTCTTACTTTAATTTCATTTACACTAGGATTAGCTCTAGCCTTGCTTTTAGCAATTATGCGCCTTTCTAATCGCAAGTATTTTACAATACCTGCTAGAATGCTTGTTTCAGCTGTACGAGGGACACCTTTACTTGTGCAGCTTTCAATTGTTTTTTTCGGTTTGGGCAGCATAGGTTTAACGATTGATCCATTTCCTAGTGCGATAATTGCTTTTACATTAAATGTGGGGGCATATGCATCTGAGATTATCCGGGCATCTATTCTTTCTATTCCAAAGGGGCAGTGGGAAGCAAGTCATACGATTGGTATGAGTTATTGGCAAGCACTAAGGCGGATCGTTTTACCACAAGCTTCTAGAGTATCTATCCCCCCGTTATCCAATACATTTATTAGCTTAGTAAAAGATACGTCACTTGCCTCTTTAATTTTAGTTACTGAATTATTTCGAAAAGCTCAAGAAATTGCAGCTAGGACGTATGATTTTATGTTGTTGTATTTAGAAGCAGCATTATTATATTGGATTATTTGTTTTGTACTATCGATTATTCAAGATAGAATTGAGCGCCGGTTAGAACGTCATATTTCTAATTAATTTTAGGAGGGAGGAAGCTTGTGTTTTTAACAGTGGAAGGATTAACAAAAGCATTTGGGGAGTTAGAGGTGCTAAAAGACATAGATTTAGAGATAGAGAAAGGTAATATATTAACTATTATTGGCCCTTCAGGTTCGGGAAAAACGACATTGCTTCGGTGTTTAAATGTATTGGAAATGCCAAACAAAGGGAAATTTGCGTTTCACGATGGAGTACAAGTTGACTTTGGTAAAGAGCCATCAAAAAAAGAAGTGACAAGCTTACGACGTAGATCTGGAATGGTCTTTCAATCCTATAATCTATTCCCTCATAAAACAGCATTAGAAAATGTTACTGAGGGACCTTTGATTGTTCAGAAAAGACCTAAAAGCGAAGTACTCGCTCTTGCAGAGAATTTATTAGATAAAGTAGGATTAGCAGATAAAATGAATCTTTATCCGCACCAGCTTTCTGGTGGACAGCAACAACGAGTTGGTATAGCCAGAGCACTAGCGATTGAGCCTGAGTTAATGTTATTTGATGAGCCAACTTCAGCACTTGATCCAGAACTAGTAGGGGAAGTATTAAAGGTGATCAAGGATTTAGCGAATGAAGGTTGGACGATGGTAATCGTTACTCATGAATTAAAATTTGCAGAACAAGTGTCTAATCAAGTGATTTTTATGGATGAAGGACAAATTGTCGAACAGGGTCCTCCTGAAGCAGTCCTAAAATCACCAAAGGAAAAGAGAACACAACAATTCCTAGAACGAATACTCAATCCTTAATACAAGAAAGCCGCCTGATCCTATCATGGGTCAGGCGGCTTTTTTTGTAGTTGAGGAAATTAATTATCGTTAATTAATCCCTTGTAATGTCAGTCAATAATGTTATAATATATAAACATTTAAAAATATCTGACTTTTCAAAATATAAGAACGATATCAGATAAAACAGAAAAGGTGGGAAACATCGTGAAATATGGTTTTTCACAGCGTGTCCGTTACATGAAGTCATCAGCAGTACGTGATATTTTAAAAGTTGTTAATCAAGGTGATGTAATCTCTTTTGCTGGTGGTTTGCCAGATGAGAGTTTATTTCCAGTAGAAGCTGTTCGCCAGGCATTTGATAAGGCGATTACATCAGGTAATAAAGCTCTTCAGTACGGAGAAACGGAAGGTGTAATGGAGCTGCGTGAAAAGTTATCTGAGCGGATGGCTAACAAAAATATACATCGTAGTCCAGAGGATATTTTAGTCACATCAGGTTCTCAACAGGCAATTGATTTGTTTTCGCGAATAATGTTTAATCCGGGTGACATCATTCTTACAGAGAATCCTACTTACTTGGCAGCACTACAGGTGTTTGACTCTTATGAGGCTCGAATAATTCCGGTGGATGCAGACGAGGACGGAATGATTGAAGAGGATTTAGAGGAAAAAATTATTCGTTTTAAACCAAAGTGTATATATGTTGTTCCGACTTATTCAAATCCAGGTGGTAAAGTTTGGTCTTTGGAAAGAAGGAAAAAGCTACTAAAGCTAGCCCAGAAATATCACGTTGTTATTTTTGAAGATGATCCTTATGGTGATATACAATTTGATCAAGAAGATTCCCCGCCATCAATAGCTTCAATGGATAATAATAAATTTGTAATGTACACAAGTACATTTTCGAAGACAGTTGTTCCAGCTATGCGAATTGGATGGATTGTAGGTCCGCATCAGATTATCAGATTAATGGCCCAAGCAAAACAAGCTACAGATTTGCATACTAATTCGATTAGCCAACATGCTCTAGTTCATTTGTTGAATGATTTTAATCTTGATCAACATATTCAAATGATAAGACAAACCTATTATGAGAGAATGCTAGTGATGAAGGGTATATTAGATAGTGTGAAAAATGACCAGTTGTCGTATATGGTTCCAAAAGGCGGGATGTTTTTCTGGGTTAGCATGCCAAGCGATGTAAATACCACAGAATTACTAAAGAAAGCAGTAGACAAAGGTGTAGCTTTTGTTCCTGGAGCACCGTTTTATGTTTCAAACCCTCAGGAGAACACCATGCGGCTTAATTTCACAAATGCGACACCAGACCTTATAAAAGAAGGTATGGAGCGTTTAGTTTCTGTCATTAATGAAAACCAATATGAAACTATTGTTTAAACAAGATTTAGAATCAAAAAGGATTAACTGTATCACAGTTAATCCTTTTTGATTCTTTATTCACGTCCTTTATTTCTTTGGTCAATTGCTGATTGATCATAGGGGTAGCTTACAAATAGCGCACTAGCTTTATTTAAACGATCTACCTGTGCAGTTGATAATGACCATCCAGCAGCACCTAAGTTTGCTTCCAATTGTTCGATTGTTCGTGCACCGATAATAGGTGCAGTCACCCCTGATTGTTGCAGTAACCAATTAATTGCAGCCTGTGCAGGTGTTTTTCCTGCTTCTTCGGCAACGCTTTTTAGTTCATCTATTAAATTCCAAGTGAACTCATTGTTGTACATGTCCCACGTTTCACTATATCCTTTTTCTTTGGCAACGCCAATACGGGTATTTTCTGGTGGTCCTTGCATATCTCGTGTGAATTTACCGGTTAGCCAACCACCCCGAAGTGGGCTCCACGGAATAACGCCTAACCCCTCATTTACACACACATCAATTAACTCATATTCGGTTGCACGACAAAGTAAGTTATATTGAGGTTGCAAACAGGAAAATTGCTCCCACCCTTTTTCGCGACTCATATCAATAGCCTTTTGCAACTGCCATCCTTTAAAGTTACTTGCACCAATGTAACGGACAAGACCTTCTCGTACTAAGTCATTCAGTGTACTTAATGTCTCTTCGAGTGGTGTTCTTGGATCCCAAGCATGAACTTGGTAAAGGTCAATATAATCAGTTTTCAAGCGACGCAAGCTTTCTTTTATTCCTTTAATAATGTGTTTTCGACTTAAACCTAAATCGTTTGGTCCTTCTCCCATTGGAAATCGTACTTTTGTCGCTAAAACAAAATCATTTCTTTTTTGATTTTTAAACCAATTACCAACAATCTCCTCTGAACCTCCGCGACTATACACATCTGCTGTATCAATGAAGTTACCACCTTCGGCAATATAACGGTCTAAAATATTGTAACTATCATCTTCACTCGTTTCTCTTCCCAACGTCATTGTACCAAGACAAAGTTCACTTACACTTAATCCTGTTTTTCCTAAATAACGAAATTCCATCGATACTCACTCCTCCATATAGATTTTTATTACATCGTGACAAAAATTCTATAACAACCCAAGCAAACTCTTGTATAAAAGTTTCGCTTGCATGAATTGACAGCGTTTTCATAATTTGAGAAGAAGTGTTCAGGAAGCATAATGTAAGAGTTAATTTGCTTACATTATAAAACTTTTATGTAAATATGAAAAGAAAGACCACTCTCCAAATAAAACGATTAATTAGACGGCTTACTGTATTTTATAAGAGAAAATAGCCAATCAAGGTACTTACTGTACCATAGGAAATGGCGAACAGCATATTCCTTTATGTGATTAGATAAGGATTCTGCATCGTTTTTAACGTGATCGCATTCATTGTACACCATAAGTACCTACTGTTGGGATTGCAAATGCATCAATAACGAATTACTTCTTAATCCGACTTGCCAAATAATCTACTTATTAATGAAGGCTTTTTCTTTTTGATATCTTCTTTTTTGTTTTTTTCTACAATAAATATATCTTCTTTATCAACTGCATAATCAAGAGTTAGTACAATGCCATAGTCTGATTTTGCATCCCGATTTTTTACAGATGTATATCGAATATTATGTTTAGATGCTAACTTCTTATATGGTTTGAAAAATCGGATACTAACATTTCCGTTCAAAAGTAGTCTCGATTTAGGGTTTTCTCTCATTAGTTGTTCAACTTCAGTTTTTCCTTGGCCTTGCATGACCTGTGCTTTCGTAAGTGCTAGCACAACCCTTTCTCTGAATGTTCCTAAAAACAATTTTCGCTCGGATGGATTTATTTCTCTAGAGCCATATATTCCTTCCTGTAAATAATCATCAACATCATTTTTTTTCAAAAGTAACACTCCCTGACTTTATAAACTTATTATATCGTTCTCTATGATGATTATTATAAATTATCTTAAATAAAGAAAAAAGAAAAAGTAATTTTACTTAGCTCCTTTAGCATAGCTTGTTCAGTCCAATCATAGTATAAAGCAAACCGTTTTGTGCATGGAAGTCCGTTCCTTTAGTCTCTCACATTCACAAAGTATAAAGAGTTAAGGGAACTGCCGACTAGATAATGATCCCAAAACCCAGAGAGCTGAATGAAATTGGATGCTAAGGAGTTGATATAGATAGGTTTAATGAAAGAATTCCGTCAATTTGTATTAAAGGGAAGTGCAGCGGATATGGGAATTGGTTTAGTCCTAGGGGCTGCCTTCAGTGGACTTATTGATTCATTTGTTAGTGATGTACTTTTACCACCGGTTGGTTTATTATTAGCCAAAATGAATTTTTCAAACCTTTTTCTTGTGCTTGGTGGGGGACACTATTCTTCTCTTAAGGATGCGCAAGAGGCAGGTGTTGCAACGATTAATTATGGGTTGTTTATTACGTCATTTATACGGTTTATTATTATTGTTTTTGTTATATTTATCATGATAAGACAGATGAATCGTTGGAGAAGACCCAATCAACACCCTGTTGATTCAATGACAAAAAAGGAATGTCCTTTTTGTCGTTTACCGATCCCTTCTCAAGCTGTAAAATGCCCTAACTGTTCATCTGAACTAGATGAACAAAATCGAAGTCAAATTAGCACAAATAAATCCAAACTTCGGATAAAGATTAAATAACACATAATGAATGTTTTGTCTTATTAGTATAGAAATAAAAAGCCCTCAACATTGTTGAGGGCAAAAGTTTTAATCTAGGTCTGCTGGATATACTCCATTTTCATCATGTACTTCTTTTCCTGATAATGGTGGGTTAAATACACAAACCATACTCATTCCATCTTTTGTACGTAGTAAATGCTCATCATGCTTATCTAGTACATAAAGATCGTCCTTTTTAATTGGCCATACTTTGTTGTCACTAAGTGTGACAACTTCGCCTTCACCTTCTGTAAGGTAAACAGATTCTAGGTGGTTTTGATACCAGATATGAGTCTCAGTTCCAGGCTTGATAGTTGTATAATTGACAGTATATCCCATACCATCCTTTTTAAGAAGTAGGCGTCTAGATACCCAATTTCCGCCATCTATATCTTGTTCAGTCCCTATTACGTCTTTTAGTGATACTACTTTCATGTTTAGTTCCCCCTGATAATTTAATTGCTAAATCTTTTATAATATATTTTATGGTTTACCCAAATTTAACTAGTTACTGGCTCTTTTACGATACTTTTAATACTTTCTTCTATAATTTCAAACCCACTTTTAAGTCCTTGCTCATCAATAGTTAATGGTGGGAATAACTTGAATACTTCATCTAGTGGTCCAGATGTTTCCATAATTAAGCCGTTTTCAAATGCTTTAGCGGCAATTTTATTTGGAAGTCCATCTACTTCAGAAGCGATACCTACCATGAAGCCACGACCTCTTACTTCACCTTTTAGCTCTGGATAAGTGGCAACCATTTTTTCAAGGAAGCTATAAATCATTTCTGATTTCACTTTAATGTCTTTTTCAAATTCGTCATCTTTCCAGTAGTCTAGTGCTGAGGTTGCTGTTACAAATGCATGGTTGTTTCCTCGGAATGTACCATTGTGTTCGCCAGGTTGGAATTTATCAATGTCTGGACGAATAAGCGTAATAGCAAATGGTACCCCGTAGCCACTTAGAGACTTTGATAAGCAGACAATATCTGGTTTGATTTCTGCACCTTCAAAACTGAAGAATGTACCAGTACGGCCCACACCTGCTTGAACATCATCTACGATTAATAAGATCCCCCAGCGCTTACAAATACTCTCTACTTTTTTCAACCATTCAAAGCTAGCGGCGTTAATTCCACCCTCACCTTGAACTGTTTCTAAAATCATGGCTGCAGGAATTGCGACACCACTACCACTATCTTCTAAAAAGCGCTCAAGATAATCTAAAGAGTCTTGATTATCTACATAATTATCATATGGCATTGTAACTACATTCTGTAATGGGATTCCAGCACCTTTGCGCTTCATCGAGTTTCCTGTGACAGAAAGAGAACCAATAGTCATACCATGAAATCCATTTGTAAAGCTAATAATATCTGTACGTCCTGTTACTTTACGAGCTAACTTCAACGCACTTTCTACTGTATTTGTTCCTGTTGGTCCAGGGAACATTACTTTATACTCAAGCTTACGAGGTTTTAAAATAACCTCATTGAACTTATTTAAAAATTCAGCTTTAGCTGTTGATGCCATATCAAGAGAATGAGTAATACCATCATTAGTAATGTACTCAATTAGTTTTTCTTTCATTTTTGGATTATTGTGACCATAATTAAGGGCACCTGCACCAGCAAAAAAGTCTAAATATTCTTTCCCTTTTTGGTCCCACATTTTGTAACCTTTCGCTTGTGTGAAAACCGTAGGGAAACTACGGCAATAACTGCGTACTTCTGATTCTAATGTATTAATAATATCCATATCTTTGCTCACGTTTAAAATCCTCCTTAAGTAAATGCATACCCAGGGTAATGAGTATGTTGTTATCTTATATTTTAACTGTTAAACAAGTTATTTATTTATCTTCTAACGGTCCTACTCTAAAGTTAAGTTCTGGCTCATGATCATCACTTGGGAATAGTTCTTCGCCAAATAAATCACTAACAGTACACTCAGTTTGATGGTCGTGTGCTAGGCGACGGAATAATGATTGAGATGCTTTATTTGATGGGGTAACAGTCGCTTCCACATAGTGTACATTTTGACAATACTCTCTCTGAATAAGTGTATTCAGAAGTTTAGATGCAATTCCTTTTCCGCGTTGGGAAGAATCAACACCCACTTGCCAGATAAACAGTACATCATGGCGCTCTGGAGGGATAAATGCGGTAACAAATCCTACTAATTTATCATTTTCTTTAGCTACAACACATGTCTCCTTGAAATATTCGCACATCATAATATACTTATACGCTGAGTTTTGATCAAGTGTTGAGTTATTTACTAATTCCCACATTGCTGCACCATCTTCTACAGTTGGTTTATCGAAGTAAACTGTTTCAGTAGGAGCGGTTACAGTTGCTATTTGACTGTTAATAGTAAATTCTCCCTTCAATTACTTTTGTATTTCGCTCATGTTTACCTATATTATAATAAAGTTGATGCGAATTTTTCGCAAACCAGTTTAAATAGCATTAACAAGCGTTAAGCCTTCTAAGAGCTGATTAGCACCAACAAGATAGAAATGCTTAAAGAATGCTACTGTTTTGTTAAGTATTCTAACAAATTTAACATTTCTGTATATATTTTTTTTACTTTAAAATAGCGCTTGCTTGTTTGATATCAAAGGGTTTGAAGCTTTCAGAAACAAAATTGTAGAAAAAGTATAAAAATCCAATTTTTAGTAGAAAATTAGACGTTTTCACTAGTTTTTGATTATTTAGTTATTAAAGGAGCCGTTTTTCGTAGATTCGTTAAAGCAAGAAAAAGCAAATGCCGATCGGCATTTGCTTTTTCTTATTCTGATGACTTTTCCTGTGCACGACGATCTGCTTTTTTCATTCGTTCTACAGCTTCTAAATCATCAGAGTCCGCAAGTTCGTTTGAGAATTCTACATCTTCTGCTTTTTCGATATCACTTTTCCTTTTTAATCTTTTTTTACTCATAAACAGCATTCCTTTCGATAGCTAGAGTAATTGAATAAGTTTAGTTACTTATTCTTTACTAGTATGTAAGTATTCTAGGCAAGCTATACATTGGGACGTATTTGTTTATCAAAAAACAGGGTAAAACGAATGACTTCATGGTAATCAAGGAACGTCTGAAACGTGCCCGTTTTGTGATGAAAAAGGGCACCGGGATCATCTTAGTTAATTCCAATCCGATAAGGAGTAAAAAGATAGTGGTGTAGTGCCTATTTATTGGGCTGCGATATAGGAGTTAGTTTTTTTTATCGTAATGAACTAAAGGTAGTAAAACAGGGACACTCCCGGATGAAGGGCGATTCTGATGAAGTTTTTAAAAATCGTCTAGTTTTAACTATAGGAAAGAAGTCAATTTGATACATAGGGATTACCTTTAATAAAGTACCTCCATGGATAGTCTTTAGCTTCACCTGAGTTGCCAATACCAATACGAGGTCCGGATGAAATCTCTATTGAAGAGAGCTGGCTAGGGCTAATCCATAACGGTTCTTGGTCTAGTAAATGTCCATAGTCACTCATACTAATCCCTAAAGCTTTTGTGAGCTTGCCGGGTCCATTAGTTAATTGTTGTTCGGTTGTTATTTTTGGTCGCCTCGTAGTCATTAACTGTCTATTTAAATAAGGTTCAACGGCACGTATTAATACAGCTTCGGGCTTGTTTATTGGTCCACTCACTACATTAAATAAACAATGTGTATGCATGGAGTAGGTATAGGTATATCCAGGCAGACCAAACATAACTTCAGTTCGCTTTGTGCGACGATTGTTAAAACTGTGGGCAGCTTGGTCAACTGGTCCTTTGTAAGCTTCTGTCTCGACAATTATCCCAGCGGCTATGCCATCAGAGGTTTCCTTGATTAACAAGCATCCAAGTAAGGATTGCGCCAATTCTAATGTAGGCTGATTATAAAAAGATATGTCATGTGGTTTTAGTTCATCAGTATTTATTTGTGTCACTATGAATGTGCTCCTTAGCTAGAAATTTCTAAAGTTCCTTTTGATTCTAAATAAACGAAAAATTACCATGTGTTGAATACAGGTAGTATATTTTTAACGGAAAATGAGAGTTTATCCATCTATACTTGTTTTGATTGTGCCACAAAAAAACAAGGCCACTCACGAAATGAGTGGCCCCTGAAATCTCAAAGATTATTTTTTAGCTGTTTCTGGTACAGATAATCCAAGACCTTCTGCAATGCGATTTCCTAGTTCGGGATCAACTTTGTAGAAGTGACCGATTTGACGTAGTTTAATTTCATCTTTTTCAACGTCTTGCATATGGTCTACGAAGTTTTGAATTAAACGAGTACGTTCATCATCACTCATTAGACGGAATAGGTCTCCTGGTTGTGTATAGTGATCTTCACTATCATAAGAAACACTATCAGCGAATCCAGTTACTTCAAATGGAGTAACATTATTTTCAGGAGTTTCCTTTGGTCCATCAAAGCTATTTGGTTCGTAATTTACACCGGAACCATTGCCGTCAAAGCGCATAGAACCATCACGTTGATAGTTATTTACTTCTGCTTTAGAACGGTTGATTGGTAGTAATTCATGATTAGTACCAACACGATAGCGATGTGCGTCAGAGTATCCAAATAAGCGACCTTGAAGCATTTTGTCTGGTGAAGCTTCGATTCCAGGTACAAAATGAGCTGGTGAGAATGCAGCTTGCTCTACTTCAGCGAAATAGTTCTCTGGGTTTTTATCAAGCACCATACGACCAACTTCAATTAATGGATAGTCTTTGTGAGACCATACTTTTGTAACATCGAATGGATCAAATCGATACGTATTTGCATCTTCTTCAGGCATGATTTGTACATGAAGTACCCATTCAGGGTAGTCACCCTTTTCAATAGAATTGTAGAGATCCTCTAGATGATAATCAGGATTATCACCTGCTAGTTTACCAGCCAAATCTACATCAAGGTTTTTAACGCCTTGTGATGTTTTAAAGTGATATTTTACAAAAACAGATTCTCCATTTGCGTTCGTCCATTTGAACGTATGGCTTCCATATCCATTCATATGACGTAATGTTGCTGGAATACCACGGTCAGAGTGAAGAATCGTAATTTGGTGTAAGGATTCTGGTGATAAAGACCAGAAATCCCAAACCATATTTACATCTTTTAGATGGGTTTTTGGATTTCGCTTCTGAGTATGAATGAAGTCAGGGAATTTTATAGCATCACGGATGAAGAACACCGGTGTGTTATTACCAACTAAATCGTAGTTACCTTCCTCTGTATAGAATTTAACAGCGAAACCTCTAGGGTCTCTTACTGTATCGGCAGAGCCAAGTTCACCTGCTACAGTTGAGAAACGAATAAACATAGGTGTTCGTTTACCAACTTCGGATAAAAAGTCCGCTTTAGTATATTTTGAAAGATCGTTAGTTACCTCGAAGTATCCGTGTGCGCCTGCGCCTTTAGCATGGACAACGCGTTCTGGAATTCTCTCGCGATTAAAGTGTGCGAGTTTCTCTAGTAGGTGAACATCCTGAATTAGTGTAGGTCCTCTGTGACCTGCAGTTATTGAATTTTGATTATCACCCACAGGGGCTCCAGACGCTGTTGTTAAGTATTTTTTTTCATTACTCACTTTGTGAACACCTCTCCCTTAATAGTTACTAAATTAAGAATAATACATGTCTTATTATAATGCAAACTTTATAAAAATCAATATTTAATTAAAATGATTTTAAATAAGGTTGATTATATACTAAACTTTATGTTGTTAAGACGAGTATTATACCGATAGATAATATAATTTTAAATAGTGAAAAGGATTGAAAATACCTCTCCATTATTTAAGGGGAAGATTGTAATCAAACTACTAATCCATCATAAATTCACTGGAAATCAGCTGTTGTTGAATGAGTGGATAGGACTTTTTTAAAAACCCCCTCATTTAAATATCTGATTATTTAAATTATTAATGATTCGGAATAAATGAGAATTTCTAGTATAATCACAGTAGTCGAAGTTTTTTGAAAATGAAGAGATGATAGTTAAGAATTAAATTTATATTCATTTTTGATTAAAGGGGAGGTTCTACGTTGGTCATTCAATTAGATGATGTGTCGTTAATGAGAGATGGTAAATGGATATTAAAAGATATTACTTGGAAAATAAATAAAGGAGAACACTGGGCTTTGTTAGGATTAAATGGGGCGGGTAAAACAGCTTTATTACATATGTTATCCGCATATTACTTTCCGACGAAAGGGAATGTAACGGTACTTCAAAAGCGATTTGGAAAAGATCCACTTGGAGAAGATCTTAGAAAACGGATTGGAATTGTCTCTTCAACACTACAGGAACGGATATACGGGGAGGACAGTGCTTATCAAGTCGTATTAAGTGGTGCTTTTGCATCAATAGGACTGTATCAAACACCTACTGATGATATGAGGCAAAAAGCTCAACAGTTATTAAAAGAATTAGGATGTTTTGAGTATGCCAATAGGAGTTACAGCACGTTATCACAAGGAGAACGGCAACGCGTCCTAATTGGACGAGCTCTTATGGCAGATCCTGAATTCCTTATTCTTGATGAGCCTACTATTGGGCTTGACTTTATTGCTCGTGAACAATTACTTGAGGCGATTAGTCGAATAGCTAATCATACAAATCCCGCGTCTATCCTTTATGTTACACATCATGTAGAAGAAGTCTTACCGTGTTTTCAGCATACACTTTTACTAAAGGCTGGAAACGTTTTTGCTTCTGGTATGACAGAGGAACTGTTAACAAACGATATGTTAACTGATTTTTTTAAAGTACCAGTAAATGTAGAATGGAAAAAAGGGCGACCATTCCTAACAAAAATTTAATACTGAGGTATCAAAATGTCCGAGTCGAAAGAGTAAGGGGCCAAGCTTTTTGAGCTAGACCCTTACCTTAGTTATTTTAGTATTGGTGAACTCTTTGTTTTCCTTTCTTGTACTAGCCACCGGTGCTGGACGATTTCTGTGACACCTAGTAAAAGAGAGGTTAGTAAAGCACCCCAGAAGGTTACAATTGTATTTGTGAAAAATATCGATACATAGTAAACAATAATTACGGAAGCAACTACATCCATAAATGTACTAAATAGTACTGTGTTTTTATTAAGAAGTAACATTTCCATTAAATGTCCAGCGCCAGCGAGTATAACTCCAAGGATAATTGGTTGGTACCAAAAGGCGAAGTCTACATTTGGAAATAACATCCAAGCAATAATCACTGTGATTGGACAAACAATTAATTTAACGAATAAACCTGTCAGATTGTATCACTCCTTTTATACTAACCTCCCCTGATTAGTAAAAAGTATGTTAATAATGTTATCCCTCCTTTGATGTTGCTTGAATAGAATATAATATCAAGGAACAATTGGAGTGGTATGTATGATTACATGGTTTACTTTTTTGTTATTAAGTTTAGCAACATTTCGATTAACGAGATTAGTGGTATATGATGATATCACTAATTTTATTAGGCTTCCATTTCATGATATTAGAGAAGAGGTAAACGAAGATGGATCAATAGATGAAATCCTTTATATAAAAGGAAGCGGAATACGGAAATTCATAGGTGAACTGCTTAGCTGTCATTGGTGTACCGGAATATGGAGTGCGGCTATTTTATTTGTAGGCTATACATTATTTCCATTTATGGTTATGCCTTTAATAATAATTTTAGCGTTGGCAGCTGTCGGGTCAATTGTTCAAGTAATAACGAATTACATTTCTGACGATTAAAGAGTAAAACCCTAGACATCAAAATGTCTAGGGTTTGTTTGGCTTTCGTTTTTATTAGTTATCTGCTTTTTTTCTTCGTCTTGCGGCTCCACAACCACAACCGGATTTTTTTCTTTTATTTTTCTTAGTTGCTACACTTTTTTTAGAAAGTTTTAGCTCTGACATCCTATCACCTCATTATAAGAATCAAAAATATAGTTAAGAAATGTTTCTAGTTCTGTTAATCAATATATAATTTTATATGCGAGTTCTTACCGATTGGATAGGGCGCTTGGCTATAATTTTTAAAAAATCCGCCAATTGAATCAATGAATTAAATATATTGGTAGTTAAAGAGATAATATATTGGTATAGTTTTAAAGTAGAATAACCAATCGTTAACAACAACGAATGTTTAACCGTGTTAGGATGAGTCATACATGTCAAAGTATAAATCTAATAAAAATAAATGGCCGGTAATCCGAGCAATTAAATCAATAGCTACAATCACTTTGTTATTAACAATAATGATGACATTAATTTCCTTTTTATCGAATGGTGACCGTCGTGTAGCCGTTCCTGATAGCCAAAGGCAACCTGGGTTATCGCAGCAAGTAAAAGATTATCGCCCAATGGTAGAAAAGCATCTTAAAGAGGTTGGAAAACTGGAATACACGAGTGTTGTATTATCTTTAATGATGCAGGAATCAACCGGAAGAGGTAATGATCCAATGCAAGCTTCAGAGAGCTACTGTGGAGAAGTCGGGTGTATAGATAACCCGGAGCTATCAATTAAACAGGGTGTATCTTATTTCAATAGAGTTTTAGATAAAGCTAATGGTGATGTGAGACTAGCTTTACAGTCTTATAATTTCGGAGAAGGATTTATCGCTTATGTTAATGAACGTGGTGGGCGGTACACGGAAGATCTAGCGATAGATTTTTCAGCCAAAATGTATCAAAAATTAAAGCACAAAGGTATTTACAGTTGTATTAGGGAAGAGGCAAATCAGTATAACGCTTGTTATGGAGATATATTATATGTTCAAGCGGTGTTAAATTACTATCCAGACGCGCTTTCCTATGTGGATAATGAGGTTGTTCAAGTGGCGCTAGATAATTAGATTTTTTTGTCTGATGTTCTTAAATGTTACCTGACAGTATAGAAGAACCTCGGTTACTCGTTTTAAAGATGAGTACTCTAGGTTCTTTCTATTTAATAATATTACTTAAAAAGCATCATTCTTTACAATTATCTGAGAAAGATAGTAATATGATTTAGTCAATACTTACCTAGGTAAATAATTTTCGGGGGATAAAAATGAATAATAATCTAATTCATACGTTAAATCAACAAGTTCGGTACTTAAATAAACAATTAAATGAACAGTTAAATAAGCATGGATTGTATCATTCTCAATGGTTAATTCTTTACTGTCTGCACACTTATGGTCCCATGACACAGACAGAGATATGGATGTATTTGAATGTGGAAGCACCCACGGTTACACGAACATTGAAGCGGATGGAAGATAATGGATGGGTCAAAAGGACAAAAGGTAAAGATAAAAGGGAGCGTCTTATTTCGTTAACAGAAACGGCAAGAGTTCAATATGTAGAAATTGAACAATCTGTTCAGGAATTTGAACGAAAAATACTTCAAAAAATAACTAAACAGGATCATGACAACCTTTTGTTGTTAATTAAGAGATTAGGATCGGATGGGGGAAAGTAGGATGACTAAGGAAAGAAGACCGATTTGGACGAAAAGCTTTATTAATGTTTCATTGACGCACTTTATGGTATTTGTTGCTTTTTATACATTGTTAACGACATTGCCTATTTATGTAATTAATCATTTGGGTGGTACAGAAGCAGAGGGTGGTTTACTAGTCACCTTTATGTTGCTTGCAGCTATTATTATGCGTCCTTTTTCTGGGAAAATATTAGAAAAGGTAGGTAAGAAAAAGGGACTCATTTGGAGTATCGTTTTATTTACTGTAACGATGTTTTTCTATATTTGGATTGATGATTTTATTCCATTATTAATTTTAAGATTCTTTCATGGTTTATCTTTTGGTGTATTAACTACAGCTACCGGTACGATTGCGGCTGATATTGTACCTGATGAACGTAGAGGTGAAGGGTTAGGCTATTTTGCGATGTCGATGAACATTGCTGTTGTCATTGGTCCGTTTATTGGATTAACGTTATTACAAGTTGTATCATTCCAAATGCTATTTACTTTGCTTAGTATCATCATGATCGGTGGAGTAATCTGTTCGTTACTTGTTCATGTTCCACAATCTAGCGAGAAAGAAATAGCTATAAGGGGTAAAAAGTTTTCAATTCACGATTTATTTGAATTAAGGGCATTTCCAATTGCTGCTATTAGTGGGTTAGTAGGGATCGCATACTCCAGTGTACTTTCCTATATATCTGTCTATGCAGGATCAATTGGATTATCCGCTGTTGCTAGTTATTTCTTTGTCGTATTCGCAGTTGTGATGATAGCCTCGCGTCCTTATTTGGGCCAATTATTTGATTTGAAGGGTGCAAAGTATGTGATTCTTCCGTGCTTGTTGATTTTTGCAATTGGATTAGTAACGTTAAGCTTTACTGATTCTACTTGGATGTTGCTTTTATCCGCTGGTATCATTGGGTTGGGGTGTGGGTCACTATTACCAAGCTTTCAAACGATGGCTATTCAATCAGCCCCTAGACATCGCAGTGGTCATGCGACAGCTACATTCTTTACTTTTTATGATTCTGGAATTGCGATTGGTTCTTATGTATTAGGACTTATTATTGCTTTTTATAGTTTCCAAACCTTATATATAATTTGTGCAACTCTGCTACTAGTTGTTTTCGGGTTGTTCATCCTGCAACAGTCATTTGTGAAAAAAACAAAAATTGCAGAGCAAACAGAATAAACAAACGAGTAAACGAGGTGCGAGGACTGTCGCAATTTTTGCTTTTCGTCTATAAAACTTGCGCTGCCTACGCTTTTTAAAAGCTAAATAATAGTATGTTAAAATTATGTATAGACTACGATCAGATAAAAGACGAAAAAAGGAGATTATTTAATGGCTAAAAAGATTTATTTCAACCATGACGCTGGAGTAGATGATCTTGTATCTCTATTTTTGTTAACACAGATGGAAAGTGTAGAACTAACAGGTGTTTCAGTAATTCCAGCAGATGGTTATCTAGAACCAGGAACAAACGCAAGCAGAAAAATTATTGACCGATTCAGTAGATATCAAGTTGAAGTGGCCAAATCAAACTCTCGTGGACAAAATCCATTTCCTGGTGATTGGAGAAAACAGACGTTTAACGTTGATGCATTACCGATACTTAATGAAAGTGGAAAAATGGATACCAATATAAGTGAGTTGCCAGCACATCTGGACATGATAAAAAAAATTCAAGATACAAAGGAGAAAACAACATTATTATTCACGGGCCCATTAACAGATCTGGCTCGTGCACTTGACGAGGCTCCTGAAATAGAGGATAAGATTGAAAAGCTCGTTTGGATGGGTGGTACATTTATGGATGTAGGGAATGTACAAGAGCCTGAGCACGATGGAACAGCGGAGTGGAATGCATTTTGGGACCCATATGCGGTCCAACGTGTGTGGGCAAGTGGATTAGAGATTGAGATGGTTGCTTTAGAAAGCACGCAACAAGTCCCGTTAACGCTTAATGTAAGAAATGAATGGGCTAAAGAACGAAAGTATGAGGGTGTAGATTTCTTGGGACAGTGCTATGCAACTGTTCCGCCACTAGTACATGATGTTCAAACTAACTCGACTTACTTTCTATGGGATGTACTCGCAACTGCTTCTGTTGGTAAGCCTGATTTAGTTTCGTCTAAGACAGTTAAGAGTACGATCAAGACTGAAATACCAAGCCAAGGTAAAACGGCTCTTTCAGATAATGGTCGCTCGGTAAACGTTGTCTATGATGTGTCAGCAGATGATTTCTTTAATTACATTACAGATTTAGCTAAGAAGGTTAAGTAGGCCATAGGCGCGTCAATCAAATGTGCTACCAAAATTAATTGAGTGATTAGAAACGATCGACATAGTATCCCAAATAAGAAATAGTTTGCTATTTAGTCTTTTACTTTCACAAACAATAAAAACCTCCCATATGGGAGGTTTTTATTGTGGTTATAGTACTAACCATTATCCTTTATATGCATTTCTATAAACTTCAGCCAGTTCAGTTACCAAAGGAAGTTTAGGGTTTGCTGTTGTACATTGGTCTTCAAATGCTCGGTCGGCTAAATAGTCAACTTTATCTTCAAAAGCTTCTTTACTAACACCGTTTTGTGCAATACTCATTGGGATATTCAGCTCTTTAGCAAGTTTTATAATTGCTTCTACTAAGCTTTCTACACCCTCTTCTGTAGTTTTTGCAGGTAACCCCAATACTTTTGCAATTTCTGCATAACGTGTATCAGCAATAAAGTACTCATACTTAGGGAATGCAGCAAATTTCTTAGGCTTCATTGCATTATAGCGAATTACATGTGGTAGAAGAATTGCATTGGCACGTCCATGAGCGATATGGAACTCAGAACCTAATTTATGTGCAAGGCTATGGTTTATCCCTAAGAAAGCATTGGCAAAAGCCATACCTGCAATCGTAGATGCATTATGCATTTTTTCGCGAGCTTTTTCATTAGAGCCATCTTTGTAAGCAAGTGGTAAATAGTCAAATACTAACTGAATGGCTTTAATTGCTAAACCATCAGTATAATCATTAGCCATATTTGATACATAGGCTTCAATTGCATGAGTTAAAACATCCATTCCAGTATCGGCTGTAACATTTTTTGGTACAGTCATAACGAATTGCGGATCGATAATTGCAACATCTGGAGTTAACTCATAGTCAGCAAGTGGATACTTAACGTTGTTCTGTTTATCTGTAATAACTGAGAATGATGTTACCTCTGATCCTGTACCTGATGTTGTTGGAATTGCAACAAACTGTGTTCGTTTTCCTAACTCAGGATACTTGTAAATACGTTTGCGAATATCTAAGAACTTCTGTTTTATTCCATTAAAGTCAGTTTCTGGATGTTCATGGAATAACCACATTCCCTTAGCGGCATCCATAGCAGATCCTCCACCAAGAGCGATGATAACATCAGGTTTGAAAGCATCCATTGCTTCTGCCCCACGCATGACGGTTTCTTTAGATGGATCTGGTTCAACGTCTGAGAATATTTCACAATGTACATAATCGGGACGTTTGCGAAGATTATATAAGACCTTATCTACATAACCCAGTTTAACCATCATAGGATCAGTGACTATAAATGCTTTAGAGATTTTTGGCATTTTAGCAAGATATTGAACAGAGTTTTTCTCAAAATAGATCTTAGATGGAACTTTGAACCATTGCATATTAACATTCCTTTTTGCCATCTTTTTAACATTCATTAAATGAACAGCACCAACATTAGTAGAAACTGAGTTACCACCATAGGAACCACACCCGAGCGTTAAAGAAGGCATGTAAGCATTGTAAATATCTCCAATTGCTCCTTGTGATGATGGTGCATTAATAATTAAACGTCCAGCTTTCATTCTTCTTCCAAACTGATCGATTACTGCTTGGTTTTCTGAATGAATAACTGCAGAGTGGCCAAGCCCACCAAACTCGAGCATCTCTTCTGAGCGCAGTAACCCTTCTTCAGCGTTATTTACTTTAAAACACGCAAGCACAGGACTTAATTTTTCGCGAGAAAGCGGATGGTCGGGACCTACCCCAGTTAATTCGGCAATTAGAATCTTTGTATCTTCAGGGACTTTTACGCCAGCCATTTCCGCAATACTAACTGGTTTCATTCCCACAATAGAGGGGTTTACTGCGCATGTATTTTCATTAATTACTAACTTTTCAACTTTTGCTTTTTCGTCAGCACTTAAAAAGTAGCAATTGTTATCAATTAGTTCTTGTTTAACTGTTTGATAAATTTCTTTATCAATAATTACAGCTTGTTCAGAAGCGCAAATCATCCCGTTATCAAATGTTTTAGACAAAATTAAATCATTCACTGAGCGTTTGATGTTAGCAGTTTTTTCAAAATAACAAGGTACGTTACCTGGTCCAACACCTAATGCAGGTTTTCCTGAGCTATAGGCGGATTTCACCATACCTGCTCCTCCCGTTGCTAAGATTAATGAAACACCATCGTGATTCATTAATGTTTGTGTAGCCTCGAGTGAAGGAGTTTCTATCCACTGGACGCAATGCCTCGGAGCTCCTGCTTTTATTGCTGCTTCATATAATACACGAGCTGCAGCAGAGCTACATTTTTGGGCAGAAGGATGAAAAGCAAAGATAATCGGATTACCTGTTTTAATTGAAATAATGGTTTTAAACATTGTTGTTGAAGTTGGATTTGTAACAGGTGTAACCCCAGCAACAACACCAATTGGTTCCGCGATTTCTATCATTCCGTCCTGTGTATTTTCACTTATTACGCCAATTGTTTTGTCGTATTTTACATTGTGATAGACATATTCTGTTGCGAAAATGTTTTTAATGATTTTGTCTTCATAAACACCGCGTTTAGTTTCTTCAATAGCTAATTTAGCTAATTGCATGTGTTGATCTAGTCCGGCTAAAGCCATTTCTTTAACAATATCATCGATTTGTTCTTGATTTAATTTTTTCATTTCTTGTAAAGCAATTTTTGCGTTATCAACTAGCTCATCAATACTCTGGATGACTGTTTTTCCTTGATCTGTCCTTTTTTTAACTTTCGTTGTCATGTAAATCCCTCCTAGTTTATTGTGAAGTTCTGAGCATAAAGGTTCAAATTTAAACAATCGATGGATTGCGGGGGATCTTGGTAAAAGATACATCCTTATACATTCGTGTAGTTGGCTTGATAATAACGACATAATTTCTAGTCCAAATATAATGTGGTATTTCTTTTATATCATCAATTAACATTGCTTCAAACACGTCACCAATTTCTTTCTCAAAAGCTTGTTGTGTATAGATATCAGTATCTGTGCCAAAGTTTAACCAATCGTATAAGATCATTATTTTCTCACCCCTTTACTCTTTCTAATTTAAGCTTATCAGCTGGTAGCGTTTACAGTTTGCTCTATTTATGACAAGTTTGTGAAATGTTTCACATAAGCTTCTGATAGAAAAATAGTTAACTATTAACGGTATGTAGTATCATGTAATTAAAAAGGGGGATAACATCAGTGATTGATTTAAGAAGTGATACATTAACAAAACCAACCAGTGCAATGAGGCAAGCAGCATACCAAGCAGAAGTGGGGGATGATGTTTATGGTGAGGATCCTACGGTAAATAATTTAGAAGAAACAGCTGCTGAAATGCTAGGGAAAGAAGCGGCACTATTTGTAACCAGTGGTACCCAGGGAAATCAAATAGCTGCGCTTACTCACTGCAGGTCTGGTGATGAAGTAATACTAGAAGCGAATTCGCATATCTATCTCTATGAAGGTGCAGGTTTTTCGGCATTAGCGGGTGTTCAATCGAGGCCGCTACAAGGGGTCCGAGGAGCAATGAATCCAGAAGATGTTGAAGCAGCAATTCGACCAGAAGATGTTCACTTTCCAAGAACAAGCCTAATATGTTTGGAGAATACACATAACAAGGCAGGTGGGGCTATAATTCCATTAAATAATATGAAGGAAATTTACCAAATTGCTAACAAAAACAACATCCCAATCCACCTGGATGGTGCTAGATTGTTTAATGCTTCGGTCGCTTCCGGAATAGCTTTGAAGGATTATTCGCAGTACACAGACACAGTGCAATTTTGTTTATCAAAAGGGCTAGGCGCACCTGTTGGTTCAATCATAGCAGGGACCAATGATTTTATTGAACAAGCAAGAAAATGGAGAAAGCGCTTAGGTGGAGGGCTAAGGCAGGCAGGTGTGATAGCTGCTCCTGGATTAGTTGCTTTACGCGATAATGTAAGTAGATTAGCTGATGATCATGAGAATGCTAGAATTTTAGCAGAGGGATTAGCGAATAGTAAGGGATTAAAAATTGAAAGCGAAGTGGAAACGAACATTATCTTGGTCAATGTTAAAGAAGCTGGATTTACATCAGAACAATTTTTAGAAAAATTAAAAGCTGAAGGAGTTTTAGCTGGTTCCATGGGTCCTAATACGATAAGACTAGTAACAAATTATCACGTATCAAAGGAAGATACAGGTAAAGTAATAACAGCTATTTCCAAGGCTACCAACAATCAGTGAATAAAAATAAGGCAGGGAGAGATTTTTTTCTTTGCCTATTTTGTTGTTAACAATAGAAGTTAGTTAATCATCTCTAACATCTCTTTTTCAAAAACCTTTCTCTATTGGTCCAGCACCGAAAAGGTAAGTAACTCTTGGAAGATTTCTAAAAGATCTTAAATCCTTTCATCAAGTATAAAGTAAAACACACTAGGTGCGTTTTACTTATAAATAAGAAGTGTTCCGTAACAATTGCATTCAGGTAGAGCTTGACTTTAGTAATTTAAAACTCAATTAGTTGGGGTTCATTCGTTTTATTATTCATTAAACGTATTTTATTTGGCTTAACTTTTAAGATAGATAAATTAGGGTCATCAACTCCATCAAACCAAGGTTCTAGATCTTCATTCCATAGTTTCTGTTTAACATCAATCGAGTCAATGATTTCTGCCTTACCTTCTATTTCGAGATAAGAATCTGTTAAGCCTTCATGATTATATCCAATAATAATATGAACGTTATTGTTTTTGTTTAGATCATCTACTTTATGTGTTTCATTGTTAGTAGCAGAGTAAAGTGTAAAACTGTCATTAAAAAAAGTCATGTAGCGTGAGAATGGTTTATCATTCTTAACTGTTGCAAGCGTGCCAACTTTATTGTTATTCAGAATTTCCTCGGCATTTTTATTAACCTCTGACTGTTGCATGACAATCCCTCCTGTATTTTTAAAATGTCTAAGCTTATTATGATGATTAGTAGATAAATTATTCTGCTAAACCATTTGTTTTTCCTTGTGTGATTGCGTATATCGAGTTATTGTTTAAGAAGGATGCAGGTTTTCTTTAAAATAAGTCTGAGGAGTTTTTTAGTATGCTTGTTGTTGTAATTATTTGTATTGTAGTTGTTATTCTCGTTTTAGGTCTATCTCTAATGACTATAAACAAAGGATACAATTATAAACATTCAGTGGATCCACTACCCGGTGAAAAGTTAGAGGATGAGAACGACCAAAATAAAGAGATACAAAAATAAAGCATTACAATAGATTGAGTGAAAGAGGAAAGCAGAGGTTTTTATAACTTCTGCTTTCCTTTTTTTATTCTTTAAAAGGTTAATTGGATAATATAACTCATCACACAATAATAATAATAAATGAATATAATATTATTATATTTTATAAAAGAGGTACAAACTTTTGAGATAACTGATTAATGTGAAGGGAGAAGAATAATTGATGAAGGATGAAGCATTTCCTTTTATTGAAGAGTTAAAATTTAACAATTTATCTGAGAAAAACATGTCGTTTAATAGAGTTTTTAAACATATAGAGGATTTTATGCTAATGGATCAAAAGGCGAACTACAGATTAATAGTAGGAACTGATTCTCAAGTTCATAAATCCCATACAATCTTTATCACTGGCATAGTAATTCAACGATATAAAAAAGGTGCTTGGGGTTGTATTCTACCTGTGAAATTCGAACGTAAATATTTGAATTTACACGAAAAAATCTCTATGGAAACGACCTTAACAGAACAGGTGGCATATCTATTTAATGAAGAAAGAAAAAGTAAGCTAATCGATATTGTCTTACCTCATATCTACCGGGGAAGCTCTTTTACAATGGAAGGGCATATTGATATAGGATTAGAGAAGAGGTCGTTAACACGTTTTTTAGCTAGTGAAATGATGTTTAGAATTGAATCGGCAGGCCTTGAACCAGTGGTTAAACCGGATTCATTTGTCTCTTCTTCATATGCCAACAGGTACACGAAATATTAAAATAAAAAGATACGCCTGGAAATCCAAGCGTACCTAAAATAAGTGAATTTTTATAGTGAAGCGCGAAAAATAGCGGCTGAATCGTCTTTATTCAGCTTTTTGAAATTACCATATTCCGATCTAGCAATTACAGTTTTTTCTGCCATTATTTCGATACTGTCGTCGGTAATGTCATAATCAGATAGCTTTGAAGGTGCGCCAATGCTATTCCAAAATTTCCTTACTTCTTGAATTCCTTCTACTGCAATATCACGGTCAGACTTGCCAGATGGATCAACATCAAAGACGCGCAATGCTAACTGTTTGAAACGTCCAATATTCTCATCCACTACATAATCCATCCAATTTGGAAAGATAATTGCAAGTCCTCCACCATGAGGGATATCATGTACAGCTGAAACAGCGTGCTCAAGGTTGTGAGACGCCCAGTCCCCTTGATAACCCATATTCACCATACCGTTCAATGCCATCGTACCATTGTATAAGATAGTGGCGCGATGTTCATAGCTTTCTAAGTCATTTAGAAGTTTTGGTGCTGTCTCAATCACGGTACGTAAAATACCTTCAACCATTCTGTCTTGAAGCAACGTATTCGTATCATGATGGAAATAGTGCTCAAGAGCATGAGACATCATATCTACCATTCCATAAACAGTTTGGTCTTTTGGAACTGTAAAAGTGTTTACAGGATCTAGGATAGAAAACTTAGGGAAGACGTAAGGGCTACCCCAGCCGTGCTTTTCATTTGTTTCCCAATTTGTAATAACAGATCCGGCATTCATTTCGGAACCTGTAGCTGCTAGTGTTAAGACAGTTCCAAATGGTAAGGCATCTTCAACACCAACTTTTTTTGTTACAATATCCCAGATATCTTGATTGGATTTAGCACCAGCGGCTATTGCTTTCGTACAGTCAATCGTACTTCCTCCACCGACAGCTAAGATGAAGTCAATTCCTTCAGCTTTGCAAATCTCAATACCCTTTCTAGCAGTTGTAACTCGAGGATTGGGCTCAACCCCTGCTAATTCAAACACCTCTGTGCCGATTGTACCTAGAGTTTCTATAACTTGATCGTAAAGGCCACTTCGTTTAATACTGCCTCCACCATAAACGATTAGAACCTTCTTGCCATATTTCGGCACTTCTTCTGTTAACTGTTCTACTTGTCCTTTACCAAATATTAGCTTGGTAGGATTATGGTATGTAAAGTTTTTCATTTATTATCAGCCTCCTTATCTACATAATGCCGAATCACAAAATTATTGTAAAGTAATAGACATCATCATAGTTTAAAGACAATGTCTTTTAATTATTCAAGTAGAATGCAATGTATTTCAAAACGCTAAATTATCAATTCTTTGAGTTAAGTAGATGACTTAAGAACTGATTATTTGTCGGCTATTGAAATGAATTACCTGGCCGATTGTTGTAGCTCTTCTTTTCTAAGAAGTTCAAGCTGGATGAATTGACTTCTATCGCTCTTTTATATATAATTCCTCGTGTTCTAAAAAACTAATGGGTGTAAAAATGACCCGGTGGTCAAATGTAGTCGGAGTGAGTTTGAAGAGGTGATGATATGAAAGACAAACAGGTAGATATTATGAAAACAGCGATGAAATTATATTCGCAAAAAGGGTATTTTTCCACCTCTATGCAAGAGATAGCAGAGGATTGTGGAATTTCAAAAGGATCTTTGTATAAATACTTTGAGTCAAAAGAAGACTTGCTCGTCAAAGTATTTGAATACAATCATGACAAAATGGTGCAACAAGCAAAATTTATAAATTCAGATCAGTCACTGTCTCCAAGGGAAAATCTTAAAAAATTAATTGTAATTGAGTTTGAAGGAATATTAATAAATAAGGATTATTTTAATTTAATTTCGAAATCTTTACCAAAAAATAAACAATTCAAACCATTGATGAAACGTATAAGAGCTGAGATGCATACTTGGCACAAAGATATATTATTAGATGTGTATGGAGAGAAAATTGAAGCGAATGTTTGGGATATAGTAATTGCGCTACAAGGTATTATTAAAGAATTTATCCAGATAAGGATATTAGATGATAAAAAGGTTAAACCAGAATTGATTGCAGACTTTATTGTGTTTAGTATCGATGCTATTGTGGATCAACAGTCTAAACCAGAACCTGTATTATCTGCTGACATGATGACAGACTATCAATTAAAAAGAGACCAGGATCCTTTAAGTGTTGAAGATCAGCTAACTGAATGGTTAAAACAAATCTCAGATAATATAAAAGAAAAAGAAATTGATCAAACGGTAAAAAAAAGCTTGTACGCTGCTGTTGATTTATTGAAAGAGGAAGTATTAGAAGAGGAGCCAAGGCTATTTTTAATTGAGTCTTTATTAGCATATTTAAAGAATTCCTTAGAAGTAGAATCTCAAATTTCAACGATAAAAAAATTATTAAACTTACATCAATGACAGAAAAAAGAGGGGATGAAAATAGATGGTAAATGAGCAAGCACAAGGGGTTCAAGCGCTAGACAGAAGAATGATTGTAGCGGTACTTATTACTGGTGGTTTTATCTCAATTCTAAATCAGACATTGATGGCGACTGCTATACCGCATATTATGGAAGAATTCAAGATAACCGAGAATACAGCACAATGGTTAACAACTATTTTCATGTTAACTAATGGTGTGATGATTCCTATAACGGCTTTCTTAATTGAAACATTTACTACCAGAAAGTTGTTTATTTCGGCAATGTCTATTTTTGCGGTTGGTACAATAATCTGTGCGTTCGCACCAACCTTTCTTATTCTTATTTTGGGAAGAATTGTTCAGGCTAGTGGCGCTGGTATCATACTACCATTAATGATGACTGTATTTTTAACTGTTTTTCCAATCGAAAAACGAGGGTCAGCTATGGGAATGGTTGGTTTAGTGATTTCATTTGCTCCTGCTATTGGGCCGACACTTTCTGGATTTATTGTTCAAAATTATTCTTGGAGAGTTTTATTTTACGTTATTTTTCCAATCGCCATCTTAGTTATTATTTTTGCCTATTACGCGATGAAAAATGTAACGAAACAAACATATCCTAAAGTTGACTTCTTATCGATTATTCTTTCCTCATTAGGATTTGGAGGTTTGTTATATGGATTTAGTAGTGCTGGCGACAATGGATGGGGAAGCGGAACTGTAATTGCATCTATTATTATTGGTGCTGCTACACTTACACTCTTTATTTTGCGTCAATATAAATTAACCCAACCTATACTTGAATTTCGAGTCTTTAAGTACAAGACATTTACGATTACTACGGTTATTGGCATGATCGTTTTTATTGGTCTAATTGGATCAGAAACAATACTACCGATTTATATGCAAAGAATGGCTGGATTTACAGCTTTAGAATCCGGGATTATGATTATGCCAGGTGCACTATTAATGGGCTTTATGTCACCAATAACGGGCAGGATATTTGATAAATTAGGTGCTAGATGGTTAGCGATTACTGGATTGTCAATAATGACAGTTACAACTCTATTGTTTACCAATCTTTCTACAACTACATCTTTAACTTATTTAACAGTAGTCTTCGCTATTCGGATGTTCGGGATGTCGATGGTGATGATGCCAGTTACGACTGCTGGTTTAAATCAACTGCCACTTCGTTTAATTCCGCATGGAACAGCAATGAATAATACAATGAGGCAAGTAGCTGCTTCTATGGGAACAGCAATCCTTGTAACGGTGATGACAAGTGCTGCGCTAAATACAGGGGAAAATGCACTGCCAAGTGAAGAAATTCATGGTGTGAATATAGCATTTTGGGTCGCTTCATTTATAACGTTTATTGGTTTAGTTTTGACTTTCTTTATTAAGAATACTACGCCTGCAGATGAAAGAGCAGCACAACAAGCAAGGGGAGACGCCTAGTAAAATAATTTTGGACTTAGGCGCGTGTTTACGTTTTTCCAAAAAAATAGATCCTTGGAATGACCGAGAAGCGATTACTCAATAGGAGTAATCGCTTCTGTTTGTGTGTGATAATAGATCAAGGAAAAGGAATAGAATCAAAACTTCCTTTTTAAAACATTTCAATCAGTCCTACCAGAACTTTTGAACATTCCTCTTTATATTAACTCTTGAAATGACACCAGTAATAGGACCACACATTTTTTGTCGGAAAAGATCGGTTGAAATTTGAAATTGCACCGACATGCATATTAGAAGAGACAATATACCCTCAAATGATTAGAAATAAATAAAGAATCCGGTTTAATTTACTCTCATGTGTATTTGATTGTTTCAAAATAATAGCGAATAATTCTGTACCTTTTTTCTCAGACTAACTCGGAAATGAATGGGGGGAACTCTGTGGAAAAGAGAAATTCAAACACAAAAAACTTAACCTGGTGGAAGCTTTCGTTAGTTGGAATTGGAGCTATCATTGGAACAGGTTTTTTTCTGGGATCAAGTATTGCAATTAAGCAAAGCGGGCCTTCAGCATTGTTTGCCTTTTTATTTGCTGCTATTGGTACATATATAGTTTTCGATTCGTTGGCTAGAATGACTGCAGATCATCCTGAGAAGGGATCATTCAGGTCATATGCAAAAAAAGCATTTGGTAGGTGGGCAGGTTTCAGTAATGGTTGGGTTTATTGGTCCTCGGAACTACTTATCATGGGAAGTCAGTTGACAGCTTTGGGGATATTCTCAAGATTTTGGTTTCCGGACACTCCCCTGTGGTTATTTGCAACAATATATGGAGTGCTTGGAATTATAGTTATTTTAACGGGTATTAGTGGATTTGAAAGGTTTGAAAATATTTTTGCCGTAATAAAAGTTGCAGCTATTTTAATGTTCATTATTATTGCGGGAGCAGCCATCTTTGGATTGCTAGACGGAAATCGCCCTGATCGATCATTTACTGCAAGTTATCAGGGGTTGTTTCCAAACGGTTTATTGGGTTTTTGGACAGCAATGATTTATGCTTTCTATGCATTCGGTGGGATTGAAATAATGGGGATAATGGCTAATGATTTAAAAAATCCGAAGCAAGCACCCAAAGCGGGTAGTTTTATGCTAGTGACTTTAGCAACTGTATATGTCGTTTCGCTGTTAATGGCTATTTACTTAGTGCCCTGGGATCAATTTACTGTAGATGAAAGCCCATTTATTATTGCCTTGAAGAGTTACGATATTACTTTTATCCCACATGTATTTAACGGAGCTTTAATCATTGCGGGTTTCTCGACGATGGTTGCATCTTTATATGCAATTACTACTATTCTATATACATTAGCAAGTGATGGAGATGCCCCTAAATTTTTTTCGAAGACCGGAAAGCGCGATATTCCTTTTCGAGCATTAGGACTTACAATTATAGGTCTAATTCTGTCTATCGTTGTTTCTTTGTTTTTACCAGATAATATCTATGAATACTTTACTACAGCTGCGGGTTTAATGTTGTTATATACATGGTTATTCATTTTACTTTCCTATAAGAAACTGATGCAATTGAATGCAGGTGGAAACATGAAGCAGGTATTGGGATTAGTTCTAATTATTATCGGGATTTCTGGAACGTTGTTTGATAATTCAAGCAGACCAGGTTTTTTTATAAGTTTAGGTTTTCTTCTATTAATAGCAATAGTAACTATTTCGATGAGAAATAAGTGGAAGAATCAACCGCCAGAGAAAAGTCCACCCAACTCATTATTTAAAAATAATAAGGATAATTGATTTTTAATTTTACCACAGAAACCTTAGATACTTATCTTAAAAAGATAGGTTACTAACTTTTATGAAAGGGACATTGGGTTAACGTTGATTGATCGTCACGGAGAAAGTATTGTTTGGATTCATAATTGTCTTTCTCGCCGTATTGCTTTAATTCAGGATGAGGGGGAACGTTATCGTATTGAATTAGTCTTTCTCTAATTTTATTTTTAATCTGTTTTGCCGAGTTTGATTGTTGAAATTCTTCAAACACTTTCCTGGGTGTAATGGCGAGCATAAAATAGGGAAAACTTCTACTTAGACGTTTTTCGTGTTTTGGAGTTGCAGAATAAATGAAGAAGCGTTCTCCATGAAAGCAATATTCCCATAATCTATCGCTTGGATCATCTGGAATATCGCTAGGCCACTCAAGTTGATCTAATTGACTAACTTCATTTAAAATTTTCCAAAATAAGTTCTCGTAATTATACACCGTGTTAGTATCCTCTTTTATTTGTTCGAAAAAAATTACTAACGATGTATAGTTTCCTAACTCCTGATAACAAAGAGCATATTCTTTTAATAATTTCGCAAGCTCAGTAGGGGCAAATTCATCTATAGGGTTACCAATGAAACCATACTTGAAATGGCCGAGAGTGAAACCCTGTGTAGCTGGAATGCAGGGGAATTTAAGTTGTTTATTGGTTATTTTTTCTGAAAAACATTGGTAGGCATTGTATTGCCAATCAACTAAATATGGATTTTCATTTCTAATGTCATCATTTTTAAAAAGGTACACCTTTATCATCCTTTCATAATTACCTTATTAATCTGAAGGATGATAGGTGACTATATAATAAAATCTTTTAACTAATCCAAGTGACTAAAATAATTCAAAATTTGAACAATATCTTACAAGCCTGATAACCAAAGAATATGCCAAACCCTACAAGTGATAAACCTGATATGAAGGAGATTAGTACAAGTACTCGGTCAGTTAAAATTTTTCTGAAACTGCTTGATACCATTGCCATCGTGAAATCCCAAAGTAGCAGTCCGATAATAATTGCGCTACTGTATAAAAAAAGATGAGATGCGTCGTATTCAGAAGCAGTTTTAGCTAATACAGATCCATAAATACCTAGCCAGAATAATATTGTCAGTGGATTTGACAATGATAAGAAAAAGCCGGTGAAAAAAGTTTTTGTATAAGAATCTGAGTTGTTTCGCCAATTGGTAGTAGAGATATGTTTCGAACTTAATAAACTTTCTACTCCAGTATAAAGTAGAACAAAACTACCAAAAGACCATAAGAATGTTTTCATGAAAGCTATCTCTAAAAAGTGAACAACACCAAAATAGACGGCAAGCATGTACACAATATCTGCAGCCATTGACCCAAGTCCGATTAACCAAGAATGAAAAAACCCATTTTTAATCCCCTTGTCAAGTTGTGCAGCATTAATTGGTCCTATCGGCGCGGCTAAAGATAACCCTAAAAATATATAACTAATAAAAATGCTCACTATTCTCTCTCCCTTATGAACAACTTGTACAATTCTATTCATAGGAAAATCAAAATAATACAAAAATCAAAAATACCATAAAAAACGCACTATCATAGTTGTATGATAATGCGAAAACTAACGAGTTACTTTGTTCGTATGGCTTGTTGAGTTTCTTGTAGCAATCGTAGTAAATCGGATGCTTGTTGTAATTGGTGTCTATCTTGGATATTGCCGTATTCAATTTGAGCATTGCTTAACAAATGTTCTGCATAATTAAGTTGATTTTGAGCTTCTGTGTAGCCGTTGGGGTTCGCTTGGGCACCTTCTACCCAGCTTTGAGCTTCTTTAAGTGCGTCTATTGCCTCTTGAACAGAAAAGGATTCTTCCACTCAAGTATCCTCCTCTAGAGCCTTATCATAGGCACTCATTAATTCTTCCATTTGTTCTGTAGGAACATCTACTAATAATTGCTCTTTGTTCTCATAAACAATTTCTTTTATTGAGAGAATGTCACCTTCTGAGTATAAAACATAATTTTTACTGTCCATTTCAATTACTGCATCAACATGATAAGTTGTCTCATTACCATCTTGGTCCTCAATAAGAATGGAGTCATCTGCTTCGATAATTTGGCTTTCTTCCATTGTTATCACCTCTCGATTATCGTTTGTTTATTTTATCGATTTATACAATTTAGCGTAAAAATTGTATAAATTTTATAAAATTTATACATGTAAAACTGTATTACTTATATCGCAAAAATAAATTGTAACAGAATGATACAGTTGTTTTATCTAAAAGAAACGTTCGGGTGAAAATTTATTCTGTTGGCAGATTGAGTTCATAAGTTATAAGGGTTTATGCCTCGATTATTTTTAAAACGTTTAATAAAAAACAAATAAAATTTGGTTTATGAAATTATGAACATTTTAAGAACAATTAATATAACAGTTCAAATTTGTGATAAATGTCACAAGCGTTTTTTGAACAATTGATATATAATAAAGTTAAGAGTTAAGACATCAATTTGTTCATCACTGAACAATTGATTAACCTTTTGAAGGAGGTAATTGAAATTATGAAAACTTTAGAAAAAGTGAAAGAAATGAATTCGTGGAATGGTTTTAAGAAGGGTAGATGGCAAAAAGAAATCGATGTTCGTGACTTTATTTTACGTAACTTTACACCATATGAAGGAAATGATGAGTTTTTATCAGGACCAACCGATAATACATTAGCTTTATGGGATCAAGTAATGGATCTCACTACTCAAGAACGTGAAAATGGTGGAGTGTTAGATCTAGATACAAAAATAGTTTCAACAATAACTTCACATGGACCAGGTTATTTAAGTCAAGAAAAAGAAAAAGTGGTAGGTGTTCAAACTGACGCTCCCTTTAAACGTTCATTGCAGCCATATGGTGGCATGAGAATGGCAGTAGCAGCAGCTGAATCTTATGGTTTTGAGATTGACAAAGAAGTTGAAAAAGTTTTTACTGAATATCGCAAAACACATAACCAAGGAGTATTTGACGCGTACACGCCTGAAATGAGAATGGCGCGCAAAGCAGGTATCGTCACAGGATTACCAGATGCTTACGGTCGCGGAAGAATCATTGGTGATTATCGTCGAGTTGCTCTTTATGGTGTTAATCACTTAATTGAAGAGAAAAAGAAAGAGCTAGATTTAATCGGCAATGGAGCGATGTCTGAAGAAATCATCCGTGACCGGGAGGAAACATCTGAACAAATTCGTGCTTTACAAGAGTTAAACAAATTAGGTGAGACTTATGGTTTTGATATTTCCAAGCCTGCAACAACTGCTCAAGAAGCATTTCAATGGTTATATCTTGGATATTTGGCTGCTATTAAAGAACAAAATGGTGCAGCGATGAGTCTTGGTAGAGTTTCTACTTTCTTAGATATTTATATTGATCGAGATTTAGAAAATGGTGTTATTACAGAAGAAGAAGCGCAAGAGATTGTTGATCATTTTGTAATGAAGCTTCGTTTAGTAAAATTTGCAAGAACACCAGAATATAATGAATTATTTAGTGGAGATCCAACTTGGGTTACCGAATCACTTGCTGGTATCACGCAAGATGGTCGTCCATTAGTTACAAAAAGTTCATTCCGTTTCTTACACACACTGGATAATTTAGGTCCAGCACCTGAGCCGAACCTCACAGTTCTATGGTCAGTAAAGTTACCTGATAACTTTAAAAAATATTGTGCAAGAATGTCAATCAAATCAAGCTCAATACAGTATGAAAATGATGATTTAATGCGTGATATTTATGGTGATGATTATGGTATTGCTTGTTGTGTATCTGCAATGGCGATTGGAAAACAAATGCAGTTTTTCGGGGCACGTGCAAACCTTGCAAAAGCCTTATTATATGCGATTAACGGCGGCGTGGATGAGAAGTTAAAAGTTCAAGTGGCTCCAAATTATGCACCTATCACTTCTGAGTATCTTGAATATGATGAAGTTATGGCAAAATACGATACAATGCTAGACTGGTTATCAAGTCTATATGTAAATGCACTAAATGTAATTCACTATATGCATGATAAATATAGCTATGAACGTATTGAAATGGCATTACATGATCGAGAAGTTCTTCGGACGATGGCTTGTGGTATTGCAGGATTATCTGTTGTCGCTGATTCGCTTAGTGCCATTAAATATGCTAAGGTTAAAGTGATACGTGATGAAAATGGGCTTGCAGTTGATTATGAAATCGAAGGAGACTATCCAAAATACGGTAATAATGATGATCGCGTTGATTTAATTGCTGCCGACTTAGTAAAAACCTTTATGAAAAAGATTCAAAAAAATAAAACATACCGTAATTCTACACCAACGCAATCAATTTTAACGATTACATCAAATGTCGTTTATGGAAAGAAAACAGGGAATACACCAGATGGACGAAAAGCGGGAGAACCATTCGCTCCAGGTGCTAACCCACTCCATGGTCGAGACAGTAACGGTTCACTAGCTTCACTAAGCTCTGTAGCTAAGATGCCATACGAATATTCATTAGATGGTATTTCTAATACTTTTTCAATTGTCCCTAAAGCATTAGGAAAAGAAGAGGAAACAAGAGAAGCTAATCTTGCAGGGATGTTAGATGGGTATGTAATTAAGAAAGGCCATCACTTAAATGTTAACGTGTTTGACCGTGAAACATTACTTGATGCCATGGATCACCCTGAACTGTATCCACAGCTGACAATCCGTGTATCAGGATATGCAGTAAACTTTATTAAACTAACTAGAGATCAACAAATAGATGTTATTAATCGAACATTCCACGAAAGTATGTAAGTAAACAAGCCATTAGCGTCTAAGTAATCCCGCCAAACTTGAGAGGGACTTGATGCATAAAGGTTAGATTATATATTCGGGGGGTCTCCCCCCGGCCTTAATAGAATGAGGGAGGGCGAACAACATGAAAGGAAGGATCCATTCAATAGAAACTTGTGGAACACTCGATGGTCCAGGACTACGTTACGTGATATTTACTCAAGGCTGTTTACTCCGGTGTCAATTTTGTCATAACCCGGATACTTGGAAAATTAATAAAGGGAAAGAGATGTCTGTTAAAGAAATCGTTGCAGATATCGAAGACTACCTTCCATTTTTCCAATCATCTAATGGCGGCGTAACAGTAAGTGGGGGGGAACCACTTTTACAACTGGAATTTTTAATTGAGCTGTTTAGAGAGCTGAAAAAAATGGGTGTTCATACAACCATTGATAGCTCTGGTGGATGCTTTAGTCGCTCTCCTCGCTTCATGAAAAATTTGGATGAATTGTTAGAGTTAACGGATCTGGTCTTATTGGATTTAAAACATATAGATCCCGATCGACACAAAGAACTGACTGGAATGTCTAACGAACATATTATAGACTTAGCAAACTATTTATCTGAGAAGCAGGTTCCTGTTTGGATTCGTCATGTACTGGTTCCAAGCATAAGTGATTTTGATAAGTATTTATATTCTTTATCTGATTTTATTCAAACGTTAACTAATGTAGAAAAAATCGAGGTTCTTCCATATCACAAACTTGGTATTTATAAATGGCAAAGTCTTGGTTTGGAATATAAATTAGAAGGTGTTGAACCCCCTTCCGAGGAACGAGTTAAAAACGCTGTTGCTATTTTAAATAGAACAAAAGTTTTAACATAATTTATTTTTTATAACAGTGTAGTGATGATAAAAACGGGAAATCCAATTGGATTTCCCGTTTTTTAAAACTTTCACGTAGATTATGTTTAATATTTGGTAGGAAAAGGAATAGACTAAGTAGAATTGATTAAAATAAGATTCTTATAAGGATCTAATTTAATAAAAGGAGTGGTTTTAATGAGTAAACCAATTTTTACAGCACATGCAACAGCAAAAGGCGGACGTGAGGGTAACGTTAAATCTGATGATGGTTTAATTGACTTAAAACTTGTTAATCCTGCAGCTGGAAAATCTGATGAAAAAGGTTCCAATCCTGAGCAGCTATTTGCGGCTGGCTATGCTGCATGCTATGATGGGGCACTTAATCATAAGGCTAAGGAGAAAAAGAAAGAAATTGAATCTAAAATCACAGCTGACGTAGACTTTTTGAAGGATCCAGCAGATAACGGGTTTAAAATAGGTGTAACCCTAAATATTGAGGTAAAAGGGGTCAGTCAAAAAGAGGCTGAAGAGTTAGCTAAAGAAGCACATGATTTCTGCCCTTATTCAAAAGCAACAAGAGGCAACATTGATGTACAGTTGAAAACAACAGCAGTTTAATATTTTAAAAATCCCTTTTTAGCCTGTGAGTTAAAAAGGGGTTTTTTCTACCTTATAGCTTTAATGCTTTATTGATGTATGCAACAAAATGGGTAATGGTTATATGTATTAGAAATGTGTTTAGGCACTTTATTTCTGCAATTTAAAATAAAAATCCCATAGCCGAATTGATGGCTATGGGGTTTTTTATTTTTTGTTATTTTGTAAAACCTGTTTAATTTCTTGTAACTCGGCTTGCAATTCGTTTAGTTTTACATCGGTTGGTGAAGGTGAATCCTCATTATTAGCTTTTTCTACATCAGTAACAATAACACCGATAAGCAGGTTAAATATCACGAAGGTTCCAATCAAAACAAAACTAACAAAATACCACCAAGCCGAACCATCTTCTGCTAGAATTGGTCTCATTACGCCACTTGCCCATGATTCAAGGGTAACAACCTGAAAAAGAGTTAGAAGAGAATCGTGCAATGTACCGAAGTATTCGGGAGCTATTGATTGAAACATCATCGTACCAATAACACCATAAATGTAAAAGAAGATTCCTAGTAATAATAGAATGGTCCCCATCGATGGGATAGTAAGTATGAGGGCGTTGACTATTCTTCTAAGTGAAGGAATGACAGAAATTGCCCTTAGTACGCGTAATACTCTGAGAATTCTTAAGACGGTAATATAGTGACTACCGACTAAAATATGACCACTTAAAACAATGATAAAATCAAAGACACTCCAAGGGTCTTTAAAAAAGGATCCAATCGATTTACTTCCTATTAATCTTATCAGTATCTCAATTGTGAATATCCAAAGTAATAGCCTGTCTACTATATGTAACAAGGAGGAATACCGTTCCACAATAGAAGAGTACGTTTCTAACCCAACGAGGATTGAATTTATAAGAATTAGTCCGATAATTATATTGGTGAATAACGAATGTTGTGAGATCTTTGAACATACGGTTCTTATGGATTGCATGTACAGACGGTTCTCCTTTCTTATATAGCTAAAAAATAAATATGTTTAAATCTATCAAAAGTTTATTATATATCGATAGTAAACAATGGCACAAGATAATTGTTTACATTGATTCGATTGGGGATAAAAATAGCTTATACTGAAAATTAACCTTATGATAAGTTTGTTTGCAAATAAAAAGGCATTAATGGTTCATTTTGTTTATGTCTATATATAATTGAATAATTAAGCAAAAAATTGCATCTGAGTAATTAAGGGGATATGCTTAAAGCTAAAACGTGATTCTAAAAGGATACACTTTTAAATCGTTAGGAGAATAGTTATGGAACAAACTATAAAAGTTTTATTTATTGGTGCAGGTAGAATGTCACAGGCTATTATTGCCGGGTTAGTAAAAGACAGTAGATTTGAAATTTCTGTAACAAATAATGGTAATCAAAAAAGGCTTATTAATCTACAAGATACTTATGATGTAGCAGTTAAAACAGAATGGGAGAAAGAATTAACAACCTTCAATATTATTGTTTTGGCGATGCCGCCCGAGGCACATGACGAAGTACTTAGATTAATAAACCCGATTATAGATGGTCAATTAGTTATTACCGTGGCGGCGGGAATTGGACCAACTCAATTAGAGCAACAATTACCGAAGGGTACTCCAGTTGCTTGGATTATGCCAAATACAGCGGCAGAACTTGGACAGTCAACAACACTATATACACTTGGTCAATACGTTCAATCGTTTCATCAAAATGTTGTCGAGGATTTAATTAAAGGTATTGGGGTTTTCGAGAAGGTATCGGAGCAACAAATCCATGAGTTAACTCCAATTACTGGTAGTGCTCCTGCTTTTATTTATGAGATAGCTGAATCACTAGTAAATAGTGCGCTCGAATCTGGGATTACAGAAGATAAGGCTAGAAAACTTGTTGCTGAAATGATTGGTGGAGCAGCATCGATGCTGAAGACTGGTCAATCACCAAAGGAATTAAAAGACCAAGTCGCAACACCCGGTGGCGTTACTTGGGCAGGGTTAAATGTTCTAAAAGAAAATAATTTAGATGGTTTAATGAGAGATGCTATTGATGCGTGTCATAAAAAAGCAAAAAGAGAATGATTTTTATAAAAAAGTGAAGGGGTAATAAGCCCCTTCACCTATGTTCTTGCGTAGGATTGATTTCGTATAGATAATTTTGACATGTTTAGGCAGCATCCAGCTCTAACGCCTACCCGGAAATAAGTGGTTTGCTTATTTCGAATGCACACGCTCGAGGTCCCTGAGTCAATCCTATCTGTGACAAAAAGCGTCACGACGGGGCTTTTCTTATTGCCCTAGGTGAGCAAGGCCCCGTGTGTTTTTGTTGATTTATACTAATCTATATCTCCTGTATCGATATCAGTCTTTGACTTCACCGAATTAGATAAGCTTTCATTGATTTTTGATTCATTTTTAGCAGCAACATTATCTAGCATGCCTTTTAAATCAACACCAGAAACGTCCTTTAAGGTTTCTGGTAATTGGCTCATTAATTTTGTTACATAATTACTCATTCTTGCAGCTCCGTCACCATCACCATTACCATTGTCAACAACGGTCACTTTATCAATCGAGCTGATTGGTTCAGCAATCTTTCCGGCGAATTCAGGAAGCATATTAATGATCATTTCAAGTATTGCTGCTTCTCCGTATTTGGCCATTGCTTCCGCTAATTTCTCTTTCGCTTCAGCCTCGGCGAACCCTTTAAGACGAATTGCTTCCGCTTCCGCTTCACCATCTAAGCGGATTTTTTCGGCTTCAGCTTCGGCACTTTTGACACGAGTGACCTTATCACCTTCTGCTTTTTGTTCTGTAGCATAGCGCTCTGCTTCCGCTTTCTTAGAAATCTCTGCTTCATATTGACGCTCTTTACGAATAACTTCCTTTTCATCAATTTCTATTTGTTTATTTTTCTCAACTAATTGAATTTGCATTTCTTCTTGTTTTACTTGTTGTTCTGATTTCGCCCCTTGTAGTTTATAAGCCATGTCAGCCTCGGCTTTTGATGTATCCTGTTCACGCTTATAGGCAGCAACTTTTAATTCCTTATCTTTCGTTGACTCTGCTATTTGTGTTTCACTAAGGAGCTCAGCACTTTTACTCTCGCGCTCTGCTCGTGCTTTTTGAATACGAGCATCTCTCATTGCATTTGCTTCAGCAATCTGAGCATCTCGTTTTACTTCCGATATCCGTGGTTTCCCTAAAGCTTCTAAGTATCCATTTTCATCCTGAACATCTTTGATTGTAAAAGAAACAATTTGCAACCCCATCTTTTTTAAATCAACAGCTGCTTGTGTTTGTACCTCTTGTGCGAAACGTTCGCGATTTTTGTAGATTTCTTCTACAGTCATCGTACCTAAAATTGCACGTAAATGACCTTCAAGAACTTCTTGTGCTTCTTTTCGTAGTTCGGAGTCATCCTTGCCTAGAAACTGTTCACCTGCGGTAGCGATGCCTTCTGTTGTGCTTTGTACCTTTATAATTGCGGTTCCGTCAGCCATTACGGGTACACCTGTACTAATAGTGTAGAAGGTTGATATGACTAAGTTTATAAATCCCCTCAACTCAACAATAGAGAAGAGGGGGGGTAATGTTATTGCCTAGATATTCTATGTATTATTGTACAAAAAAAGAGTCACCTTGGACTCCATTATCTTTTCTAAGTATTAAACTATCCAATATGTTTTCTATGTTATTAAATTCCCAATAAGGAATACGTATAAGTGGAATATCGTTATCTTTACAATATGTATTTTTGATTTGATCTCTGGTCTTTGTTTCTTTAAATCCTTCTTCTCCACCAAAATATTCAACGGATTTAAAATGCTGTTCGCCATCATACTCAATCAGAAACATTAAGTTATTTTGATTACTAAATACCGCTAAGTCAAAACGTAACGCAATTGAAGTACGGCAATCGTTAAATGTGTATTGAGTATCATAAAGTTGGTTGTTAACATCCATAAAATCCATAATTCTTCTTTCACCATACGAATACGTTCTTTGACATGGGCACGTTTGACCTTCTAGGATAATTCGATTAGGTCTTGCTTTAAATATTTTTCCACAATCATCCGTATTATGCTTGAATTTTATACGATCTTGGCTATTAGTGTATTCTTCAACTGGCTTATACTTATCACCGTGTTTATCAAATAGTTTTTGTTCAAAATTACCTTTATTAATTCGGCTTAATTTATCACATTCAGGGCATCTTCTATCATGCAGAAACCCATTAGCTGTTACAGGAAAATTATTATTGCAATAATTGTGTTTCAATTGAACATGTTTGTTTGCACCCTGATAATCACTCAATACAGTGTACTCTTTTCCAACTAAATCATAAACCTCAGCGACGAATTCTTCATGTGTTTTTGTTTTCTTTTTATTTCCGTTATATAATGAACAAACAGGACATCTTCTGCCTTGTAAAAAATTATTTGGGACTGGACTCCATTCATTTCCACATAGCTCATGTTTCATCCTTACCTGTTCATTGTACTTTTTATATTCCCCAATAACGGTATATTCTCGCCCAACTAAATCACCAACCTCTTTAACAAACTGTTGATGACTTTTCACCCTACACTTTGGACACGTTGGACTTTTTAAAAAATTATATGGTGATATGATCCATTTATGTTGACATGATTTATGTTTCATTCGTATTTTAGTGTTCATGTTTTGATAGTTACCAACAACAATAAATTCGTTCCCGACTTTGTTATAAACATCACTAAGAAACTCTTCATGCGTTTTCTTTTTCCCTCTTGGCATTTTACATTTTCCTTTCGTTGATTTATTTTTGATGACACAAAAAAAGACCCCACAAAAGTGAGGTCTCATAGTCTTATAGATTAATTATTTAGTTGTTTTATATTGTTCAACTAAGTTTAATAACTCAGGAGACTCATTGAATATAAATATATTTCTATTAGAGTTAGGCTTATTAGTTTGTTTTAGTTTTCTTAAAACATGATGATTCATCATTAAATAACCTGCTAATGATTGGCTAAATACAATATAATCTTTTTGCATTAGATGATTTCTCCTTTTACTTTAAATATGTATAGCGAGAATTAGCTGTAATATAATAACGTTTATTTTTGCTAGAATTCATTACAACATAATGGTATCCATTCCCAGTCTTACATTTTCCCAACACATGAGGGAAACTCTGTCCAGCTTCGCAAATTCCAGAATGGTTGTCCCATCGAGGAGAATCGTAAAATTTTACATCGACTTTAGCAACAACTGATTTTCCATCATAAGGATTTTTAGATTTTCTAGGGTTAGGTTTCAACAGTTTTGCCCAACTATTTTTGCCAATCAACCCGTCAGATTTCAATCCTTGATCCTTCTGGAATTTCTTAACTTGACTAAGCGTTTCATTTCCATAATCTCCATCAATTCCATACTTAGGTAATTTATAACCATTTTTCACAAGTAAAGTCTGAGCTTCTTTTACCCATTTACCTTTGTCACCTTTTTCTAATAATGGACGAGATTCCTTTTCAATTGTCTCAGATTTAGTCTTAGAATTCTTGGGCTCCTCAACTTTTTCTTCAACAAGTTTAGATAATTCATCACTCAATTTAGATTCTGATTCTGAACCATATAGTCCATCAACTGTAATTTTATTTTTCTTCTGCATCTCTCTGACAGCGGATTCTGTCTCATCTCCAAAATGTTCGTCAACGCCAAATTTAGGCAACTCATATCCAGCTTTAATTAAACGTTTCTGCAAGTTTTTAACTTCAATTCCTTTATCTCCATTTTGAAGATAATTGGCACTTTGTATATCTTCTCTATGAATATCTTCTTCTTTTACTTCAGGAGACTCGGAAACATTATCTATACCAAAGTTTTTATCCTTAACCATATCCATAAACCAATCTTTCTCAATTCCTGTTCCAGGGCATGATTTAGGTTGTTTCCCGTTAATTAGACATTCCCTATGAAACACAATACCTTTGCTTTTCTCATAGAAATACTTAGAAACTTTGATAGCTGACTCTAATTGATATCCTTCTAATTTGTCGTTACCCTTATCAAAATTACCAATCATCTCATATGCAAAAGGGTGCAAGTCTCTTGTGCCGTTGTAAGACAAAGCAGAAACAGGCATAACTTCAATAGTACGTCCAGTTACAATAACACCATCTTTACCAATTGTTATATTCTGTGCAATATCATTCCATCCATTTGTATTAACATGATAATTACGCATATTTCTATGTAATTGCAACGTACTGCCATTAGAAGAATGATTTGGAGCCCAAGTATGGTGTATATGATTATCGTTGATATGCTCATCTATAAATTCACCAAAATTATCATCTAACCAACTAATGAACTCATCTGCATTATTAAAAACCTTATCTTTTATCCATTTACCCATTTAATAAATTCCTCCTCTTATTCAAATCCAAAATAAAAAGGCATAGGAATAACCCTACACCTTAAGCAATTTTGCATATGTAATTATTGTTTAGCTTTATCTAATTCTGCCTGCGCCTTCTTAGCCTCTGGTGAATAGTTGTTATTCTTATAGTGATTCCACAACTCACTTACTACCAATGCGATAGCAGAGATTCCAACGTTAATTTCCTCGTCAGTGTAGGGGATTAAGTTATACCCGTACATAGTTGATATACTGTTTACACCTACTAATACCATTACGATTAACCTTACCATTGTGTTATTGTTTTTCATTTATAATTCCTCCTAAATTTTATTTCCATCCTAATGTATAAACTAACCAAGCAACTAATAGAGCTGCTATAACGGTAGGAATGACCTTAAATATAATTGTCTTACCCAACTGACCTAAATCTATCAATGCTTCATTTCTCTTTTTTTCTAAGTACCCAACACGCTTCTCAACCAATTCAAACCGAGAATTTAAGTTAGTTAGATTATCGTTAATTTTTTCTAATACTTTGCTGTGTTTGTCATCCTTCTGATTGCTATTTTTCATTTGTTCTTCTAGTAAAGTGGTTAGTCGAGTGAGGGTTTTGTTATCTATTTCAACAGACTCGATCCTTTTATCCAACCCCTTTATCTGATAGTCATGTGTTGCAACTTTTGTTGGTAAGCTATCCAATATATTCACTCCTAATGTTGTAATAATTAATATTCCTTTTATTCAGATAGTGTGATATACTAGAGGAGAGGTTTGGCATATTAAATCTCATCTAGGGCAACCTTCAGACTATTTGGAGGTTGCTTTATCTATAATTTTATTTATATATGTGATAGTTTTATACACGAGTATAGGTTAATTCTACACAGGTATAAACAAATAAACGCTATATCCTTTGTGCGACAAGGAGTACAGGCGTTTTTAGTGTTTATTTCTTCTTCTCTTCTTACAGTATATAAATTATACTAACCTTGCCTATTACGTGGATTATAATTACTTTCATTGAACATTTCATTAACTACTTCATCAGTTAACCCACAACTATACAAATAAGGATTAAAATAGACAACTGTTCGACCGTTTAATTTTCTTCTTTTTATAACATCTTTATCTTCTAATTCCTTTAAGATGCGATACATTTTGGCAACTTTAACCTCACACCATTCACACAGCGTATCTAACGAAGGATTTTCACCATTACATACAATCGTGTTTGTTGGATAATGTAAATATGGTTGAGCTTCAAGTATAAATACTTTTGCGTATGGCGATAAACTTGGTTTCATTACTCTCACATCCGTTTTAAATGTTTTTGTAAACTCATATTTAGGTTTTACATTTGATACGTAAAATTCTTGACCACTTCTAATTTTAATTAACTTATATTCTAACTCGCCATTTATTTCAGCAATATCTTCTACGTTATCATTATATTGATTTATTAAATTGTTATTATATTCTTTGCTTGCATCTACTTGACTAGTATATTCACCAGTTTCAGAGTCATAGATACTATCGTTTATACGTATATATTTACTCAAATTTTTTCACGTCCCTAGTTTTAAATTGTTTAACTTGGATTACTTATTTATTTTTTCTTAACTTCATTCCATTGTGTAAGTGCCTCTAAGAAATTTGGTGTACGTTCAAACACCCAATAACTCAAATCGTTATTCGGATTAACTCCCCTTACAACATAGAAAAATCCATTAGCCTTTAAAAAATGGAAAAGGTTAATGGAGTAACAGTAGAATAAATCTTTCTTATTAAATTTGTTTAATTTGTCGTTCATGAAATCTCTCCTTGTTTTATGTATTTAAAATTATTTTTCAGGATAACTAAGACAGTCAACTCTGTACATTGGTGTTTCAATATCATCGCTATAGTTAAATCTGTCATCAAGCCAATGTGGTTTCCTATCAAATTTATGTAATCTAAGATAAGGTGACAGTTCTTCGGATTGATTCATGGAAAGGTGTAGAAACTCATGATCTGTTAATCCCATACGATTATTGGCATCGTATAAGATATTTAGTGAAGCATGAATTCTTAAATACTTACCATTTTTTAGTTTTGCTATTATATAAAATTGCGTTCCACTTCTTGACAATGAATGATTTAAAATCTCTAAGACAACATCAAATGGTGATATAATCTCATTTTTAAATTTTGGTAGCATATGTTTTTCAACAAAGTTATATATGTTTTTATAATGGCTATAGGCTTCTTGCCTTTGAATTGATACAGTTTTAGAAAAATCCCTATTTCTAATTCTAAACTTCATATTTATAGATTGGTTTTTTCTGCTTTTTAACCATTGATTAAACTCGTTCTCCACAATGTCAAAATTCTCTTTTATTTTCTTTTTAGTCTTTTTCTTTGTGGGTAAAACTCCGAAAACATCTGCAACATTGTATCCATTTTTAATTGAGTCATATTCATTTATTAAAAACTCTTCACGCTTTAACAACTCATGACGATTTAAACCATCGCAGTTTTCAATAATCTGAAAAACAAATGTGTTAGATGGATCTTGTGTTTTGCTCCATGACCTCTGCAACTTAATTGAATGGTGCTTTTTACTTTCTAAATCATACTTATGTTGTTTAAACCTGATATCTATATCGACACTGCTACCGATATAAACCTTTCCTGTATTTATATTTTCAATTTTATAGATTCCTTGCATTTTGCATTCTCCTTGGTTTAAAGTTTTTAAAATTAATCAAAACAAAAAAAACACACCCAAGTTCAAAACCTGAGTGCACCTTAACAATAATAAATATATTTAATACTTTATTGATGTCTATGATTCTTTTGAACTTAATCACTTGAACTTATAACTTGATAAAACAATTCTTTCATTTAAGCATCGTTTCCTACAGCATCTACCCAAAAAGTTCCTTGAGTTGTCGTTGTTGCCGTACCTGTTGCACCTGTTATTCCTTCACTATACAAACCGTCTACCTTATCTCCATATGTATCTGATGTAAATGTAATTGTATCCGTTCCTATTGTTCCACCTGTTGTCCATCCAGTAAATACAGTGCTTCGTATCCTATCAGCAATTTCAATAGCAGTATCAGCATTAACACCTTGAGTTGTCGTTGTCATAATACCAGTTACACCAGCACTTGTGCCAACACTATATGTTGCATCAGTTTTTACTCCATTTGTATCAGATGTAAAGGTGACATTTGCTGTTCCTGAAGTTCCTCCTGTTGTCCAACCAGTAAATACAGTTGCCCTTATTTTATCCGCAACCATCGCAGCAGTGTCATTTAACGCAACGGCAATATTTGTTGAAACTCCGTCTAGAGTAACAGTTACGTTACCTGCTGTTGTAACTGTTCCTGACAAATCTAAAGAGGCTACTTCTGCCATTCCATCATCAACTGTAATATTTGTCGCATTACCATCTAGTGTTACTGTTACATTTCCATCTGCTGTTGCGGCTGCTGTAATTTGAATACTTAACACTTCATTAACAGGGTTATACCAAATTGGCTTACCTAAAGTAGTATCAAAGTATTGTTGACCAATTACAGGTGAACTTGGTCTAACTGTTCCATTATTAGTATTCTGTATAATAAATGTACCAACTTTACTTCCGTCGCTTAACTGAGCCATATATTCACTCCTTGCATATTTTTAACCATTAAATATTCATTACTTGATAAAACTCCGATTTTATTGTGTTAATTTTAGTCGAAATACTGTAAAATCAACGTTGTCAACAAATAAACGCCCATACCCTTACTCTCTCAAGGGATACAGACGTTTTTATATAAGAATATTTAATTTGTTTAAATTGGGATAACTTGATAAAACCTGTCTTTTATAGGATTACCTTTTCACTCAATATTCCTTTGATCTTGGTAGAAGTTTTAGATGCTTGAATAGGGTGGGCAATACTATTATCTTCTATAAGAGTAGGAGAATATAAATTACCATACTCATCAAATCCAAAGTTTTCTACAGGAGATAAATCGTTATCTACTCCATATAAATAATTAAAAAAGGTGAGGAATTCACCCTCGCCATCAAAAGTTTGTTCACCGTCTAATGAGTAATCTTCATCAACGGATTCTGTGCCTTCATATGTAGGCATAATCTCTACTAACTCATTGATGATTTCTAAGTTCCCATTTGGATATAATCTTCCTAATAATTTTTCTGCCATTAGTTATCAACTCCTCAAATAGAGTTATATTATATGATAATTTTATTTATATGATATTCAACTAAAGACATCCGTTAGTTGCATTATAACATCTTCAGAAACTGATATTATTTATTAATCAGATAGTCAATTAAACTACCAAAACTTTGGGTTGTGATACAAATGCTTCCGTTTTCCGTGCTTGTTGGATTCCAGAAATTATCGAGTGGAAACTCTGTTCCGGCGAGTGGTTTATTTTGATTGATTAAGTGTTCTAATACCGCATTTGATTGCTCTTTTTCAGATACCCCTCCGCTTTTGGTTAGGAGGTATGCCAAATAAGAATAAGTCAAATGTGTCCCCCGTCTTGCACTCGACACACAATATTGTTCTTCTTTCAATCCACCGTATGCAGAAGCACCTGTCATTCCATACGAGGTTAGGTCTAGTATCGGTTCGCTACCCATCAAATCGCAAGCCCTGGAATATTCATACATAGCGAACAAAGCGTAGTGATAATAGTTAGCCACACTTAATCCTTGTGTTTTTAAATCTACAAGAATATTTTCCCCTCTTATAAATTCTTGGAATATTACTAAATTCGCATCGTAGATATTCAACCATCTTGTATAATTTGCATATGCAATATCTTTTACTTTTAAGCCTAGCGCTATGCCATGTAGACCCATTGCATTTGCATTTGAGTTATTCCCTGTGGTATAAACTAACCCTATAAATCCCTGCTGTTCATAGGAACTACATAGCATTTCGGTATATGCTTCAATGATTCCTTCATAAAAATTAACCTCTGTTTGGTTATTTAATTTGGTGTATTCTTTATAAAACTCGTAAGCTAGTGGAAATAATCTTCCTGCAATATCCAAAGAAAACGCATCCACTTTTCTTTGATCCCACAAAGAGGCGATAGTAATTTCCCCGTACAAAGTGGATAGGGTGTTTTTATACTCAGCGGATAACTCATCAAGTGTGTAATCACCATATAATTTATGCAGCCCTAGTTTAGCGGCAGTTGGTGGGTGTAACCCATTTACAGGTGTATTTCCATAACGATCATAGTAGTAATCAAGTAAATGTTTTGTTACTTGCCCCGTTTTTTGTAGGATGTCATTTTTTAAAGTTATTGGCATTTTATCGGTTATCGAACCAATCAAAGTGTTTAAAGAACGTGTTAATTCATTTTGTGCAGTATCCACACCGACCATATTTATTTCGTACTGGGAAGTATAGGTTCTACCTGATGTTATGTCTGCCGTATTGTTGTTGCTCTTAAATCCTGCCAACATCTCAAAATCACCGGATAACGGAGAATTGGCAACTATTTGTGCATGTGCATAAATAGTCGGTATATCATTACCACCTCTCGGCTCATCCCCCACCGCAGAAACAATAACCGCCGTTCGCTTTGTTGTGTTTTGCGTCCATGATGTTTGTGTAACTCCGCCTGCGAGGGTATGTGTGCCAGTAAAAGCAAAACGGTTCATTGCATTTGTTACCTCACTCGCAAGTAAATCTTTCATGTTTTTAAAGTCGACACGCTGTTTGATAATTCCATTTTTAAATAGTCTAGTGCGGTATGTCACTTGCCACAAGTCAATTCCATCTTTAAAAAACATGTTAACCCCTTTGAACTCTTTGTAAATAACCCCGCTACCATTGATTTCTGTTGAAACGTTTCGATAATTTGTTGCAGCAACAAGGTAATTTACACCGCTATACCCAATTTGTATTCTGTTTAACATTTTTTCGATATTTCCGTTATTATTAATTTCCTGTAATTCGTAAAATTTTGACTCTGGGAAACTCATCAATATAGTGCCGTTATCCAGTGTGACATCTGTCTCATCTACCGAACCCGTAACAACTTGCGAATGCTCGGAAACTTCATCAGGATAGACAACTACCTCAAATACGGCACTTGCTCCCGCTAGTATGCTTGATTCAATCCAAATGTACCCTGCCTTTAAACTACCGTCACTGTATCGCCCTCTGTTACTGTCATAAGAAAGTTTAACATCTCTGTCATCTTCCCATTGGTGAGGAATGATGTTACCACTCGAATCCCTAACAACTAAACATTTTTCATTTTTCACAAGACCTATTGGAAACTTCGTGTTAATTTGGGTTTGCTTGTTTGTGTAGTTTACACTTGTTTTATTTCTTACTTCTACAGTGTATTTTTTTAAATGTTGATAATTGTCAATTTCTAGCTTTTGTTTGATTTTTTCAATCGCTTTGTCTGTGTAGTTTTTTGCTTTAAGGTTATCAATTAAACTCATCTATACCACCACCCAAGATGTTCCATTAGATTGCCACATTTCCTGCGTATCAACTGCCATATAGATAAAACCAACAGGTACAGTTGTGGCATCAGGTCTTTGTGTTATTGTTGCGCCGTATTTTTCAAGAGTACTCCCTGTTAGTTCTACTTCACCTTTAACTCTCAATGCTTTACTTACTCCATCTTTAAGTGTTGTTAAAAAATCCTTTAAAGGATGTACTGCCATTTAATCTTCCTCCTTATTTATTATCCTATAAATTTAAAATCTAACGTTTGATTATCTGTGTTATATGTAATGGAGTAATTGCCAATAACTGAACCATTATCAATCACCACTTGACCAATATTTTCCCATTCTTTACCACTGTATCTGTAACGTGTTCCATTATCTAATACGAATGTAGAGTCTTTAACTTTTGGATTAGGATAAGTAGTAGAGATAGCAGAAAATGTTGAAACTGGTTCAAGAAAGTTTAAATTAGCACCAGAACCAAACTTATTTTTTATAAAACCCATACTTTACCTCCTATATGTAAAATGAATAAATATTCAAATTCTGTTTAACTTCCATTTACTTCGATTTACTACCACATATGATTGGAGAAATCACGATAAAACCCACGTTTTATCAACTCCTTTAAAATTTATACCCACCTAGCCAACGATAGTTGATATCAGCTTCAACAATTACGAGACTATCAACATACCTATCTTCACTTTCAGTTGTAAACCATTCATTTGCTTCTAGAAAAATAGGATCTCCACCGTTTATTTTTACGTGGACATCCTGAAATGATTTAAAACTAAACTTGTAAAATACATGTCTTACGTTTTCACGTTTAATAGGTATAATTTCTTTATTAGAGGTACTCACCTCAATGTCGGGTGAACCAAGAAAACCGTAGCCGATTTGTTGTGACATTTATTAACCTCCTATATATTTGAAATCTAATGTATTCGTAGATGTATTAAACTCCATAAGATAATTACCCATAACGCTAGAGTTACCTGTGTCTAATTGCTGAATTCCCACCCAATTTGCACCATCATACCTATACCTAATTCTTGTATCTTCAGCAATAGTAGAGTCGCCAACAGAAGGAGAAGGGTAGGTTGTAGAAATATCGTTATAAGTTGCGACAGGTTCAAGATAATTTAGTTTTGTTGTTGATACGGCTTCATCTAATTCTTGCATAGATGCGTCATGTTCAGATTCTCTTGTAGTTTCATTACTTTGTCTGGTTGTCTCTTGTGTTTCCCTTGTTTGCTCTTGAGATTGTCTAGTGGATTCATTTGTCTGAACAGTATTATCTGTTTCGATTACATCCTGTCTAGCCTGTTCAGTTGTATCAGTCAATTGTTTTAAAGTCTCAGTTACATCCCCATTATTTTCTGATGTATATATCATCGAAGTAGGCAAATACGTAAGTCCCGTACCAAGATATGAGAATAATAATTGTACGCCAACATGATTAATATTAAAGGTAACAATTTTATTTTTATAATCCACTTTAAATTCATCTGTTTTGAGTGTGTTGTCAATTCTAGTAACTTCTTTCCAAGTTATATTATTACCTTCAACTTGAACCCTTTCGTATTCATTAGGAAGCTCAGTTAATACGATTTGACCATTGTTGTTTATAGTATGTAGTTCTGAAATTTCGATAAAATGATCGTCATTTGTACCACTACGCCTTTTATGTATAATCGGATTGGTGTACTCGAAATTGTTCATAACTTTCCTCCTTAAATTCTTGCAAATAAAAAAGAGCAGGGGAGAGACCCCACTCTAAAAATACGGAAATATTATCTTCTATTTACTCTATATATCTCTCATTTACTTCCATTTACTAACATGATTTTAGGATAAAACAGCACTTTTATTAGGTTAAGTTATTTCTTAATAATATCTTTATCTTTTTCTTCTTGTTTTATCGTACTATCTAAAATATCAAGAATTTCTGAAACCGCTTGAACCTCTTCTAATCCTTTAAATTCACAACGATTCAAAAACATGACTAGATTTTTAACCTGATATTCCTCAATATTTATTTTCATGTTTTATCTCCTTTTATTCCTAATTGTTTTTCTATTTCTTTAATTCGTTTTTCTAAGTCCTCTAAGGATACTTTTTTCTTGCTTTTAGGCTTCTTACTTTTTGAATTTTTAATATTTGGTGTTAGCTTACTCATTAACAATCACCTCTGGATTGTTTTTGTCTGGATAACCATCATCTGTACGTAGCACTCCTTCAGGTTGTGTAACAACACAAAAATAACCAGTCTTTTCTCCAAGCGTGTTGACTCTTATACTTAGTATCGTATGAGTTAGTTTTTTCTCGCCTGAATAAGCAGGCATAAATCCGTCGCTAAGAAATGTTTTATCCAAATGGTATTCATATTTATTAATATCTTTATCATAAACAATATATAAATCATAAAGGATATCAGATTCTGAATCAGGCGAAACATCAAAAGACACATTCTCCAATAAATAATCTTCCGAGTCAGAAGTAATTATTCCTTCACTTATCGAATAAATATCATCTGTTTCACTTAAATCAAACCCTTGCATCGTCCAACTTGTATTGGTTATTTCCCTCATTTCAATCATAGAAACCACCTTTAATTTGGTTCATAAGTTACTATAAAATGAACCCTAAATGTTTGATTAGATATATCTTTTGCACCAGTTCCTCTAACGTACATACGGAAACCCGTAGAGCTCATGTTGTCAACACTAACGGTCACACAACTTGCATCTGTCCCAACTGCTTGACCTTGTACATGAAATATATTTTCTGCCCCACTGAATGAAAAATCTCCATATCCAAAGGTGTAAGAACCAGTTCCTACCGTTAAATCCCAATAATGATAATACATAACTGCATTATAATTTAAAGCTCCCTTTATACTCTCTAAAGACGATGACATACTCATGCCTACACCTTGAAAGTATTTTTGACTTACATTTCCCGCCTGTATTTTAGTGTCGTATGGCAAATATGCTTTATCAGTATAAATTCCTGTAAAAGCCTTTCCGCTACTATCAGTATCGATTTTTAACATTTGCTTATTAGAACCGTCACCAGTTCCACGATATTGCCATACTTCAAAGCCAAATCGTTCATTTGACCCACCCGGAGAACGATTATCTCTACCGGTATAAAACATTAAATTAGACCAAGCCACACTATTGTTATCTGTATAGTTTCTGGCACTTATACTAGATACTTTACCGTCAGCAGTACCTCCAGACCATGTAGAAGATAACAATAGTTCTCCCGAGTCTGATGTATTGTCTCCACCAGCAAGTGTAGTTTTACGATCTATAAAATCAAACATCATCCATCTTTTGCTTGTTGAATCTCCAACAACATCTTTACCGATAGTTACGTAGTCAGCACTACCTACTAGAGAAATTCCACGATCACTATTAGTTGATTCTCCCCATACGGTTGCGAGTCTACCGACTATTCCACCTATATAGTTAGGATTATCTTTTGGACTGTCAAACAATTCTAATTTATAATTAGCCAATCTAGCTACAGTCTCATTATTTTCAGTCGTAGTCATAGTCCCACTATTTATTTCAACCTTGTTGCCCTGACCATCGTCACTAGTAATTGAACCTCTATATATTCCATTGCCATCAGTATCGAAATACAATTGATCTATCCAATTATTGCCTTCTTTTTTCTGTATTTTAATACCGCTATTAGAATCAAGTACGGTTTTCACTAATCCATCAGTTCGAGTAATAACAAACCCATCATCATCTATGGTATAAGTACCTGACTCGTTTTCGATAGCAAGATTAGCACCAGCTATTATTTTTCCATAAAGATAGTCGGCTACAATGCCGTCAGGAGAAATAGCTACGCCTAAATTTTTACCGTCTTTTATCAGACCTATAACACTGTTTGTCATACGAATAAAACGGTTAGGATCATCAGAGTCTTTAATGGTAATTCCACGTCTATTTACCGTTACAGATTCATTAACACCTGAAGTTATTTCTTGTTGAGCAGCATCAAATGAACTGTTTATGTAGTCCATTATAGTATTTTCTACGCCTGTTACTTTATCCCATTTGTACTTTTCTCTTAAAACTGCCCCTGCAACACTGACGTTTTTGTAGATTTGGTCAAACATTTCCTCATCAGGATTTGCAATAACATCATGTGTATTTGCAATGACAAGACTAATTCCACCATTTTCATAATCCAAATCCATTTCAATAATTTGTGATTGAACACTAATGTCAAATACTTCATAGTAGATATTAATTTTGTCTCCAATGGTTAAATTTTTAACATTATCAGGCACATCGGCAATCTTTAATAAATCAACTAAACTAATACGTAAATCAGTTTTAGGGTAATTAATAGTAGAAAAGTATTCTTTACTAGCAGTCAATAAATCATCAACAGTTGCAATATTACTATTTTCCCATATTGCTGTATTACGGAAGGGTGCTAATTCATCGATTTGCAATTGAGTAAAGTTATTCTCAAATGATAATAGGGTAGTAATATCATTTAACGATGCTAGATTAGCATCTAAATCTGATTGAATAGTATCTTTTTCATTATTTAATGTTGATAATTGAATCTCTAAGTCTGATTCTTGACCCAATTCCGTACTAGCGTCTAAACCCTGAGATTGTTTTACATCGATAATATCTCTAGTGGTTGCCAATTCAGTTTCTACATTAAAAATTTCAGAGTTTTTATTAGACATATCGGTCAGTAATTGTGTGCGTTGAGTTATTAAACTATCATATTCGGATTGCTTAGACTGAACTAATCCATTGTAGTTAATTAATGCATGGCTTAGGTTGTCAGATAGCCAATAACTACTTTCCAATGTTTGAGAGGTTAGACTGTCCCATGTCGTCATTGATTAAATTCCTCCTCTCTTAATTCTATTTTCATGGCTCAACTACCCTAGTGGATATGTCATATCTAAATATAAAAATGTAATAGCAGAAGAGTCGTTTGCCAAAACACCATAGGCACTAGCATTCCCAAGTGAATCAATCATCACTTTTCTAAACCCTGTTGTGCCAGCGACGCTCGCATTGAAGTAAGTTGATTGTTTTGGTCTAGCCTCTTCGGGTATAGTTGCAAATGTTACACCGTCTGTACTGGGTACATTAACACGACCTCTAATATAACCAGTCGTTCCACTTTGAGCATATTGAAAAGGATAGTCTGTTTCATTAGATGCCCCATTTTGCAGAGGTATATTTTTCCAGACTAAACTACTAGACATATTGATTGAGTACCATGAACCGACGGTTGTTCCGTCAGTTATTTCTCTTATGTAAGATTGAAAGTTTCCTACACTTGTATGTCTTGTTAACCGTTGATGGAATGTCCCATTATTAGGTGCTTGAGGTGTTACTTCTAAATAAGCACCACCGCTTGTCATACCTGAAGGCAAATCCGAAAATTCAGCAAAATCAATGCTAGAAAAGTAATAATAACCAGTTTCTTTGATTGTCGATAATAATGTTGTTTTTGTAGGAATTCTTTTTGCCGAGCCATCACTCTGAGTTAGGCGATAAGCTTGTAGTTTTTGTGCAATCATCCCAAAGAACTTTGATTCATTCCCCACGCTATGAAAAGCATAAATTTTATTGTTACGTCTGACTGCTTCATCTGTGACCATACCTGCGAATAACGATTTGGAACCTGTTTGTGGTTCAGTATATAGATAAATAGACTCTGGTTCATGAAAATTTTCCTCATAATAACCATTGATTCCCTTACCAAAATTAGCATCTAATTGTTCTTTAATTACTCCTGTTTGCATATCAACTAATGTAATTACGCTTGGGTAATTTGTAGCGTCAGAGTCTCCTGAGTACCAATACAAATCATATCCGTCAATAGACATGCCTTGCATATAGTTAATTGAAGTAGGGATCTCATAACTTGCTAAAATGTCATCAGTTCCATTTTTTACATCGCTTAAATCTCTTAATTCAATAGTTTGAGTTGTTTCCGTATGTTTAACTCTAAATGCTATTCTTCCATTTTTTTGGTCAATAGCAGGAACAACGTATTCAGTAGTAAACTTATCATATCTTTGAATTTCACTTGAATCCTCTGTTAAAGTGGTATTGGGAGTGTATTTAAATCGAGCTAAGTCATAAGTTGTTCCTGCTTCATTTTCATAATTTGACCATATGTACACATCGTTGTCTATGTTCTCAATGCCAAAAGAAGTACTGTGACCTCCATTGATTAATTTCATATTATCAAGGTAAACACCTTCAAGAGTAAACCTTGACAACAAATAGGTTTCAACACCTGTTTGTTGTCCATCTAATTGAGACACATACATTTCATTTGTCTGTTCATTAATGACCATACATTGCATGACTGTATCAGAAGGCAGGTGTAATGTATCATAATAAGAAGGTGAAACCTTGGTAAAATTAAAGTCATCAAACTTTTTATTAATATTGCCTAATCGAGTGCTATTCTCATTAACATCTTCACGTAGGCTGTTATTTTCTGTTTTGTTATAATCTAATTCTACATCGACAGTTTCAAAATTATTAGCTAAATCGCTAATAGTAACTCCTATATTGTCACTTGTTTCCGGTTTAATTAAGTTGTAATTTATTGTATTACTACTCATCTATATCACTCCAACTTTTATTTTCAATGTCACTCCAATACTTTGCAGATGGCTTAAATGGTTGCATAAAATAGGAAAAATCCATCAAGTACGAACTACCCGTCGAATTCAAAGAGTTGATTGTGATTCCATCTTTTCCTACTGGAATTAATTGAGTAATGATATCATTTGGTTTGATTTGATCTTCAATTGACTTTAAATATTTATTCTGCGAAAGTAGAATACCTTTATCAATTCCATAGTTGTCTTGATGATAAAAACCAAATGTTCTATTTTCTGTATCCCATAGGATAATTGCATTAAACTCATTTGCAATCTCATATAAAGCTTCTAACACTGTTATATTGTCTGAGAAATCAAAGAAACGATAAATGTCGAATAAATCAATGTCTACATAATCAAGCGTCCATGCTACTTTAGCGATCACATTGTTTGTTATCTGTTCAATAGTCAAAGATTCTTTTCTGTACTCACCGTTAACTAAAACTCCATCCCAACTAAACAAACGGTCTCCACGCATTTCATAAGGGAGGAGAAAAGCTTTTATTTGTTTTTCGTTACCTTCTCGACTTCCACTTTTAGTAATGTCGTCAACAATATACCATTCTTCTTTATTTAAATATTTAACTTTTAACAAATACCGTTCACGTATTAAATTAAAATATTTATTATCATTTTCATTATCATCAAAGTGGGGGAGAGTGAAGGTTAATTCATTAACTTTTCCTAATATTGGCTTATGCTGAGGGTTTTTGAAAATTGAAATTTCACCTAAGCTATCTCGATTAGGCTTATGCAGAAATATACGTATGTCGTTTTTAGTTATATCCAATTAATCCTTCACCTCCTAATAAATTTTAAATTGACAAGTATAAGAGAAAATGCAATTTCCTTTAACATTAATTCTATTTATTCCATAAATTAAATTTAACCAATTAAAATTAAAATCATTATATCTGTTGTATCCTGTGATTGTGTTTAATTCTGCACTATCGCAATCAATCGTTATTTCTTCTCCGTCAACTAGATTGTTAAGAGACATCGTTTTACCTTCGTCTGAGAGGTTGGTAAATGAAATATCTCCTGCACCTACTTTTTGAATATGTAAAACAGGCTGAACATCCATATCACCTTTATTTTCAAAATCAATAACTGTCCCACTTGTTATGTTATTAGATAAATTATATGATTCAGATTGAATAGTAGGGGAGTAGGCATAATGATTTTTGCAACGAAAATTTAACTGTAAATACCCTTGTTCTAACCCGTTATGAATAAGTCGATACGAACCAACTGCAATAGCGTAAAATATTCGGTCAGGGTAATTGTTAAATATCAATGGTTGATATTTATTTTGTAATAACCAACGGGTAGTATCTCTAATTTTTTCTCTGTCAAATTTATCTCTAAAATAAAAAGAAACAGGAAATTCTAATGGTTGGTTATCAATATCTTTTAAATATCGATTACCTTGAATATCTTCATCTTCATTAATTGATCGATTACCTGCAATTTCTTCTTCATATAATCCACCACTAGTTGAAACATTGTATAATCCTTTAGTGTAAGATTGAACCCCTGCATAGCTAAAGTCTAAACTTTCACTTATTGTCATTTATACACCTCCAAAACAAAAAAGAGAACAGATGGAGTTACCCACCTGACCTCTTAATAAAATCTTTAAATGCTTGACCTAACCTTTCACCGTCTTGCTTTGTAGCCCCACCGTTTAAGTTCTCAATAGTAAGACTATAACTGTTCCCACCAGTTGATCCCGCCATTGATGCAGAGCTAACCAATTTACCCATTGTCTTAAATACGTTCGGAATATTTTGTGGCGGTATTTGCAATTCACCGATTAACGATTTAACAACTTGTTCATTTGGTTCAGAGTTAAATATACTGTTGGCTAAGTCAGTTAATTTATTTGATTTACCACCAACAACTCCACCTTTATGATAAGGTACTAGAAACTTGTTACCTATCTTCAATTTATAAGGATCTGGATTCTTGTTAGCCTTAGCTATCTTCGTCCACATGTAAGGGTCTCCATAATACTTTTGAGCCATATCCCACAAGGTGTCTCCTTTACTGACAGTGTGATACCTGTTTTTCTTGGCTTTGCCAGACGAATTAGAGCTTTTATTGGAATTATTATTAGAAGATGACCCACCTGATGACTTGGATTTAGAAACACTATCGGAAGAATTATTAATTTGATTCGTTAAATCATTTGCCGTTTTCATAATGTTAACTAATTCTTGCCAACTAGAACCCATTCCTTTGACAACAGACTGATTATAAGATTTAAAACCATCTAAATACCCATTGATGATATTTTGGATATTTTTCATATTACCAGCCATAACCTGTTCACGTAATGTTGCAAAGTATTGTTCATTTTTAAGTTGTTCTTCATAGTAATGCAACTGTTGTTCATATTGTTTTTGAATAGCAGATTTCTTACTTTCAACTTCTTCTTGATATGCTTCTTTTTCATCTTGTAGACTTTGTTTGCGTAAAGTAGAAGTCCGATTATCACGTAATTCTTCTAATTCTAGAATAGATTGATTTAATCGTTCTTGTAATTCACGCTTCCTAGAAGCAGCATCTTCTGTATTATTTAATGAGAGGATATCAACTTGATTTTGTAAATCTGCCTGTTCCGTCATCAAATCTTGTTCACTACCACGGAAATCATCTTCAGACTCTTCTCTGTCTAGTTGATTCAATTTTTCATCAATATAATCAGAGTAAGCATCAGCACGTTCATCTAATAAAGATAATTCTTTATCTCTTTCTCCTTCTAATAACTCAATTCGTTTATTCATCGCACTTTTAAGTAAGTCTATGCTTTCATTAGCAATGGATTCTCGTTGAGTATTAATATAGTCTTGAATTTTATTATCTAATTCAAGGTACTCAAGAGATAAGTCTCTAACACGTTCAGTTAATTTACGTTTATTTTCAGATGAAATTTTATCTTGATTGATAATTTTTTGCATAGAAGACTTGTAACGGTTAATTTCACCTTGACGTGCTTCCATTAAATCGATTTCTTTATTAATAGATTGATTATATTCGGCAGAGCCTTCTTCCATTTGCTTACGAAGAGACTGTTGACGAGAAATTTGATAATCATAGTCTTCTAATTTATTAATATATTTTTGTAATGATGCTTCTGCACGTTCCCATGCAATTTCTTCAGGAGATTTCTGATTACCACTACTACCAGATGAGCCTGAACCACCTCGACTACCACTTCCACCTGATGAACCTCCACTTGAACCTGAGCCACCACTATAGCGCGGGGAGGATGGATAAGATGATGAATAGTCTTTAGGGATGATACCACCATATGTAGCTGATTGTCTAGTAGAGTAAGCTTTGCTTAATTGACCACTAACTTCTGGAATCCGGACAGACATAATATTTCGAATAAACCCATTTTCCGCAACCATGCCATCTGTACGACCACGAGACTGCTGTGCTGCAACGTGAGCATTGACAATCTGTTGCAATACCCTTGCTTCGTTTCTTAGTGCAGTTATGCGTTGATTAGATGCTGAGATAGTACTACGTGTAACAGCGTCCTGATTGCTCATCATAGTTGATGCATTATTTCCGCTCGCACCGTTTAAATCTGCCATAGCAACCATTTCAGTTTGAATCCAACCAATATTTTCTGCAATATTACCTGATAAGTGAGGATACATTTCTGCAAGGAATCCTGTTGCACCTGCAAGCATTTCTTTTTGTTGTGCATTTAAATTTTCCATTTGAGATAATGTTGCTACAACCTGAATAGCCTGTTCCATTTTGGATATTTGTGCAGAAGTAACACCAAATAACATCTCAGCAGCTTCAGCATTTTCCCATTTTTCTGCTGTGTTTTCATCTAATGCTCCAGTTTCTTCGTCTATCATATCCGCAGCACCGGCAGTTACTTGTGCTAACTTGTCTTCTTCTCCTGCAAGGATGTTAACAATTTGAACAGCATCTTGAGCACTAAATTTAGCTTCGACTAATGCGTTTTTATTTTCATGCCATTCAATAGTTCCTTGTTCAACAGAGTCAGAAACATTATCCATGACACCGCTAATAGCGTCTAATTGTGTTAAATCCATACCTTCAAGAGAAAATCCTTCACCTAATGAATCTTTTAGATTGAGAATCTTATCAGCATACTTATCTATTTCACTAGCTGCAAGGTTAGCGTCGGTTGCTTGAATCGACAACCATTGCACATCAGAATTAGATATTCCGTCAATTGTATTACCAAGTGAACGATATGCTTCTTGAATATTGAAAACAGCGTCAGTTTGTTCTGTATATAATTCACCAAGTTTTGCCTTTGCACGTTCAACTGAGTGTTCAAGAACGCTTAAATCTAATTCAGAAACAGCGTCATCTTGCATTGCCTGTAATACAGCACTTTGTCTCTCTTCTAAAATTTGTTCCATTTCTGCAATCTGTGCTTTAGTATCACGAACAATGTCACGATTTTCAGAAATAGTTTCAGGTGCTTCTTGTCTAGCTAATGCTTCTTCAGCCTCTAATTGCCGTTCTAATGATTCGATATAATCATCAACAACAGAAATATTGGCAATGATTGCATCGCCTTTTTCATTTTCACCAATTTTGATAAGAGGGAGGAGGGAAGACAATTCATTCTGAATACGAGTATATTCTGCTTCTTGTTCAGTGTTACGGTCAACATTGGATAGTTTTTCGTAAGATGCTCTTAACTCATCTATTCGTTCACGTTCAGTTCCTAGTGATTCAATAGTTGCTTCATTATTTGCTTGTAATTCCTCTTGTGCTTGAATATGTGCCCCGACTGATGATATTAACTTTTCAATAGAAAATCCTACAACAGCAAATGCTAACCCAACACCAGTGGCAGCTAACAACCCTCTCCATGCACCTGTTAGTATTTTAGTAGTAGCAATCATACGTTTTTCTTGAGTTTCAGCGAATATAATACTTGCAGCCATACCACGTATCTTAGTGCTAAATCCAGCGACTGCAATTCCAGCGATACCAAATGCAGGTGCAAGAAATCCGATTGTATCTACGACATCTTCAGAGGCATTTGCTAATCTTTCTATTGCTTCAACCGAGGCGATTAACCCATCAGTTAAAACAGCATCTCCTAAGCTTTCGGCAAGTGAAATACCTGCGTTGGTTAATCTATTCAACCTAGCTTCTAAAGATTGCGAATACTTCTCCTGCTCACGCATAGACGATCCTTGTGAGTTTAAAGATGCTGTAGTTGTATCTATAGCAGTTGATTGTTGTTGCATTAAAGTTAAAAATCTAGAAACTTGGAAACGACCAGCAAGTGTTACCAATTAATACCCTAGCTTTCGCTATACTTTAACACTCAATAACGAGTGGGTTTAGACTATATCTTATACTCAAATTTAGAGTATCTCCCCGTTTCGAATACATAAAATGTACCCTACGTCTTTCGACTAGTCGTTGCACGTTCCTATTGGGATAGGCTTCGCTCAGGATTGTCCTCAACATCACTTGTTAGGAGTTTCCCTGAATTAGAGGAGTGTGCTTATACCATCACTGATATAAGGGGCAATTTGTAATTTTTACCCAAATTTTGCTGTTGTTCTTTATTTAAAGTTGACCATTTTCCGCCAAGATCTCCAAGAATATCACTCACATCACGCATTTCGCCACCAGCATCTTTAACTGCAATCCCTACAGAAGCGAGACCATCAATGGCTGGTTGCATAGTGGTTATTCTACTGAAAATCGTTTTGAGACTGTTGCCGATAATATTTCCACTTTCACGAGTCGTAATACCAATAGCTGAAATATACCCTAGCAACTCATCCATACTAACACCAAATGTGTTTGCGGTGGCGGCACTTTTCATCATAGCGTCCGACAAAGTTTTTGTATCAATGGCGAAATTATTATCAATCTCATTCATTTTGTCGATTATTGACATACTATTTTGAGCTTCAATGCCAAATGCTTGCATACCAGCAGTAAGTGAACTCATTGCTTCTTCTGGCTTTAATTCTGATATATTTGCTGCAACTGTTGCTACTTTAGTTAAATCCATTAATACATCTGGATTATAACCTTGTCTACTAAATTCTCAATTAATACCCTGATTTTCATCATATTTTAAAGGGTTTAGACTGTCCCATCATCTCTCTTACAGAGACACCTATTGGCAGTCGTTGAGAGCTTTCCGTATTAATATATAATTAACTTAGGACTATCTCTGCGGATTATCCAATTCTTTGAATTTTTAGATGTTATAAAAGTTTCCTAATATAACTACTATCAAAGACTCTAAGGAATTTCCCGCATATTCTAGGTTCGACATATTATCACTAATATGAAGGGCTATTTAGTTAACCATTGCGTTATTAACATCTTCAACTTTATTACCTAATTCAGAAGATAACGCAATACTTTCACTCATTAAATTATTATAAGTTTGAGGAGTAGCGTCCATAACACGCCTTAACTCCGTCATCTGACCATCTAACATGATAATTTGATCTACTGCATTTTGTAGTCCACGTAAAGGGGCGTAAAATGCCGACATGCCAATCATCCAAACAGGAATACGAGTCAATGCTTCTTTTAAATTAGCACCAAAACTATTTACCTTTGTTCCTGTAGCTTTTACTTGAGATTCTATGCCTTTAAATGATGTATTTAATTGGTCTATTTGCCTTTTAGCTTTTGGCGTATCTTTAGTAATTCGATTCATGCTATTAATATAATTATCTAGTTGTTTGTTTTGGTCAGGTGTTAAAACTGAGCCATAGCGTCTTTCTAAATCTTGTCGTTTATATTTAGCTAACTCCTTAGCTTTTCGAACCTGATGATCTAATTCATCAGATTCCTTTAGTTGTGTTCTGAGCAAGTCATTAGATGTCTTTTCATGCTTATTAATAACGGCTAGTCCTGCTTTTAACTTTTTAATCCGTTCTTCTTCAAGATTATTAATCTCAGTCAAATCTCTAGCTATAAATTTAGTCTTTTTAGTTACATCATCCACTTCTGGAGTTAACCTAATCCGCCTAGTTTCGTCCCCTGCCTTCTTCAAGGTAACTATAAATGATTTTATATTACCCTCTTGAGCATCAATGTTTTTCTGAACGCTTGCTGTCGTAGCACCAAATTCCCTTTTTAATCCTTCAACGGTATTGGACACAACTTTAAATTCCTTGTTCAAGTTTGCAGTGTTAACATCCATATCAATTGTTTTATCTTTCTTATTAACCTTAGCAACTTGATTTTTTAACTCAGATGATAAACCTTTAATGTTTATATCCAAGTCTAAATTTTTAAGTTTCGATGCTAAAACTGTTAAATCCTTGTTTATTTTTGCTACGGATTTTCCATGATCCAATTTGGCTATCAGTCTTATTCCTAAATTATCTGCCATATTATAATACTCACCTACCTTTAATTCGGTATTTTTGGCATAAAAAATAAGCCATCCCGAAGAATGACTTAAATAAACTTAAACTATATTAAAATTTTATTCATAATGTTCTGTTCCGCCATAATTATCTCGTTGCCAATCATCGTCGTAAATAGAAGGGTTGTTAGAATCGCTTGGTGTAATACATGCATTAAACATAAACAACACTACGAACAATAAAAATATAATAACAATAGTGCTGAATATTTTTGGAAATGTTGTTGGCGTTTCTTCCGACATATCTACCACTCCTTTTAAATGGTCTTTTGGTATATTATACCATAATTGAGAGGTAGATATACCTTAAAGTTTAAATTAGATTATGACTCTATTGATTGTATTCCCGTCTACATTAATGTTTAAAAAATTTAGTTTACTTATTAATAAATCAATATTTTTTAAATCGGCTGGAAATAAAGGCATAAACCTGTAATCTTTTAAGCTATGAAAATATTTCATTTTCCTATCCGCTTTGTCCATATATTTAGTAGTAGTTTTGTACTTTCCGTACTGCTTCTTATTATACCATCCAAAGTATTCGAAAATTATGTTATCATTAATAATCCAATCTGGTACATAGTACTCATTATAAGCTTCATTGACAAACTTTTCTTTTATTAATTGCTTGTTTTCAAAATAAGCAATTTTACAATCTGATTTTACTAGTATCTCATGTATTTTAACCTCATCCATGCTATCCATTCTGTATCCATCTGATGTTATAGTATTGTAAAAATCTTTGCGTTTAAAAGTATTTGGGTAAGTTTCATTAATCCACTCAAATAAATTGCTACTATAATGAGTGTCACAGACTCCAATAAATTTTTGAAAATTATCTTTGAGAAATCCATAAGATATTTTATTCGGTATATCGGCAATATCAATCTTCAACTTTTCTTCAATTAATTGCTTCAATGCCTTTTCTCTATTATCCTTTTCAAGCCAATAATTGCGAGAGGTCAAGTCAAACTCCCACTCGAAAAAATGATTAGGGAAGATTTCATTCCACCATTTATATGTGGAAGCATTATAGTATTTGGAAGACAACCCTTCTAACTTATACTTTTTGAGATATTTTCTTAGGTTTTGAACATGTAGCACATCTGATTCTTTTTCAATCACATTGTCTTCTAACAATTTATTATAAAACCATTTTATTGCATCTATTCTATTATCCTTTTCAAACCAATAATCCTTAACACCTGATGGCATATCCCAAGGCATAAACTTGCTTGGATAGCAGATATTAATTAAATCATATAAACTATTGTATTCTAAATACAGGCTGTACAATTTATATTTAACGATGGCTGATTTGTTTAAATCTCTAGGAATAGTATTAAAAGACTCAATATCTTTATTTTTAATTGCTTGTTTAAAAAATGTATCAAGAATAGGTTTTCTAACTTTGTTTGTTGCGTGTCTAAAAAATCCAACAGGGAATTCCTTTTTGCCACTCAACACTTCAATATAAAATGTTTTAATGTCATCTACTTCTGCAAGGAAATCTGCCACTTCAATTCTGTGTATTTCCTCTATCTTTTTACTAGAGCAATCTTTACAACTTATCTTTGAGAACGAAGATTCCATAACGTTCTTATACACATGTCTATCAAGTTTTACTTGTTCTTCACAATATTCACAATTTAAAACACACTTCATAACACGATACACTTTAACCCGTTTACCTCTTCTTGAATTATTCATGCAATCTGTACTACAAAAATTCACGCCAGTACTTTTATTAATTTCACGAGGATATAGGAAGATATTCTTTTCACAATACCCACATGCCGTTTGGACTTTCTCGGTTATTGTCTTTCCTTTTAGTTTATTAGCTTGATATCTATTATTACAATCTAAACAACAAAATTGGTTCCTTTTCGTATTTGCACTATAAAAGTCTTTTGGAAATTTTGTGTCACAATTATCACATAAACACGATATCGACACACCTGCTCCTTTTGAAACTTTTAATAATTGAGTAGGGTGAACAATTAGTTTATCTCCAATATCACATTTAAAACCTAAATCCTTATACTTTTTAACATTCCTATTATGTATCTTAACTTCAACTTTCTGATTCCAAACTATACTCATTTATAACACAACCTTTTAATATTATTTTCCGATTTTATATGTAAGTGGGGAAGAGGAGTAATCGGAAAGGTTGTAAACCACTCCTCTTATCAATAACGATGATCAGTCATTATCTATCCCTACTTATAATTATACTGTAATGGTTGCAATTATGCAACATAAAATATAAAAAAGTATAATATAATTTTATTTATATCCACGATTTCAACTTTACACCCTCATTCAAAGGTGCAAAATTCAAATGGGGGATAGGTTGAATTAGGTAAAAGATGTGTTTTATTTAAATATATTATTCTTTTCTTCCTCAAAGTCACGTAGGTCATAATGGGCAATTGTAGTAGCCACATTTTCGTGATGGGCAACATATTTTGAAACTAATTCCAATTTTACGCCTTGCTCAAGTAAATATGTTATACAACTTGCCTTAAATAAATGTGGGTTAATCCTTCTATGTAAAACATATGTTAATACTTCCTGACAAAAATACTCTGCCCATGAAGCTGACATTTGATAATTTTTCCCATACTTAGTTGTAAATATATACTCACTTTCATAGCCACGATTATCTACCCATAGTTTCATATAATCATAGGCTTCACGATTTATCATATAAGGTTCAATCTTACCATCATCGCCTGATCCTTTTAATCTCACGTTATGACTCATAATATAAGAGTTGTTTTCAGGAAATTCTTTATCAAATATTGATGTTTTAAATTGGATTATCTCACTTAACCTTGCACCAACATTAAACGCTGTTGCTAACCAAGCCATGCCTAAATAGTTGTCATCACTCTTTAATGCATCCATCATTTCTGTATATTCTTCATGAGTAACTTTAATTTTTTCATATACAGCATTCTTTGGTATAGCAGGTAATCCACGAGTTAAATTACGAAATGTTTTATAATCTTCTTCTTCATCTGCTATAAAATTTTCTATGTAATTCATTAAACTAGATACACATGCTTTTTTAAATCCTATTCCACTTGATGACATTCCACGATCTTTAAGAAAACTCATATATCTCAACATGTCACGCTTAGTTAATTTACACATTCGTTTATTATTTAATGAATCATATAAGAAGAATCCAAATTGGCGTAAACCGCTCTTATACTGACGTTTAGTGGCGGGTGAGTGGTTTTGTGAACTTATATACTCAGAAACGAACTCCCTATATTCTTCATTCACATTTTCATACATTTCATCTGTTACTTCTGGTAACTTTTCTGCTCTATCACGAAGCATATTCTTTTCAATTTTCTTATCCATATTATTTTATCACCTACCTATTCTAAGTCGATTCCTCTACGTTTCATTCCACGCTTATACCAATCAATATGTTGTAAAGTATTTTGCAACTCTTCAATTGTGTTGGATATAAATGGTCTAGCATTTAAGTATTGATTTTGTGTTCCTGTTTTATTTGTCATATATCTACCATTGTTACGTCCATTTTCTATAATCCCTGCAAGGTAATCAGGTGGGTTAGTAGCACCAGTTTTATAGACGGATTCATTTCCGCCCGTAACGTTCTTAATGAATAACTCAATTCCATTTATGGTGTTTGTCACTGTATGTATCATGTTTCTCGTATCAGCCAAACCACCATTATATCCACGTCTATCCATATAAGGGTCTTGCCCTGTATAGGCATCATATACATCAGTTTTTACGTGTTGAGATTGAAGCTGCTTAACATTATGCGAAACGTCATTTTCCATAACCTCAGCCGACTGTTCCTCTACATAACGCAATAATTTATTTAAATCATCAAAGTCTCTCATTTATATTCATCCTTAAACTTCAGGAATTTGTTTAGTTTTGTTTTGTATTCTGTCTCTTACTTCTGGAGATTTTAAGTCGAGGTTTTGCATTTCCTCTTGCATTTTTTGAACATCTCTATTCATCTTTTCACTTAACACCATAATATCTTCAATGGCATTATTCACTTTTGCCCATTCTGATTCAATGAAATATTCGGTAATGGTTTTAATATAATCTCCATTAAATAAATCAATAAAAAATTGTAAGTCAGCTTTATAATAGGTTTCTTCTTTTTTATAATCTTTAATATTTGGTGTGATAAGATCACTATAATTTTTAATTGTAAAGTAGGCGATTAGGGGGACTAATAATTCATCATCAAATTCGACTTTATATTCTTTAAACTTGTCGAGGTTAGTTTTTAATTCTTTCATAATTTTCTTAATTCCTTGATTATCAAAGAATGGTTTAAATTTTACAATATATTCCTTACCATCGATATCAAAAGAGATATCAACTTCTTCATCAAACTTTCGTACATCTTTTCTTACTTTGGACATTGGTAATTTAGCCAATTTAAATCCTCCTTTTATTCCATACAATTTTTTTAAAAAAAAAGAGGGGATAGACCCCTCAATTATTAATTGTTATATTATAATTTTATTTATATTACACAGCAGCAATTGGAATGCGTAGAGCACGACCAACGTTAGTTGAATTCTGTGGCTTAATAACACGTAACATCATCGCAGTTGTTTGTGCTTCTCTAGAGGATGCAGTATTAAGCGTAATATTACCATCTGGAACTGAATTTTCGAATTGATATTGGATAGTATGAGTAATTCTTTCATCTCCACTAATCTCAACTGTTTCCAACACAGCGATAACACCTTTAGGAAACTTAGCTACATCAAACTCGACGATTTCAGTAGTTGCGTCAGTGTCATACTTGTATGAACGAATCTCTACTGTATCTCCATCTGCAACTGTTGGAGTAGCTGCTGTAAAATCAACATCTGATCCTGTCACAGTAAACCCTGTGATACGTTGACCATCTTCAGTGTAAGCAATAACACCGTGGTCGTCTGCATTTGGCTCTTTATTTAATGTTACTGAAGCAGTTGCAACTTCATAGAATTCTGGCTTTGCATATGCAATAGCAGTACCAGTAGTAACGTCAGTACCAAGTTGACGAGCTAACCAATCATACTTAAATGAAACCTCAGTCAAGTTAATGTTAATATTACGAGTAGAGTGAAGAACACCCAATAACTGAGCACCTTGTCCACCTGTAATATCCGTTGATTCTAAACTAAATTCAATATTTGCATCCTGTAAAGTTGTTGATGCGAATGCGTCTTGTGTTACTGGGTCGATAAGTGTAACATCAAAAACGTCAGCTACAAATCCCATAACTTAATTCCTCCTTAAAATTTACGTTCATTATAATTCTATTTATTTGTTTCCTATTGCCTTATTTAAATTGTTCAACTTATTCTTATCAACAAATACATCATCATATGGATTTTGATACAACTCAATTTTCTCCATAAATGGTTTAGGCTTTGTTTTATCATCACCAGCACACATAAATTGAATATCTCTGTTATAATCCTCGACTTTTAATATTCGTTGAAAAGTATGTTTTAGTTGGTATATTGTATATGCAGAAATATCATCATATGAAATCCCCGTAAATACATGTACAACGCTCACAATATCCTCCAATGACATATCTACAGAGTTCCTACTACGTGCTTCCAAAACTTTATCTGCCCATTGTTTAACCATTGGATTTTTAAAAACTTTATCTTCATACAATAAATTCTGCTTCATTGTTACTTCACGAAATGATTCAAAGTTTGTTTTATCTAAGTACATGTCAAACCCACCAATAAAGGTAAACTCCATGTCTGCGATTTTCAATTCAAATAATTCCCCAGTAACCAAGTAAAGCATATGTATAAATCGATGAATGACATCGGCTTTTATTCCTTGACCAACAACTAACTCGAACAAAGTATGTTTTTCCACAGCAGATTCTTCAAAGTGTTTTTCTGTTAAGCTTAATAGTTGAGCACATTCCATAAATTCTTCATACTGATTAAGCCTAATAGGATGTATATTATTTATCCCTTCAACTTTTTGCATTTTACCGAATATGTTACTCAATCCACTCATTAACTAACACTTCCAAGCTCATAGGTCATCGTATATCCGATATAACCTTGCTCCTCTAAAATAAACGGTTGAGCACTACGTAACTTTGCTGTCCCTAGATTGGATATCTTTTTATCAAATATTAAATCATTTAAATGATCACATATCTTAGATAATCGCATATCCGTATCATTGTAATCAGCATGAACAAATACATCGAATGTAATTTCTTGTGTAGCAGTTGCATAATTAAATGAACTAGAAGGGCTACGCCTAGCAGGATAAAAAATAATCCTACATAGTTGTTCCTCGACTAAATCACTCGTTGAAGGAGTATGTTTAAGTCGTTTATTTATTATCGGATATTGTTCAGCAGGGGGGAGGGCTAATATGTCAGGCTTATCTAATGGGTTATCATTGTAATTATCTGATTTATAATAAAGTAACTTCCATAAGTCAGAATCATTACGCAAAATAGAGTTAACCTTATCTAAATAAGAAAACATCTTCACTTTAACCCCTCCTTAATATCATCCAATAGATTCATTGACTCAAATACATGATTCCTAATAAATTGGTGTTCACCATCTAAAAAAAATAATTCTTCCACAATTACATCCATCTTCATTATTACAATGTTAAATCGATAATCGTCATATAATTCAGGGATTTGAAATGGAAGTTGTTCGATTTCTGACCGAATACGATTGCCATATTTGAATGCATTTTTATCTTGGCACTCAAACAAATTTAACATTTTATAAAATTGATCTTTGTAATAGTCGAATAAATTATCTAATGTTTTACTTGATATAAACACATCCGATCATTCCCAAACTTAGTTAGATTTCGCTATACGTTTTGCGACAAGCATTAATATTCCTTCTTCATTCAATACGCCACTTTTATCTATTCCAACAATTCGATAATCATTATTGAACATCTGAAAAACAGATTCTTCATTTATTAATTCATTTGTTGTATAGGATATAAATAAAGCCATATCTCCTTCAGGAACGTTAATCTTTTCGCCTGTTGGTGTTTTTAAATTGGATATATTGTCGATTACACAAGGAAATTCAACAATAGTAGTTGTTGCTTCATCTGCATAAATAGGATTATATAAATCATCATATCCAATAATTTCTCGTTCATTTTCAACTTCAAATGTTAGAGTATTATTACATAAAGTCATTTTAGATTTGTCATGTATCCGATTGAAGAAGGGACGTTCTGTGACTAACCATTGTTGACTCTCATGTAAAACAATATCTCCCCAATTTATGTCATTTTCTTTGAATAAAATTCGTCTTTTATTTGGATCAGCAGTAGAAGATACAGAGACTTGTTTTTGCACACCGTCAACAGTGACAGTTTGAGAGAATAATGGGTTAGATAAATTTTCTTCAAATTCAATTTTAGAGTCGTTGAAAATCTGATTTGCTAAACTACCACCATTGGATTGAAGTCTATTTTTGTATTTATACATATAATCCATTTACAATTCTCCTTCCCATCTAATTTGTTGAGGCATTACAAAAATTCATCCATTTTATCTTTCTTGAATGTGTATAAAGTTATAAGATATCTAATCTCTTTTTGGAAATCGCTCTTCAACTCACGCAATTGAGCCATATGTTGAGCAGGTGAGTGGATGTTATAGTCTTTAGTACTCATTTTCCGTTTTAAAAGATCATCGGTCAATATTCTAGGCATCAGAAACTCTATACACATGAGTAAAGAAAGTATCTCTTCTTCTTCATCATTCAAATCTTTGTTAAACTGTTTCAAGTCTTCATCACGATCACTTAGTTTATTGCAGTATCTATGAAACTTTGTAATTGATGATTTCAGATATCCTTCTAAATAATCCTGTATATCTTCATCTACCATATTAAGAAAACTGTAGTCAGTTATCTTAGGTAAAAATCTTGCATAAACATCTTCGTAAGAGGTTGCCATTCATAGCTCCTCCTTATTATTCCATCAACGAGATTAAATCTAGTTTTAGTTCTTGCTCCAGCAACTTTACTAACTGAAGATTGTTTAATGTGCCGTCTGTAATACCTATACGAGCCTTTTCACCAATTAACTGTTTTGTTCCTTTTGGTAATTTAGGGACGATTTTACGTGCCTCGTTTGCACTTAGTGAAAAGAAATCATCAACTTCGTCAATTGGGATAATATTTTTATACAACTCTTTTAAACCTAAATATTCAGAGACATCTTCATCATCAATAAACAACCAAGGTTCTTTTAGAAATTTAGGTTGCGATGTTTTCATTGTTAACAATTCGGCAACATCAACATATTCCTCGTCACCAAACTCAGACCAGACTGTCTCCAAACCTGTTTTCTTTGATATGTAAGTCAACCTTCCGCTAGTCAGGTTACGGCAAGAAACCATTAAATCTCTGTCAATAGATTTCTTTTTAGGAACTTCTTGTTTAAGTTCTTTAGTTGTAGTTTTCTCCACTTCTTCATTTTTATCGGAGACCTGTAAACCCTCCAAGATACCTTCGAGAACTTCATTCTTCTTTTTCATGAGATTGGTTCTAGTATCAACCTTTTTAATTTCTAAAATAGTTTCAACTAACTCTTTTTTATTCATTTATTACTCTCCTTTTATTCCGAAATAATTTTGAGGACAGGTGAATTCTGCCCTCAATTACTGTTATTAAATTAGCTAAATTGATACATACCATATAAAAGATTAAATACAGTGGCAACACCGTATTGAGAAATAAATTTATATTCCATAGACATATCTTGATTAGTTAAACCATCGGAAACTTCTTTGATTAATGGCATTCCTTCCTTAACAACCTTAATAGGCTTAGCGTTTGAAGGAAGTACAATTAAACGATTATTTTCAATTGCAAATTCAAACGTGTTAGGTTTGTGAGACTGTGGGATAGGAAGTAAAGCATAGCCATTCCAATATTGAAGAACGCCTTGCTGATTTAACTGATCTTTCATTCCGTCAGACAAAGTTTGAACACCGCTAAGTTGAGCTAATGCAGTTTTTGTACCTGCAATAACCAATTCAGAACCTTGGTTAGCAGCTTGAACGTGTTCTGCAATGTTTAATAGAGTAGTATCACTAAAAGAACCTGTCTCTTTAAATCCAGCAGGAAGATAGTCGATAGTAGACATAAACTCAGTATGAATACGATCATTAATTTCATTTGTAAATGCTTGTCCTACTTTATTAACAAATGCATCCCAATCAATACGACCAGCTAAGAAACGTTTGAAATCAGTGTAAACAGCAGCAGTCATTGGCTCAGTTTGAACCGTAAAAGTATCACCAATGTTTAACTTTTGTCTGCGGATATTCCAATGATTACCAGCATGTCGAGCGACTGTAAGCATTGTACGATCTTCTGCGTAGAATTCGTTTGTGTCACCAAGATCCAAATCACGATACTCAACAAACTGTTCGAAGAAAGGATTTTCCATCCCATCAGTAATAGTTTGTTGCAACACTTCCTCGATAATTTCAAAAACTTCATTTTTATGCTTGCGGAATTGACGATAATCGGGCTTTTCAGTACCTAAAATATCAACAAATGCTTTACGCATTACGTCGTTTCCTTCTACCTTTGTATATTGTTGAACTCTGTTTTTATAAATATCAATACCTAATTTTACTAGTTCGTTCATTATTGAACCTCCTATAAATTTTTAAATAATTTTTTTGTTTTGATCTTTAATTAATTCTTTTCTACACGGATAACAATAAAGTCAATAATTCCACCGATAACACCCGGTGCACCTGTTACAGTAGTTGTGCCAACTTGCTCAACTGCTTCAATTCGACCAACAAAACGTTCGGTAGTTAAAGAAGCGTCTGTTATTTCTGAAAAACCGTAATCACCAACCGTTAAAACTACTTTGTTACCCTCAACTACATCTGTAGACAATGCAGTGATTGCATCAGCAGACACAGAGAAAACATCGTCTTCTTTTAACTCGTAACCACGGAAAGGAGTTCCTGATTCAATTTGGAAATCTTTTAGGTTATTTTGAGAACGACGAGTTTGATCGTAGATAATTTCTTCTTGTGCAACTAATACAGCCTTGTCTGTTGCTAGGTCAGAAGGTTTGTCAAAAGAACGAACTTCACGCTCTCCTGCAAGCAAATTGCCCGCAACACCCACCGAACCATTTTCTACTATCTCACTTGCTTGTAAAGAGTAAATGTGACCTCCACCGTAAACGCTAATTAAATTATCTAATCTTACTACTTGAGCCATTTATTTTTCCTCCTAATTTAAATTTCTTTTTTAAATATAAAAAAGACACTATCCAAATTTGAATAATGTCTTTAACTAATTATTGTATTTTTCAAATATTCCACCATAAGCTATTGGTTTATCATTGTGGTTATCACGACTTACACCAATTTTAATTGTTGACTGCTTATCCTTTTTAGTTTGCTTAGAGAAATTGGATTTCTTTTTACCAACCAAGGTGAATAACTTTTCCTCAATCTCCTCTAAACTATAATCAGGAGCAGCGTCTTTAACATCTTTTATTTCATCTTCTGTTAATTCGGAAGAGAAACTTTCAAACAATTCTTTTTCTTGTTCCGCTCTTTCTTCTGACAGTCTAGTAGATTTAAATTGACGTAAATCTTTAACTTCTTCCTCTAAATTAGAAAAATCCTTTGTCATTTTATCCAATTCCGTCTTAGATTCATCAACTTTTGTTTTAAATTCACTTTCAACCTGTTTCTCTTTAACATTTACATCATATTCTGCTCTATCCTTAGATGCTAAATCGAAAGCAAAGTCTGTATCACCTTCAACTGTTTCATAAGCAAGTTTGATTCGTTTCTTAGATTCAAAATCAATGCTAATAACATCGTTGCTGTTAGTGTACGTCAAACCAACTAGACGATAATGGTTGTTATTGTCTTCTGCTATCACCATATTGTCGGTATGGTCAACATACCAATAGTTATGATAATGATACCCCCATTCGTCTTCCGAGAGATCCTTGTACAGTTCAGCACGAATCTCATCTCTTAACTGACTTGCCACAAGTGTAAAGTCTTTGTTGTCAGAAGAAGTTATTTCTTTTAATTTTTCATCCAATTGTTCAACAGAATAATCTTCTAATTTGATTTCTTTAGACGTTAAATCCTCTTCTGTAAGTGAATATTCTTTAAGTAGTTCTAATTTCTCATCCACTTGTTTTTTACCTCCTTTTTCAGTCTCACTGAGAATGTCCTTAAATTGATTCATTCTCTTTTGGATACCTTCAAATATTTTATTCTCTGAGAATTGAGCTTCTATAGTACTTGAGTGCATTGCAGGTAATACATCGTCACCTAATGCACATGCACCAAAGAATTGGAAACTAGTAAAATGAAATAAATTATCGTCTCCCCATTCGCCAGAATAATTGTCGTGAAGTTCCATTGATTGTGACTTGAATTGATTCCTATTAAATATATCAATAGGATCATCCCACTTTGTCCAAATCAACCCTTCAACAGTCAGGTATTCTCTTTCAACACCATCATCACCCAACCTCATCTCAAACTGTGCATTGTTATCACTTGGTATTGTACCAATTGCTTGACCAATATATTTGATTTTAAATTCATCATCTTCTTTGACTAAAATCATACGGTGGTCTGAAAAATCTTCATCACCGTCAGAATTTTCTTCGACAAAAGCGAGAATAGGTGTATTAGCAAGCGAGGGTATTGCATCTTCAATAATGGATTTGTCAAAGTAACTACCATTAAGGTTTTCACCTGTATGGCATAGCCAAATCTTTACTTTGAGGAATCTAGTATCTTCAGTTTCATCTTCAAATGTTTTTAACTTTTGAAAAAGTACAGGGATAAACTTGTCTACATCTTTACCCAATTATTTTCACCTCCTTAAACGGTTAATTGTCATTTTTATCACCCTCACGAGTCTTAGAACCTTCTTCTCCTAATTCGTCATCCGACTTTGATGGGCGACCAGATGAATCTTTCCCTGACTGAGTGTGAGAACTAGCCAATGGAGTTAATTTACTATGTAAATCTAGTATGTCATTTTGCAACGTTAACTTAGATGTTAGTGCAGAAGGCGATAGCCCAAGCGAGGCAGCGTACTCTTGTATAACAGGCATCCCAGATTGTGCAGCTTTTAAATATCTATCTTGCACTTCTTCCTTATTAAAAATAGTAGTGTCTAAAAATTCCACCTTAAATTTATATTTATTATTAGAAAATTTAAGTTTACGGTTTACCCATCTTTCTATTTGTCTAAGAACACCAAATACAATCTGCTCATCAGTGATAATTGACTTACTGATTGAAGAGTTACTTGCTTTATCACTATTGAATAGATACTGACTGACACCCGTGTCATTAAAGTAATCACGAGTAGCTTCTGCGACGACATCGCTATCTTTGTTTTTGTTCTCTAATTTAATTGCGTCTATTTTCATTGGAGAAGTAACCAATCCTACTTCTTCAGGCAATGATTGTATAGCTTTATTATGAAAAGATATCGCAGTATCCAAATCAATCGCAAAGTTATTCGGTTCGCCAGAGCTTTCATCAACAGGAATTAACTGTGTAAGCAACATATAGTTATCCATTTTATTCTTAATGACACGCATACGCTTTGTTTCATCAATGTCATAAACCGATTCAAAAACAGTGTTGAAAGGGGGTAGTGGGTACTCAACTTCCTCATTAATCTTAATACAAATAGAATTCCTTGCATCGATTTCTTGCCAACGCCTATTTTTCTTATTTTTCTGATACAATTTATACTTATTTTGAAATTCTTGAGCATAAGACTCGACTGATATATCTTTATTATCAAAATAAGAAAAATCAAATTCAAATGTATAGACACCGTCTTCAAACCCACTAACTCTGCAATAATTTGGGTTTAATTTTTGAATAAAATAGGATTCAAATGTTGAATATTCATATCCATAAAAAACATCCTCTTTAAAGGATGTCTTTAAAACCTTCAACATCTCATGAGAAATATTCATATTCTCCAATTGTTGAATTGCTTGTGAATACTGTTTTTTAAATTTATCTAATTCTACTTTGTCCTTATCTAAGTCATCAGCAGAGTCAACTACATAATCGAAAGTTAATAAATTTGAAAAGTAAAGTATTAATCTGCGATAATTTGCATTGGTATTGTACAAATAGTTACTCAAGTCACGTAGTTGTTTTTGATTTTTCTGAGGGTTATCTAAAAACCCAATAATCTGTTCTTTTGTATATTTTTTAGTCAACGTTGATTTAGAAGTTGATTTCTCAATATCATTAAATAAAAGTTTACTTAATTGAGCAAAAGTGACTGATTTAGGGTCTTGTTTAAGGTCTTCTTTTGATAATTCGTCCTGCATTCATGCACCTCCTTGTACTCTAATACAGGCTATATTTTAGGTTGTTTAAATAAAAATAACTTTGAAATATCAGTCTTAGTTTTTACTTTTTTGGTTATTTTTTCTCTCCTTAATTTTTGTAAATGCCACGCCAACATAGCAATAGTGTAAGCTCTATCATCGTGAATTTTATTTTGTTTGTCAGGTGGCAAATCATACCTAGAACTTCCGTTTGTGCTTTTAAATTCGTAAATACTTACAAGTTCCTCTTTAGCAACATCTATGTTACTCAGCGATAAGATTTCCTCATCTGTTAATTTGTATTTTTTAACTTCACCATTATCTAAGGGTATAGTTAATTCACCTTTACCGTCATATGTTTCTGGAAAAGATATTAAATTCAAGTCCATCATTTCAATTAACGCTTCGAACATATCTCTTTTGTATTTCTTAGGAGAAATTAAAGTCACCGCATCTAATGCGTTTGGATATTTTGAAGCATGTACCTTGTACTCGTCATGGTTTTTATCTATTAACCCACGACGATTATTTCCGTTAGCATCAGTCCAATCGTCCAACAATGAGTCTGCCCATGCGTTAATACCGCCACCGCCTGCACCAGAATCAATTAATATCTTGTCTATATTTTCATAATCAGCAGATTTATTCCCGTTAAAGTCAATTAGCATTCGTCTAAAGTCTTTAACTTGATCAGGTGTTTTAATAGGTGTTTTCTTTTTTTTTGCTAAGTCAGTCCATGATACGTTGTGTGAAATTTCCATTCTCCAACCAACTTGAGGGTCATCTATTAACTCTGCAATAGTACACACTGAATTATCATTGCTTCTAGCAGGGTCAATAGCAAACACAAACTTTCTGTTGCCGTCATTAGCAAGAGTAGGCGGTCTTACATCTGAGTTCCTGATAATCATTGCCCGTTTAATAATCTGTTGGTCTGATCCTTCCGTTGTGAATATGTTTTTATACTCACGCATAGCCTTTTCTTTATTGTCACGCATGGCAGAATCAACAGTTTCTTGAGATAGTAAAGGAACTGGATACAACTTCCCATTATAAGTAGCGTTAATAACAACATCAGAACTTATATCAGCGACGAAATATCTTTTATCTCCTAAGAACATCTTTTGGCTAAAGTCTTTATACTGCCTGTAAAAATAGGTTTCAGTTGACGATGCTGAAGATGCTAGTATTATCTGGTTTGAAAATTTCTTAGAAGCTAACGAGATATTCGAATCCCCACCTAGAGAGAAATCGCTATTTTGTGTTGTGAAAGGAATTGTTACTTGAAATAACTCATCACTAGCGAATCCACTCTCATCATAAAAATTCAAATTCGATCTTTTTGAACGATTATTATCCACAGCACCATTTAAGGAATTTACTGCACTTCCGTTATACAACTTGTATTGAAAAGAAGAAGGATTGTGTGTGAACCCGTCCGTATTAGAAGCACTTTTAACTGTTTCATTATAAAAAACATCTGTTAAACCCGTAAAAGAGGCGATTTCACGTTTTGCAATTTTCTCTATTTTTAAAAACATTTCTTGTGACTGTGAACCTACCCCAGCTAATATATAAGCTTGAAAATTGGGGATCAATAAACTTTTTGCCATAATCAACGGTGACCCTAGTGTGGATTTACCTGCGTTACGTGACATACACCACAAAACAAAAGGAGTATGCCAACTTTTCATGAATATATATTTTTGGAAATCTAAAAGTTCAACTCCCAAAAAACGCTCCGTGAACTTTACGGGGTTTTTTCTGCCCCATTGTATGATTTTCGCAAGTTTTAAGTAACCATCTAATTTTCTTTGTGACATTGTATTTTGATTATTACTCATAAATAACCTCCATTAGCAAAAGCAATAAATTGTTTAATCATCCTTAACAGACAACCCTTGCTTCTTTAATAGACGGTTTTCTTCTTCTAGTCTAGATGCCTTGCTATCTAATTCTTGAATTAAATCACGTTGTTCAATTAACATTTGAGTATAGTCATTTTCATCAAACATTAGCTGCTTCACAATGCTTTGATTAGAAATGTCAGCAACCTGCGCCATGCCTTGTGACGTTTCAATGTCATACAGATTAACATCTGCTTGTTCAACACCTTTTTCTTGTAATGACTTTATAATACCAGTAAGTGTTCCAGCACCTTTGCTTTTCTGATTATTATGTTTAACTGAAATGCCATTTTCTTCAGCTAATTTTACAAGAGTGTCTGATATCGTCTTCTTTGTTGTTGCAAGTGTTTTAATTCCACCAGAATTAGTAGCCATTGCTTCAGGATTGCTTGTAATACCTGTCATTGACCTATTAATTTTATCAATTTGATTGAATCCCGTAACGATTTCAACAACAGCTTGTAACTTGAATCCGTCTTCGAGTGTGCTATCATCTATAAAGTTAACCAACATACTATACATTTGTGGTTTATCTTCTTCATTTGCATATTGAAAAGGGTCATAACCAAGCATTTTGAGAATATCTTCTTTGTCTTGGTTGTCAAATGTTTTACCTTCATCTTTATTAATAATCTCATATTCTTTGTTTTGATTGTTTTTATTTGATTTAGAACTAGTAATCGCAATATCACTGTTATCCCAACTCAACCCTTTATACTGTGGGAACGAATTAATTTGACTTATGTATTTACCAACAGATTCTGAGTTATCGAATAAACCCTGTATAAAAGGTTTGTTCATTGCATGAAGCATCATTAATGTTATTTCGTAACCATCGTCTTGTTCGGACAATTCTCCAACACATTTACGACAAATATGAAAATAGTTATTAGGGAAAAGTGGAGAATTAGTGCATTGGTAAAAATTGTTTTCCGTTACCAAAGTACGCTCACATTTTGCACAGGTTTTTTTTGGTTTAGTTTGATTTTTAGCCAATCGCACCACTCCTTTCATTCCAATTTAATTTACTTTATATGATAATTTTATTTATTACATAATAAAAAGATTCTTTTATAGGACTATATAAAGCAGAGCAAGTGTCCGTACCTTATATAGCCTTAAAAAGAATCTAAAATAGAACCTCTACAGAAGTAGAGTGGATTTGTCTGTGGCTAGACAGACGATGTAATGAAATCTTTAATAATTAATCTCTATTAATAATAATTTTAGCAGGTGATGACAGTCTAACGGATCGTGGAGTTCCAATATCATCAACATAACCTATAACAATATCTCCCGAACTAGCCGTAAAATTATCAACACCATCACGTTTTATAAGTTCATTGTGTAAATTTACAGTAGACATCTTAGATAAATACTTTATTTTTCGATTATCATGTAATCCAATACTCTCGTGTAATGTGGCAACAACATCATTAATTTCGTTATTAACTTTCACATCAGCGTCTTGCAATTTTGTCAATACATCTAAATATTTCATTAAAAAATCCCTGTCTTCAAAACTAATACTCATCTTCATCATCCTCATCATTTATTAGCCCTTTTATGGAGTTGAACCATAATTAATACCCAAAGGACAGAGTAGGAGAGAATACCTTTCGAGTAAAACTCTCCTCTTACACTAATGGCGTAAAGCCAATCTTCACTTTCAATACTGATTATAAATTAATATAATCCTTCACATTCATCTGGGAGCTACCCATATTCGCCATGAGGACTAAAGTCGTATTTGGTTTGTTTTGTACGATGTGCCATTTAAGATCTTTTTAACATTTTCTGTTGTATTATTAGTCAGAGACAACAGCCAAACTCTCAACATTTTAAAGCTCACGTTTATGGTGGTGAAACACCAATTATAAAAAACTAAGTTGGTGGTGGGTCGGCGTGTCCCACATCTTTTTTAACCACAAGGGCACGTGGGTAACCTTTCCCACCTCACCAACTCAGGACATATAATGTTAATCTTCTTCATCATCTTTCTCTGCACCATAATCACGATACATTTCAATCTCAGTCTGTATTTCTTTAATCCGTTCAATATTTTGTAATGAGCCTTGAATTGTAAAACGCTTTTCTACCATTAACGATATCTCATTAAAGAACCCTGTCATCAACATTTCCATCTCACTAATATCATCACAGTCTGCAGCTAATATTGCGTAATGAAGGATAACTTCTTCGGGCGTTTCCTCATCTACTGGAACAATAATGAAATTATCATACTTATCAAATACTCCCACAATAATCCTCCTCTAAGTTAAGTTAAATAGAGGATTACCACATAAAGTCAATAATCTTATTTAGAATTCGAATTTTCCTTTACCTTGAAGCTTTTCTAATACATCAGATTTAAAATTGATATCGTCTATTAACCCTTGCCTAATCCCAGATTGAAATCCATCATCATGTAAACTGTGTAATAAATCTAATAATTTTTCTGGACTATTTGCGTCTAATATATTATGTAAATACTGATGAACAGCAATACAATGTGGACATTCGAAATCTTCTTCTTCGTTTTCTTCCTGAAATTTAAATATAATGAAAACTCCTTTGTTTATATGTAATAAATTGATTTTAATGATACAGGAGAGTATTCAAATAGTTGAAATCTTTTATTTGCTCCTACAAAACCATTATCCTCATGCCAACCATCTGTCTGACCTTTAGTCGATAACGTCCTAACTAATACACCGAACTTGTCTTTTGCCTTCTCAGTATGTAAATGTCCACTATGTATTTCTACAATATCAGCCAATGCCATTTGTTTTCCAAAATCAGATAGGAAGTTTTCGTGTAATCTGTTAGCACCTTTGTGACCGTGTGTATAACCAATAAATACGCCATTCCACACATATGACTTCCTAACTTTTTTATTTGTATCGAATGATATATCTGGGAACTTAACTTCCAAACATTTAACGAATGCCCATGCCATTGAATCATCATGGTTTGCAATAGAGTAACTACCATCAACCTGATTAGCATTGTCTTGAGCTAATTTTAATAACTCACAATAGAATCTCCAAGCATCTTCCCAAGCTTGATCCATATCCACTTGTTCAATAGGCGTACCACTTGATGTTTGTCCAGAAAACCCGTTATTATGAAGTAAGTCTTGTCCAATGATAAAGAATATCCTATCCCATTTTTTACTTTTAATCTTTTGGGAGATTTCTTCTAGAACAGGCTTGTAGTATTCGTATGTATTAACGCCAAAGTGTAAATCATATAATGGTATTTCTAATAAGTCTATTCCTTCAACAACATCAATACTTTTATAAACAGGATCAATCTTAACATTAGCTTTATCTAAAAACTTATCATAGTCAAAGCCTTGTTTTAATGGTTTAGTAGTTATCTTACTTGAGTATAAAGTTAAAGTACCATCATTTTTGTTATGTTGATTCCAAATACTAGATTTGGATGAAGTAATTTCCCATTTCTTATGATCATAACCATGTGACCTTAACAGGTAATCAGGATCTTTTGATTGTTCACTAGACATCTCTAGTAATTTATCACTCCTGTGAGAACCATCACTTAAAATTTCCGTTACTTCTTTATACTTTAATTGACCAGAATTATCTTCAATAATTTCCTTTTCAAATAAATCAGGATTATCATCATAGATTTCTTTATACCCATAAGCTAATTTTCTGATGTGGTCGCCAGATTGATTTAATCCTAGAATTTGATTAATCTCAATCCAGTCTAAATCAACATCTTTATTTAACTTAGCAACACACAATCTAACTTTATATTTAATTTCCGATTCATTTTCACGTCGTTTTAGGTTATCTGGTAATATCAACTAATCACCAACCTACATAGACGATGGAGAAATGTCTTGCTTTTCTCGCACCGTAAGCGTAACTTCTTTACCATCAAATTCTCGTAATCTTTCTAAGAAACGATATTCTAAATCTCCAACGTCCTTAACCGTTTCTGTGATCAAACCTTCTTCTAGATTCAATAGACCGACAAGTGTTAGATTACGGTCAATTTTTGATTTTGGATTACCCATTAAATCATTTCTCCTTTTATTCCAATTTTATTTTTGTTTCCCTGCCACTCATTGAATGACAGGGTGGGGGATGGTTATGTATTATTTAATTGTAAAATATCTTCATGAAAATCATCTATAAACTCTTTGATTTGAAACTCGTCATTATCTTGATACCCATAAAAATAATGGAAATCTTTATGACAAGCATCGCACAGCGTTATCCCATTGTTTAAATCGGTTCTCAAATCTTTGTGCTGTGAGTAATTATAGATGTGGTGTGCGTGTAATTTGCCACCCCGTTCACCACAACATTGACATATGTAGTCATCACGTTCATAAACGTTTTGAACCCACTCATGATACTCAGGATAACCTCGCTTCTCCTCACGTTCTTCTTGCGAAATATTTGGATTCCAATTTGGGCTTTCACTTCCAGATTTGTATCCGCATCCACACTTTATTCCTTGTTTCATAGCCTTGATATAGCCAAACGCAATATTTCCGCATGAGCATAAGTATTCAACTGGAGTTTCATAATTAATATAGTCCCCTATAAGTGTGCACCCTTCATCTTCATAAATTTTACTTACAACACTTATATCTAGGCGATATTTATTTCCTCTTTCTTCTATAGCACATTGTCTGCACCTATGACCTTTTTTAAAAGATGTTAAATACATATAGTCTTTATGACCTTTAGGACAAGTATAAAAATAAATTAGTCTTCTATTTCTATTCTCTACTCTTTCAATCTTGTACCCTTGTTCTTCAAAAATACGCTCTGCTTCTTCATATGGCGTTTGATTGGATTTCCCAACTTTTGCAGAACCGCATTGCCTACACCTTTTCCCACGCCTAAAATCATCGAATCTAATCTTTGATTTGTTTCCACAAGAACATCTGTATTTCATTGGTGTGCGTGCATCTATATACGCCTTATCAATTAATTCGCACCCATTATCACTAAAGAACTTCTCTACAAATTCATAACTTAACTTTTTCGTCAATATGTATCCTCCTATTAAAAAGTGACACATAGATAAACAGTCTAGTTGTCTAGTAGTGCTCATTGAGATACAGTCAATAGCATATATATTAAATTAAATCGTCTGCGTCTGAGGCTAACTTCCCTCTAAAATTCCAATGAAGATTTACAACTTTGCAATAATCCTTTTTACGAAAATGTTCTATGTATGGTTCAAATCCACTAGCGTTAGGATTCTCTAAGTCTATTTGACCTGTATGACCAATCATAATAACTGTACAACTGTCATGAATACGAGTAAGAAGCTTCTTTAAATCTGATTTTAAAAAGTTCTGTGCCTCATCGATAATCACCGTTTTATTTTTTATATTTGTACCTCTAGCAAATACATGAGATTTTGCTTCAACCCACGTATTCCCATTTTTAATATTGTCAACATTCTCTTTAAACGCAATAACCTTATCAGGCATTTCGCCTATCTCAATTAAAGCGTCTTTTAAAGGTTGTATGTATTTTTCTTCCTTTTCTTCAACATCTCCGGGTGTAAATCCTAGCTTATTTTCCTCGCATGGTGCGAATGTATAAAGTAAGTCTTTACCTAACATTTTTGCACAAGCTACTGCTAATGTAGTTTTCCCCGTACCACTCTTACTATTTGTAATAGTTAATTGATTGTCTAAGATTGAATTGACATATTCAAATTGTTCATCTGTTAACTTTTCTCGATATCCGAAGAGCATATTGTTGCCGTGTAATGGCATTGCTTTCTCTCCTTAGTGGTTATGACTTTACTGCGTCTTTTAGTGCTTTACCCGGCTTAAATTTAGGAACAGTAGTCGCAGAAATCTCAATCTCGTCTCCTGTACTTGGATTCCTACCTTTACGAGCAGCACGTTCGCTAGTTGAGAAGTTTCCAAATCCGATTACCTTTACAGATTCTCCATCGCTTAATGATTCTGTAATTGTTTCAAATAAAGCATCGACTGCTAATGTAGAATCCTTCTTAGATAACTCGCTTTTTTCTGCTACTGAATTAATTAGATCGGTTTTATTCAAACGATCATCTCCTTTTATTCTGATTGTATTATATGGTAATTTTATTTATATAAAAAATTTTTTAACAATAAAGACGGGGGACAGTACTAATCCTTCTACGTGTACATTAACCTTCTTGTTCCTTTAAAGGGGATTATCTCAAAACCCCAAATCCCTTGTTAGAGTAAGCGTTTAGCGATTTCAAAATTTGTTACTAAGAGAGAATGTTGTCGTATCAACCATTACAAGCGTGTAATCATCGTTCATTTTTTTTCTCTATATTCCTTAACTCTCCTTCGTTCTCTCATAGTCAAACAACTATTGCAATATCGCTTATTCCTTTGATATTGTATTCTCTCACCGCACCCCATACATTGGATTGTATCTCTAATGCTGTCCTTTAAATTTAATAACAACTCATCCCCAAACGATTCCCACAAAGTTGTTTTGTTTTTACTGTTTCTATCCCTATATAAATGCTTAGTTAACACATCTGTTATGTAACCTGCGTCCCCATAAAAGTGCACTAATTCGTCATGAATAAATTTGTATATATGCAAACTATCACTTCTATTTAATTCATTTTTGCTATTCATTAACCACTTCTTGCGTCTATCTAAATAAGTATATTTATTTATAATATCCTCGTTAATTTGCACATTTGATTGGTGAACTAAGTTTAAATAATCGAAATCACCAGCAACAGATTTGAAATTTATTCTCTTATTCGGAATAATGTTTTCTAATCTGTTAACTACACTATTATTAATTTTTTCTACATTTCTCTTTTCTTTGTCTTTGGCATATCTAAAGAAATTAGGGACTTTCTTCTTTATATGTTTCGATATCATCTCATTTACATGCTTTGGTCGCTTGGGCATATAAAGAGTCTTCGCATAATCTATAACAAAGTTATTCTCCATACATAACCATTTAATTACATCTAAATTAATATCATCACTATTCCATATCTTTGTAATGTTATTTGAAATTTCACCTATATTAGCACGAAAGGCAAGGATTAAGCTATTGTAAATGTTATCACCATTGATTTCTTGTTTTGGTGCAACTGCCATTTCATAATATATAGGAACAACGTTATACATATTTCTTTCAGCTACTTCGACAATAGTAGGATTACTTATTACTAACGATTTATCTCCATCCACATCGAATTGCAGCATCTTACTGATTGGATCATGGATACTTGTGTATAATCCATTAGTTATAAACCAATCTTTCATATTCTCATCTAATGTATTGTTTCTGACCGCATGTTCTCTATATAAATGAGGACTTCGTAAACAATCAACTTTTCCTTCTTCAAATAAATCACAATAAACATTAGTGTCTGTCAATAGTCCTTTTGGATTTTCATCACCTAAGAATAAGTATTCGCATACAGCGTATAGGTCTGGACAGATAAATGTGTATTTGCCATCAACGTTTAATTTTCCTGACTTAGCATCCTTAACCATTGATTTCTTTTTGTTTTTGATTACTTCTTTAGCGTGAATATCATTTAATAATTCAGGATAAATATGCAAGGCTTCTTGAAAACTATTCTTATGCCTATTAGATTCTGTTGCACCCAATATCCTTAACATTGTATCCTTATCAGATCCGACGGTTAGAATATCCTGAATAGTGTCTTCACTAATCTCTTTGATTTCATCATCAGTAATGTCTGTTAATGTTTGAAGTATCTGATAATTTAATTTAGCATCAGGAAAGATATATTCCTCTTCATTTAATTTAGCAGCCTGACAATTGTGTTTAATAAAATTAGATTTATAATCCTCCCAGTCTTTGTAATGTTTCCACATTTTAAATTGAGACTTAGTAAAAATAATCTCAATATCATCCTTTTGAACATTCCACTCTTTACCGTAAATGTCCTTTACAATATGAGAGTTATTTTCTTCTGCAAATTTATCAAAAGGGAAAGGGACTAATAATCCTTTTAGAAAAGGTAGTCTTACCATAAACGCTTTTTTAGATTTCTTTGGCAGTATCATTCCGCAACCATCGGTATGTTCTATTGGTATATCCATTGTTTGACGTGTGATCTCATAGGTGTCTCTGTCGATATAATCAACTAAGCTGTTAACATTGGTTTCCATATCATCTACAACTATTGATTTGTTAATGTCAAAGTCTTTCATCTCTAAAGATGCACTATTTGTTAATGCTAGATAAGCTAAATACTTATTGACATTCGCTCCACCTTGATTATTAATTCCTTCTACACTTAAGCCACACATTAACGTATCTTTGTGATTATCCCATATAGATTTTTCAATCCAAACGCTTTTCTTTGTTCTTATTTGCCCTGCACTAGACGAGAAATACACGTATTGTTTACCATTATGTATGAATCCGTTTTTAATTAAATCTTCCAAAACACCAAAGTAGTAAGTCTGGATTACAATTATATCTTCAGTCAATTCGCTCTCTTTGATTCCTAATGTTCTTGTTAATACAGAGTCAAAAATTGAAATAATATTATTTTCTCTTAAGTGGTCGCAGTTTAGGTGACGAGTTTCCGTGTTAATATTAAATTCTATGTATAAAGATTCTTTAATTCTCTTAATTCTTTGATTAGCATATCTTCTATGTTTAGGATTTGTTTCTTTTAATCCTTTTAAATGATCTCGATACCGATAGACTTTTCTAAGTTTATTATGTAGCTTTTGTTCACTATAATTATAAAAAGCAGATGTATCTAAACTATAAATATGTACTTGTGTACTAAGGTATTTTTTCATATTATGACATCACCCAAATTTAAACATTCCTCCTTATCTATTGTTGTAATATTCAATCAAGCTATCTAATTCGTCTTTGTCTTCGTAGCTGCATCCGCCATCATAGAATCTTTCATAACAATCTGTGAAACTATTTTCTTCGTATGTATGAGTTCGTCTTATAAACGAGTCAAACTTTTCATTAATGCTATCTTGGTCGTCGTGTCTCAAGCAACGTTAACCTCCTTATCTTTCAATCTATTATAGTGTAATTTTATTTATATATTTCAAAAAATATTCTTGCCCACATAACAATAACCCTAATTATAGTATAATAATATTTATATAATTTGTCAAGTGTTTTATTCAATTAGTTCAAATATTTCTTCAACAGTACAATCTAACACTCTTAATAACTTAATTAAATATAAAACATTTGGTGTATTGGTTGCTTGTCCTGATTCATCATTTTTGCACCAACGATAAACTGTTGATTTATTTACTTTTAATTCTTTTGCTAACCAAGATTGATTTTTATTAATCGATTTTAAATAATCATCTAATTTGCTATATACGTATTGCTTCATTTTTATTTACCACCATTTCTAATTGTGTTTTTATTATATAGAATTATCCTCATACAAACAAATATTTATTTTAGTTGCATAATTGCAACTTCCTGCATATACTCTCTAATAAGTATTACTTTAGTGTGAGTAAGTAATACAAACATAATACATTTGGGAGGTTTTATAATGGTTAAGTTAAATGTAAAAGTGATGGATGACGGGTATGGAGATACTAAATATGTCGGTAACGATGATGCACCACACCATATTTCATCTCATGTTACATCGTTTAAGCCAAATCCTAGTAATGAATTCTCTCTAAATAATAATAAAGATAAAACAATCTACATCGCATCAGAAGTAAATGGAGAAAAATATACAATAGGAGATTACGCAGCTAAGTTAGATCCTCAGATTAAATGGATAGGTGGAGAAAATAAACATGCTGATGATAGGTTTCCTATTTTAGCTAAAACAATTCTAGGAATGATGAACACAGAATCATTTGAGGTTATTGATATGTTAGCTATGAATTTACCTATCCGGTACGATACTCAAGAAAGAAGAGAATTGTTAACCAATATTATAAAAGGTGATCATGACTTAAGAATTTCTTATGATGGAATTAATTTTCACAATAGAAGTATCCACGTAAAGGATGTGTTAATTAAGAAACAATCATTCGGTAGTTTTTGTTATAAAATTTTAAATGAACAGGGTGGAATAAAAGATGAGAAACTTGCTGCAGGTTTTAATGTTGTCGTAGATATTGGTGCAAGAACATTAAACATACTAACTATTGATGCCATGAAAGAACAACCTGCACTCACTGACCATACGAATGATGGGATGTTTGAGGCTTATTTTAAAATTGCAGAAGTTTTACATGATAAATATGGAATTATTATACCAGACGGAAAGTTGCCACAGGTTATTGAAAAAGGTGAGATAAAGGGTATTGATATTAAGCCATTGATAGATATGGCATTTAAAGATCATGCAAATAACATTATATCTCTGTTAGATAAAACATTCATCCATTCATGGAGTTTTATTACCAGTTTAATAATCACAGGTGGAGGAGCAGAAATTCTTAAGCCTTATCTATTACAAGCATTCGAGCAACGTAATGTACAGAAAATATTCTTAAATAGATATGCTAATGCTCAGGGACTAAGATGGTTTGCATTACGTCAGGTTATGAAAAATGAGAAAAGTAAAAGGGTATCTGTAAAGATTGGGAGGTAAGTGGTAATGAAGACGAGAAGAACAGTTTATATGAGTCCGAGTAAAGATGCTGATTTAGATAATTATATAAAACAATTCGAAAAGAGACTCACCTTCTCTCACATAATAAAAGAATTGGCTAGGGATGGAATCAAATATCGGAAACTACAAAAGTCTGGGAGGATTGTTGAAGAATATGTACGTCCAGAATCAGGGTATGACAAAGTAATACAAAGTAATACCTCAAAAAATGAACAAGATTTTTCAAATGTAAAATTGGAGAAAAAAGAGGTGAAAAAAGAGGAGTTGGAAAATCGATTAGATGAATTTTGATTCCGTTTTTCCCTATTTTCCCAATTTCCGTTTTTCCCATTAATTTTAGGGAAAATAGGAATAAAACCCTTATTTTACAGGGATTTTAGTATATGTATTTGAGGGAATTTCGGGAAAAACGAAACTGATTAGCGTCTAAATTGGGTATGATTTGGGGTGTCAGAAGGGGGTGATTTTTTGACTAAATTTCCGATTACTTCAAAATTTAATGCAGACGATTCTTTCCGAGATCACATCCACAAGGGAGTTGATTTTGCCTTCCCACGAGATACTGAGTTGAGGTCGATTATGGATGGAGTAGTGGATAGAGTTATCATGGTTGATAATGGAACTAGTTGGGGTAAAGCTGTCTTTGTTAAATTTGAAAATGGAATGACTGGAATATATGCACATATGAATAAGACAATTGTTCACAAAGGAGATAGCGTTGAAGTTGGAGAATTATTAGGTTATTCAGGAAACACTGGTGCAACTTTTGGGCAGAACGGTGGATATCATCTTCACTTTGGACTAAAGGATATTAATGGAGATTACATTAATCCAGAACCATATATTCCCCTGATTCAGAATATGGATAAACTACAAGAATTTTCAGATAACTTTCAAGTAGGCAATTTTAGCAAGTTAGACCATACAGAAATATTCAATCAAGCGATGGATAGTTTTGGCAATTCTTTATTGGATTTAAAAATAAACATGATTAATCTACTACCTTATATCTTTTGAGCACTTCCAATGTTTTATACATTTGGTCTTTAGTTACACCAGTGTCTTTTAAATCATGCATGACTAAATATTCAATCTCACGTAATTTTTCCTCATATTTAGGAACTGCTTTATCGAAATCAAAAAACATATCCGATCACTCCATTTCATATATATTATTATCCTTTACGTCCTTTATCTGCTAATTCTTGAATAATTTGTTCAATGTCTTTCTCTTCCATTGTTTTATCATCCCTTTCTAATTATATTATGTCCAAAATAAAAGAGGTGTATTCATGAAGGAATTAAAAATTAATTTAAAGGATGAAACATATGAGAGTATAGAACGAATAATCACTTGGTTAAATTTAAATAATCAAATTAAATCTCCTGATAAACCAAATGATTATACAATTGAAGAGATAGTAAGAGGATTTATTATTTCTAAGGTGGAAGAGTTTAGCCATTTTGATGATATTAACCCTTTATTAATTCAAGACATTGATAAAAACTCAATAATTAAAAATAGATTTAAGGAAATTTCTAAAAATCAGAATATTACTATTAAGCAAGTGGCTGATCAGTTAGACATGAAACCTCCTAATGTTAGTAAGATATGGAATAATAAATCTCAGCCAAGAATGGAATTATTTATTAAGATATGGATAATACTTGGATGTCCAAAGTTACAGGATTGTTTATATATTGTAGAAGAAGATTAAGTTTAATCAACTTAGTCTTCTTTTTTTATTTAGTTGTAATAAGACAAGCACATTCGCCCATATGATTAAATATAATAAAATTAAGAAAATTATCAAAAACATTATGGAGGTTTTATAAATGAAAACTTTGGACGATGTTTTGAAAGAGATGGAAGAAATTGAAAATGATCGTGAAGATATTGACTTATCATTAAACACATTGAATATGAGAGATGACGGAATAATCCAATCACGAACGTATGGGGAATTTAATCCTTCCGAGGTTACTATTAAGAAATTATGCAATCTTTATAAATTAAACCACAGCCACATGAAAACATTAGTAAATGAAGGAAGGTATGACCTAGTATCTAGTCAGTTTAATCATTTCCTAAGTGGAGATGACAGAATGATGAAAATGAGAACTGTTCAAGGCAATCGTATTAAAGGGTTTGTTGGAATGAATTATAAGAAATTTGATGATTATGATTTATTCAATCTTGTTAACGATTATCTAGTTGATAACGAATTAGATTACGATGTGAAGATACTCAACAAAGATGATGAGCATACAAGAATTAGATTAATGTTAAATGATGTAGATTCAAATATGGGGATGGCTCATGAAAATGGAATAGATTATGATATTGTTCAAGGTGGTATCGAAATAACTAATAGTGAGATTGGATCAAATGGTATTGGACTTAATAGTTTAGTCTATCGTCAAGTTTGTAGTAATGGAATGATGGGTTTGATTGGAGATGAAGATAATAAAGAAATATTTCATAAACGTGGAAATGATTTCAGTCCTTTTGCAAGAAGGAATAGTTTAAATAGTGGTATTGAAAAGGCGGTTGATCAATCAAACAATAGTATCAAATTATTTGAGAGAACAAAAAACATTGAAGTTAAGAACCCCAAAGAAGAATTTAATCGTATTAGTAGTAGATATAAATTAGGTCAGCACCATGTTAGTTCATTAATGGATATGTATTCTCAAGAACCACAAGAAAATTATTACGGTATTATAAATGCTATCTCTAGACACGCAGATAGAAACTTTAAAACAGATTATAAAAATCGGGCTAAGTTTGAATTTATGGCAAGTGATATTTTGAATAAAGTAGCAAACTAATAAGGAGGAATTTAAAATGATTACACCATTAATTACATTGGGTGGAGTTGCAGTTTTATGTAGTGCAGGTTACGCATTAGTTACAGCTTTTAATTGGTTAGATGAAGTGGAAATTGAGCCAAGAAATAAAAAGGTGAAGGTAGGTAAGGAGAAAAAAGAAATAAAGGAGGACTCCAACGATGACAAAATTAGTAATCTCGGCAAAAGACTTAGATCAGGGTCTTAATTATAAGCCATTCCATCCGATTCAATTTAATAACAAAGTTTTTATTCAACAAAATCTAAAACAGGAGGTGAGAAGAAAGAATATAGGCAAACTAAACAAAGTAGGAATATTACCGTTAATGTTGGGAACAATGTTGATTCCAGAAATGGTATTAGCAGCACCAGTAACGGATACAAATATACTTTTCGATCCAAACAAGATAATGGATTACGGGTTAGCAATCGCAGTAGCAACTGTAGCAATAGGGGCAGGGGCAAGTATGGTATTCCTGTCTCTAGCAGGGATAATGAGAATGTTAAGAAAGAAACAATTCGCAAAAGAGTGGAGGTCAGACATAATAAGCGGATTCATTCAGGTAATGATAGCAATCCCAGTCACCTTTTCCATATGGTATCTAGGAACAATCCTCTTCGGAAACTTAGGACACTTAGAAGGACTATTCTAAAAACCACAATTATTCCGTTCGCAGTAGTATCCACAACATTTCTTACCGCATTTACTGACAAAGCCTACGCTAATTCCTTCTTTGATAAAAATGTAGATACGTATAAGTCACCATCATTTGTTGACGAATCTGTTTGGGAAAGTATTAAACGAGTTTTCGCAACTATAGGAGATGCCTTTGATTGGATGAAAAATATTAAAGAAAACCTACCAGCGTTAACGTTTGATTGGATGGCTTCGACTTACGAAATTATAACAGCACTAATTTTAAAAACACCATTATGGATATTTGATAATACTTGGTTTGACAATACAACATATTTATTTAGTCTTATAGCAATCAGTGTTGTAACTATACTAACTTCAATTGAAGGCATGAAACGAATGTGTAAAAAAGAATCGATGGATATTCAGACTATTGCTAAAAGATGGTTTATAGTTGCAGGACTAAGCACTATTGTTCCTTATCTATTTAAGAAAGGATTCCAAGCATTAAATTGGGTATCAGAAAAGATAATTGGATTAAGTTCTCATAGTATGACAAATGTATTAGAAGAAGCCGTAGCACCTTTTGACTTATTCGTCTTATTACTATTTAACATTGTTATGATAGGTGTAGCTATCCCTATACTATTAAAGAATGCGAAAAGATTCTTTGACATACTCACATTGTCCGTATTAGCACCAATGGCAGGTGTAGCTTGGATATTTAATTCTTACAACCACCTATTCAAACAATGGTGGGCTAATTTGAAAGATAAATCACTCGTTCAAATTGTATATGCTTTTTACCTACTATTAATTGGATTATTTATATATGGAGTACCGACACCTCCTACGACTACTGGTTCGTTAATTAAAATATTAATGGTCATAGGTGGTTTTTATCGGTTAGTTGATCCGCCAAATATTCTCCATAGACAAATGAATCATGGTCAAAGCATTATGGAGCTAGGTAGTCAGGTTAAGAAGTCAACAAATAAAGTTAAAGATGGTTATAAACTAGGTCATGGAATAACAAAGAATTCAGCTATTGCTTTCAAGAAGTTTATGGATATCGGCAAACCTGTAGTTATAACTAAGCCAAATACTCGTATGAGTAGGAATCACGGAAAGTAAAAAGGAGGATAAATAATGACACAAATTGAATTGGTTATCTTATTAAATACTGTTGCGTTAATTATAAGTAGTGTTACAAGTATCATGCAATCACAAACAGTATTTAAGGTTGTGAAAAATGATGAATGGAAATCATAAAGTCAATTTTCCGTTAAAGTCTATTACTACAACCAATATTGAAGAGGATTTATCTATATTATTAAATAAAATTGATCATTCTATATTTGGAGTAGAGGTTGGGATTAACAACTATGGGGTAAATAAATTTATTATTACCCCCGCCCACCTTCTAACAAATAAGAACCAGACAACTGTGGACACGAGAGGGGGTCAATTTGAATCTTATAATTGTTTCGAGGGTTGCTTATCCTCACCATACTTTTTACCTCTTAGGATTGACTTAAACGGACATTTTGAAAAACAAATTAATTTATTGAAGGAAATAGTTAAAAAAGATGAGGATATTGTTATTTTGTGGTTGTTTAAGAAGAAATATCAATGGAAATACAACGCATTAGACATGTATAGAAGCTATTTAAAAGGGAATGATTACCCCTCTACTGTTCCATTTGTACGTAATATTCAACAAAAAACCATTAAAGGACTAGATAAATTAGCTAGTTTTGAGTCAAATAGAGAGTATTCAGAAGATGTTGAACAGAAAATATTAGATAAGGGATTTGATTCTCAATTAAAAGTGTTGGTTAAATCAGATAGGCATAAGGAGATAACAGAATTGATTCATTTACTATTAGAAAAGTATGATTCTCATAATAGACTACGATTAAGCAATATTAAAGTAGATAATCCTTATAATTTTATTAATCAAGGACAAATGTTGAGTTTATCTGAAATATATTCATTATTTGGAGGGAAAGCTAAGGAGTTTATTAAACCAGAACAAGAAATAGATGTGATTGACAAGAATTCAACACCCTCTACCCCAATATCGGATAATATTATTGAATTATTGCCTTATTTAAAGAAAGAAGAAGTAAAGATAGATGAGTCTTTAGTGGAGAAGTTAGCTGAATCGATGAAAAAGGTTGGAATTATTAAACAGGCAAGATTATATGACGCAACAATACAATCAGGATCAAGATTAACTGTTATTACATCCAAACTGCCACCAGATGTTAATTTTAGCAAGATTGAGTCTAAGTCTAAAGATATTCGTGTTAACCTAGGTGTTCAATCATTAGGAATTGAGCAAGGAGATGTTGCCGGAACAATTAAATTCTCTATTCCTAATAATAATCATCAAATAATATCTTTACGAGAGATGATAGAAAGAAAAGATTTTCAGGAATTTAAAAAGAATAACCCATTAGCATTTATTGTTGGAATGGATGAATTGAACAGTCCTATTTATTTGTCATTAGCTAAATTAGTCCATTTGTTGATTGCAGGTTCTACTGGCAGTGGTAAATCCGTTTTCATTAACACTGTACTAACCGTATTATTGATGTGCTATAAGCCAAATGAGTTAAGAATGTTTTTAATTGACCCTAAGCAAGTAGAGTTATCACAGTATCAAGATTTCCCACACGTGCAAAAAGTAATAACCGATATGAGTGAAACCATAACATTATTAGAATCATTGGCTGTTGAAATGGATAGAAGATATGACAAATTTGGCGAGTTTAAAGGTGTTAAAAATATAATTGATTATAATAAACAATCAAAAAAGAAGATGCAATATATTGTGATTGCGATAGATGAGTTTAAAGATTTAAAAGATCAGTATCCCGATGTAGATAGCTATGTTGGAAGATTAGGTCAGAAGGCGAGAGCAGCAGGTATTCATTTAATTGTTGCTACTCAAAGACCTAGTGCAGATGTTATTGAAGGAACAACGAAATCTAATTTACAAAATGCTATTAGTTTTAATCTAGGGAGTAATAGAAATTATAGGACTGTATTTGATGAGGGAATTCCATATGAGAACTTATTAGGTAATGGAGATGGCGTTATGAGAATAGAGGGGTATCCAAAAGAATTCCAACGTTTCCAAAGTAGTATTATCCATCCAGATGGGAAAGAAGAGGGAAAAATATTTGATTCATTAATTCAATACTACAAAGAAAAAGATTATGATATAGGTGAAGAAATTCCTATTGGAGATGAAGGAAGGCAGGACATACCTTTGATAGACCAACTTAAAACGATTATAGCTACTACAAAGAATACAAGGATAGGCGAATTGAGAAAGGACTTAGGCGTAAAAGGAACGACTATGACAGATTTATTTAATCAATTAATAGAAGAAGGTTGGATAAAACGCCATAATTCAAAAGCAAAAGGTTATGAGTTAATAGCAGATGAGGAAATATTAAAAGAATGGCAACAGTGAGCACGAGAGAGTATCAAATTTAAACGATAATATACTTTTGAGGGAGTAATTCATAAAGAGATTAGAGTGGCTTAGAGATGATTATATGGAGCCATATTGAGATAGGTATTTAAATATTGATACTTATCTTAATATTTTTTATAATAAATTTTTATTTATAAGTTGACAATTGATTGATTTGTTCGTATAATAAGTAATATAGGACATTAATTATGGGAGGATTACACATGGATAATGTAGTAAGGTTGAATCAACAAGAGTTTTTTTATGATCATTTAGAGGATTATATCAGTGGGCTAGATACAGAAAGTACCAGAATTAATTATCGTCAACGGATTAAAAAGTTTTTAAGTTGGAAATTCCCAAACGAATCTATTCATCATATTTCTACAAATGACATTAACATGATAAGTTATGTTGATGTGAAAAAGTTTAGAGATCATGCAAGAAAAAAACATGCGTCTAGTTCTGTTAATGGAATCATGTATGCTTTATATGGAATGTTTAGATATTTAAAGCGTATCAAAGACGATAAAGGAAATCATGTTTACAGTATTGATGTTGAAGAATTAAAAGTACGTAAACTCAAGGAGTCAGATAAGGAGGAATACGGATTTATAGAGTGGGATGAGCTGAGTGACTGGATATCTTATCTTCGTACAGATAAGTCTGTAGCAAATGGTGAGAAGAAAGCTGTGTTGATTCATACTGCAAGATTAACTGGGATGAGAAAACAAGATTTGGCGAACCTCAAATTCAAACATTTGCAAAAGATTGATGGTGTATGGACATTACAAAGTAGGATTAAAGGTAAACAAAAGAAATATTCATTAACAGAGGAGGATGCTGAGTTAATTTTAAACTTGAAGAAAACAGATGATTCAGATGAACAAATATTCTTTGCAACTAAGACAATGGATAGATTAATTGCACATTTACGTGAACAATTTAATATATCACCAGATCGCAATATTGTTTTTCATTCAATTAGAGGAGAGTCAGCTTACATGGTTTACTTATCGTCTGGCAGAGATATATTAAAAGTACAGAATCATTTAAACCATAGCTCGATAAACACAAGTTTTAACTATATTTCTAAAAGGAATTCTATTCAACAAGATCCAACCTTATATATGAATCAAAATTTAGGCGTTGATACAGTTGATGAGTTATCTACAGAACAATGGAAAGATGTTTATAATGAGTTGTCTAGGTCTGCTAAGTTTGAAATAAAGGACATTATGGATAAGTTAGGCTACTCCAATAAATAAGTTGGGGTGGTCTATGGTGTTTTTTATATTGACATTAGATATAAAAAGGATTATACTATAATAGTGTGCAAATAAATATATTAAAGGAGAATCAAGTAAATGAAAGAGATTACAAATTCAGATTTGTTTTACTGTTACAATAAACGTTTATCCGACCACCTATTTGAGTGTGGTTTAACGCCATTAACCATTGCAATCAATCCTAAATCAAAAAATATTTTTAGTTTATATCAAAAAACAAACGAATTACAACAAGCCATAGACAAGTATAAAAGAATCTATAAATAATTAATAAAGGAGAATCTATCATTGAGTAATATTAAGAGAGTTAGTGATGTAATATCTGTACAAGATATTCATAATTGGGAAGATGGAGATGTAATAACGATTAAAGCAGGTACGGGTTCTGGTAAGAGTTATTTTATAAAAAATAGATTATTCATTCACGCAAAGGATAATAATAAGAAGATATTAATGCTTATACATAGGTCGAACTGTGTTGATCAATTTCAACGTGAGATAGAAAAAGATAGAAAATCTAAAAATATTGTTGTTAAAACATATCAATCTGTAGAAGAGTATAGAAAAAAACACAACAAATCATTTTTAAATAAATTTGATTATATCGTCTGTGACGAGTTTCATTATTTTATGTCTGATGCAAACTTTAACCAATCTACTGATATTTCATTAACGGAAATACTTAATCAAAAAGATAAGGTTAGAATATTTATGAGTGCTACTGGTTACTACATGGATCAGTATATGAGAGAAATAAAGAGTGTCAATCCTATCTCATATAAAATACCGATAAATTATGATTACATAAAAAGTTTGCATTTCTTTCATCAAGAATCAACTCTTGAAAAACTAATTGGCGGATTTATTAAAAGGAAAGAAAAGGCTATAGTTTTTGTTGAATCAGTCCAAGTTGCTTATCAATTACATAGACAATTTAAAGAGCATACTTTATTTAATTGTAGTAAAAGTAATAAAAAGCATTATAAGCATGTAAAAAGTAAAGCTATTGAAAAAATGTTAGATGATGAAAATTTCAATCAATTGATTCTTATTACAACCAGAACATTAGAAGCTGGTGTTAATATTGTAGATGATCAGTTACATAATATTGTAGTTAGTGGTATGTATGACACTGGAACTATTATTCAATGTGTAGGAAGAAAAAGAATTGAAGATAACAAACCTAATGATTACATTAACTTGTACATAGAGTCTAATTCAAATAAAAAATTAGGTGGTATCAAAGGTCAAATAAACAGAAGACTGCAAAAAGCAGAATACGTTAGGTCACATGGAACAGAAAAATATATTAAGGAGTATATGCGAAATACACATGATACGTCAGGTGTTGTATATGACGATATTATAAAAGGGGAAGATAAAGCAATCAAACGAGTAAATGAAATGATTTATTTTAAAAATAAGGTTGATATAGTAGAAATAAATAAAATGTTAAACTTAGGTAAATTCGGATTTTGCAAATACATAGCAGATGTTTTTGGATTCTATGACAGTCAAAAGGGATGGTATGATTATAAAATGGTAGAAAAAGAAGAGAATAAAAGTAAACTAGAAAGATATTTAGATAGTTTGATTGGAAGACAGTTAATTAAAGAAGAGCAAGAAAGACTTGTCAGAGAAATTAACCTAAAGGATTCCAGAGGAAGATTGCAAAAAGGATTAAAAACAATTAATGGTTATTTTAATGATAATCAATTTAAGTATATGTTAATTTCTAAAAAGACTAGTAAAAGAGTAAATGGTGAACCACAATCTTATACATACTGGGAAGTTATAGGCGATATTGAATTATAAAATGTATGCTTAAAAGTGGATTAAGTTCTATAAGGAACATATATCCATAAATTAGACTACATATAAATAAAATTATACTATATTTACATAAGTGATAAGTTCAAAATCAAGTTCAAAAGAATCATAGACAAATAATATATAAATTACATAATAATAAACTATGGCGATTCATTAAATTGGATCGTTTTTATTTTGGAAAATTGTTACGATAATAGCATGTGTCGGATAAACGTAAGTAGGAGTAAGGGTAAGGTGAATAATATGGATGAATATAGGGTTAAATTGGCATATCGATAAGGCAATCTCGTGTAAAGTTATGTGAGAGTAAGGATGGATAGGTAAAATTTAAGTAAAATTGGATAATATGATGGAAAATTGGGATGGATGATGATGGATAAAGTGATGATATGATTGAGTTTTGACGAGACCGTTACGAGGACAAAATCGAGTCCAATTAGGGTGAAAATGAGATAATGGGGAAAATTGTGAGATGATAAAATAATATGAGAAAAGTTGAAAATTTAGGTAAGGTGTGGAGATGGAAGTGTTAGGACATTTCCCAGCAAAATTGATCATATCTCAAGTTTTATTGTAGCCCCCTACCTCACAAACATTGATATAATAGGCTTTGTAGGTGTCTATCGAATTGTTATTATATGGACATTATGAGATAATCTTATTTATATGTGGTGTGATAGCTTGTTGCCATTGTGATATGATATGTTTATACCTATATAAGTATAATATGAGGTGTGAATAGATGGGGCTTGTGTGTAAAGTATTTTACCTTTACGTCGTATAAGTAACAGCGAATCGATTTCTAATATCTTTATATGAACATATACTAATATATCATAATTAGAATAGTTTTATGCTTATCTATCTCATATTGTTATGTATTTATCAATCGATTATTCACAATGTTATCCACAATTTATCTATACTTATCCACATAAATATTAACTTATCAACAGGTTATCCACAACTATATTATCTAATTGTATTCTTATAATTGTTATCAGGTACTAGTATAATATACTTATGTATCAATGGTTATACTATGTTATCTAATATAAATTAAGACTAGCTACTAATCTATCCTAATATCATTCATCCATATTGTACCAGATCAATTGTAAGCTATTCTATCACCTTATCAATGTTACCATCCATCTACTCCAATCAAATGTATGTATAAGCTATGCTATGCTATGACTATGCTTAAGCTTCACCAATCTATATTAATATAACCATGTTCCTTCCATTAAAAGGGTGTCAATAATTTATCCTATCCAATATAAATAAGATTATATTATAAAGTTGTTGTAATGTTATACGCAATCAAGTATAATAAGTATTATAATATTAAATGTATAGGAGGTATATATATGTTTGTTCCGTTAACTGGTATCAATCATACTAAAGTATATATCAAGGATAAGGCATACAGAGAACAATATAAACGTTATAAGCAATCAACGATCACTAACACGTATAATCAATATAAAGAGTATCAGCTATTCTCTATTCAACGTACAGATACAAATACTTATTATATTATTTCTACATCTCTACATGATCCAACTAAACTACAATATACATGCTTCATTAATAATAAACCTTATAGCCATATGTTATATGATGATCTGTTAACTTTAATCAATAATGAATGGTACGAATTCAGTCAATCAAATTTAAAGGAGTGTATCTAATGGAATCAATTCTAATCAATCCACTATCCAGTCACTACAATAATAATATAAAAGAAGGTATGAACAATGGTTATACTGTAGTTTGCAGTCAAAGACCTTTCCCATGTGTAAAGGAATGGACTCAGCAATCATTAAGCAATGGCATATACTATGGTTATGGTAACAAGGATCACTATTCTAAAATATGGAATGATCTTGCATGTAAGCAAATTAAACTAATAATTAATGAAGAAATAGAAGCAATAGTCAAATTAGAATGTGAGGAAAATAATGCAGACTATCATACAATCATCAATCAATATGGTATTACATCCATTGCTTCAGACTTAGGTTATATGTATATAGAGGAAGTTTCATCTTATGAATAATAAATTTAAAATCAATGATAATGTTATCTGCACGTTTGGATCAAACAAAGGTAAAGTATTTAAAGTAGTAGAGGTATTAAAAGACAGCTACTCATGTATATTAGAAGGTAGTAAGGATAATAAATACTATAGTTATAATGATAATACATTGATAAGTAAAGCATTGACCAGTTAATATATAGGTTGATGCTTCTTTTTATCTATTTGCTGTAGGTGATATCATATGATTAGTATTATCTTATAAAACTAATCATATATAAATATTAAATAGTTATAAATAATGTTTGACTTTATACGCAATATAGTATAATATAGGTATTAAGATATTAATTATTAAATTTTAGGAGGTAATCACATGTATGATTATTTAATTAGTAAGGGGTATCCGGTTGCTGTACTAGATATTATGTCAAAGGTTGATCTTGAGAATGAATATAAAGCAGTTTATTCTTATCTTAATGGTTTGGACGTGAAGACAATATGAAAAAATTAATAATTGTATCAGTCATTGCCTTATCAATGGTTACGGGTTGTAGTAGTCAGAGTAATAATTTAGCAGATGGTAATGTTACTAATAAAGAAGCAGAGCAAATGCAATCGGCTTGGTGTGAATATAATAAAGACGAATCATTTGCAAAGGAACAATGTAAATAAATTTAAATAGGAGGTAATAAAATGTTGGGTTATACATGGGAATTACATTCAATACAAGAATTAAAAGAAAATAAATCAATTGTGATCGAACGTAAAGGCTGGGACAATTATCGAGTATTTTTATTTAATCAAGTAAACCATGAAAAAAGTTATATCAAGTATTATGATAGTTATGAAAGTATTCAAGATCACTTATTAAATATAATGGAATCAATTAATTATATTTAAAATTATATTTTTATCTTAATATATAAATAAAATTATCTTATAAAATGTATTGACTTTATACTTATTATCGTATAAAATTAATTTATAGAGTTAATCACATAGGAGGAGATCATATGTTATACTATGCAAACTTAAAAAGTAAAGGGTCTAACAGTATTGTAGCTTATGGAGTAGCTAAAAAAGATAATAGAGGTTTATATAAATTTAATTATATTCCTACAATGAATAGGAAACCATTTATTAATATAACTAAACGTTCAACTTTGTATGTAGAATTATTAGATCAAGTAATATAAGACAAATAAAATTATAGGAGTGTTAAAAATGATTAAAGAAAAAATTAAAATGAATAATGAGATTATTGAAAATGATTATATCCGTATCGACAATGATCATACTTTATTTTGTGAAGTTAAAAGAATAGAGTTTCCAGATATTAATAAACTAGAAAAGGAATTAAAGGCATTAAGAAAACAATTAAAAGATAATAACGTATCACTTGCAAAGACTGATACTATTAAGATTTTACGTGATCAAAAACAAGAATATATTAACAGCGTAAACGAATATAATAATACGTTTGATAAACTTGTAATAGCATGGGAAGAAAAAATAAAAGTAGGTATCTTTACTGGTTATAGTGACGACAAATATTATAACAACATCCTCAGTCCTTTAAAATGGAAATTAGAAAAAATGAATTATAGAAATACTTTATTAAGTAAAGTAATAACTATTAATCAAAACATACAAGAAATTAAACAAGAATTAAATAACGGTACTGAATTTTTAAAAGTATCAATATAGTATAAAATTCAAATTTTATTAAATAAAAAGGAGATGTTTTAAAATGGAAAAATTATTTAAAGAGTTAGAATATGCCAAAAAAGCTGTAATAAGTACACTTGAAAAAGAGAATTGTTTAGTCGATATGCACGGCTTATCTTATTGGGCAGGTAAAGTAGAAAGACTTCGTAAAGAAATAAAAGGTAATCTATAAGTTAAAATTTATAATTTACTTTAAAAATTGGAGGTGATCTCATGGACATAGAAAACAAGGTATTTTATTATCACAGTCTTATCAATCGTTATAGTAATAAGAATGACTATCATTCTAGAATTACGGTCAAATGGGCAAAAGATAAACTTTCAAAGGTTTATAAATAAGTAATGTTTTAAATGTCTATAAGCTTTTATAATTGGTTTGTAGACATCTGTAAGCATTAAACAATATAAATAGGATTATATTATAAAAACACTTGTATTTTATACTCAAACCTGTATAATGAAATTATAGAAGTTAATAAGAGGAGTTGAACAAAATGTATAAGTGTATTAAGTGTAACGGATCTGGAGTTGTTCCTTTTCTTCATATAGAAAACGGAAAATGTTTTGATTGTAATGGATCGGGCAAAGTTGAAAAGGTGAATAGTAGTATTTCAGCATCTTTAAAAAGAATTGAAGCATTAAAAAGCAGTCTTATCCAGTTAGAAAGTAAACATACTCAACTAGAAAAAGAATATATGGAATTTTTCAATTATCTAGTTGAATTGTCTAACAGTCAAAGAGTGTCAAAGGAGTTAACCAGAAAGCAAAATACATTAGCTATAAATTTACAAAATGTAGAGAAAACAATAGAAAATCATAAACAGGGAATAGAAAACGAATTGAAGTTAATTGAATTATAAGCGGGTTTTATTTCCTGCTTTATGGATTGGAAAATAATTTAATTTGTAAAGGTTGAAATAAAAGCAATATAAGGAGTAGTAGAGATGATATATAATTCTATATGTGAAATACTCAAGAGTGAGCGTGTAAATGGCTTTAAGCTGCATTTATGTTCTAATGATAAGAAAGTAGTAACATTAATTAATTCATTCAAAGAAAAGAAAGTTTTAACGCTATCTAATGATATTAAAATTCTAGATAGTACAATTATTTATCCATACCAAATAAATTAGAGGAGTGTTGTAAATGTGGGGATATAAAAGAACAAATAAAAGTTTTAATGGTATTAGAGTATATAAAAAATATTGTTTTGGTGAGTTTGCCGGATACTGTTATAAACAAAGGTTAAAGCAACTAAGAAAAGGCAAAGAGTATAATATAGGATTTGAGTATCCTTCATTTGATCGTACTTTTAGAGATGATAATAATAATTATTTTTCTATATCATGGGACGAATTAAGCAAGCAATTTGAAACAGGTAATAAGAAACAAAAGAAAGCAACTTAAACAAGAATTAAAGGCGGTGCAAATATGATTAAAGTTTCCTATTGTTTCTGGTGTGACAAAGAGACCGAACACGAATACAAAAATAATAAGGTAAAATGTTTAAATTGTGATAGTACGGTTATAGAAAAATAAAATTATATAGAGGTTGTAGCCTCTTTAAATAGTCCTTAAGCTACAAGCGTTGCACCTATTGTGTATGGGTGCAGGTGGATTAAATATTAAACTATGGAGGTTATAGGCATGTTAAAAAGCTTTATAAATGATATTAAACCGAATAATAAACAGGAACTAAGAATACAAGTGTTATTTGCTTCTGTACTGGTTATACTATTTTTTATTATGATAAATTTATAATATAAATATTATTATACAATAATTTTAAATTATTTAACGTTTTTCACTTGTATTTTATACGGAATAGAGTATAATGGGTATTAACATATAAATAAGATTATAATATAAAGGGAGTTGTTTTAAATGTCAGTATCATTACAAATTAACGAAGAATTAAACGGAATCGAGTTATATTTTGATTCTAAGCCGGAACAAACCGTTTTAAGCAGTCTAAAAACGAATGGCTTCAGGTGGTCGAAGTTTAAAAAATGCTGGTACAATAAGCAATCGGAAAAGGCTTTAAAGCTTGCTGATAACTTAGCTAATGGAGCGATTGAAGAAGTGAAGAAAAGTACAGTTAAACATAATAATAAGACTAACATTAATAATTTAAGCCTATGGGATGCTACACAATGGACAAATGAAGAAGTAAACAACAAGCAAGATACAAAACAAATTGCAAAGGAAATAAGACAAAATATTAAAAAGAGGTTCCCACAATGTAAATTTAGTGTAACAAGTGACTATTCACATATTAATGTTACTGTTAAACAATCACCGTATAATAAGGATAGTAAGTATTTAAAGGCTGTCAAAGAATATTGTAACAACCTAGTTAACGCTTATAAAGTTTGTTACAGAGAAGGCGATCCCTACACTGATTTACCAAGCAGTCACAACTTTTACTTTTTCAATACATCTATAGACTATGATTATATTCAAACGGAATCAACAGAAAAAATTGAAGAGGATTTAAAACAATTCGATATTAAATTAAAAGAGCATGAAGAAGCTGAAGAAGAAATAAAAGAAAAGGAATTCCAAGAATATTTAAAAGAACAAGAAAAAAGAGATACGGAATATAAAAAGCAAAGAGAAGAAGAAAAGAAACAAACGGAACATATCTATAATAGTGTTAATGTTAATTCATTAGAAGAAAATAACCAGTATTATATTATTGGATCAGAGTTTGCAAATTTAAATAAAAATAATACAATCGAACAATATCAAGAAGAAGTGAACAAAAATGATTTTATGATAGAAAATGTAAAAGTTACAAAAGAAATACATTTCAATAATCAAGAAGCATTAACAAACTTTTCTAATATGTTACTACATGACTTTGACTTTTTAAATGATACTGGAGGTAGTTATACAAACGATACAAGAATTAATTCAATGATAGACTTTTACAATATGGTCACTGAAGAAAAAAATACTGTACAATGGAATAGGATAGGAGTAGCAATCTATTTCAATAATCAATTGCAGTTTGTTGTTGACACACAAGGATCTAATTATTCTAAGTATATAGGCTTAACAGATAACGCAATAATTAAAAAGTCTTTGAATGATAAACAAGTCATTAATGAATTAGAATTAAACGAATATAAGCATCAAGCAAATCAATTAGAATGTATATCAACTGATGTTATAGAAGAGTTAGACATAGTTAATTCATGGGGTAATGAAGGCTGGACGCAATACAAAGAAACGTTAAAAGAAAAGTTAAAAGAACACAAATTTAAATTAACTAAAAATATCATTCAACAATTAGAAATTGAATCATTAAAAGTTAAAATGTATAAGTTATTAATAGAGGTTGACGGCATACAGGAACAATTTAAAGATACTAATATTAAGCAAGGCGATAAATTAACAATGTTTTATATATCAGATTTTGGATCAATTGTAACAAGTAGAATAACATTTGATAGTGTAGTAAATACAACCTATGCACAATATGACAATGCAGTTAAATTAGTATTTACACCAGAGAAGAAAAGAAAACTACATTATAACTATTTTCATTCTACAATGTTAATTTATAATGGCTGGTATGAATTGCCTACAAATGTATTAAATGAAGTAGAAGAAAGAAACGGCTTTATAGTTACTAGTAGTAAATATCATTCATGTGATAACAAACAATATGATGAGATATTAAGACATTTTGAACAGCAAGAAATAAAACCGATAGTTAACACGTATAAGCCTACATTTTAGGAATAATAAAGTAGTTTTAATAGGTTTCTACTATATAAAAAACCTTAACTTTTTTAGGAGGTTTGACAGTGTTTAATAATAATATTGATTTTTACCCTACTCCAGATAATATAATTAGACAAATGTTATCATATATTGATTTTAGAACAATTAAATCAGTATTGGAACCAAGCGCAGGAAAAGGAAATATAGTACAAATGATTGAAAAGAAATTTAATTACAATCAGTCCTATTCTAGAAATAAAAATTATGACATTGACACAATAGAAAAGGATCAAAATTTGCAGCACATATTAAAAGGTAAAAATTATAGACTTGTTCATGATGATTTTTTAACATATGATACTTACAAAAAATATGATCTTATTGCTTTAAATCCTCCATTTTCAACAGGTGATAAACATCTATTAAAAGCTATTGATATGCAACAAAATGGAGGGGAAATTGTTTGCTTGTTAAATGCGGACACTTTAAAAAATGCTTATAGTAATAGTAGGATTGATTTACTTCAAAAATTAGATAAGTATAACGCTACAATCAATTATATTGATAATGGCTTTATGGATGCAGAAAGAAAGACAAACGTACAAGTAGCATTGATTTATATCAACATTCCTAAAATTGATTACAGTAGTGTTATACTGGATGATCTGAAACAAGAAGAAGAACAAATTAAAAATAAAACCTATGATAGTAAAGACTTAATACATTCTGATTTTATAGAAGGAATCGTACAACAATATAATTTTGAAGTAAAAGCCGGATTAAAACTAATCAGTGAATATAATAATTTAAAGCCGTTAATGTTAAAGAGTTTTAACGATGACAACAGACCAGTATTAAACCTACAGTTAGATTATGAGGATAAAGAAGGTAGCAACCTAGAGAATGCCTATATTAAACAAATAAGGTCAAAGTATTGGAATGCTCTTTTCAATAATGATCAATTTATGGGATTGTTTACAAGTAATTTAAAACGAAAGTATATGGAGCAGGTCGAAGAATTAAAGAATTATGATTTTTCTTTCTTTAATATTTATTCATTACGAATACAAATAAGTAAAGAAATGATACAAGGAGTAGAAGATACCATTATCAATCTATTCGAGGAATTCAGTCATAAGCATTATTATAGTGAGTCATCTAATAATATACACCTATATAACGGCTGGAAAACTAACAAGGCATATAAGATCAATAAAAAGGTAATTATTCCTTTAGCTGGTTTCCGTGATATGTCGCATTCATGGGGACGATATGAACCAACTTATTATAGTGTTATGGATAAATTAAAAGACATTGAGAAGGTATTTAATTATTTAGATAATGGGGACACTGAAGAAATAGACATTATACAATCTTTAAAAATGGCTGAACATTATCAAGAATCAAGAAAAGTAGAATTAAAATACTTCTATATAACATTTTATAAAAAGGGAACATGTCATATAGAATTTAAAAATATGGAATTGCTGCACAAATTTAATTTGTTTGGATCGCAAAAGAAAAATTGGTTGCCTCCAACATATGGCAATGTAAATTATAATGATATGACCAGAGAAGAAAAAGAAATTATAAAAGAGTTTGAAGGGGAAAAATCCTATAATAAAGTTATGGACAATAAACAATATTATATAATGGAGACCAGCGACTTATTAAAACTAACGTCAATTGCAGGATAGTAACAATTTTAAACACTAAACAAGAAAATGAATCCATATAAGTGATTGTTAGTGGTTTTAAAACATAATGAATGGTAATGTTCATCAAATTAATCTAATTGCTTATATGGCTTCTATATCCAAATTATAGGCAAAATCAATAAAATAGAACAAATATTCCCATTTTTGACCTGTTTTTCACTATTTTATGTATTGTACCACTCAAATATTACTGTAACAGAAATTGGTTTATATCGCTGGCATTATTCATGTAACAGCAAGCCTAAAATATCGCTAGACTTTTTTACAAAAAATAAAAGGAGTTTTAAAAATGAATATAATTATCTTGAAAAATAATATTGATAACAAATATAGGTATCTCCAGACTGAAATTAAGAACATACGCCAATCTGAATTTTTTAAAGGTATGCAACAGTTAATCAATCATTACAACAATAGTAAGCAGACAGATAAAGCTTATCAATTAAATGAAGCATTAGAGGCTGAAACTCAATTGTCTAATAAGTATATCGAATTAAATAATCTTTATTATGATCGGTTAACATGGCTTGCTAACTATACAAATAATTCGATTGTGTTAACTGATACCTATAACGGTGACTATTATCATACAATGGCTTATAAGGCTATACATGAGGATTATATAGATAAACGTATCCAGAATTTAATTGTAAATAGAATTGATCAGACTGTTTAAAAGTCCTGTTTTATCTTATATAAAAGAGATTATATTATAATGTTGAATGAATTAATTTATATAAATATTAAAAAGTTATAATAAAAGGGTTTACTTTTATACTGAAAGGTGTATAATAGTAAATAAGATAAGTAATTAAATTATAAAAAGGGAGATGAAATATTATGGAAAAAGTAACAATTGAAAGAAGAAGTAATCACGAACACATTACGGGTAGCGAGTTTAAAGAGGAGTATAATCCAGAACTTGAAATGAATGACTTAAAAGGCGACATCAAAGAAGCTATCTTTGAATTTGAAGAATTCCACAATTTAAATGGTTTGGAGTTAGAAGAAGATGATCAAGCAATGGTAAACGATTTAAAGGAATTTGAACAAGGCGATTATGATTTAAATGTAGGTGACTTCTCATACTATATAACAATTGCATAATAATTAGCAGGTTTATTCCTGCTATGAGGGTATAACCAGTTTATATCTTGATAGCAGGAATAAAATTAACAAAGAGGAGTTGAAACGGATGGAATCAACAATAATAGAGGCTATTAAATTAAGTGCTGAAGAAAGACAAATGATTGTATCAGGACTAAGTAAATTACATGATAGTGAAATATCACTTTATACAAATGAAGAAATAAGAAAATTAATTGATAAATTATTAAAATAATGGAGGGTTATATTATGTACATCATGACAGACAGGAGGTTTTATTTTTGAATGAAACAGAGCAAATATTAGCAGTTAAAGAGTTAGGTGAAAAGATTGGGTACGGCAACATGATGACAAAAGCATCATCCTTATGGGCGATCAATTTAGAGGATAAGCACGGTATTACAACAGGGAACTTTATTCCAGCTACTATTAACATGATTAAAGAGAAACATCAGTAACAATATGAGATTGAATTGACACTTGAAAAAGGTCATATCAGAACGCAATTGGATTAATTTTAAAAAACTAAAGGGAGTGGTTAAAATGAAATTATATAAGGTTGTTAATGGTGAATGGGCTGGATGGTATGGAACATTAGAGAAGTATAATAGAGATAAAAGCAGAGTTAAGTTGTCTTTTGACGATACGAGTAGTAAAGAACCATTCATGATTAAATGGTATGAAGTGGACGATGTAGAATTGCACAATTATGAAACTGTTTAAAAGAAGTATTTCAAAAGGGGTGAGATGTTGGATTTATATAACGCTGATTATTACGACTTAGAAGATGAAATGACAGGCACGAATGTTGCTGGTTTAATCAAATTGTATAAACGTGAAGATAGGAAATTTTCTGATAAATGTTTAGAGATGGTGGATAATTTAAGTAAATTGAATGAAGAAGGTAAGAAGTCTTTTGAAAAAGAGTGTGAGTTTCTAAATGGTGGAAGGGTGAAAATTGCATTAAAATTAGCAGATTTGCTAACTAAATAAAAACGGTTTAAAAAATATAAGCTTAAAACCTTATATTAAATAATTATAAGTTAATTCACTTATATAGAAGGGAGATATATTATGATAACATTAATGATCGTATTATCGGTAGCTGCAATTGGAATGATGGGAGTTAATTTGTGTTTAGGTTTTAAAGGTGGACTTAAATAATATTAAATATAAATAAAATTATCTTATAAAACACTTGAAATTTATACTCAAAGGTGTATAATGAACTTATAGAGTTAAACAAATAAAATAAAGGGAGTTGTTGAAAGATGAACACAATGACTATTAGAACTTTAAAAAATAAGGACTTATCAAAAATTCTAGACAGATTTACTGCACATACAGATGCGAGACCCGTTTTAGAATTTGCTTATTTTGATCTTACAAGCTTATGGGCAACCGATTCGCACCAGATGATAAAGATTGATAAATCATTTATTGAATACATGGATTCACACTATGCTAATAAAACACATTTTTACAATCCAGATGAACAAACACCATGTGGTACAGATCATAACTATCCAGATGTAACAAGGATTTATGAAGGAACTAAAAGTTATCAAAGTGAAGCAATTATTAAATTGGACATCAATCAATTAAGAAATTTTGAGTCATTCTTCAAGACAGCAAAAGACGAACTGAAATATAAAAGATATAACTTTTTAACTAAATTTATGGTTGAGGATAATAATGTATTTTTACAAGTGACAAATGATCAACAAGAGGTTTGTAAAGAAAAATTAGAATGTGATTCAGAAGTATATAAGGGAAAATTAAATATCAACTTTAATACTAAATATTTATTAAATTCTATACAGTCATTTAAAAAAGCATTACAACTAAGTAATGGTACACATGTAGAAATTGATCTTAAAGGTAGAATGAAGCCTTCAATATGGAGGTTAAACAACGAATTAATGGAAACAATGGTTTTACCAGTAAGAACATATTAAATTGTCTGCGACAGGCGGTTACGCTTATCAAGGGTTGTCTGTTGTATATAAAAGAGTTGCTTTAACAAATGAGGAGGATGTAATTTGAATAAAGAATTTGCTATTGAAACAGCTAAACATTATTCGCAAAGAGATAATATAACTTATTACGTTATTCATGATCCATCTTTTGAAGGATATAAGGTTACACCTTTACTGAGTGATAATAACAAGGGCGTAGTGGTGCATCAAACAAGTTAAAACCATATTTATAATAGGAGGTAATAACAATGTCAAAAAGATTCATCTTAGATTACGCTGAAACTCCATTTCAATGGGTGACAATAGCTGAATGCGATAACGATAAGCAATTACAAAGGTATCTAAATGAAGAGAAATCACGCTTTCCACATATGAAGTATAGGCTTATCGATACGGAAAGTTTCAAATATTTGTATCAAGATGTTGTATAAATCGTTTATTGTAATTTTACCTATAACAGATCGATTAGAATATCGCTGCTAGTTGTAGGTAAAGACGATTAAATGATTTAAATAAAATTATATAAGAGGAGTGTTTAAATTGATTAACGTTAAGGATACTGTAAAGGTGGATTACACAAAATTAAATCCAGATGAGTTTCTAGAATTAGATAGACCATACTTACATCAATTGTTTTCTGGAGTGTATGAAGTGGTGGATATTGATCATGAGTCAATGTATAGTGATATGCCTTATGTATTAGGAGGGTTGAACGATTTTCGCTTTAAAGAAGATGAGTTGATCCTATTATAATAGAAATGGAGTGGTTGAGTTGAATAATAAGATTGGTCAAATTTTAGAACGTGCCGGATATATTGGAAAACATGATGAAGAAGGTTTGATTGATTTATTTTTAGAGTATGTGGACTGTGGATTATTTGCTAATCTGGACTGGGAAGAAGCTAAAAGAGAAATTGAAGATGGGGATATAACCATACAAGATATTATAAACAATATGAAAAGAGTTGTATAACAGGAGGGGTGAAATATCGTTGAATAAGCCACGGTATCAAAGATTAATACCATCTATTATAGATGCGATCAAACAAATGTATAAATTATTAAAATAGGTATTTTAAAAGGAGATGGAGAGAATTGATTAATAAAGAATGGCATGAAGATAATCATCCACTAAAAGGTTATAAGTGGAGCATACAAGCTGAATATGGAACAGTCTATATTCTAGAAGAAGAATTGTTTGATCGTGTTGAATTTCAACATCTAAATAATCATGAGTACAAGGTGGCTTATGCAATGGATTTAGGATGGAGATACAATGTGGATAATGGTACATGGTATAGAATTAAAAATCATTAAGTAAAATGACAATTTGATTGATTATCAGAGAGGAGTTGTAAGATATGTACTCACTTGAGGAAGTCATCAAACTCCTAAAAGAAGATCAAACTGCTATATGTGTTTATGGGGAATTAAAAGGCGAGGAGTTATTTTGGAGTGAAGGTGAATTACATTCTGTAGATGAGGATGGGGTAGGAGGTGCTGTACCAATTAGAAAAAGTGATTTTTACAAATACAGGGATACTGAATGGATAATAGAAAGTGATTAAAAAACAATTTTTTAGGAGGTAATATTATTGAATATTTATAAAGTTGTTAACGAGGTAAATAAAGATCCTGATTCAGAATTCATTAGTGAATGTGGCAAATACACTATAAATAAAGACAGATATAAGATTGAATGGCAACAAGGTAATCCAGTATGGTCATTGTCTATAAAAGGTTTACCAACAAGTCTAAATTGGATTAAGCGATAGGAAGGAGATAATCACATTGACATTATTCGATATTGCAATTGAAGTTAAACCATTGAGAATAGATAATTATATACAGACAATAGATGAGTTTACACTTGAATCAATTTTGACTGAATCAGACAGAGGCATATTAACAAAGACGATTTATCATATTGTTAAGAATGAATTACAGGCAGCTATTGATATTATGGACAATGAAGGTGATACATTCACCAGAGAAATGCTATATAAGATTGTCAAATTAGTTAATAACAGCGATTAATAAATATCACTAGAATAAATCAAATTATCACATAACAGAAAGTTGATTTAATCGCTGTAAAATCTTCATTTTGAGTTGTTAATTTATACGCAAAGGTGTATAATAAAGGAGGAAAATTATTGAATTCAAGAAAAGTCGAGAGAAAAGTAAAAAATAATGTAGAATTTAAAAAATGTACTAATTGTACCGAATGGAAAGAGAACAACTTAGATAATTTCTATAAAAATAAAGGTAGCAAAGATGGTTTAACTACATGGTGTAAGAAATGTATGATTAAAAATTCTAAGAAGTATAACGAAGAAAATAGGGAATGGTATATTAATTGGAAAAGAGATTATCATGAAGAAAATAAGGAAAGCGAGAACATAAGAAGAAAAAAGTGGTATAGAGACAATAAAGAAAAACAACAAGAGTACTTTACCGAATGGCAATATAAAAACAAGGATAAAATTAAAGAATATCAATTGTATAGAAGTGCCAATAAAAAACATGAAATTACAAAAGATGAATGGATCTCTTGTTTAAACTATTTTAATCATTGTTGTGCCTACTGTGGGATAAGTGAAGAAGAATCTTTAAGTTTATATAATCAAAGGTTACATCAAGAACATGTGGATCATAATGGTGCTAATGATTTAAGTAATAACATACCATCCTGTAAAGGGTGCAATAGCGGTAAAAACACTAAGGATTTAGATGAATTCATCTTTGATTATGCTATTGAACAAGAAAAAATCGATATTGTTTACAAATGGATAAATGAAGACTATAAAAAACACATTAATCAACTATAACAGACAGCACTATATATCGCTGGAAAGGGTGAGCAAAATGATCAAAATTAAACTAAAGGAATTTTTAGAAACTCATGGATATAATATGAATAGCTTTGCTGAACATGCAGAGATGAGATATGCAACTATCTATAATATATGTCATCAAACAAGCATATCAATCAATTATGGACATTTAAATAAGATCATGAAGGCTTTGAACATTACTGATATTAATTTAATTATTGAATATGTGGAGGATTAAAATAACATGTAATACAGAAAGGGCGTAATGTAGTGGGTGTTTTAAAAACTAAAAAAGTCAATACAAGGAAAACTCATGATTGTCACGGTTGTGGTCATTCGTATCCTGCTAAAACAAAAATGAGGTATGTGGTTTCACAAGATGGCGGAGATATTTATTCTTCTTATTACTGTAAAACATGCGATGAAGTATTAGACAAAATATATGATTATGTAGATTTGGATAATGGAATTATTTTTGGAAGTGTAAAAGATTGGGATATGTCTTTGTGGGAAGACATTCATTTGAAATATAAATAATGGATTAAAATAATCATTTTACCAAGTAAATAGAAAGAGGAGGTGATACTATGTGGCAAATAAAATTTAAAGGAATGATTAAATGGAAAACTTAGAGAGCAAAGAGTGTAAGTGGTGTGGAGAAGTTAAGCCTTTGGATGAATTTTATAGTTTTAATAAAACAAAACAAGATGGAGAAAAGTACGTCTATTATAACCCAGAATGTAAAGAATGTAGAAAAGAAGCATCAACTAAATGGAGAAAAGAAAACCGTGAATCATTTCTAGATATACAAAAAAGAAGGAATAAACATCCAGACCACAAAAAGGAATTAAAAATAGCGTACAAGAGAAGAAAAGAAGAAAATTATTACATGCAATACTACTATAATAACAAGGAAAAATTTAAGCATTACAGAGAACTGCACAGACACCACGATATAAATAATGACGAGTGGGAAAATTGCAAAAGATATTTTAACTACCAATGTGCTTATTGTGGCATAGATGAAAAGACCGCCAAAAAAGAACAAGGGAATTATTTGCACAAAGAACATGTAGCCCACAATGGTGCAAATGACTTATCAAATTGTGTTCCCTCATGCCGTGTTTGTAACAGCCACAAATGGGTTTTTGAATGGAAGGAATGGTATAGTGTAGATAATCCTGATTATACTAAAATAAAATTTAACAAAATAGTTAAATGGTTAAATCATGATTATTTAAACTTTATTGAAGCAGAACAAATTATTTAATGCATAGGAGGTAATACACTTGAAGTTAGATATAAATGAAGATGGAACAGTTGTCCGAGTAGATTATGATTATGAAACATATCGAGAGTTGAAGAAAGTACCTGATTCAGAATTTGATAGTGACAACGATTCATGGACTCTAAATTCTAAGTATGCGAGGGAGTTGTTAAAACAATTACAGGAATTAAATCATGATGTATTAGAGTCCATAAACGCTGTCAATGATAGTAATATCCAACAAAAGAAATATAATACAGAAGATGAAGAAATTATTATTAAAACTGTAAAAATAAAGATACTTAAAGAGAATCCTAAATCACTACAAATAGGTTTTGATTTTGATAATAAGACTAGGGAATTTGTAAAAATGACCGCAGGAAGGAGTTACAAACCTAAAGATTATTCTTGGATTATTAAGAAAACTGAAATCGATTGGCTATATGAAAAATTAAGCAGTTTGGAATATGTGGAGGTGAGCGAATTGGATAACTATACATCAGATTCACATAACAGCGAGGTCAAAATATCGCTACAAGATTTCCCTCACATTACAATCACTCCATATGACTTTCAAATGGACACTGTTAATAAATTAGTTAACAATAAGAAGATGGTCAATGCTTTGGAAGCTGGTTTGGGTAAGACTCCTATTACAACAATGGCATGTGAATATTTAAATAAGAAAACATTAGTTATTTGCCCTGCTACAATTAAAGATAATTGGAAAAAGGAAATCCATAAAATTAATCCTCATGCAGACGTAACTGTATCGGATAGTAAAGACGAATGGGAAACTGGTCAATATGTTATATTAAACTATGATATTATTGATAATTTTATTTCTGACATTGTTAATGAGGGATTTGAGATTATTGTATTTGATGAGGCACATAAAATTAGAGGTATAGACGGTAGGGGTAAACCAAAAAGTAAACGTGCAAGGCTATGCGTAAGGTTAGCTGAAGAAATGGAGTATGTGTTTCCTATTACTGCTACACCTTTCATCAACTATACAAGAGATATATTTAACTTATTAAAAGTTATTGATCATCCAGATACATCTAATTGGTATTCATTCGCTAACACTTATTGTGCTCCAGATAGAAGTAGTGGTTTTGGTGTTAACTATGATGGCTCAAGTAATCAAGAACAGTTGAATGAACGCTTATATCCTAACTATATGATGAGAATCAGAACAGAAGACCATATTGAGTTACCAGAACGTACTAGGAGTTTTATTCCTGTTGATATTAATATGAGCAAATATAATAAAGCAGTTAAAGATTATATGGATAATCGAAAATCATTTGAAACAAATGGTCAACATTTAGTACATTTAAGTATTATGCGTATGGAATTGGCTGTTGCTAAGGCTAAAAAGTCAGTTACTATGATTAAAGATTTGCTAGAACAAAATGAATCAGTAGCTATTTTTACAAATTACACGGACGTAGTTGATTTAATTGAAGAAAAGTTTAAAGATGATGCAGTTAAAATTACAGGTGATGTTGAGACGAAAGATAGACAAAAGGCGGTTGATTTATTTCAAGAAGGAGAAAAGAGAGTATTTATCGGTAATATTGATGCTGCGGGTGAAGGTATTACATTAACTAGGTCACATCATATGATTGTAATTGATTTTCATTGGTCTCCAGTAGTAATGGTTAATCAATTAGAAAAGAGATTACATCGTATCACACAAACAAAACCAGTGAGCATTCAGTACTTATATGTTGAAGGTGCTCAAATTGATACAATGATGTTAGGTATGTTAGAAGATAAATTAAACGATTCAAGTATGATTATTGATGGTAAGAAAGAGGATTTCTTTACAGATCAATTGATAAGTTCACTTTAAACCTCTAAAATTAAGAGGTTTTTAGTTTAAATTGATGTTTTAATGTTTTAAAATTGTTCTATTTGGGTTATAATATAAATATAATAATATATAGACAAGTTTAATATTAAAGGTAGGTGACAATATGGAAAGCTCAAGAGAAATTGAAAAAATGTTTTATAGCGATTCGTTTGGTAAAAAGAAAATTGGCTCTAATGTACATAGGCGAACAGGTAAAGGTGGAGATAGAGCAGGTGTAAGAGGCGGTCTCCGATTTGCGAAGAATAACTTTAAAAGAAATGAGAAAAATTCAAAAGTAACAACAACTAATATATTTGATAATGTTATCACCTTTCACATATTTAATAAGTTTGATGAAGATATGCGGATTGTTTTATTAATTGAGTGGAGAAGAAGGTTTACTGATACTCATATTAGAAAAGAGTTGAAGGTGTCAATTGAAGTTTATGATCGTCTTATACATGATTTAAACATAGAAGAAAATGAGAAGGAGGCTAATACTATGAATCGAGAAGAATTAGAACAGGCTAAACAGGAAGTTATACCTTATCATGAATTTGTATCATTGCCTAAATGGCAGAAATACGAGCTTGTTGATTACTATCAGAAAAAACTAAAGAAGTCGGCAAGGGAGATTTCAGAAATATGGAACGGTAAATTATCTCCAAATAGTATAGGTACAAGTAAATCAAAGTGGAAGGAAGCATGGACAAAACATTTAGAAGAGCCAGAAGAAGAAATAGAGGAAGAACCTATAGATACAGGGATTGACTATGGGGATGACTTTTTACTTGATGATGAACCAGAATATGGAGATGAACAAGAGGATATACATGAAGATGAAGAAGTTGTTGAGCATAATAATGACCCAATAGAGGAATATCAACTGAATGAGTCTCAAGCAAATAAAGTTGAAGCAAATAATGATAACGTCAAAGAACAACCTAATCAACAACCGGTACGACCCGATGTAAGAAGTCGTGAAGATAACTCATTCTCTATGCAGTTAAATAATAAATACGATGGTGCAACTTTATCAGCCAAATTACATGCATTCGCTTCCTTGGTAAATGGGAACGGTAAATTCAAAATTAATATGTCGATAAACGAAGTTTCTGATAATGATGAAAAAGAGTTGGACTGGGAGTTATTGGAGAAGATAATAAATAATCACAAAGGCGAGAAGTAGGATTCTGTAGAGGATTCCTACTTCTTCTGTTGTTCTATGTAGTTATTTGTCGAACGATAGTATTACAAAAGTGTTACAAAATAAGTTATAATTTAGGACAAGTTGTTGTTATTATTTTTGATTGCACCTATTATAATCCAAACATCGTCTAGTGATAATTCAACGCACTTGCTAAGTTCTACTAATTCTATATATTCTTGATAGTTTGATTCATTTACAGGAATGCAAAAGATTAAGTGGGGGATATTATAAAATTTAGATAATAAATCTAGTTCCCTTATTGTTATTGATCTTTTATTGTTTTCCATTCTAGAAATTCCAGATTTCTCTAACCCTGTAAATATACTAAGATGTGTAAGTGAGTGGTTATGGTGTTTTCTAATATACTTTATATTTCTACCAACTACTTCATTCATTGACACATTCGATCACCCCTACTAACTAATAGTAGTATAGTAGGATAAGATATCGATTACAATAATAAAATGGTAAATTATGAAAAAAGTGTTGCAGTGGTGCAACGAATCTAGTAAAATCAACTTACAATAATAGGAAATTATAAAAATAGTATAAATGATATTAAAAGAACACTTGTTCTTATATACCTTTTGTACTATACTATAATAGCAGAAGGAGGAAATATTATGAAAATTCTAGAGCGTAATAAGGGGAAATGGATAGATGAATTAGGAATTACTCAAGGGGATCATGCGAATTTATTTTTATTTCTAACTAAAGAAGAAGAGTCTTTCGACCTATTTATGGATAAGTTTTATACAAATAATATTGTAACCGATTTAATGGCATTTCAACGTTACAAGCGGGCAATAGAAAGGAGTGCTCTAAACGTTTTCTTGCGTAATATTAAAACAAATAGAAAACTGGCTCTTGAAAATGAACTTCAAGAACCAGTAAGTTATGCCCACATTAACCTAATGGACGATTTAAATATAACACATCTAGAATTATATGAAAAGATAATTCATTCGACAAACCAGTCATTCCTTAGTATTTTGAAGAATTGGAATATCGTAGACTTCGAAACGGCAGATGATTTCCTGCTTGATTTGTAAGGAGTAATACCTGTCCTCTCTTGGGTGGGTATCTTTTTTTATTTATATAGATTATACTTTACACTTAAATAAAATTCTCATATAATAAATTTAATTCGTATTTTTTTATTTATATTTATTTTTATGAATATTTTTGTTTATACTGAGTATAATGTATAGTAAGAGAGAAAAGAAAAAGGAGGATTTATTATGGCAAGATTGTATCAAGGAAAATACAAAGAGGGCTTCATGAATGAACAATCAGAAGCTCGTCGTGACCTGTTGAAATGGCTATTTGACACATCGTTTGATTTTGAAAACAAGACTTTCAGCAAAGATCTTTTTGATTTTAACAAAGAGGAAATGAAAACTTTCCTAAAAAGCAGAAAGATTACAGAGAATACCATGACAACATATAGTAGATGGATATCAGGGTATATAGATTGGGCTATAAAGAACAATCATAAACTGTATGATAGAAATGTTATTAAAGGGTTTACTGAAGACGATTTGAAGGAGATTATTAAAAAAGAGAACAACTACTTTCATGTAGATTTGATTTACGAATTAGTAGGTAGAAAAACCGTAGACAATTCTTTACCAAGCCTGAAAAACATACAAGATCAGTTGTTGGTTTATCTAATTTTCTTAGGTATAAATGGGAAGCAGTCATATGAACTATTAGAATTACAGTACAAACATATAGACTTCGAAAATAGGCTGATCAAATTAAGTGAAATAGACCCATATATTAGAGACGTAAGAATAGATGAATTCGGACTAAAGTTAATCAGAGAGTCTAAAAGAGAAAAGGAATATTTTAGATATATCAAAGATGTTGAACTTGAAGAGATGAAAAATAAAACAGAATCTTATGAGTTATCTGATTCTCCATATGTGTTTAGAAAGTCTAAAGTAGGAAAGTATGATGAGGATTTTGGGCAAATGAGTTATCAGGGGTTAATGGCTAGGCTTAACTCCATTGGAGACTATGTAGGAGAATCACTGACAGTAAAGAAGATAAGAGAGTCAGGAGTCCTCTATGTGGCTAAGAAGATAATAGATGCTAATCAAGACTTGAGCATTCACAACCAGCTAGTCAATAAAGCACTATTTCAGCGATATGGATTAGAGAATGCAAAAGACCAATCCAAATACCTAAAACTACAATTTATAAGAAAAGAACTTCCGAGAATATATCCCGAATATATAGGAAAGGTGAACAAAGAAAAAGTATAGAGTAGAGATGTCTGGATTCGATGCAATCCAGATTTTCTTTACTCTTTTTTATACATTAACCTTGACATATTATATAAATATAATTATACTATAATAAGAGGTAAGAAATTAATATTTATATGAGGTGATATTGCTGGAACAAGTAAAAGAAACAATCATCAGTGAGTTTACATATGATGAGCTGCAAGAGATGGAAGATCATATTAAATGGATGGAATCTAGAGAGTGGAAGATGATTAAACAAAAGAGTTTACGTTGTTCATTTAGCAAGGAATTTATTGAGTAGGAGATAGAAAAACCGTAGTAAGAAAGGGTGATTTACCTTGAATAAAGTAGGAGTATTTCTTAATGATGTGCTAATGTACGGTAATTATTACAATTACCATTTCGCAATTGAATGTTTAGATTATGCTAAAGAACTTACTGTTGAAACTGGTGAATTTCACGAAGTAAAGTTTTATAAAGATGAATAAGACGAACATTAGTTAATAGAGATTTCGACTAAATTATGACTTAAAATTGTTCTTTTATTAAGAAAGGAGATATTAAATGTTATCAGATTATAATATTAACAAGTTAAATATGAGTGGTTTGTATGGTTGTGAGCCAAATAAAAAATATAGGGGACAGTTATTTTATGATAATTTAAATCATTGCTGTAACTGGACTTTTCAAGTAGTTAAAAACCACGAAGGAAACTATTTTATGAGAGATACGTATTGGAGTTCAGGTGATAGTCTTTCCATACCACTGTCTGATGAAAACATTGATGAATTTAGATTAATTTTTGAATGGGTTAAGGTTAGAAAAATTAGATTAGAAGAAACCAATCATTACGAAAATCATTATAGAGTAGCTGTAGATAGTGGTGGGTATTCATTTCCGAAATATTTTGTTGACATAGATAGGATAAAAAACAAAGAGATGATGGTTGACGAAATTGATTCTAAAATTAAATCATTAGAATGGGAAATAGGAAGTCTGCGTGATAGAAAAGACAATCTTTTAAACGGAACTTACAAAGTTGATTGGTTTTAATTGATAAAAGTGATTTTTTATTAAGAGAGAGGTGATCGAAATGCTAAGTGGATTATTAACGTTTGATAAACGAGATTTACTTGAACAATCAAATGTTTATATCAGGTGGAACAGGATACTTAAATTGAGAGATATGAATTTTAAAGATGGCTGGTACAAACGACTTGATTTAAAAAGAATTAATAAAGAAAGATTAAACCAAGATGATATAGATTACTTGAAAACATTCAATAAAGTTATTATTGAGGATGATTACGGGATAAATTTTATAAACTTTACAGGTGGTTTAGGTAAAACAAAGTAAAAGTTTCCTTTTATAAAGTTGCAGGAGGTGAAAAGAATAATGGCTAAAAATAAAACTCAAAATGAAATTATGGAAAAGATGATAAATGATATCAATCATTATAAAGATTCAAAGGATGAGTTAACTCTCACAGACGTAACCTTTTTGCAATTACATTTAGGTAGACACTTAGAAGATTTTGGAGAATCAATAAACGTAACTTGATTAAACATGAATTTTAAATTAAAAAGGGGAGTACAAAAATGGAATTCATTAAACAAATGGTAGAGAAAACAAATCCTGAACAAATGAAATTAATGTTAATGTTCGGTGATTATGAGAATATGGGTACACGAATATTTAACCCTATTGAGTGCGATAAGAATGTCTCGTTATCTGTTCAAGCTAGTTATGGACATTATTGCAATCCTAGAAAGACATTGCCTTTAGATGAGTACAATAGAATGGAATTAGCAGTGTTTTTAAACGGTGAATTTGTACCAGTTGATGAGGTTATACACAGTCAAAGTTTAATTGATCAATTTGATGATTTTTATGAAGGAACTGTATATGGTCATGTTCCAGTTGAATTAATTGAAGACCTATACTTAGAGTTAATAACGACTTAATAAAAACTACATTCCATAAGAAAAGAGGTGATTAAATTGAAAAGTCCGTTTGTAGAATACTTAGAAGATAAAATAGAGGATGATGTATATAAAGTTGGTAATGATGGATCGAGATATTATCTTCTAAGTAGAGATGAGTTAGAAGAAATCATAGAAAAATTAACTTAAAACATTGTTCTTACTACCAAAATAAGGAGGGATACAAATGAATTTAAATGGCATAGCAGATGAAGTTGTTAAAGAGTATGAAAATTCAAACGATGTCAACTTTACTGAATCTGAGAAAGAAATTGCATCATATTTTTTCATGTTGGGTTTATTGTCTGATCAAGCAGAAAAATTAAGTTAAACAATCTTTTTACTTAAAAAAAAAAAGGGGGGGGCAATGAATGATTGACGTTTATAAATGTGGATTCTGTGGAATCGGTGTTGAATTTAACACTGAGGATATGGAAGAACATAATGAATTTGAGTGTTGTCGAGGCTGCTTTGAAAGTGAATCAGATACAGGTGAAATTTATTGATACGTTTTAAAACGGAAATTTCATCCAACGCAACATAGAAAATTACATATATATATAAATAAAATTATAATGCATAACAGAAAACATTAAATATCGCTGGAGGTTTTGAATAATGTCAAATAAGAAGTTATTAGAGGTAATTAGGCAGGATATTGTAAATAAAATTAATCGATATGAGGAAGAATTAGAACAAATTGATCGCAAGATTAGTGATATGGAGAGAGAGAGTAGTCTATAACAGAAGTTGATTTGTATCGCTGGCAATTACAAAAGGAGTGAAAGAAATGAATAAGTTTATTGTTGAAAATTACTTTTGCAACCCAGAAAAACTAGAAGAGAAGATGAATGAACATTTTAAAAATCAATATTATCCCAAAGAGATAAAGTTAAATCCTTATCAAGATAAGATTGAAGGTTTTATTATTTACGAGTTAAAATAACAGTTTTGCAACCAATTAAAAGAGAAGTTTTAAAAGGAGGGTGGTACTTGATGATTATGTGGGAAGGGTATGCTTTATATAGAGTAGATGGATTTAAATTCTACGAGGCTTTTGAGAAAGAGGATGAAGCAAGGGACAACTTAAAGATTAATGGCTATCAATATAATAAAACTGAAAAATTATGGATAAATGGAAATGATAGAGAAGGATTAATATTAGCCAAAGTTAAGATAACACCACCCACTGTGAAATAAAATAAAAAAGAAATTTTATGAGGAGGAATTCAGATAATGGATAACGATTATATTAAGATCGATTTTCATGCGGGTAGCACAATAGAAGGTGCAGTAAGAGAGCTGCTCACTTATAAAGAAAACGGGTATTTGGCTTTCGGAGAATTTAATGGATTCAAACTCTATTCAGATACAGTAACAGTAGATGGAGCATACAAGGAAATCATTGGTAAGACAAAATCTGAATTTGATAAATCTCAACAAGAATGGAGAGAAAGAATGGACAGAGAGGACGAAAAACATAAAGAAAGTATTCCAGAATTATCGAAAGAATGGATGAGAAAAGGTAGGAGGATTCTTTCTGAGGATAAATGGGAATATTGGGATAAAATTGTACCGGTTAGACTGGGCGACTTGTATCATGGAATGGAACTAGGTAACTGTTTAGACCTAGTTGAAACATTAAAAACTGGAACATTGGATGATGCAAAAGAGAAAATTGAAAATCAAGGTCATTCAGGAATGTCTTTTGGCTTAGTTTGTTCGATGGTAAGAGAGTTTAGTGATCGAGGGACTGAATTTGTTGAGTATGCTGGATAAAAAGGGGGGGTTAAATTGAAATCAAAACGAGAGAAGACTGCTAAAGAGTTTTTTGATAATATGACAGAGAAAGAATTTGATAATTTATTAAAGGAGTCCGGTTTCGAAGTGGGAGAAGGAGATGGGGAGATTGTCTTTGCTGACTACAAGGTTGTTCAAGGTAAAGTAAATAAACAACACACAGATTACGGCATCCGTTATTTTATTATCGACGATAAGAGCCTTGGATACATATGGAAAGACGAAGGTATGTTTAATTACCTATTGGAAGAGTATGAAAATAAAAATATAAGGGTGACTATTGAAGTTATTGATTAAAATACACATTTTATGAGGAGGAAATTAAAATAGTGAAAATAATTAAAACAAATCTTTCGATACCAAACGGTAAAATTGTTGATCATCAGTCATATGTACAGGAAGAACAAGATTGGGATTCATTTATTGAGAAGGTTAAATCTGGATTTCTATTTTCAAAAAACAAAAAAGTTAAAGTTGAAAATATTATTTATGATGATTTTCACTTTTCTTGCGACGTGAATAGGGATGGGTTATACACTAAACACTTAGCTTATATTGAAGGTCGAGTAATAACAAATTAAAACACACATTTATACAGAAAGGATGATTATTATTATAAATACAACAGGATTGGTATTGAAAATATATAACGAATTAGCACCTTTAAACCATAAACTAATCACCGTTTTGAATGCTGTTGAAAAAATTAATCAACGTTTTAATGGCTTGTATGATGAAGTAACCACTTTCAAGGTGAGCCTTATAGGATTAAGTCAAGAAGAACGAGTTTCTAGGTTGAAAGATATTTTTGGATTGTTTTATCTGAGTATATCAAACGTGTATTTTGACATTATTGGCTTAGAGTATAAATTAAAAATAAAATAGAATATACATTTCAAGGAGGAAATTGAATGGAATTTTTAACACTAGGACAGGTAATCGACACTATGAAGTTAGATGAGGTCGCAATTAAAGTTGATGGCGAATATGGCGATTGTTTACATGGGGATAAAATAGATGTTGTTAAGGGAATTTTGTATATTAACAATGAGAATTACTTTCTTTACGGAGATGACTGTAGAAAGATTACTGGCATTTATAATCCACCAAATGTAAAAGAAGATAAGTTTATTATTGTCAGTCGTGAAATGTATGAAAATATGAAAGATTATATTTATTAGATAAAATAACGATTTTATCACGAAATAATTCATCATATAGGATAGCATATGGAAGTAAATTGAAGTAAATGGAAGATAAATTTTAGAGGGGTGGAAGATATAGGATATAAAACATGTAACGGATGTGGGGAAGAGAAAAGGTTGTCGGAGTTTTATTATCAAGAGAAACAGAGAAAAGATGGGACAAAGTATGTTTATTACCGACCTGATTGCAAAGAATGTTCGAAAAGTCAGGCAAAGGAATGGAATCAAAAACACCCAGAGGTAAATAGAAGAGCGTGGAAAAACTATTATAGTACTGAACGTGGTAGACAAGCCAAAAGAGAGGATTCTAAAAGACGAAGAGATAATGGGAATTGGTATAAATGGTTAAAAGAGAACAAAGATAAAGCAGATGGATATAAAAACAAGCATCATAATCATGATATCACCAAAAAGGAATGGGAGTCATGTAAAGAATACTTTAACTACAAGTGTGCATATTGTGAAATGTCAGAATTTGATCATAAAGTCATTTATAATCAACAACTACATAAAGATCATGTTAACCATGAAGGGAACGATGATTTATCTAATTGCGTCCCAAGTTGCAAGGGTTGTAATAGTTCTAAGAATGAATTTGAAATAGTGTTTTGGTTTAAAGAAAGATCAACAACGTTTACTCAAAAAAGATTAGACAAAATTAACAAATGGCTAAATGATGATTATTTAATATTTAAAGATTGATAGTTTAAAATGTCTGTTTTAAGAAGGAGGAAGAAAATGAAGGTTAATGAAATTCAACAATTAGAGGTAGGAATGTGGATTAAGACAAATACTGGACTCGTTGCAAAAGTTAAAAGCATCGATAACAGGTTTCCGTTGAGATCTGAGAATAAGTTTCCGATCATTTATGCTGATGACAACAAGACTTGTTGGTCATTTGACACTATTGAACAATTTGGATGGAATATAAATATCAATTAAAAGGTTTTTGAAGGAGGATGTACATTGAAACATTATACAGAAAACAAAGAAATGTATTTTGAAGCGCAAGAAGTGTCAGAAGGTTTTGAAGTTGGTTATCAAGTTTCTTCATTTCATAAAAATTTAAATGGTACAAGTTACGAATTTGAAAGAATGCTTCCAGAAGATTACTTGTTAGACACAGAAGAAGACGCAGAAACTTTAGCATCAATGCTACCTATGATATATGATTGGGGATTTGATGACTCTCAGTATGTTGTAAGAGATAACATAAAAGGTAAATTGTTCGATTTTATGAACAGGATATAAGTTAAAATAATACTTTTACAAGGAGTGATTTAATGCCAACACAAGAAAAGTATGTGTTGCAACGAGTTAAAATATACTGTGACTGGAACAAGAAAAAGGATAATAAAATTAACCCAGAAGTTTTAATTGATTTAATCGATCAGTGGGAATTTGATTATCAAATGGATAAAACATACCGTCCTGAAGTATTAGAATTTGAGACAGTATTTGAGTCTAGATGGATTGGAAAATCAGAATAAAAAGCATATTTTAAAAGGAGTGATTAAATGATAAAAATAGTTAAGAAAAATATCCTTAAAGCTAAAGAAAATATAATTGGTCATCAAGTAAATTGTATGGGAGTGATGGGTGCAGGATTAGCTAAACAAATTAAAGATAAGTATCCATTTGCATATGAAAGTTACATGTACCGATGGAATGATATTGAAAATAAAAAAGATTTGCTAGGCACGATAAAACAATCCAAGCAGAAAGATGGAAAGATCATTGCACACATTTTTAGTCAATATGGATATGGTCGAGGAAGACAACAGACAAATTATGATGCATTGGAACAAGGATTAAGAACGTTGGAAATAAAAGCAAGAAACTTTGATCAGACCGTTGCACTTCCACATGGAATTGGATGTGGGTTAGCTGGTGGAGATTGGGATACTGTTTACAATATTATTGATGATATTTTTAAGGATTACAAAGTTACATTATACAAACTTTAATAAAGGTGAGGTATAAATATGAAGAATAAATTAATCTGTTTGTTTTTAGGTCACAGACTACCAGAAACAGGAACATCCAAAATTAGATGTAGAAGATGTGGAAAATGGAAAAAGAATTATTAATTTAAAAGGAGGAAATACAAATGAAAAGAGTGTCAGATGAAATTGGTATTGATGAACTATCAGGAGATAGAGAATATTTAGAAATGATGGAGACGAACGAACGCAATCTTGAATCAGCAGTATCGGAAATTCTTGAATTAATTAAAGATCATAATGAAGAATTGGCACATGATTGTCAATTAATATTAGATAAATGGAGTGAGTCATTATAATGGACAAATATGAAACATTGAAATCAATATGGGATGATGGAGAAATAGCATATGCTGAAGACAATATGGGTATAATTTATAAGTTTGCAGCAATAAATAACCAGTTTCAATATACTAGAGTTGATTTATCAGAATGGTTTACAGGTATCACTGTAACAGATTACTTGCATAACTTTAAGAATTTTCGCTTATAACAGTCGAAGTTAAATATCGCTGGCAATTTTTACGTGACATATAAATAAAATTACATTATAATAAAGGAGAGATTAAATTGAGTAGAGAAGAAAAGATTGAATTTTTATGTGAGAAATATAACGAAAAGCCGGAAAGCTATGCAGATACACCTGATTCAACAATTGATATGATTTATAATATTGCCTATTACGGTAGTTGATGGAAGAGGTAAGTATATGATATAGAAAAAGGAGGGAGTATTTTGAGATATTTTCAGAAGTTAAAAGAACCGCAATTAGTTGAATTAGAAAGCGAAATGGGATTTGTAATTGTGACAGAAATTGACATGTCACAAATGAAAAATGGTTTGATTTTTTTAAAGGGACAGTCATTTAACTACGAAGATGGAGAAGTTGAAAAATGTCGTGACAAGGAAATTCAATACAGCACTAATGAAGATGCTTATTACGAAATTGACGAGCAAGGAAACACAATAGATTAACAACGTAGTCTAAGCAAAATTTAGAATAAAAAGTCTCATTTATCAAGAAAGGATGTGATGATTTGATTACACAGGAAAAATATGCATTACAAAGGGTTAAAGTTTATTGTGATTGGAAGGCAAAGAATAATGAGAAGATTAGACCATTAGCATTAATTGAGTTGATTAATCAGTGGGAATTTGATTATCAAATAGAAAAAGATCACAGACCTGAAGTTTTAGAATTTGAGATGGATTACGATTCAAAATGGTCTGGAGAAAAAGAGTAAAATGTAAATTTTAAAAGGAAATGGAGAGTGTAAAAATGGATATTATCAGCAAATTTTTTAATCAGCAACAGGAGATTTATGATTATTTTGGATTCGTAGAGGATTGGGTTGTTTTACCATTTGATGATAGGCGAGGATTTGCGTGGAAACTGACAGGCAGTGAAGTTTCTTTTGGCAGAAGAGAAGATATTATAAACGACACAGGAAACCAGTACGTTGATTCCATTTACAAGCAGAGATTCTATGACAAATGGGTGTACGTTGGAGAGGATTACACAATGGTTATGGTGGATACTCAAACAGATGGCAATAGATTCTTGGCAATATTTGATAACGATAGAAGAATAACTCAATAAAAGTTAATGTTTATCAAGTAAAAACAGAAAGGAGTGAATAAATTATATGGAAAAATGGCGAGAAGTTAGGAAAAAATTAGTATTATCTGATCATGCGAAAGAGAATTATAATGGAACAAGAATAGATGGGCATGACAGAACAGGAATAACATTAAATCAAATTGCTCAAGCTTTGTCATATGGAATAAAAGGATACGCTGGTTATGTTGCCAATAAAAGTGTACATCGTGGAATCGAAGTAATATTCAAGGTTGATGATAAAGGAAATTATGTCGTTATTACATACTATCGAAAGAAAAGAAAGAACAGTCGCAATAACATTTACAAATTATTTGATGAAATATCTAGTTAACTATCAATTTTCCTTGACTTTATATATAAATATTATTATACTATAATTAAGGTTAAATTAAACGACAAAGGGGATAAAAATTATGTGTCTAGCAAGCGAATATCTTAATACAATCATTAAAGCTCAGAAAGACTTTGACAATCGGAAACATGAATTAAATTTACTTAGGTCGAAATATGATAAAGAGATCAACAACCTATATCACGATTTGGAGACCAGAAAATTCAATGCATGTGAGGGTTATTACATAACCAAGAAGCTGCAAAAGATTCTTCAAAAAAGAAGACTTGTAAAAACTGAATTCAATAATATGAGTTGTGTTTTTAAGTCTATGAATATGGACATTATTAAAAAACAATTAAACAACGGGGATAAATATCTAAGGAAAATGATTGAAAATGGTGAGGAGACAGACTACACAAAGGATTTTGATTTTGATATTCATGATATTTTTGAATCAGAAAGAGAGAAAGTTGAGGTGTAAATATGAGAAAATTTGAAGAAGGTAATCCTCAGACGGATGAAGTTAAAGAATGGGTAAACTCATTAGCAAGTCAATTGGAAGAAGAGAGTGAAGACAATTATTTCATTAGTGTTGATTATGGTAGTATCGATGACGATTATATAGTATTGGTACACGGTTATTTTGATGAAGAAACTGATAAGATTACAGTTGTAGAAACGGCTACATATGGATTGGAGGAGGGAAATTATGATCAAAACACATGAGAAAAAAGAGTTTATCAAATGGGTACTAGCTAAACACCAGTTAAAGAGGAGAGAAGCTGTTTGGATATTAAATTACATGATAAGCCATGAGGATTTATTAAAAAACATTCATTTTGTCGATGAAGGGATTGAATATTGTCCAAGAGGATTGATAATATCTTCAGTAGGCTCAAAACACCTTCCATTCAGGTTTTATATAAATAAAAATATGACAGAGGATGCAGAAAGGACATTCCATGACATCCGATTTAATAAAGAATCACCAACATACATACACCTACGATTTCCAGACTCTCATAAATCACCAGAATATCTAAACATCATAGAAGAAAATCCATACTACCAAGAAGAAGAAACATATGAATACAGTGAGTTAGCTACAAAGTTTTTAGATGAATGCCTGTTTAAAGTACAAATTGATAAGGCTTTAGATAATAGAAATGAAGAATTGTTTAATGAATTAGTAGGAAAAGTTAACGTTTAATAAAACTGATATTTTAATAGAAAAGGAGAATGTATATGAAAATTGGAACTAAAGTAAAGATGGTTAATTGTTATGAGGCAAATGTTAATCCAGATAAAGTTTGGGTCACAAGAAGCGAACCGTGGGAATTGTGTCATGGAGAAAGTGTTGTTTTGCTTAAAGGTAAATCTGGTGGATTTTCAACTACTTGTTTAGAAGAAGTAAAAGGAGATGTAGAATGAGAAGAATCAAAGTAAGCGACTATGAGATAATCGAAGACTTTGAAAATGGTACATTCAAGGCGTTGCGTCATGGTGAGGAGTGGAGAAATTTAATTGGAGATAATCTAATATTAGCTCTAATTGATAAAGTAGAAGATGTTGAGTCTTTAAAAATGTCATTACAATCATGCAAATATCATGCTGAAAGAATCAAGGAAAAAGGATATGGTGAATCAATGGACGCTGACGATATTATTGAGTTAGTAGACAATGAATTAGACTACTAGAAAAGGAGAATGAAAAAATGGAATTAAAAGAATTGACAACAGTACAAATGATTGAGGAGTTACAAGAAGGGTACATTGGCGAGTGTATTAATGCACCAATCGAATGTGTCAACACCGTAGAAATTAGTAGATACGGAAATATACAGTTTACAGATGGTTGTGACTTTATCCTTACAGAATTTATAAGAAATAGAGCAAGTTGGATTATAAAAAGCAAACCTGTTTCTTTTGAAAAAGTAAGAGAGGCTGCAAAGAAAGGAAAACTAGTACAGTACAAATTAAGAGGCAAGGTCGGACAGTTTTCTTACAATTCAAGATTACACAACTTCGATCAAGGAGCATTTAGTTTTGAGATGCTGGATAATGCCGAATGGACAATCTTGGACTAAGTAAGAGTACTAATTTATAAGGAGGAAATGATTAATGTTTTATGACGAGGATTTTTATAATGAGCCAAGCGAGTTTGATATGAAGGTCGATGAATTCAAACAAGATTTATTAAAGTCAGTAAAAGAAGAATATGCTAATGAGATGGAAAGATTGGAAAAGGAAAATAGAGAACTTCAGAACGTCAAACTAAACTTTGAACAAATCAAACGGAATTATGAAAGTAAAGAGATTGACTTAGAACGAGCAAAGGAGAAGGCAAAGCAAGAAGCACGAAGAGAAAGATTGGATAAGTTAATGGATGATTATAAGATAGTTTTATATCGGGCAAGTGCTAAGTCAGAGAGAAAAAATAAATGTGATAGATGCGATGATAATAGGAGAATTTACTATAAAACGCCGTTAGGTAAAGATGCTTATGAATCGTGCGATTGCTCAAAAGGTAAACTTACTTATTCGCCTAAAGAAAATATAATATATGAGTTTAGAATAAATCGAGACAACAATGAATTACTTGCATGGTATCAGTATGATGACGAATACGGATCAATGAGGTACTCAACAAAAGCAGACTCATTCTATAAAAAAGGAATGAAGTACGAAGATGTAAATCGATACAATACATTTTTCAAAGACAAAGAAGATTGCCAGAAATATTGTGATCATTTAAATAATGAGGAAAATTAAACTCTTATTATCTTCCATTTACTCGTATATACTTCCATTTACTAAGGCGTAAACACTGTAAAATTTAGGTTTTATTAAGTTGACAGAAAATACGAAGGAGTGAAATGCATAGTTTTGAAAAAGTGTAAGAAATGTGACGAAGAGAAGCCTGTAAATAGTTTTTATGGACAAAACAAAAAGAGAAATGATGGAACTGAATGGATTTATTATAGACCTGATTGTAAGGAGTGTACGAAAAAAAGTGCTGCTAAATGGCAAAATAATAACATAGACAGAAAGAGAGAAAGTGGCAGGAATTGGGCAAGGAGAAATATGGATGTGATTAACAAACGTAAAAAAGAATCTGTTGATAGAGGAATGACTTTGAAGAAGTGGCAAAGCAAAAATAAAGATAAGACTAAGGGTTATCAGAACAAAAGATTGAATAAAAACCACGATATTTCGAATTACGAGTGGGAAGAATGTAAAAGATATTTCGATAATTTATGTGCTTATTGTGGTAAATCAGAAGATGAAGCCATTGAAGAATATAACAACAAATTTCATCAAGAACACGTTGACCACGATGGTAGCAACAAACTAGATAATTGTATTCCTAGTTGCAAGGGTTGTAATAGTAGTAAGCATCAAAGCGAATGGACTGTATGGTATAACGAAGATAATCCAAATTTTACATACGAGAGACTAAATAAAATACATAGTTGGCTTAATGGAGATTATTTACAGTACAAAGAATAATATATAAATAAAATTATACTATAATAAGGAGAGAATTAAATGAAAAAGTACGATAAAATTGTACGTCATGGACAAAAAGGCACTCATTTAACTATCGAAAATAATCCAGAAATCGTTATTATGGAAAAATTAGATGGTGCTAATGCTAGTTTTAAAAAAGAAGATGGAAAAATTAAGTGTTTTAGCCGGAATAATGAAGTAAATGAAGATAATAATCTGAGAGGATTCTATGAGTGGGTGCAAGAAAATGTGAATGCTGACGATTTAGTCGAAGGCGGTATTTATTTTGGGGAATGGCTTATCAAACACACCATTAACTATCCACAGGAAGCATACCAAAACTTTTATTTATTCGATATTTATGACGAAGAGACTGAAAGATACATCAATTATCACCTAGTCGAGAAACAGGCTGATAAATTAGGGTTGAAACTTGTACCATTGTTTTATCAAGGAGAATTCCAGTCACTAGACCACATTAACTCATTCGTAGGTAAGTCTAAGATAGGTGAAGTTGGTGAGGGCGTAGTTGTTAAAAATTACAACTATGAAGATAAGCATGGTGATCAGATTTTTACAAAAATAGTATCTGAACAATTTTCCGAGAAGGCAAAGTCTAAAAAACAACAACTGCCTCAACATTCAAATGAGTTAGATGATTTCGTTAATACATACTTAACTCAAGCTAGAGTTGAAAAGATGTTGCATAAACTTGTTGATGAAGGAATCATTGAAGAAGAACCCTCATTAGAGGATATGGGAACAATTTTAAAGAATAGTGGCAACAGAATGATTGACGATATTTTAGAAGAAGAAATGGATTCACTGGTTAAAATAGTCAAAAAGAAAATTGGTAAGAAATATCCATCTGTGGTTAAGGAAATATTGTCTAGTTGATAAGGGAGTGAATATCTTGTCTAGAGATAAGAGTAACTATACAAAACAAGTAGATCAAGTAAAAGTCTGTAACAATGAACAAGAAACGAATGAGTGGTTAATGGATATGCCAAAAGATTCAATCGTGAAAGATATTAAATTATCTTCATTAAATGGATTGGATTTAATTCTAATACATTATAAGCAAATTATTATAGTTTAAAACACTAATTATATCAAGAAAAGGAGAGGTAGAATGAGTAAAACAAAAGAGTTGATTGAGATAATTAATACGTATCCTGAACATAAACTTATTTTCATGTATCCAGAAGAAGGTTCAGAACATCCTTATACTATGGGGTATCCTACGGAAATAATTGTAGACGAGTATTGGATTGATGATGAACGTGTTTGGCTTAAATATGATAACGAAGGTGAGATGTCTGACCATTATGGAGAGCTTATTTTTGACGATTTATATCCTGATGTAAAGATTATAAATGACGAACAAGATAAAGTTGTTGATAAGAAAACACAAGAGTTCATCGACAGTCAAGACTGGCAAAAATGTATCTGTGTTTATATTCATTACTAATAAAACGACACTTTTATGAGGAGGTAGGTGAATCTGATTGAATGCTAAATTAAAAATTCCAATAGCTTTAGGAATTGTGTTTGTCCCGTTCCTTTTAATTGGTTATTATTGGATGATTAATGAGACAATTTACACAATATTTCCCAACGCAATAGAAGAAGGTGTCTCGATGGTTTCCTTTATGTTAACCGTTATGATACCTGCAGCAATAGTAATGTTGTTCATTCATGAAAAAATGTGATAAAAACGAACTTTTATAAGGAGTGAATAAATGAATAATCGAGAAATTAATGAATTAATTGTTGAACATGTTTTAAAATTACCAATGGCACAAGAAGGTGTAAAACACAGTGAATCCTATATTGACGGATGGTTAGAAGGTAGATCATACTCAACAAATATTAGTGATGCTTGGGAATTAGTTGAAAAGTTAAGAGAAGAGCATTGTGAAATAGAAATAGGTGTAGGAGAAGATGTGGTAAACGTGTTTGTGCAAAGCTTAGTACACGATGATTGTGATATTAAAACCTATTATTCTCAAGAAGATAATGCACCATTGGCGATATGTAAGGCGATATTAAAATACAAAGGTATTACTCTTTAAAAATTGTCAATAAGGGTGTGAATTTATTGAAATATAGGGAAGATAAGTTATTAGAAAAATATCAGGAAATAACTGACAAGAAGAATGATGCTAGGTGTAGAGGTAACGGCACAATGGCAAATATCTATGATGAAAAACTGAAAATAATCAGGATGGCATTAGGGTTGTTGGAAATTCATATAGATGGGATCAATCGTTAAAATTATCCATTTACAAGGTTAGGAGGTGTGAGTTTGGAAATTTTAGCACATGGTAGTCAATGGGGCGAGTATGTTTTTGTATTAGCAATACTGTCCATTTCAGGAATATTTTTAGCATCTCTTCTTCTTTATGCATTGGTTGATTCTTTTAAAGATGGGTGGGACAAGGATGGAACTATTGCCATGCTATTCATTGCTGGTTTATTATCATTGATAATTTGGGGATTAATTGGAACAAATGAGCAAGGTGTAACAGAATATTGGAAGGTGAGAATAATAGATTTTAATGAAATTTATGAAAAAGATTATAAAATCGTTGATCAAGAAGGTGTTATCTATAAGATTGTAAAAAATGATTAGTTTGTTGAAGGGATAGTTGCTATAACAGAATAATGTAAATATCGCTGGAAACTTAAAAGTCAGGAAATGAGGTGAAGTATTGACAGGATTTACATTAGGTGTTTTGTTTGTTTTAGTGATATGGGGATTAAGTAACCATTTAACTAATAATATTTTAATTAAAAAAGCTGATACAAAGGGTGTTGAGTTTATTAAAGGCAAACCAGTTGTATTAGTACATGAGAGAGATTATGTTCCAATGTCATTAAAATCTGAAGTGTATGATCGGGAAAACAAAAAGACTACTTAAAATCATTAGGAGGTAGAAAATGGACATTAAAAGATTATTTAAAGAATCTGAATCAGATAAAATTAGTCAAGAAATTGTGAGTAAAATTTACCCAGTTGAGCCATTAGAGAGATATTATAAATTTGGAGTAGCTTCAACTCTAAGTAATATTGAAGATTATGCTAATACGTATATCAATGGCAAATATGCTGATAAATTAGACGCACACGATTTAAAAAAGATTATATTTGGAATTATTCATCAGGATCAGGATGTTAAAGAAATGTTTGGTAGATTAAGAAACGAAGGAGTTCAGCTTAAAAACGAAGAAAAAGGAGAATGCTTATGAACGAAATGACACTAGAGGGACTAATTAGGTTAGGTAATTCACATTTTGCCAAATATGATGCAAATTGGATGATAATTGAAGTTAAGGCATTTGATAACGAACCAGAGATTATTATTAATCCAAAAGAAAACTTTCAAGCAAAATTAGATTATTATGCCAAGGCATACGACAATGATTTAACACTAAAAACAAATAAAAATATTAAAATTGTAAACTTTGATTTTGTTGAAGCTATTCAAGACGTATGGTAAAACACGATAAAATCATGTTTTTAAACGAGAAGACGGTAAACGAATTGACTATTAGCGAATATCAAATGTTAGCAATTAAAGATGGCGTTGAAGAAGGATTCAATGAACAAGGGTATAAATTAACAAGTAGAGATAGATTAATGATTTCAATGACAGTTAAAGTCACCAAAGAAACAATTGATCAGTTGTTAGAAGAGAAATACGATAAATTAAGTGGGTGTGACTAAATGAAAAGACAAGAGTTGATTGATTTATGTGAGAAGGCTATTGTCTCTGAGGATAAGTGGGGGAATCGTGATTCTGCATCTGCTCAAAGACAAATCGGTGAGTTGTGGGCATTATTAAAAGCTGGATGTGATTACAAATTAGACCATAATTCATTAAGTATTACCGTTTATTACAAAGGATTTATGTATTTTGAAATGCTTGATATAGAGAGTGAATATTTCTATTTGCCTACATTAAAGGAGTTAGAAGAATTGAATGGTGAAGATTGGTACTAAATAAAAGAAGAGTATTATCGGGGAAGGAGAGTAAAAATGGAGTTAATTAAATTGATGCAAAAAAGAAGTGACAGGATTGAAAATGTGAAGGAAGATTTATTTGAATTAGAGACTGATTTAATCGGTGCAGAAGTTAGACATGAAGATAAAGAAGCTATGATTATGGAAATTGATTGGATGCAAAAAGCAGTGTTGTTAAACTATGACGATGTGAATATGGAGTGGATAACGTTTTAAAATGTTTCTTTTATAAGGTGGTATAAGTATGGATAAAAAACAAGTTAGGAAAGATTTATCTGAAATAAATGATTTATATCCTGTAGCCAAGACTTACTGTAACATAATGTTGCGAACTAAAAACTATCGCATTTACAAAAAGAATTTTAAAAAACTATGCAAGTTATGGAGATATGATTACCAAGATTACATTGATAAATAAAACATTTTTTCTAAAAAGAAAGGTATGATAAATTGGCTAAATTTCGAACTATAGATGAAGACGAAGTTATTAAATTGGCTAACAAGGTTAAATTTTCGTATAAGTATAAAATTCCATTCCTATCAAAAGCAATAAGAAATAAGGCAAACGACAAATTATATGAAATGATTGACGATGAAATAATGGAATCAGTGAAAGATGTTATGCAAGACGAAATGGATAAGCAGTTTGTACAATTCATGGATATTGCAGCAAGTCCGATACAATTTGATAAGAAGTATTAATAGTTTAAAAGATTGGTTTTATCAAGGGATGTGGAAGATAATAACAAAGAAACAATGTACATGGTGTAATCAAACAAAATTATTAAGTGAATTTTACAGTAAAGAAAAATTCAAAAGGAGTGGTGAAGCATATATATATTACCACCCTGAATGTAAACAATGCTCAATAAATCGAAGCAAAAAATGGAAGTCCAAAAACAAAGAAAGTGTGAGAATTAGTAACGTAAAATACAACAACTCTGACAGACGTAGATATTTAAAGAAGATATTTATGAGTCGAGAAGAACCGAAGTTAAAATACAGGAATTGGCAAAGATTAAACAAAGACAAAATTAAAAATTACAGGCTGTCGAGACAAATTAAAACGCACAACATATCCAGTTTAGAATGGGAAAATTGTAAGCTTTATTTTAACCATTGTTGTGCCTATTGTGGTTTAGATGAAAGTACTCATAAAGAAATAAATAAACAACAATTACACCAAGAACATGTTATACATGACGGAAGGAATGATTTAAAAAACTGTGTTCCTTCATGCAAGAGTTGTAACGGGATTAAAAACATTCGCACAGTAAATCACTTTTTTAATAATAGCGAACTCTTCACAAGAGATAGATATCTAAAAATATACCAATGGTTGAGATTTGACGTTTATAAATATTTAGAAAAGAAATAACTTGATAAGTTAAGAATTTTACTTGGAAAGGAATGATTAAATTGGAAAATATTTTTTATGGAGAAAAAGTTGAGCGTGTTTTTAGTGAAAGAAGAGAATATTCATTTATGGGAGGAGGTCTTGGATTTCGACAAGAGACAACCCCAAGAGAGTTAGACGCAAAGAAACTAAGGAACCCAGAAAATTATTTGTCATGTGATAGTGAATTTATAGAATATGTTGAAATTCTTAAAACTGATAAGTTATCTGATGTAATTAATGATAATCATAAAGTTGAATTTAAAGGAAATGAATATGAAATAACAAAAACAGTGGTTGATCCTGAAAAAGAACATATTAAATATTTTATAGATTACAAGATTGTGGTTGATGATGATACAGATAGTAAGACGCAAGTAATTGAATCGATCAGAGAAGATGCCATCAACCGATTCACAGAGGAACTAGATTATTATAAAAAATCATTTAATCAAAGACATCGACTAGCGTCTATTGAACAGATTGCAAAACTAGGAGACACGATAAGTGTTCTAAGTGAATGGGGTTCAGAGCGATATAAAGGCATATTAACGAAAATACAAGACGATTCAATAACATTAGCCACTTACAATGATAAATCTAAAGTTAAGTATGAGAAGGTAGCAATAGATGGATTTTGTAATTATAGATTCAATATATTAGGTTAAAACAACAGTTTTAACTAGAAAGGATGTGATGATAAAATAGCTAAAACAGATTTAACAACTGAAATGGAACGTAACATATTCAATTATACTAAGAAGCAAGGAACATTCGGCTGTTTAGAAGTAACTATTGGCTGGTTTGGTAAAGAAAGAGTTGATTACTTAACTTACGACACTAAGGGTATTTGGAGATGTTATGAAATTAAAGTATCTATTGCCGATTTTCGTAGCAAGGCTCATAACACATTCTGTGGACATTATAATTATTATGTTATGCCTCACGAACTGTATGAGAAAGTTAAAGATGAGATACCTAGTCATATAGGTGTGATTTCTAATGGCTATCAATCCATTAAACGTGCCAAGAAACAAGAGTTAGGTGAAGATGAACAAGTCTTAAAGGATTCCATGATTCGTTCGCTATCTAGAGAGGTAGAAAAGATGATGAAGAGTAAAGATCCTAATGCCATCGATGGTATGAATAGAACAATTAGTTACTTGCAACGTGAAAGGGATAGGTATAGAAGGGATTATCAGAGATTAAGAAATATTGGATACACTAAATATGGACGAGGTTGGGATAGAGAAGATTAGAAAGGACGTGATGAAATGGCAGATATAATGATGTGTACTCATCAAAATTGTGATTTAGCAGATGATTGTTATCGGTTTACTGCACCGCCAAATAAACATGATCAAGTGTATATTGCTTACCCTCAACCAGATTGTGAAGAAGACAGTTATAAATTATTTATTAGCAATGAATAACCAAATCAACACACAACAAGTGTGATTATATAAATAAAATTACAAGGGAGTCGGTTTTAGTTTTGAAAAAATACCAGAAAATTATCGCAGGAGTTATCGTAGCAGGTTCAATATTCGCAGTAGGGAATTTAACAGGAAATGCAAACACAGACTGGTCAACAAGGGTTAAAATTGACAATAACGCAGAAGTTGCAGCAGTCAAAGACCAGATTAGAGACGAAATGTTAACAGATATTGATTCTACGATTGAAGAGCTAATTAAATCAAAATTAGAAGGAACAATAACAGCAGAAAAACAAGCTTTGATTGATGAGTTAGAAATTTATTTTGACGCTAAATTAGAAGATATTGAAAATACAGAAAAGTACGCTGAAATCATGACTATGCTAGAGTCAGGATTTAGAAATGCTGAATCCATTATGAAGTCAGAAATCGATAAATCTTTTGAGGAAGCATTGGAATGATACTCAGAGGGTTGAAATGGTATGATGTGATACGTAAATATCAGCCGGACGCTACAGATGATGATTGTCATTACATATTATGGGAGCATACAGCCTTCCCTTTGACAGATGAGTTTACTATACATAGTCAAATTAAGAAGTATTTTCAATCAGTAGGGGATTAGTACCCCTACCCCCCCCCCCCTATAAAGGATGGTGAAAATGAATAAAAAAGAAGAACAAAAGAAAATTGATGAAAATGATAAGTATGTGATCGAGAAGATTCAGGAAATGTATGAACAGAATGGTGAGAAGGAAGAGGAGTAAACGTTAATTTAATAGTATATGTGATATAAATAAAAAATATTCATAAAAACTGTTGACTTAATATATAAATAGGATTATACTATAATTACAGGTAAAATAATAACAGGGAGGGGAAAGGAATGAGCGAGGAATCGAATGTTAAAGTTGGAGATTTCGTTATAGTAAACAAGCCGAACGTAGATTGGCACAATCAAAAGGTAGTTGTGACCGATGCAAATCCAATCATAGCGTCAGATAGTGTGCTTTGGCAGGGAAGAATTATTGCTGAAGATAGCTACGGTATTACATACGTATTGCAAGACGGGGAGTATAAATTAGTAGACAAGCCTATTCCGGCTAAGCCGACAGATAAGATTGCGCCGTTACATAGAGACAAAGCAACTCAGAAGCCTTTTTATATTGTTACTTCGTCAACTGAAAACGGAGTTAGTTTTTATGACGATATGCAATATAAGAGATCGTTGGGGTGGGACAAGGTGAAACTTGTTAAAGATGAAGATACATGGGATGTGCTTTATGACTTATCTGAGCAAGTTAGACTACTTAAACAGGCGTATATCGAATCAAGTACTCTGGTAGCTGATGATATTAAACAAACGATAGATAAGTTGCAACGAGAAGAGTAGTTTACTAGATTCATTATAGGAGGTGATGGCAAGCTAATACATATTTTTCATGCTATATATAAATAAAATTATACTATAATAAGAATAAAGGGAGAGATTTGATTGGCAGAATTACAACCAACTTACGGTAATTTTAAACTTAGAGGGACTGTTCAGGGCTTAACTAACAGTAAATTTTCTTTCAATGACGATGATACTAAGAATGGATTTCCACAACATCAGTTAAAGTTTAGTATTAAGACTAGCGATGACAATGTTGTTAAAGTCGAATTAAGGGGATTTAAGTTTGATAAAATAAGAATCCAACCAATTGACAGAGACGATAACAGACAAGATGAAGTGGCAAGAGGTGAGACAATTCCTGATGGATGGAATGTATTCATGGGAGTAACTACTGGTCTAGAATTGGACGATGATGGAAAAGTAAAAAGAGACAAAGATGGTAAAACGGTATCTCAAAGCATGGATCAATACGATGCAGCAAAGTATATCCATGAAAATTTAAAAGACGGAGATACAGTATTTGTTGGTGGTCGGAATGAGTTTAGTATGTTTGACAGTCAACAGGGAGAAAAGATTATTAATTGTAAAAAGTCAATTAATAAAATCTATCTGTCAGACAATTCAATTGATGTTGATGAAGAAGGATTTGAAGAGCTTTCTTCATTTGATCAGAATGTCATTATTAATGGCGTTGATGTAGATAAAAAAGAAAAGAAGGCATACATTTCTGCCTACATAATCGCAAAAGATTTTGGTGAGATTAAAACTGTTCCAGAGACATTTTGGATTAATGGTGAAGAATACTCCTCTTTGATTAGTAAATTGAAAAAGTTACCATTTGGTTCACAAATAAAGGTTTCTGGCAATATTCATAGCCGACCTGTATATCAAGATGTTCAAGTGGACGTTGATGATGGATGGGGTGAAAAACCTGTAGGATTCCAACCACAACAAAATCAAAAGTCTGTATCAGGGGTAGATAAATCATTTGAAATCACTCGTGGATATCCTGAAACAATTGAAGAAAGAAAGTACTCTCAGAAAGACTTGTTTCCACCAGAAGAAAAGAATGGCAATCAAGATGAAGGAAATCCTTTTAAGCAACAAGAAGATAACAACGATGACTGGGGTAAGTCGCCTAATTCAGATGATTCGAATATCGATCCTTTTGCCGAAAGCGATGACTTTTAATGCAGGTTGACTTTTAATGCAGGTTGACTTACAGATCGAAGAGGATATAAGAAATGAGATATTTAAAGTAATGAAGATATTGAATATATCTAGGATGCCTACATCAAGTGAGACACGGTTAACCAACAGTGTGCTAGACTCTAAAATCTCAAGATATGGTGGTTATATTTCATGGGCGGATAAACTGAATCTGTCCATGAAAAAGAGGATAAATACGTATAATGAAGACGATATAGAGTCACACATAGTAAAGTGCATGGCTCAACAGGGTTTAACAAGGATGCCTACATATCATGAAATAAAAGAATATGATAACGATACGACATCTTTATCAAACGCCATTATGAAAACAAAAGGATTTAAAGGATGGGCTGAATATTTAAATCTTGAGATTAAAGAAAGCGATACTAAGTTTGGTCAAAATGGAGAAGATGTCGCTGTTGAAAAAATACGATCATTAGGGAAAGAAGTTTTGAACTTGTCCACTATTGCACCATACGACCTACTTATAAACAACCATGTTAAAGTGGACGTAAAATCAGCAACTATTTGGGAAAGAAACGGTAAAAATACTTACGCATATAACATGCCTAGTAAGTATCATAAATGTGATATTTTCTTATGTCTTGGATTTAATGAAAATCGAGACCAGGTATTAAATTGGTACCTGATACCAAGTAAATTGTTAGACGTGTCTACTGTTTACATAAATGCAGATGGAAACAATAAATACTCAAGATTTGAAAACCGATGGGACTACATTGATCGATATAATGATTTTTATAAATGCTTGATATAAATAAAATTATATAAAAATACAATAAGAATAAAGGGAGAGATGTTCATTAATGGGACGTAAATTTGGTAAAAGGAATGTAATAAAAGTTGACCCTCTAGCTTATAACATTGGTTTGTTAGGGGAGTCAGGCATTGGTAAAACAACACTAGCAGTTGAATTTTGTGATAAATTAGTAAGCGAGGACGGGTATATTCTATTAAATATTGGTAAGGAAGATGGAGTAGATGCTATCCCTGATGCAGTGTACGAAAACATTCCTGATTGGGAAACTTTTGAGGATTTTGTGGATGACGTTGTAGAAAACCGCACAACTGACTATAAAGATTTGCAAGTTGTTGTCTATGATACAATCGATGAGCTATTTCGTATTGCCGAACCAGAAGTAATTCGTCTGCACAATTTAGAATATCCCGAAAAAAGAACAAAATCAATAAAGGCTGCGTTTGGCGGATTTATGGCTGGCGAAGATAAAGCTATTGAAATTGTTCTAGATAAGATGTGGGAACTTAAAAGTGTAGGAGTTCAAATCATGGTTTTAGGTCACACCAAAATGCGAGGGAAAACAGATGTTGTTTCTGGCGAAGAGTACGACACACTAACTGCAAATCTTGCTAATCGTTACTTTAACGCAATTAAAACAAAATTGCATGTGCTAGGCGTTGCGTCTATCGACAGGTCTATCGCAAAACACAGAGTAAAACAGAAGATTGGCGATGATAAGACTGTTGGCAAGGTTACGGACGAAAGTCGTATTATTACATTCCGTGATGACAACTTTAATATTGATTCTAAATCACGGTTCTCTGAAATCATTCCACAGATTGATTTGGATGTCGATCAATTCATTAGTGCAGTAGAAGGCGCTATTCAAAAAGCACACGATAAGCAAAAAAGCAAAAAAGGTAATATTAAAGAAGTAAAAAAGGAACAAGCGAAAGAAAAGATAGAAAAGGTTAACAAGATTGTTGAAAAAGAAAAAGAGTTAGCAAAGCATAACGAAAACGATCTTAAAGCTGAGCTTAAATCCTTGCTAAACGAAGTCGATAAGGAACAATTTAAAGAACGTTTGCAAAATGAATTAGGTGCAAGCAAACCTGCTGAATTAGATACTAAAGAGAAGTTGTATGATGCAGTAAATATTGCAAAATCTATTAAATAATGGAGGATATATGAGTATTAATAACAAAAATAATAGAATAAAAGACATCTTTTATACTTTACTCGGAACTCTCATTATCACTTCATTTATTTGGTACATATCAACTGGGGGATGGGTTAACGAAGACTCATCCCCTTCAGTTGTCTTACAGGATATTGATCCTTTGAGTGGTTCAGGTAAAACGTTGATAGGTGAAGTATTAAATCCAACGACACACGAAGAAGATACAAGTATGTGGACAACCATAAACCTTGATGAATCAATAAAAATTGAACATTTACAAATAGAAAATCAACGTGAAATTAGTATGGAAGATAAGGTGAAAATGGATAAACAAAGCGTTTCCCATGACGGAAAAGTAAAACAATTGTCTAGTGAAAATGCTATAACTGAAACAAGCGATAATGAGACAAGTAGTGGTGAATATAGGACATTCGAAGTAACAGCATATTCAGCAGGAGTAGAGTCCACTGGGAAAACACCCGATCATCCTGATTATGGCGTAACGGCAAGTGGTAGAACGGTTCAACGCTATCACACGATTGCATGTCCACCTAACATGGATTTTGGTACAAGGGTTTACATACCATATTTTGATAACACTTATACATGCTTCGATAGAGGGTCGGCTATAACACGAGGGAAAATAGACGTATATATGAAATATGTTGAGGATGCTAGAGAATTTGGAAGACAGTCTTTAGAAGTAAAAATATTAGATTAAGGAGATGATTTTAATAAGTGTAATTTATTGTCGTGATGGTGAGAAAGTTATAGTAGACGATTCAATTTATGAGAAATTACGCTATTACAAATGGTATGTAGACAGAGGAAGTCCTGCAACATATACCCGTATCGAAGGCAAATATAGACGAATGTATATGAAAAAATTAATATTATTTGAGTTAGGTGAGTTTAAAGATATAGATGATTTGATGAAGCAAAAAGTTTACAATGCTGATGATGATAACTTTAACTGTATGCGAGACAATCTTTCATTTATTAAAAGTAATCAATTCTACATTGACAAAGGATCATATGTAATTATTTATACACGTAAAAACGAAGAGGTTTTACTAGATAAGGATATTTGGAATCAAATTAAGACTAAATCAGTTTACTTGGCAGGTGGTGTAACACCAACGATGTCTAGTTTCAATGGCAAGAGAGGTGTTTCACTAATCCAATTAGTTTTAGATGTCCCTAATGCAACTAATCAAATTTATTATAAAAATGGCAATTCTTGTGATCTTAGAAAAATCAACTTGACTAAAAGCATGAGAACTGTTGTTGACAAAGGTGAATATATTGAAGTTGTTTTTGACAATGGAGACATTTGCTTAGTAGATGACGACCTATTGGAGTTTGCGAAGAATAATATATTTATTTTGAGTGGTAACGGTTATGTTTATATAAACGTAAAAGGGAAAAGAGTCGGATTGCATAGAGTAATAATGAATGCAAAAGATGAAGAAATTGTTGACCATATAAACTGGAATCCATTAGACAATAGACGAGTTAATTTAAGGTTGGGTACTCAAAGTCAAAATATGCTAAACAGGAAAAGTCGCCAAACAAACAATTCTAGTGGGTACAGGGGTGTACATAAAGCAAACGGAGGCAAATGGGCTACACGAGTTACAATTGATGGAAAGACTGTTCGATTAGGAACTTTTGACAACCCTAATGATGCTAACAATGTAGTTGCCAACTACAGAAAAGAAAATATACCATTTAGCGAAATGGACAAATAAAAATACTAAATTTAAAAGGGGAAATAATATATGGAATTTTCAGAAGTGTTAGGTAAACACGTAAAGGTAAAATCACACTACGAACCAGCATTGCTAAAGGATTATGTTGAGAGAGTAGGCTTTATTACCAATCAGAACGAAATGGATGATGGAATAATGTTCTATAGAATCACATTTACTGATCAAGTTGATGACTGGTTTACAGAAGACCAATTCGAGTTTGTAGATTAAGGAGGGATTGAGAACATGCAGGAAAAAGATAGTATTAATCATCCATCTCATTACAACTCAGGTAAATTTGAAACAATTGAAATTATTGAGGAGATAACAAAAGGTTATGATGATGGGTTTGTCAGTTATTGTGTTGGGAATAGTCTGAAATATCTAGCAAGAGCACCATATAAGCATGATGGAATAGAAGAAGATTTGAATAAAGCAGCTAAATACTTGGAATTTGCACTAAGGTATGTTGATAATGCATCCAATAATTGAAAATATAGAAAAAATTTACGCAAAATACGGCAAAAACATAAAGAATAATCGTCACCTAATACTTGCATATTTTAAAGAGATTGATGGTGTTAGGTGGGATTCTTCTCACATATCAACTCAGGATTTTCTAAATAAAACGACGGATATTTCAGATATATTGAACGCAAAAATGATGTTAGAAGTAATGAAAAAGGAGAGATAAAATGGAAGAAATAACAGAAGGATATAATTTAGTTGTAGGTCATCCAATGGGTATGCCAATGATGCATATAGTGTATTCCGATAAGAATCTAATTGAAGAATATAAAAATGCTGTTATCAATCAAAATAAATTCTTTACTTGGGTTGGTGGGAGTTTTGAAATGAGATATGTCTTAGGTGTTTTTAAGCTGTAAATGGCATGTTTTATCAGGTTATATAAATAAAATTATAGTGAAAGGGAGAATGAAATGAAAAAATTTAAAGAAAAAATTAACACTTGGTATCTTAAAAAGGTTGGTATCCCATTTTTGGAGAATCGACTACCCAAAGAGGGAAATAAACTGTTAAATAAAAAGATAAACTTGCAACAAGAAATAATAAAAGTTACGGGAGAGTTAGAAGAAAATAATAAAAACTTAGAGAGAGTAAGAATATTTAGAAAAACAGAAATGTAAATAAACTCTTGAGGAGGTGGATTTAAATAGAATTAAATAAGATATATAATGAGGATTGCTTGACTGGTATGAGTCGCATTGAAGATAAGTCAATCGACATGATACTTTGCGACTTGCCTTATGGTACAACTGCTCAGAATAAATGGGATGTTGTTATTCCTTTTGATAAATTATGGAATCAATATAAACGAGTTATTAAAGATAGTGGTGCAATTGTTTTAACTGCAGCCAAACCATTCTCAGCACAATTAATAATGAGTAATCCTAAATGGTATCGTTATGACATTATTTGGCAAAAAAATAAGAGTACAGGATTCCTAAATGCTAAACGAATGCCATTAAGATCACATGAAGAAATTTTAGTATTCTATAATAAGTTACCAATATACAATCCACAAAAAACTAATGGTCATAAACCAGCGAATGCTTACACGAAACATACTAGTGATGGTACTAATTATGGTAAAACAAAAATTGGCGTAAGTGGTGGAGGTCAAACAGATAGGTACCCAACGTCAGTATGGGATATTAAGGTAATGAATAACGACGATCCTAATAAATGGCATCCGACCCAGAAACCTGTTGAACTGTTTAAAAAATTGATACTTACATATACAAATGAGAGTGATATTGTCTTAGATAATTGTATGGGTGCAGGGACGACTGCTGTTGCATGTATTGAAGTAAATAGAAGCTACATAGGGTTTGAGAAGGATAGAGATTACTATGAGAAATCTCTAAGGTGGATTAATAATAAAAAATATGATGCGAGGTGATAAAAATAAATTTTAAGGCTTGGGATACAAAATATCTAGAGTATATAGACGACTTTTTAATCACTCCGAGTGGTGAAATTATGATTACAGACGATAGGTGTGGGGCGTGTGATCAATATTTTTATTATGTGCCTGAACAAAAAGTAAAATTAGAATCATCAAATTAAGTTATATTTCTCATTAAAAGGAAATTTTTATCACAACAACAGGAGGAATTACAGTGAATGAAGAACTAATTAAGGATTTACTAAATAAAGCAGATGAATCAATCGAGTTAATCAATACACATGAAGATGAAGCATTAGAAAATCTTAAACATAGCATATACGATACAATATTAAATCATTTACAAATTGAAGATGATATGGATATACGTGATCCTTATTATGAAATATTATTCAATTATGAATTGAGGCAAATTAATCAGGAGCAAGTTATAAATAAATTGAAATTAATTTGACAATATGCTTGATATATAAATAAAATTATACTATAATAGTGTTAAGGTTAATATAACAGGAGGTGAAAATTATCGCTGGATTAGATGAGGTAATAGAAGACTATGAGAGAATGATTTACGACATTATGCACAAACTTCTTAAGACCAACAGGAAAAATGAAATAGAAGAAAAGTTGTCTCTACAAGGAATGGCTTTGGAAGATTTCATTCAAGAAGGAAAGATCGTAATCATAAAAGCTCAGAAAAGTTACAATCCTGACTTGCAAGTTAAATTTGGTACATATGTATATAGAATTATTTATAATAAAATGATAACTCTATTAAAAAGAAATCATCTTATTCATTATCCAGACAGCATGGAATATACTGAAAGATTAAGTCATGCAACTACAACAAAAAGTACAAGTCAGCCTTTGTCACATACAGCAACTTTAACTTATGAGGATATTATAATGGATGAAGCTGATACGATTGACGGTAAAATTATGGAAATGGATATAAAGGAAGCTTTTAATATGTTAAATGAGAGAAGTCGAGATGTTCTTATTAAATATTATCAAGGTATGACTTTTACACAAATAGCTGATCATTATGGAATATCTAGACAAGCAGTAAGCAAGATGAATATTAGAGAAGTGAAAAAGTTGAGAAAAAAGTTAACTGGATATGGACACTCAAGAAAAAGGAGTGAGGTGAGTGAGACAGTTTAAATGTCAATATTGTAAAAATAAAGATATAGATGAAAAAATGGTCATCGTAAAACATGGCAAACAGAATAAGCGATATCATAAGGTTGAATGCTATGATTTATACATAAAAGATCAAGAATTTAAACAACAAGAAAAATTAGAATTAGATGAGTTAGTTGAAGTTATTAAAGAAGTTCATGGGATAGAAGTTGTTCCGCCTCAATTTTTCAGTTATCTACAAGACTTACGCAATGGTAATCAACTGTTTGGCAAGGTTGGACAGAAGAAAAGCAAGTCTGGTTATAGTTATAAAGCGATTTCTATGACGTATGAGGAAAATAAGGACACTATTAATTGGGCGAAGAATAACAGAGATTTCAATGGAACTATGAATCTACTTAAATACACGAGAGCAATTGTGGCTGATAAAGTTGGACAAGTTGCCTATAGGATTGAAAGTAGAGATCGTAAAAGAGAATTTGAAAAAGCTACTGAACAACAAGCGGAAAGTGTATTTGAGCATATCAACAAACAACCTAAAAAGTATAAAAAAACAGATTCAAAAAAAGATGCATCAAGTTTCTTAGACTAGAGGTGATAACTTTTGACAGATAAAGTATTAGAAGATGACAAATTAAAAGACGAGGTTTATCCGTCTGAATCCTTTTTAACAGCGTTATTTTGGAAACACCCTGAATTTTATTTATATTATCCGGCAGATAAAGTGAGTGAAAGATCATTCGGTAATAAAGTATGGGGATTCTTCTTCCAACTTGGACGTTATGCACATCAAAGAAAATTACAAAACTTTGATGAAATAGCTATCTCTCAAGTCGTTAAAGAATATGGCTTAGAAAAGAAGTTTGAACAGTACGGCGAATTTGATTTCATTAGTGAGAATATGGACTATGTTAAAGACAAAAAGGATAACTTTGAAAAGTATTACGAGGAAGTTAAGAAGTATAATCTTTTAAGAAGTTTAAGAGATGTATTTGGAGATAAAGTTTCTCAGAATACAGAAAAGTATAATTATAAAAAGATGAACAGGTTTCAAGTGCAAACATACTGGCAAGATATTGTTAATGAGATTGCTATAACTAATGATGTTCCTATAAAAGAATATGATTTGTTTGATCCAGATGAAATGAGAGAAATGGTAAATGAATTAGATATTGAGTCTGATTTTGGAATGCCGATGTATAATTCAGACAAGTTAAACGAGATAATGCAAGGTTGGGGAGACAATACTTTAACAATTCTTTCAGGTTTCTCAGGTAATGGTAAATCATCGTTTTCTGTACATAGTTTAATAATAGGTTGCTTAGTTAACAAAGAGAAACTGTTAATTATGGGAAATGAAATGGGTGTTAGAGCATATAGAAAACTTGCATTAATAACTATAATGGGTTCAAAAGATTTATATGAGAAAACAAATGGATTGAAAGGATTTGACCGTAAGAATATTAATAAAGGTGATTTTACAGACGAAGAAAAGGCACGTCTTCATGCAGCGATAACGTGGATTGAAGAAAACCTTGAAGGTGATAATGCCTTAGTCAAATTTGTACCACTTGACGACTATACAATCGATCACGTTGAAATGGTTATGAGGCATTATGCTCATCGTAATTACAGAAAAATGATTTTAGATACAGCGAAACCCACTGAAGGGGGTGGTAATTTACCACGTTGGCAACGATTCACAGAGGATTTTGAACGGATTGGTTCTTTGATGGAGAAGGATACAGGATTAGACGTTTCATTGTTTGCAACTGTTCAAGCTGCAGATGAAGCAATTAGAATGAGATATTTAGATGAAAGATGTTTAGGCGATTCTAAGAAAATTAAAAACGTAGCTGACACAGTTCTTCATATGCGTCCAGTTAGAACAGATGAGTTAGAAGGTGGCAAAAAAGCCATTGAAGTTTACGATTTCTTCCCCAAGGATATGCCAAAAGATAGAATAGAACGATTACAAAAACAAGGTTGGGTAAATGACCCAGAGTTTAAATCAGATAACAAACCATATTGGAAGCTAAGGAGAAAATTGGATAAAGAAAGTGTTTACTATTTAATATTTACATCAAAAAATCGACGTAATGAATCAAACCTTACGGGATTAGACGTGTTGGTTTTAAAAGTAAACTTTAATTCAAACAAATGGGATGAAATTGGTTGGACGAAAGATGTAGAAAGAGATACTAATTATTAAGATATTTGGGGGAGGGTTGATTGAACGAATTACAGGCTATAAAAGAGGAAATATTTAATCTTGGATTAGTTAAACCATTGTTAGAATCTGTTGGGTGTGACGAGGTAAAACAAAATGGAAATCGCATGGAAGGCACTAGACCAAATGGAGATAACAATAGAGCTTTTTCTGTTTACCTAGACGAACAATTGACTGCTAAAGTTTGGACAAGAGATGTTAAAACTGGTGATATCTATGATTTAATTAGCTATTTTAAATTTAATAAAGACACACCTGAAGGAATGAAAACAAACCTCAACAAGTCTAAACAATACATAATCAATACGCTGAAACTTAAAGGTTTTAAAAATGTAAAAGAAGACGGCACACCTGACTATAATTTCCACTTACGTAAACACAACAAGAAAAAGAAACTTCATGAACCAAATCCAACATTAGAAGAATCAGTTTTAAATGAATTCGTTAATTTGCCATTTGACAAATGGATCAGTGAAGATGGTATCGAATGGGAAACGCAAAAGGAATTTGAAATAGGGTTTGATATATTATCAGAGAGGGTTACATTCCCAGTTAGGAGCAAAGAGGGGAGTATAGTTGGGATTAGGGGTAGGGCAACGAGAATAGAAGATGAGCATAAAGCAAAATATCTTCCCATCTATTCATTTTCTAAATCGAAAGAGTTATTTAATTTACATAGAGCGCTACCACATATAATTAAAACAAAAACTGTCATTGTCTTTGAAGCTGAGAAAAGCACAATGTTAGCACATCAATTTGGTCATAAGAACACCGTCGCTATTATGGGAAGTGATTTATCGGAAATACAAGCTACAATGTTAAAATCAATCTTTCCGAATCTTCGTATAGTTACAGGATTTGATAAGGATAAAACAATTAGTAAAACAAAAGAAATGGTATATGAATTAAGGGATTACGATAACTTATTTGGAATTTACGACACTGAGGATATCTTAATTGGAAAAGAAGCTCCTGTTGATCAAGGCAAAGATGTTTTCGAAAACCTATATTACAACCACTGTCACAGAATAAGTTAACTTAAAAAGGAGTGGATGACATACCAGAAAAGTTCACTGACACTGATGATATATTAGGAAACAAGTATAATAAGTTCCTAGTTTTAGATTACGATGGATGGTATTCCAAAGGCAATCCTACAAATAAAAGGCACTACTATAAATGTTTATGTGATTGCGGAAATCCCAAGACTGTACAAAGAGGTCATTTAATTTCTGGAAGATCAAAAAATTGTGGCTGTGGTCGTTTAGAAACATTGTCAAAAGTTGGTAGGACTCATGGATTAACAAACACTAGAATTTATCATATTCATTTTGATATAAAAAGAAGGTGTTACAGCGAGAACAATCATGCTTACGAATACTACGGTGGAAGAGGTATAAAAGTATGTGATGAATGGACAAACAAAGAGAATGGATTTATCAATTTTTATAATTGGTCTATGAAAAATGGATATAGTGATGATTTGACGGTTGATAGGATTGATTCAAATGGAGACTATGAACCTGAAAATTGTAGATGGGTAGATAGACAAGTACAAGCAGAAAATACAAGACAAGCTGTTAAAGTAAATGCTATAGATACTGAAACAGGAGAGGAATTCAGCTTCCCTACCATAGCTAGTTGTAAAAGATTTACAGGTGCAGATCCAAAAACTATGAAGAGAAGCAATAATGGTCAAAGAACACGTGGTAAGTGGAGGTTTAAAATTAATTTATGATTTATATAAATAAAATTATAGTATAAAAGGTGGTAGGTTAAATTGGAAAAGTATCTAATGATATATCCAGATGGGCATTCGAAGCAACATGAAGTCCTAGACAAACTTGAGTTTTACCATCTATTGTATGAAATTGATAACAATTATTCCCGATTATTAAAGTGGGATGTAGTTGAAGAAATATGGAACGAGGTGAAAACTTGATACTGCTTCAATATATAAGCTATGTTTATGATTTAGTCGGTTGTAATTTTTGGTATATCAATTTTAAGGGGTCAGATATAGGTTTGTTTGATAACTGTTCATGGGAATCATTTAAAAGGAATGAATACGGAGAGGGCTGAGGACAATGCGTGATTACTTCAAGTCTGTTGAGGGCTTGAGATTATTAGTTGTTTTGGGATGTTTGTCATTTTGGGGAGTATTTATTACTGTTGTCATTCAACTTGCTCAATTATTTAGATAGGGGATGTCAAAGTGGATTACAGAGATGAGAATTTAAGAATATTAAGTAAACATAATTACGGAATAGAAGAGTTGGATGTGCATGGTAAAAAAGGTGTCGATGTATATAATCAACATCATTTGTTTGTAGGAAGGTACGACAACCACGAAGACTTATATAACAAACTTGTGTATAGATTTAAATAAAACAAGGGGTGGGCGAAGGGTGAAATTTGAGGTTAATGACGAGGTTTATGTTGTAGAGTTTAACGATCATGGCAAAGTAATAGAATCGCTGTCGTCTAAGACATATAAGCAAGGAGAATGGAAATCATTATATAGACACAAAGTTAAATTTTCCTCAGGAGTTAAGATTTGGGTTGATGAAGAAGATTTATCATTTTATAACGAAAATATAACCGTCTCACTAGAAACGGAATTGATGTTACTGGATACATTGATTGATAGTAGTTTAACAGATAAAGATAGAAAGTCATTCTATAGATATACAGATTTAAAAACTAAATTAGAAAAAGGCGGTGCTTGAATTGGTTTATGAGATTAATAAATTAATAAACTCAAACATTTCGTCATTTAATAGGATAGGTTGGTTTCTCTATACGAGAGATTTAGAGAATGGTTTATCAGGAAATGACATTCAATTGTTAATAGAATTATTGTTAGAAGAAGAGGTAGAAATTAACAATATGAGAGAAGAAGATAGAATTGAGCTAGCTAATAGTTGGATGGATGAATAACCTGATAAAACTGCTCTTTTAGTTTATATAAATAAAATTATAGGATAATAAGGAGGTAATTAATGAATATATTATCTTTATTTGATGGAATATCATGTGGTAGGGTTGCTGTAGATAGAGCGAATATTCAAGTAGATAATTATTATGCTAGTGAAATAGAAAAACCAGCAATCGAATCAACCATGAGAAATTTTCCAGATACAGTACAATTAGGTGACATTAATCAACTAAATGAAGACTTTCTTGGAACTCTGCCTAAGATTGATATCGTTATGGGAGGGAGTCCGTGCCAAGGATTTAGCAGAAACGGAAAAGGATTGAATTTTGATGATCCCAGAAGCCAATTATTATTAAAGTTTATCGATATACTAAATTGGATTAAGGAAAATAATAATCCCAACGTTAATTTCCTACTTGAAAATGTAGTAATGAAACAAGAATGGCAAGATGTCGTTACTGAACGCATAGGTGTTAACCCTACAAACATTAACTCTTTCTTGGTGTCTGCACAAAAACGTCCAAGATTATATTGGACTAATATTGAAGTTAGTCAACCGATTGATAACAATATTAATCTAATAGATATATTGGAAGATAACGTATCTGATGATTATATAATTAGTGAAGAGTTAATGAAAAGTAAGCCAATTGAAATCAAGGGGAATATGATTGATCGATTTATAACGATGGACGGCAATCAAGTGATTGTCAGAAACGCTACAAAACAAGGATATTTAATTGCTGAAGAAGGGGATAGCATTAATCTTTCAGTACCTAATTCCAATACTCGTAGAGGAAGAGTGGGGAAAGGAAAGTCAAACACACTAGACACACAATGTAATCAAGCTGTATTTATAGACGGTAAAATAAGAAGATTAACTTTAACTGAACTAGAAAGATTGCAAACATTACCAGATGGATTTACTGAAGGATTGAGCAATTCATCAAGAAAGAAAGCAATTGGCAATGGATGGACGGTGGATGTGATAGCTCATATTTTAAAAGGAATTCGATAAAATGTTCGTTTTATTAAGTGTTAAATGTTGTCTAAAATTAAGTAAGAGAAAAGGAGAATGAAAATGGAAAATATAAAAGTTAATCTGCATAAGAAAGGTGCTCGTTTATTAAAAAGAGACACTGAAGGTCAATGGTTGTTAGACAGCAAAGAAATCGGGCAAGAGCAAGCTGTCTCTGAACTTGTTGAAGCCGTACAGGATTTAGGTGGATGGTGTCAAGTTGCAAAAGATGTTTTAGATAATGATGATTTCGATATGGTGCAAGAATCTTATAACTATCACGAAGAATAATTTATAGACTAATTAAACTGCCACTTAAAAGAAAGGGAGATGGAAATGACATTGCGATATTCGCTTTTAACTCTAAAAGATAAACGTGAGAAACTGCGAGGAAAATTAAACGATATTGATGAAAGTGTTTATGAAAATAGACATCCAAAAGAAAATATTGAACGATTAAGAACAAAAATTAAAAACGACATTAGCGACATAGACTACTCAATAGAAATCTTAGAAGAACATCATATGAATTATGAATAAGCAATACAACACATAAAAGGTTCATTTTACAAGGAAGGGATTGGAAAAGAAGAGGATTATGGAGATTAGAAATCCGTTACCTAAGTCGTAAAGTTTTTGTCGGGAAATACACAGTAAAGTTTTTTAATCATAAATAAATATAAATAAAATTATAATAAAGAGGAGAATGATTAATGTTAGAATCACGTAAAGAGAGAAGATTAGAAGCACGTCAAAATGGGACTGAGTTTGTACCACAGTATAACTCAGGAGTTAGATTTGATGGAAAAGGTAAAGAAATTAAAGTTGGCGGAAATCCTAAAACTTATAAGGAAATGTTGGGCGTTGGATACGAGAGATTTAATAATAAATTTGTTCAGTTTAAGGATAGTAAAAAAGGTGTGAAAGTTACATTCAGTTAATGTTTTACTGAGGTTGGAAAGGAGAACATGGATGGAAAAATATGAAAGGGTATATGATGAATTTTGGAAAGATATCGTAGAGGAGAACGGCAAAGTAAACTTAGACCAAATTAAAAGAGAACTTGCTGATTATCGCCAATTACTTAATGACGTTCCCAAAGTTTATGAAGAAGTTTGTGGTTTATCTAAGGCTAATACTAGACCAGATTACGTTATAAATTATCTGAATGACCATTACATAGTGAAAGAATATGCCTTAGACGATTTAAAAGACTTTGTTGAGGATGGTTATATATCATGGGAAGATATTAAAGAGTATTTAACTTAAAATTTGCCTTTTAAAAGGTGAGAAAGGGTGGATAAAATGCTAAGGTATTGCTTAGGTCAGCACCTGTTTGAAGATGGCAATACTCCTATAACAAAGACATACTCTATAGATGAATTTATCGAGGCAGTTAATGAGACTAGTAACGAGCAAGTAGTTTGTAAAGAATGTTGGGAAAATATAATGAAGGAAAATGAAACTAATTAAAACTTGCATTTTACAAGGAAGGGGAATGGTGAATGACTGAGAAAGATCAGTATGAGTTAGAATTAGATAAAGTTAGAATACAAGAAGAGACGAAACGTGACTTGTATTCTAAGATATTTTGGATAGTATTCTGGTTTATGGTTATTACAGGATGCACCATTACTGAACTTTCATACTAAAGTTATTACAACTGAAAGAAATTCACGTTTTATAAGGAGAGAGATAACGAATGGGTAAATTTTTAGACGTAAGATTAAACAAAATTCATGCCCGTGAGATATTAGATATGTTTGATGATTGGGATGAAGATTTTGTTAGTGAAGATCCTGGTTATCAAGACGGATATATAGGGGCAACTAAAGATATTTTATCAACATTGAATCTTAACAGAAGAGATATTGAAGATTTATTAAAGTAAATGTGACATTTTATAAGGAAAGGAGGGATTAAATTGATAACAACTATCATCTTTTTAATTTATTTATTAACAGTAGTGCTAAGTTATTTATTATTTAGAAAAGTATATGCTCTACACGGAGGTGATGCAGATTACATTCCTCATAGATTGACAATCATTTATATGTTTCTACCAATAATGAATATACTTTTATCATTCTCAATTTTATGTTCATCCTATATCGAGTTTTCTAAAAAGGAAAGGTTTCAAGATAGATTTGATTATAAAAAGTTTTATAAAATGAAATAAATTTTAAGTGTAAATAAGGGGATGATTTATTGATATTTTTCACAATTATTATGTTAATGGTTGAAGTTTTCTTATTAGCATATGGCAAACCATTTAAACAAACTATGATCGACTTAGGTGAAGAGTCTATTAAGAAAGCTAAGGTTGGTGCAGACAATTATAGACCAAGTATAGACTTAGGATTACCATCACTCGGATTAATATTAACTATGGTATCAACGTTAGTATTTGATTTGCTCTACCTTTCATTAGCATTTGGGCATGACCCATTAGCTTATCCAACGTTGTCATTACTAGGACTATACGTATTGTCTATAATTGCAGCCGTAATAAAAGGTAAAATAAAGCCTGATTTAACAACTGATTCTGGAATACATAAATATAGGAATAAGTTGAAAAGTGGACGAAGCTTTATAAGTATAGCGTCAATATTAATTTGGATTGCCTATTATGTATATATGCTATATGTGTTAATAGTATAAATAAAAGAAGGCTTTTAAAAGGAAGGAGAGTGGTTAATTGAAATTAGAAGATGCCTTGAAAACTGTCGAGGTACTGTCTGGCATGAATCATATTACGAATCAACAGAAGAAATTATATGATAGAGCCGAAAACTTATTAAAACAATATAAAGGAGAAGATAAAATGACAACACCATCAAAAACAAGTTATGAGCAAGCATTAGAAACTGCAAAGAAATATGAGAAACGCCAACGTGAATTAAAGTATATTGATGATCAATTAAGTGCTAAACTACAACAATTTACTCAGGTTAAATTTAGAGTTAATACGTCACGTAGAGAAGTTACATTTGCTGGAATTGTTAATGGAGAGTTAAAGTTGACTACTTCTAAATGCAGTGTAAATGATTGTTTTGAGGTTAATATAGGAAAATTGATAGCTGTAAAGAAAAGTTTAAAGGAAAAATTAGACGATGTAACTGATTTAGTTGAGAGTGAAAATAATATCACAGTTGATACAAGTGGATTCCAATTACGTGACCATATAATTTCTAATCCTACTTGGACAATTTCTAATTAAAAACTACCTTTTATCCAGAGAAAGTGGTCGGTAAAAAGGACTGCTTTCTCTTTAATATAAATTAAATGAATAGAAGTCATACCATTGACTTTTTATATAAATAGGATTATACTATAATAGTACGTTAATTTAATAAGGAGAGTGGTAAATATAGAATGGAAATCTAAAAGCAGCGTTCCTTATGACGGAAATTTAAAAAGTTATTTATCACGGGTTAGGAACATTGATGATGTAAACTTATTCTTAAATCCAAGTAGTAAGAGTACACATAGTCCTTTATTATTGAAGAATATAAGGGAGGCGATACACAGGATTGAATTAGCTATTAAAAATAATGAGAAGATTGTTGTTGTAGCTGATCCAGATCCCTGACGGAGTATTATCAACGGTTATGATGGTAGATTATTTAAAACGACACACTGATAATGTTACATTCATTGCACATCAACGTTCAGAAGGTCATGGTATTGGTAGTGATGATAACATACCAAAGGATACAGACTTATTATTAATATTGGATTCATCAAGTTCTGAAGCAGATGAGTGCAAAGTGCTATCTGAAACAATGGATATTGTAATTATTGATCACCACAACTTAGAAAGAGAAAATCCATATGTAATACTGGTTAATCAACAACAACAAGATAGTTACCCTAATCCATATAGTTGTGCAACATTGTTGGTATTTAAATTTATTGAGTTAATGGATTATACATATAATAAAGTTGATACAAATTATTACTTAGACTTAGTAGCTTTAACATTGTTATCGGACAGTATGAATATGTTAATACCTGAGAATCGTTATTTTGTTTACAAAGGTATGCAGAAGATTAATAATGTAGGTTTGTTGGCATTAGTTAATGCTAGTAGGAATCAAAATAAAACTTTAACAGCACAGATATTCAATTTTGATATTATTCCAGTTATTAATACTACAACAAGAAATAATGAAATAGAAAAAGCATTTAAGATAATGTTTGAGAAAGACTATTTCAAAGCTAAACGCATGGCAGATTCACTAATAAAATCCAACAAGGATCGCAAGCAGAGAATAAAAGAATTGATGAAGCAGTATGAAAAAACAATGCAAGATGAAAAGTTTATTTATGTAGTTGACAAAGAAGCTACAAAAAACTATAACGGATTAGTTGCTCAAAAGTTATCGGATAAATATAAGAAACCTGCATTAGTATTGAAGGATAACGGAGAGTCATATCAAGGTAGTTATCGTTCTTATAATGGATTTGATGTACAAAGTTTCCTAAAGAACAACCCCTATGCTGAGTTTGCTGCAGGACATCCCGAAGCCGGAGGATCTGAAGTTAAAGTTGAAAACTGGGACAAATTTAAACAATACATAAATGACAACATAGACGATGAATTATTTAAGTCTGTGATTGAATATGATATTGAGTTAACCGAAGATGATTTAACGTGGGAATTGGTAGAAGGGATATTGGAATTCGATCATGTGTATGGCAACGGTTCGACCAAAATTGTTGTAAATATAAATAATGTATTCATACATGAGAGAGAATTGTTTCCTCCTAATAAGCCTGAACATGTGAAAATTAAATCAGATAAACTAGACTTGATGAGTTTCAATGACAGTAAATATGCTAATGATGTCGGTGCGTTCGATGAAATTTCAGTAATTGGAACGTTAAGCATTAATGATTTTAAGAAAAACGAAAGACGAATTCAATTATTTATTGAGGATTATAGAAAACATTAATAGGAGATGATTAGTTGGCAAATGTAACGGTCTATACTAAATATGGTTGTCCTCAATGTGAGATGACAAAAACTGTCCTACAAGGAGAAGGAATCGAATTTAATACAATTAACGTAGAAGATGATCAAAATGCTTTAAACTATGTTAAAAATGAATTAGGGTTTTCTGCTATGCCAGTTATCATAAAGGATGGTATTGATCCAATAGTAGGATTTAATCCTGATAGATTAAAAGAGTTGCAAGATTAAATGCTAGTTGCTTACCTTTCAATCACAGGTAATTGTAAGAGATTTGTGGACAATTTTGATGTTGAATCCATTGAGATAAATCCTGCAAATCCTTTAGTTAACGTAAATGAAGACTATATTGTAATTTCTCCAACTTATGAGTATGAGATAACAGAATCAATAAACGAGTTTGTAGAATATAATGATAACCTTAAACATTTTAAAGGTGTTGTAGGAAGTGGCAATTATAACTTCAATGATTTATATATATTCACAGCTAAGGATTTATCAGAAAAATATAAAGTCCCAATATTACATGATTTTGAATACTTTGGGACAGACAGAGACGTGGAAATAGTTAAGGAGGTATTGGATAAACTTGCAATCACCAGAACTGAACAATAAACCTAAAGAAGATACATATTTCACTTTGAACAATTTATTAAACATACCAAAAGACGATAAAATCCAATTAGGAAAGGATAAGGAAGCCGTAACAGCATACTTCTTAGAACATGTTAACCCGAATACAGTTTTCTTTTATACATTGGATGAAAAGTTAGATTATCTAATTGAAAACAACTATATTGAGGAAGAATTTTTAAACAAGTATGATAGAAAATTTGTAAAGAAATTGTTTCAATACGTTTATGATAAAAAGTTTCGCTTTAGATCATTTATGGGTGCTTATAAGTTTTACGGTAGGTATGCTATGAAAACAGATGACGGTCAACGTTACCTTGAAAGATATGAGGATAGACTGGCTTTTAATGCATTATATGGTGCTAACGGAAATAAAAAATTAGCAATGGATTTAGCCGAGGAGTTAATAACACAAAGATACCAACCAAGTACACCAACTTTTCTTAATGCTGGTAAAAAGAGAAGAGGAGAGATGGTTAGTTGCTTCTTAATAACAATGGCTGACGATATGAATTCAATTGGTCGAGCAGTTAATTCAGCATTACAGTTATCGAAACTAGGTGGGGGAGTTGGGCTTAGTTTTTCAAATATTAGGGCTAACGGTGATCCGATTAAAGGAATTGAAAATCGTGCAAGTGGTGTCGTTCCTGTAATGAAAATGTTTGAAGATGCATTTACATACTCTAATCAGCTTGGGCAGAGGGATGGTGCTGGTGTCGTCTACTTAAATGTATTCCATCCAGACGTTGTTGATTTCTTAGCAGTAAGAAAAGAAAATGCAGACGAAAAAGTAAGAATTAAAACACTTTCATTAGGATTAGTTGTTCCTGATAAGTTTTATGAGTTAACTAAAAATGATGAGTTTATGTATTTATTCAGTCCACATGACGTTGAAAAAGAATACGGAATATCATTTTCTCACATTGACATTACAAAAGAATATAACAACTTAGTTAGTAATCCTAACGTTCGTAAATCAAAAATAAAAGCAAGAGATTTAGAAACAGAAATCAGTAAATTACAAGATGAGAGTGGTTATCCATATATAATTAATATTGACACTGCTAATCGAAATAACCCTGTATTTGGCAAGATAGTAATGAGTAATTTATGTACCGAGATATTTCAGACACAAAGGGAATCAGTTATTAATGATGATCAAACTTTTGAAGTATTAGGTAGTGATATTAGTTGTAATTTAGGTTCTACTAATATTGTAAATCTTATGGATTCACCTGACTTTGGAAAATCGATTAGAGTTGCTACAAGAGCTTTGTCTCAAGTGTCCGATAATTCATCCATTGATGTTGTACCAACGGTTAAAAATGGAAATGATTTATCTCATTCAGTTGGTCTTGGGGCGATGAATTTACATGGATATTTAGCTAAGAATCAAATACAGTATGGATCGGATGAATCAGTCGAGTTTACAAGTGTTTATTTTCTTTTAATGAACTATTGGAGTTTGTATGAGAGTAATAAAATAGCAAAAGAAAGAAAGAAATCATTCTACGAGTTTGAAAAGTCTGCTTATGCAAGTGGTAAATATTTTGATAAATATCTTAACAATGATTGGCATCCAAAACTAAATAAAGTAATTGAATTGTTTGAAGGTATTCATATACCAACTGTTGATGATTGGATTTCATTAAGAGATTCTGTTCAAAAACATGGTTTATATAATAATTACCGATTAGCAGTTGCACCCACAGGATCAATTAGTTATATAAATGAATCGACAAGTTCCATACATCCAATTATTGAAAAAATTGAAGAAAGACTAGAAGGTAAGACAGGTAAAGTTTACTATCCTGCTCCATATTTGTCAGAAGAAACAATACCTTATTATAAATCAGCTTATGATACAGATATGCGAAAAGTTATTGATGTTTATGCTGCAGCACAAGAACATGTTGATCAAGGATTGAGTATGACTTTGTTTATGAGGTCTGAAATTCCAGAAGGATTATATGAGTGGAAGAATGGTGGAGAGCAAAGAAAGACAACTAGGGATTTAAATATATTAAGAAATTATGCATGGAAAAGAAATGTCAAATCAATTTATTACGTCCGAACATTTACTGATGATGGTGATGAGATAGGTGCTAATCAATGTGAGAACTGTTCAATTTAAAGGAGAGTGTTGAATAATATTGGAACAATATAATGCAATTAACTGGAATGAAATAGAAGATATGGTCGATAAGGCTACATATGAAAAACTAACGAGTCAATTTTGGCTATCCACAAGAATGCCTGTATCAAAAGACTTATCAGATTGGAGAAGCTTACCTAGTATTGAAAAAAGATTAGTTGAGCGTGTGTTTGGCGGATTAACTCTGCTAGACACACTTCAATCAAGAGATGGTGTTCAGGCTTTACGTAAAAATGTTAGGACAGAATTAGAGTTAGACGTTTTAAATAATATTCAATTCATGGAGTCGGAACATGCACGTAGTTATAGTTCTATATTTAGTACATTGAATACTCCAAGAGAGATAACTGAAATATTCCAATGGACAAATTCAAACGAACTACTACAAAAAAAGGCAAAGATCATCAACGACATATATAAGGATGGTAATCATTTAGAGCAAAAGGTAGCCAGTGTATTTCTTGAATCATTTCTATTTTATTCAGGTTTCTATACGCCACTATACTACTTAGGGAAGTCACAACTAATAAACGTTGCTGAAGTTATTAAAATGATTTTGAGAGACGAATCAGTTCACGGTACATACATAGGGTATAAGTTTAAATTAGGATTTAATGAGTTAAGTAAAACAGAACAAGACAAAATGCAAACATGGGCTTATAATCTACTGTATGAGTTGTATGAAAACGAAATTAAATATACAGAATTGTTATATGACGAGATAGGTTGGACTGAGGATGTTAAGTTATTCTTGAGATATAATGCAAATAAAGCATTGATGAATTTAGGGTTGTCTCCATTATTCCCAGATCATAGAGATGATGTTAACCCCATCGTACTTAACGGATTGTCAACAGGGACGGCTAATCAAGACTTCTTCTCACAAGTTGGTAACGGCTATTTAATGTCCATTGTAGAAGATATGAACGATGATGATTACGACTATTAGTAAATTGGGGGTATGATAATTTGAGCAAAATGGATGAGCAGATTCTTGTTACACCTAGAGAAAAAATATTTGAAAACGAATCATTAGCATTTCAAGGTGTTAATTCGGATAAAGATAATTTAAATAAGGTTTTAGAAAATATAGAAACGAACTTTTCTGTTATGCGTAGAGGTGATGCAGAAGATAATTTTAATTACAAACAACCTATTCCTTATGCTGTAGTGAGACGGGTGAATGAAGTATTTGTCTACAAACGTCTAACTGGTGGTGGAGAAAAAAGATTACATAATCAACTATCAATAGGCGTTGGTGGACATATGAACAAAATAAACACTGGCAACTTTGAAATCCAATTGTTTGAAAACCTTAGACGTGAGTTAGATGAAGAATTAGACATTCAAAGTTCAACTAAGAAGTTGGAAATTATCGGATTGATTAACGATGATGGAAATGAGGTCGGAAAAGTTCATATAGGATTACTAGCAACTGTCGATTTAGACAGGAAGGCAACTGTTAAAGTTAAAGAAACAGAGCAACTTGAGGGTGAATGGATTAATGTTAAATCATTAGTTGATACAGAAGTTTACGACAATCTTGAAACTTGGTCACAATTTGTAGCAGACATATTAAATAAATAACACAACTTGGGATATGGACATAAATAATTGTTCATATCCTTTAACTTTACCTTGACATATTATATAAATATAATTATACTATAATTAGGGTTAGATTAACGAGATAAAAGCAAGTTTTTATTAAGTCGGGAAGGAGGACAAGAAAAATGAAAAAGGTTATTTATAAAAATGAGTACAGTGAATTAGTTGCAGAAGCAGATGGAGGCGTTGTAACTCTAACACAATATCTTGATAGTGTTCAAGATGGGGTTATTTCAATTTATTATGATGAAGTGAAAGAGTTGAATGAATTTATAACATCTGTGATTAAAATTGAATCAAAAACAGATTAAAATGACGAATTCATAAGGAGATGTGATACAGGTTGAAGATTACTGTTTTCGAGACGGGAGAAGCTAAGTGTATTGCTGATTTTGATGGTGAACGCATAACTTTAACCCAAGAAATATATGGGTATGGTGAAATTGATTCGATTACTTTATATGAGGATGAGTTAGATAAACTGTATAAATCTATTAAAAGTAAGGATTAAACAAAGATAATGCCATATAATATTTGTTTTAAAGGGAGTTGAATACAATAGACAAATTAGAAAAAGTGATTAATTATGATGGTGTTAAATACGATTGTGAATTTTATATAGAGGATTCTTATGGAGGCTATTCTATCGAGTACAAACTTATAAATGCGGAAGAAGACACTCAATTAGAAGGGATGTTGACTTGTAGTAATTTCGAAAAACTATATGAGAGTATGATTGATATCTTGGATAGGCATTATGAGACTGTAAAACACAGCAAATTCTTTTCAGATTTTAGAAATTGGGATGGAGTAATTAAATAAAAGACTTATTTTAAAAGGGAGAGGAGGAATAAAATTGTTTGGAATATTTAAAAAGAAGCAAAAAGAATTAAATGTAGATGTAGAGAGTCATTTTAAGGAAGTGTTTAAACATGTAAAACCAGCAAAAGTAGGTGATGTTGCACCAAGAGGTTTATTTCCGACAGATGGAGTGTATGCAGTAAACGGAGGAAAGGGAAACAAGACTTTAGCAGAGACGACGGTTGAAGATGGGATTATAACTGATATAAAGAGGTTCGTATAAAAGGAGGAATAAGTAGTTGGAGATAGCAGCAGAGGCATGGTTGCAATATTGGGGTGGAGAGTCAATTTATTGCGGATCGGAAAGATTAGATTTAGTAGTTAAATTTAAAGAATAAAGAGAATCAAAGACGGAATTCAATGTCTAAGAAAATAAATAACATGGATAAGATTGATGTTAAAGTTACAATCAAATAATTTAAGGAGGTTAAATAATTGGAAGTGTCGGCAAAATTAAAGAAGCATTACTTCTCTGATCGGATGGATAGGGTAAGTTTGATAATTAAATTCAGAGAACCAAATAAACTATTCAAAACAATTTTAAAAAAGAATTTAGAGAATTGGTTGTGGACAATACATGACGAAGACATATATAAAGATTACGATGATTTTTTTGAACAATCATATGAATGGTTTAAGGATGATGTATTGGTGAAAGAAACGATTAAAAGATGTGTAGAAAAACACTTTATTAATCAGAAGGAAAACTTATCTCAGTTAGAAAAAGAGAAGGAAATGAAAACCAAGACGTTTAATATTACGATTAAATGAATCAATTAACTCATATAAATAAAATTATATAATAATAGAGGAGAGTTAATTAATGGGTTCGAGCACAGAGGATGACGTTAAATTTTTTATGAATGGCGAAGAAGTTGGAAGTATGCAAACAGTTGAATCTGAATATAAACCTGAAAGAGAATTTAAAGATGGAGATAGTTTATTGGCATTCAATAGAGAATATTCGGTGACTATGAATGATATCCAAATTAACGAAGATTTTCTTGGTAAGATAAATGACGATAGTCGTACGTTTACTGTCATTGGTCAAGGTTATGCTTTTCCTAGAGGCAATAAATTTCCTAAAAAGAAACGTATTCGTAAGAAGTGGAAGAAGAAATATTGCAAAGAATTTAAATTAGACGATTGTAGAATTGGATAAAATCTTGGTTTTGAAAGGAGGATAAAACAAATGGAAGTAAAGGATTTAATTGTAAAATTGCTAGATATGCCTATGGATGCAAATGTATATTATGAAGGTGATTATACTGAAGGAGAAGTTGAACAGATTGAGTTTAAAGCAGTTTCACTATTGAGTGATAAAGTTGTTATTAAAATTGTTGAATAAAATTTCCCTTTTATAAGAAAGGAGTGAACAATTGAAATATTCATTTGGATTAGATGAAAAACAAAGTAAAAAAGCCGAGAAGTGGATGGAAGAAAAAGAAGCGTATGTTGGAGCAATTGGTGGACAGTTCACTTTCAGATTCACGCCAACGGGTTTAGGTACTATTGCTGTAATTTGTGATGACGAAAGTGGAGAAGAATTAAATTTAACTGACTATGATGAGTGGTAAAATTATGATTTTAAATGAAAAAGGAGAATGTTAAATGACAAATTTTAAAATTAATTATACAGGGAAAGAAAACACAAAAACCAAGAAAGATGTTCCTATTTTCTTAAAACACAAAGTCTCCGATGATAATCTGTATATGATTGCTCGTGAATTCAACACATATAGATTGTTGTGTGTTAATAATGGGCACGTTCAGTGTGCTTCTGACAACTCTTCTGATAATTTGGAGGAATTATTAAAAAAACTTAATGATTATTTTGATGAAGTTGAAATTGAAGTAAATGCAACATTTAAATAAAAATCACAAAGGAAGGAGAACTAAATGGATAAACCAAGTGCAAGGATTGATTTCAGTGACGACATGGGGAGAATATCACAAATTAAAAAAGAAGTCTCGGAATTACAACTTAGGATTTTTACATTACAACAAGAAGAGGGTAGGATTTGGGCAAGAAACAGTTTTTCTTTTACTTATACAGATAAATAAAAGTCATATTTTAAAAGGAGGAAGATGATTAAATGAGTCTTGAAGAGTTAGCGAATTCAGATTGTCGTTATTGTTTTGGTACAGGAGTTAGGCACAATGGATATAATGAATATCCTTGTCAATGTGCGATTACTAGCTATTCTTTTAATGAAATTGTATCTGAGACTGATTATATAAACCCTGTTAAAGAAATATTTAAATTTCCAGATGAATTAAGAGAAAAGTATCTAAACGCCTTATATGAAATTGGTTCTCATATTAGATCAACACCTGATTCAATACCACATATAATCAAAACATTGAAATCGGTTTTACCTGAATATGAAGATTAATTAAAAGTTTAATAAGAAAGGATTGATAAAATGTTTAAAGAGACGTATGGGTTTGATGTAGATAAACTTAGCCCAAACACGCCAATACATATAAAAGATAATGAATCCACAGAAAAACTAAACGGGCTGATGATTGTATCTAGTTGTGATGAAGGTTATAACTACCACTACGAAAACAAAACAGGTACGTATTTGATTTATGAAAGCTCTTCAACTTTTTTAAAAGTCTTCGATAATCGTGGATGTGAGTTAAAATTACCAATAAAACATTTTCTAGGTGAAAATCCAAGGATGAAAATTGAAATATTCACATTATAAAAATCACATTTTAAATGGAAAGGAATGATTAATTGACTTGTATAGTAGGATTAGTCTTTAACGGAGTTACATATATAGGAGGAGATTCATTAGGCTCTAATGGATATTCAAAAACGGTAAGAAAAGACACTAAAGTATTTAAATTAAAGGATACGAATAAGGCTGTTGTTGGCTACACTTCATCATATAGAATGGGTCAATTATTAATGTATGCAAAAGGATTAATAGATTCGAGAGATGAGCCTAATATTGATCATGAATATCTAGTAACTAGATTCATCCCAAACACTATCAAACTATTTGAAGATGGTGGGTATTCTAAGAATAGTAGCGGTGAAAAAACAGGCGGTAGCTTCCTACTTGGATATGGTGATAGGCTTTATCAGGTGTCTAGTGACTTTCAAGTTGGAGAATCAATTGATGGTTACGATGCTTGTGGAAGTGGAGAAGAGTTCGCATTAGGCTCATTGAAAACAACCGAAAATTCAAATATGTCTCCAGAGGAAAGAATTCACTTAGCATTACAAGCAGCTACTAAATTTAGTACTTCTGTTGTACCACCCTATCAGATTATCAACACTTATGACGATAAAGTTGAAACATATGAAAATTGAACTTATAACGAAAGGATTAATATATGAAATATGCTTTAAATACAACTATATTACTTTTGATTGCTTTGGCTACAGTTTATTTATTTGTAAGTATCTTACTAACAATAGGAATATTTAACAAACCAATATCTATAATTATAGCAGTATTTTTCACTACATTCATGTTGTTTTATGGAATGGAAGATTGATTTAAAACCACAAATTTATCAAGTGAGAAAAGGGTGATGAAAATGTTTCAATTACAAGATAGAGCAACTGATGAAATGATTATTATTTACTCGGTTAGAAGTGAAGGGAATAAAACGGAATTTCTTATTTACGCTGGTAGTAATTATGGATTTGTTTGGAATGATTCAAGCTACTTTAAGCCAAGAATTAATTAAAGCGATTATTTTAAGAAAAGGAGATGAGTTAAATCAAAGAAGTCTCGTATGTATTCTATAAATATAATGGAGAACACGTTGATCCGACACCTATAGATAGAACAGGTGTTGTTATGGGTGAGGATGGATTACTACTACATATTTATGACACTAAACTTAATCGTTACTGTTGGAGAAAAAGGAAAGACACCAAGATCATTAATCCAATACAATATAAGGAGGATGAGTAAATTGGAATTAGATAAAAAACACTTTATTGAATCGGATAGTTACTGCTTCATATTAAAGAAACGCACTGGTCGATTAGATAAGAAAACAGAAGAAGAAATTACAGAAAATATAGGTTACTTTACAACATTACAAGCAACATTAAAACATTATTATCTTAAGTTGGATATTAAAAAAGAAAAGTTGGAACATGTGAAGGATGTAATTTTATATTTAGATAAGATAGATAAGAAGATTGATAAAATAGGAGAAGGGATTGAGTTGAAATTATGGAATCAAATCAAATAGATGAGTTGGAATATGAGGATTTAGATGCAACGAAACTTGAGCAATGGAAAGTGGATGCCTTAATTGAGGATATTCGTGAGAACAATAATGATATTAAGAAGTACAAGGATATATTAGATAAACGTATAGCTGAGTTAAAGTTAAATTTTGAAAATAAGAAAACAACACTTGAGAAACGTAACCATTATTTATTATCAACACTAAACACCTACGCAAAACAACAAAAAGATTTAAAGAGCACAAAGACACAATGGAAATATTCAAGTTTATCGGGCGATATTTTGATAAAGAAGCCTTTACCTAAACTACAAAAGCCTGTCAAGGATACGTATAAAGATATTCAAAAATTATATCCAGAATTAGTTGAAGATGTAACTGAACAAAATTTAAATTGGAAAGATTTGAAATCTAAATTAGTTGTTCAGAATGGTGAAGTATATGACAAAGAGAGTGGAGAAAATTTATCATCTTATATAGATATTGAAATTAGTGATGAAGAAACGATTGTAAAATAGGAGTGATTAATTGAGCAAGGCTGATATTAAATACAAAGAATTAGTTCTCGATATTATAAACAATGGGTACAACAACAAAAATGAATCAACTAGGACTGTCTACGCTGATGGATGTCCTGCATATACAAAGTCCATATTTGGTGTTCAAATTAAATTTAAAGAAGGCGAAATACCTTTATTAACTAGCAAATATGTCGCAACAAACACAGCCATTAAGGAACTTTTATTGTTTTGGCAAAGACAAACTAACAAAAAGGAAAATTTTCATGATTGGAATGTTCATATATGGGACGAATGGTTTAACGATAATGGAGATTTAGGAACATCTTATTCATATCAATTTGAGAGTAGACCAAGGTATAAAAAAATAGAGGTTCAAAGAAGAACAAAAAAGCATCATAAAGAATTGTCTGATATAAAAGTAGGGGACGCAGAGGATCACCAACCAAAACGAGAAGGGTCTATCATCGGTGATATTATAGAAAGTCAAAATTCTGGAAAGTTCTTGGTGTTAGATGAATTTAGGACAAATAAAAGTATAGTGTGCTACGTTCAATTTCTGTCCACTGGGTTTAAACAAACGATAACAAAAGGAAATGCAACGAAAGGAAAGGTAAAAGATCCTTATGCAAGGAGACAGTTTAATGTGGGGTTTTATGGTGAACCTGAATTAGTGGCAAACTATTTGACCAAAGAAGAAAAACAAAAACTCTATTACACATGGAGAGGGATGTTGCAAAGATGTTATACTTCAACGTCTTTAACATCTAAGAATTACAATCATAAAGGTATTTTTATTGATGAAAGATGGCATAACTTTAGTACTTTCCTTAGTGATATGCAGGATATACCTCAGTTCTTTATTGCTAAAGAAGATAAGTTTAAAGGGTGGAATTTAGACAAGGATTATTTTGGAAGCAATTGTTATAGTAGAGATACTTGCGTATGGCTAGATGTTAATGACAATGCAAGGTATGCCAATGGTCGAACAATTAAAGCTGTTGACAAATATGGTAAAGAATACAAGTTTCTTTCTATTTCGGAAGCTAGTGAAGCTTTAGATATCGGTGCATCTAGTGTACATAGAGTGCTGAAAGGTGTATATGAAAGCACTAAGGGATACACTTTTTCATATGGAGAATCAAATAATGAATTACTTGAAAGGAATAAATTATCAAACAACCAAGTAGTAGATGTGTTAAGAGGGTTAAAATTAAACCCTACAAGTAGAAGACACATGACAAGTTTTTGGGATGACAGTACTGTTGATGAAAAAGCCTTGCAGGAATGTGCGTTTCAAACTCAATGGAACGTTAGAGGCGATAAACTTGATTTGATACTAACTCAACGATCTGCCGATGTAGGGTTAGGGCTTCCTTTTAATTGGTGGCAGTATTGGGTTCTTCAAAATATGATTGCTCAAACATGCGGGTTTAAGGTTGGAGAATTTACTCATCACATAGGTAATTGTCATATTTATGACAGGCATGAGAGTATTTTGCTAGAACAGATTAAAAATGATGGTTATCATCAGCCAGATTTTTGGATTAACCACGAAGTTACAGACTTTTTTAACTTTACAATTAAAGACTTTGAAATAATTGATTATAAACACGGGGGGAAAGCTCCTATGGAAGTTGCTTTATAATGTCATTTTCAATTATAGCTGCAGTAGGTAAAAATGGAGAAATTGGATTAAATAATAAACTATTATGGAATATACCAGAAGATTTTCAATGGTTTAAGTATCATACTATGAATAAGGTTGTAATAATGGGCAGACGAACTTACGAATCGCTACCTGTAGACTACCTCCCTAAACGAATTAATGTTGTGCTCACCAAAAATAAGGATTATAAACCACATACAGAAGTAATGGTTTTTCATACTGTTGATGATATTCTACATGAATTTGCGAATGAGCGTGAAGTAATGATATTAGGGGGTTCAGAGATATATAAACAATTCCTTCCTTATACTAATCGAATGTACTTAACTAAAGTCGATCATTCATTTGAGGCAGATTCTTATTTTCCTAAGATAGACTGGAATGATTGGAAGACATACTTTAAACATGAGGGTGAGAAAGATAACGAATACGATTATTGTTTTTATGTTTACAAGAAACCATTGAAATAAATAAAATTATCATAAAATACATATTGACATTAGATATAAATGGGATTATACTATAATAAGAGGTTGATTAAGGGGGTTGTATTCGTACATCCCCTATTTTTATAAGTTGGTGATAAGTGTTTTCATTATTATTATATTGATATTTGTAGTTGTAGTAGGAATTATTGATTGGATTGAAATTAGAAGATGAGGAAGGAGGATATCGATTGGATAATTATGTGAAATATCATTTACATTCCAGTTTGAGTAATCCTACGTGTGGAAATAAAGCTGATTCAACAACCAACTACCAAGCATTTGTAGACAGAGCTGCTGAAGTTGGAATGACGGCAATGGCTTTTTCGGAACACGGTAACACGTTTAGGTGGAAGAGAAAAAAAGATGCTATTGAAAAAAGCAACATGAAATATATTCATGCTAATGAGGTCTATGTTACTGAGCATAATGACAAAGATTTAAAACTAATCAGAGACAATTATCACTATATGTTAATAGCTAAAAATTGGGATGGAGTTAAGGAACTTAATTCTCTAGGATCTGACACATTCAGTAAAGAAGATGGGCATTTTTACTTTAACCCTAGAATAACTTTTGAAGAGTTGTATAAAACTTCTGACAATATATTAATGACAAGTGCATGTTTGGCTTCTCCGCTTTGGAGGTTATATAAAAAATCTAATTTAGATATAGGGTCTAACGAGTCATTAAATGCAAAGCGAAAACTAGATAATATGCTTTATTGGATGGAGAAAAATAAACATAGAATGTTTTTTGAGATTCAATATCACAACCACCCTGAACAAATAGCATACAATAAGATGTTGTTGAATTTATCAAAAGAATTAAAAATACCCTTGATAGCTGGTACTGATACGCATGAAATTAATCAGGATCATATGGACGCTAGAAAGTTGTTTTTACAATCAAAAGGTGCTACGTATGGAGATGAAGACAGTTTTGACTTAACTTTTAAAACCTATCCAGAACTAGTCGGTATGTTTGAAAAGCAAAACGCATTACCTAGAAATGAATATTTAGAAGCAATACACAACACGAATGTTATGGCTGATATGGTAGAGGAGTTCAAAATTGATTACACACCTAAATACCCCAAAATGTCAGACAACCCAGATGAAGAATTTAAAGAGAAAATTAGAATTGGCGTAAAAGAAAGAAATATAAATAAGAAACCTAAAGAAGAAATACAGGATTACTTTAAAAGAATTAGAGATGAGTTTGATACTTACAAAGAGTTGAACGCAATTGATTATATGTTGTTAAAGAAAAATATTATTGACTGGTGTCATAAGAATGATATTTTTCAAGGCTATGGTCGTGGAAGTGTTACAGGAAGCATCATAGCCTATTTATTAAATATTACTGAACTAGACAGCATTAAATACAATTTAAACTTTACGAGGTTTTTAAACAAAGATCGTGTTACTCTAGCTGACATCGATGTGGATCTGCCACCATCACGAAGACAAGAAGTTATCGATTATGTTGCGAGTTTAGACGGAATACAATTTGCTGAGATTATAACTTTTAATACTATGGCTTTAAGAAAAAGTATTGAGGTAATTGGTAAGGGTTTAAAATTCAATGATTCTAAAGTTGATAAATTAAAAGAATTAGCAGACAGCGATTATGAAAAGTTTAAAAAAGATTATCCAAAAGTTGAACGATATCTCACCTTATTAAAAGGGACTATCGAAAGTATCGGTTCACACGCATCTGGTTTTCTTGTTTCTCCAATTGACCTAGCGGAGAACGTTGGTTTATGCAAGACTAAAGAAAGTAAATATGATGTTACTTGTTTAGATATGAAAGAATTAGAAGGTATGAATTATGTCAAATTGGATTTGTTGGGTCTGGACAATATCGAGTCTGTCAACGAAACTTGTAAATTAGCAAATATCGATAGGCTTACGCCTGATAATATGGATTTTGACGACTTTGATGTATGGAAATCAATTAGAGAAAGTACATTAGGAGTGTTTCAATGGGAATCAAACAGTGCATTTAATTACTATAAAAGATTATTTTCAGATGAGACAATCAAAACGATAAAAGAAATATCACCCAATACATCATACATAGACTTATTATCAATTGGTAATGGTGCAATAAGACCATCCGGTGACTCGTATAGAGATGATCTTGCTGCAGGTAATTTTCATGATAACGGGCACGAGGCTTTGAATGAATTTCTATCTCCGACAATGGGGCAATTAGTATATCAAGAACAGATCATTGAGTTTTTAACTAGATTTTGTGGATTTACAATGGGTCAAGCCGACTTGGTTAGGCGTGGTTTAGCTAAGAAAGTGGGCACTCATGAGTATATCCCAAAGATTAAACAGGGATTTATAGATACAATGATGTCTAAGTATAAAACTAGCAAGGAGAAGTCAGAGGATTTAATAGAATATTTCTTAAAAGTAATAGATGATGCGTCGGATTATGGTTTTTCGACTAACCATTCGTATCCTTATTCTATGTTGGGGTATGCAAATGCTTGGTTAAGGCATTATTATCCGTTGGAATATTTAACAGCGTTAATGAATGTTAAAAGAAATGACAAGGAAGACATAGCCAAAATAATTCAATACGCAAACTTGAAAGGATTCAAATTAAAACCAATTGAATTTGGCAAGTCGATTGCGTTATATAATTTGGATAAAGAAGAGAAAAATATCTACAAAGGAATTAAATCGGTAGCTTATATGAATGACAAGATAAGCGATGAACTTTACGAATTGTCTAAAAATAAATATAGAACATTTACAGAACTCCTAGTTGAAATATCGGATAATACATCGGTTGACACAAGGCAGTTAGATAAACTGATTAGATTAAACTTTTTCAAAGGGTTCGGTAAAGTCGAAAGATTGCTAGCCATATACGATAACTTTATTAATGGGGAGTATAAATACAAAAAAACTTATGTCCAAAAAACTAAAGACAAACGAATACCAGAGTTAATTAGATGGGAGCAAGAAACATCTGATACGATATCATTTCCAATTAATGATAAATTATTTTTTGAATTAGAAAACTTAGGTTATATTGAGACGACTTTAGATGTGCCAAAATCTTATTGTGTAGTGCTAGAAGTGAACGCTAAATTTAAAAATGCTTTTGTTTACCTTTATCAACTCTCTACAGGAAATGAATTAAAGGTGAAGATTAAGCAGAAAGACTTTTTTACATCTCAAGGAGAGTTGGTTCAAGTTGGTGACTATATAGAAATAGTTAATTCATATAAGGATTATAAATGGTTTAAGAATAAAGATCCACAAGAAGGAGAAAAAGCATTTTATCAAGATGGCAAAACTAAAGAATTAATAGTTGATCAAGTCAGGCATATTAAATAAAAAGATAGGAGGAAATCAATTGAGCGACGCTATGAGTGATTATTATAAACAAGAAAGTTTGGAGAAACAGGCTAGAGAAATGTTAAAACAATATCGCAGGGCAAATGGAGACGAGAAAGAGGAGATTAAGCGAAAAATTGAATATTGTTTTGGTAATAGAGCCCCAGAAGAATTGGCAAGAGAAATCGGAGTATAATTATCTACATATAGTAGCAAATGTTTAAATTTATGTCCATATATTGATTTTTAACAAGATAAAACATAGGTTTTATCAGGTTGGGAAAGGAGGTTGATACTTTGGGAAGGAAGTCAATGCTACCGGAACAATTTAGTCTGATTATGAAAAGATGTAAAGAAGAATTTAAAGTCAGATATGTCAGTCCAGTTATCCATCCTAGAGCAAAAGATATTGTTGCTTTCACAATTTGGACATCCGATGAAACAGTTGAGTTTTCCATTACAAATAATCCAGATGAAGGCTTTGATTTAAATAAAGCAGTCAATGAATATTTAGATGAATTAGGAGGTGAATCATAATTTTTGGTAAACTTTTTAGGCGTAAAAGTAAAACGATGGATTATCAAAAAGAACAAGTCATTAGATGTGGATTTTGTAAACAGGTAATATTGCAATTCAAAAGAGATGTTAGTGGAGAGGAATTAATAGATGTCCCGAATCAACTAGAATGGATAGACGGGAAAGCAATTAGTGGTCAAGAATTATCAAAGTGCCCTAGGTGTGCAAAAAGCATTGATAGCTTGCTTGATTTAGATTTTTAAGCTATTTAAAATCAGTATTTTAATCAGAGTTGACGGAAAATCTGTACTAAGAAAAGGGTGAGTGAATGGATAAATACAAATGTATTAAACCTTTATCTGTTACAAAATACGATGAAAATGAAATGGTGACTGAGGATGAAGAAAAGTTAATTGAAGTTGGTTCAGAGTGGACTTTAGAGGAGGACAACCTATCTATATTTGGAGAGATTAGATTGGAAAGTGAATCTGAATGGTTAGATGTTTGTGAAGAAACGCTTAAAGAATGTTTTGAAGTAGTTGCTACATATCCTGAGTAAAATATGACTAAACGAAAGAGGAATTTTAGGAAGGAGGAACTAACTTGAAAGTATATGTTGTTCTTTATGAAAAATATACAGATAAAGAAACTGATGTTTTAGAAGTTCATACAGATGAAGGAGAAGCTAATCGTAGTGTAGCAATTGAAAGAGCTTTAATTGAAGAATATTCAAATGAAAGATTTCGTGATGAATGTTGGTATCAAGAAAAAGAAGTTATCTCGTAATTTGATACTCGTTAATTGAATTTAAATATGAGTCTTAACTGAAAGGAGAGCAGCAATGTTTAAATTTATAAATAAAAAATTAACTAACAGATATAAACAAGTACCTTTACTTTATATTACTTTCGATTTAAATAAGTATCAGGAAGTTGGCGAAAAGGACTCATGTGAATTAAAAGTACACCCTAACATGAGGGATGATGAATTTATAATCAATCAGTTGAATGATATTGTTGATCATATTCGTGACAATTATGACATGGAGAAATTAAGTAGATAAAAACTGAAAGGAGGTAATCAATTGGTTACATCTCATTTAAGAGGTCATCCAATAGAAATTTTACATGGCGAATGGGTATTTTCTGATACAAAAGAACCGACAGCTTTAACTCACAAAGATAGAGATTGTGGACATTGTAATTTACCAGCAACAGTAGAAGGTCATGATGGTTGTCTTGGAACATTAAAAGGAGTTATGAATTGTTGTTGTGGTCATGGTGACGTTAAAGAAACATATGTTCAGTTTTTAGATGGTTCAGGAATATATGGAGAAGATGCTGTAACAATATTAGATATTCTTAAGCGATATAAGGATGATGATTAAGTAAAATTTGACTTTTATTAAGCAATGAAGGGGTGGTAATTAATTGTCTTCAAATAAAAGAATTAACGAAGAGTTAGCTAGGGCAAGACGATCACCTATAAAAGACTTATATAATGAAGGATACATTGATGGGTTAGAGAAGGCTATTGAGATAGTAACGCAAAAAAAAACAAGTTTACCAACATGAGTAAAGAAGATTAGAACCCGACTTTTAACACGTCACATATAAATAAAATTACCATATAATTAAAGGGGATGATGTACATATATATTAACCTAGATAGATTCCAGCACCCAGATAATGAGGAGGAATTTTCACAATGTGATTACAGTGGCTGTAAAAATGAAATATATTACGGTGAAGAATATTTCCTATTACATGAAGGAACTCAACTTGTTCGTCTTCATGAAAGCTGTTATGACCCATACATAAAAGAAATCTTTGACAGACGTATATTGATTGCTGGTGTAGATGATGAGTGAAGGAAAAAAGTTTGAGGAAGACTTAGAAAAATCAGCTAACAAGCAGAACATATTTTGTTTTCGTGTACGAGATGTTAATCCAATGTTATTGAAGAAAGGTGCTAAGACAGCAAAAAATAAGTATGATTTCCTTGTTTATCATAAATTATATCTAGTGCCAATGGAATTAAAATCGGTCAAAGCTAAGTCTATCTCATTTGACGAATCCATGATTAAAGATTATCAGATTAAAAGTTTAACAGAAGCAAGTACATATCGTGGGGTTATAGCAGGATTTCTATTTAACTTTAGAATTGAAGATGAACCAAAAACTTACTTTATACATATAAATGACTTCAATGCATACAAAAACATAGCAGAAAATCAACTTGAACATAATTATAAATCTAAAGTTAATCGATCATCTATTCCAATTGGGATATGTGAAGAAATAGGCATCGAAGTCAAGTGGAGAAAACCAATATCGCGTTATACATATTATTTAAACGATTTGTTTAATGAGTTAACAGAAAAGTATGGATAAATTAATCAACTACTTACATATAAATGAATTAGGGAGAGGATGATGGTATGGGTAAAAAAGGAAGCATAAAATCTGTTAAAGTGAAATGCTTAGGTAAAATAGATATTAACGAGTATATGAGAAAACAAATCATTATCTTACTAAAAGAGGATGAAGGTTTACACTAGGAATAACACTGCATCATAATAATGTTGAAAAATGTCTTGCTTTGGTATATTATTAAATATGCTAAATGTAAGGCATTTTTTATATTAGGAGTTGTAGTAATGAAAGTAGCTATATATGCTCGTAAGTCAACATCTAAACTTGGACAAAAAGAAACGATAGAAAATCAAATTAAAATATGTAGACGTGAAGCAGAATTGCTTGGTTTAGAAGTAGTTGCCATAAAAACAGATAGTGCCACAGGGACAGATGATTTGAACCGTCCAGAGGTGAAAGATTTAATTGAAGATGCCATAAAAGGGAAATACGATTGTGTAATACTAAAAGGCATTTCTAGACTCTATAGAGATACTGAAAAAGGATTAGGATTGATTAAAAAGTTAGATAGAAGTGACATAAGGGTAATAACTGTTGAAGAACATTTTGACTCTGGCTTGAGTGAGAATAGGACAGGTACAGGACAATTAGATTTATCTCGTATTACCATGTACCTGATGTTTAGTGAGATGGAGAGTAAAAAACTCGCAGACAGAATTAAATATACTCAGATTGAAAAAGCTCATGCAGGTGAATGGAATCAAGCGTCTATGACACCTTACGGATTCATGTATAATTCTGACACAAAAAAATTAAAAGTAAATCAACCTAAAGCAGAGGTTATAAAATTAATATTTAAAATGTATATAAATGGGAGAGGCATGAACTCTATTGCACAATATTTGAATGGTGATAATGATGAAGGGTTATTCTTCCCGTCACCAAGATCAAAAAGATGGAGTGAATATACAATTGGATTTATTTTAAAAAATCAAGTGTATTGTGGTGACGTTGTTTATAATAGAAGAAGTAAGAAAACTAGACCTTATAAAAATCCTGAAATGATAGGTAAAACAGATGAGGATATTTATGTAGGCAAAGACTTAAACGAAAAAGATAAATGGATTATTACTGAAAACGCACATGAATCTATTATCGATAGAGATACATTTTCACAAGCACAGCAGATAATGGAGATGAAGGCTCAGAGAAAAGGTATTAAGAATAATATATCTTTATTGGCTGGTTTAGGAAAATGCGGAAAGTGTGGGAAAGGACTAACATTCAAAAGAGGTAATAAGAATAGTTTAGGACAAATTAACACAAAAGATAACTACTACTGCATGAATTATATCCGTTACGGTAAACAGTTTTGCACATCTCATCATATAGGATCAAAAGAATTAGAAGAAGTAGTAATTGATGAATTACTGTTAAAAATAAAAGAAAAAATAAATTATGAAAAATCAGTTAGCAGTATTCCTACAAATAAGAAAAGCAACTTAGATAAAGATATTAGCAAACTTCAAACAAATATCGATACACTGGTTCATAAGATGGATATGCTGTTAGAAAAGAATATGGATGAAAAAATCACTGATACACAATTTAATATGTTCAATGAAAAATATTCAAATGAATTAGATGTGTTAACCAAACAATTAGAAAAATTGAAGATTAAGCAAAGTGAGAGTAGTGACGGAGAGGATAAACAAATTAGATTAAGGGGTAAGTATGAAGAGGCTTTAAATATTAAGGAATATCCGAAAGAGAAGAAAAGGTATATCATTCTTGACCTAGTGAGTAAACTGGTGATTAATGATGGAGAAGTAGAGATTGAATTTAACATATAACCCTATATACTGGGGTTATTTTTTCTACACTGTTTATACGGGTACACCGTTCTCGGTGTAAACATTCGGTGTAGAAATATCCAAGCTATGAGAACGTAAACTAATCGTTTCTGCTTGTTGAAATATTGGAATGATAAATGCGCCGCCACCACGCACAATTTTAATTCCGCTACTATCGTCGACTTTATATACATTTTTATTTCCTAAAAAACTACCAGTTACAATCATTGCATCATCTGCACCAACAGTCTTATATCGGACTGCGAAAAGGATTGCAAACGCTAAGATAACTGCAACAATTACACCAATGACAATAAGAAAATCCATAACTTTTCTCCTTTTTATAGGTTATCAAGTTCTGAAACATACAAAATTCCGTCAATTACCTGAATAACCACTATTTGTGTTCCCTGTTTAATTTCAACCTCATCAAAACTCTTTGCTGTTTCACTGCGACTACCATTAGTAGATTCAATGAATACTTCTCCCATTCCATTGGCGGGAATGGTTGTGATAACTTCACCGACCTTACCTTCTAAATCAAAGATTGAGATGGAAGTTGAGGCTTCAGCATTAGACATTGGAATAACTAAAAAATAATAGATTAGAAAATAGGACCCGGTGCCAATCAAAAGGCTAAGTATTAATACAAAAAGAGCATTTGTATCGGAGTATTTTGTTAATAATACGCCTGAACCACCTATAACAGATAATGTACCGAATAATAATAATGGGTTTAGAAATTCTCCTACACTATCAAAAAGACTATCTAGTAAACCTTCAAGGAAATCGCCCAGAAACAGGGATAAAATGGCGATACCCAAACTTCCGAAAAGCAACCACCAATAAATATCTAATGCTACAATAAGATCACATCCCTTCTTTTAGTATTCCAGTAATATATACGTTCTAAAAATCAGAAAAGTTCCATTTTTTTGTAAATAAGCATGTGCTCCATAACCATAATTGATTAGATGCAATTAATTGGTGGAATTGCAGGGCTTTGTTCCGGTAGTTTGACATTAACAGAATATTTACTTATAATTCAATTAAATCAAAAATAATTGATTAAAAGAGGGATTCGATGAGCGCAACTCAAATCGTATTAAACCAAGATCAAACGTTTAAGACATATGAGAAGAAGTTTAAAGCTTTATCAGATGAAATCCGATTAAAGGTAATGTACGAACTCAATCAACGAGGGCAAGTGTGTGTATGTGATCTTAGTGATATTATTGAATTACCGCAATCTAAGCTATCTTATCATTTAAAGATACTCCTCGATGTTGAGCTAATAAAAAGAGAGAAAATAGGTACTTGGAATTACTATAGTGTAAATGAGAAAGCGGTTAAATTACTTCTTTCAGAAGAATTGCGGTGTTTGTTTTATCCAGGTAAATAAAATATATTCATGATTAAGGAACAGATCTCTGCGTTGTTAGGGGTCTGTTCTTTCTTAAAACGTCACAAATTGTAAGAAAGTCTTTAGTGATACGGGGGCTGAGTATTTGAAAATTGTAACAAGAATACTACTTTTAATAATAGTGGTTGGAGCAATTGGATATAGTTTGTATAACTTTGGTACAAAGATTGTTGCAGATAAGGTTATCAATCGAGTTGGAGAAGAATTAGAAAATAACAAAGAGTTGGAGTTAGTAAAACAATCTATTATTAGTGATCCAGAGCTTCGGAGATTTGTCCAAGAAGGAGAAAATATAAACGAAGACTCACTTCCTTTTAAAACAAAAGAAGAGGCGATAAAAGTTATTGTGAGTAAACTTAGCCTAGATGAAGTTCAAGAGATTAGGTCAACAGTTCAAGACGGTGTAACTGCACAAGAACAACAAGAACTTCTAATGAAGGCTGAAAGAATGCTGTCTTTGGATGAACTAAATGCATTAAAGGTAGTCTTTTATAAAGAGATTTCAAAAGAATAGTTGCTGTTTAGGATAATGGAAAAGGTTATCTGATTGAGAGGTGTCTTCCAATCAGATAACCTTTTCTAGCTGTTAGGAAATTATAAAATGGACTGCTGTGGATAATTAATTTCACAGCTTAGCCACGTCCAGCTCCGTCGCCTGCGCTTTTGTTCCTAAATTAATTTTCTAGTACATATTTATTTCTACTAGCTCCTAGTCCAAAGACAAGCATAAGCAAGGAAACTACCAATATAGTAATAAGTGGGGTTGTCCAAGAATATGTTGCATCAAAGAGCAATCCAATTAAGATGGGTCCTATCGCGGCTAGTAAATAACCAAACGATTGCGCCATGCCAGAAAGTTCTGCTGCCTGTCTTGCGTTAGACGTACGCATTCCTAACATCGCTAATGCTAAACTAATACTCGCACCAAGTGCAAAACCAATCAAAATAATTGAAAGGATCATGATAGGAAATGGTCCATCGATTAATAATCCCCCGTAGCCAAACAGTGCGCATAATCCAATCACTAGTATAATACCATGTTGGTTTTGGAACTTATTTGCTAAAATAGGTGCTAAAAATGTAGCCGGAAGACTTATGAACATCATAAAAGATAGTAGCCAGCCAGCAGTTTCCATGTCGAATCCATAGCTGTGTAATATCTCTGGTAACCAAGATACAGTGGTATAAAATAGAAATGATTGCAAGCCCATAAAGGCAGTAACCTGCCATGCAAGTGGTGAGCGTAATAGTCTAAATCCAGAAGTTTCAAAGAGATCTAATTCATTTGATGATTTTTGAGATTTAATCAGATAAATCCAAATGGTAATGCCAATAACTGCTAGCGTTGCCCAAAAGAGTAAGGCTTTTTGCCATCCCATCCCGAATCCATTTGCCAATGGTATACTTAAGCCGGAAGCAGTTGCTGCTAGTAATGACATAGAAGTGGTGTAGATGCTAGTCATTAGCCCTAATCTATGAGGGAATTTATCTTTTATAAATCCAGGTAATAGAACGTTGCAAACTGCTACACCTAATCCGACAAAAATTGTTCCAACATACAAGGTGGCTGTAAACGCGATGGATCGAATGCTAATGCCGAGTAATAATAAGATAAGTCCAAGCAGCATCGTTCGTTCATTTCCTAATTTATTTCCTAGTTTTGGGGCGATTGGTGACATAACTGCGAATGCTAATAATGGAAGGCTCGTGATTAGGCCAGCACTCCAGTTAGCCAAACCAAGATCATCTCTAATAATGCCGATGAGAGGACCTACTGATGTTATCGCCGGTCTGAGATTAAAGGCGATGATTATGACACCAATGGCCAACATAAGTTGTTTAAAGTTGAATTTGTTCTTTATTCTTAACGTGTTCATGGTAAGAGTCTCCTAAGTTAGATGCAATGTTTATTATTCTAGTCATTCAGTCGTTGTTAGATTTATAATGTTAACAGACACATTCAGGAACATTAAGATAGTCATCTATCGGTTTTAATCGCTATCGTATCAAAGTATAAAGTAGATAGAAAATTCATCAAACTTCAGACTTTATTAATATAACATACTAAACAACTTTTGCTATAAGTACTGTTTTAAAATAATTTAAGGGTTGTGAGATAAATGAAATCAAAAATGAAGGAAGAAGTTTTCTCCTGGATAAAGGCTATAGTAGTAGCACTAGTTATTGTTCTAATTAGTCGTCACTTCTTTATTGCTCCTTCCATTGTCAAAGGGGAGTCAATGATGCCTAGTCTTCATGATGGTGATCGCATTATTATTAGTAAAATGACTAAGATAGATCGTTTTGACGAGATTGCATTCCAGGCACCAGATTCGGATGACAACTATGTAAAAAGAGTCATTGGATTACCTGGGGATGAGGTCGTTATGAAGGATGATACTCTTTACATTAATGGCAAGGTTTATGATGAACCCTATTTAGATAAGCACAGTAACCAGTTAGCTCACAATGAACAATTAACTGAAAACTTTAATTTAGAAAAACTTACTGGTGTCGAGGTCGTCCCTGAAGGTTCCTTGTTTGTATTAGGAGATAACCGAATCCACAGTAAGGATAGTCGATACTTTGGATTTATATCTGAGGAATCAGTGATTGGAGATGTGAAAATAAAAATTTGGCCATTAAGTGATTTTGGAATTCCTAACTAAAAAAAAGCAGAATACCACCTGACAAAGATGGAATTCTGCTTTTTAAGTTATCTTTAACTGATAAAAAAATCTAATAGTTTTAGGAAGCAATTTATATAGAAGTAATTCAGAAACTTGGTTTGGTATATGTCCATACTGTTTGACATTTTTTAAAAACGAGTTAACATAAAGTTTATAATGAATAAATTTAATTAACTAAACGCTTTTAATTAAAAAGGAGCGAATGTATGGATAACTCCACAGATGAATTGGCAAAACAGAAATTTGAGGCAGCAAAAGAACAAGTTATTGGAGCGATAGCTGAAACAATGGACTTATATGGTGTTGCGCCATCAGCAGGAAGTTTGTATGCAACGATGTACTTCAAGGAGCAAATGACGCTTGATGAAATGCGTGAAGAGCTCGAAATGAGCAAACCAAGTATGAGCACCGGGGTTCGTAAGCTCCAAGAAAATGAAATGGTAAAAAAGACGTTTCCAAAAGGAACTAGAAAACATACGTATGTAGCTGAAAAAAACTTCTTCCGTTCTTTTATGGTTTTTTATTGTCAGATGTGGGATCGAGAAGTCAAAATGAATATGAATGCTATTGAACTAGCACAAGCAGAATTTGATGAACTATTGAATGATCCAGCTGTTAGTGAAGAGCTAAATGAGGAAGTCAAAAAAAAATACGAATTGCTTGAGAACTCAAAAACCTACTATCGTTGGTTGGAAAGCTTGGCAGCTAGTATTCGTAGTGGGGAAATTTATGAATTTCTACCGAAAGAGATAAAAGATAAATAGTCCTATTAATTTTGTGAATACCGTTCAATAGTTAATGTTAGCTTTTCAGAGTTGATTATTATAATGAAAGCGTCTATGTGATACCATGTGTATTGTATAGACGATTTTTTATAATAATAAAACATAACCTCTTTTTAAAATAGTGAGATGAAAAATTTCTGGAAGGAGGAACTGGACTTGCGCTTGTGGCATGAAAAACTTATAAAGCGTCTGCCGCGACAGCAACTACTAGGTCAACATCGAGAATGTTGTGCTCTTAGAGGTAACGGGTGGGGAAAACCGCACGCTACAGTGAATTATGTATTCTCTCACTCACCATTTAAATTGTTCGCATATCATCAAATAATCATGAATGAGATGAGTGCTAGAGGCTATCGAGTCAATGAATTATGGCTAAATCCTACCTATCGAGGGGCATCCTGTGAACCTTATAGACAAGAATTTTATTATGATAATCATAAAGAAATGAATCAAGAGGTAATATATTCTGAACACGACAATGCATACTTAGAAGAGTGCCTAAACAATCTAAAGGAAAAGGGTATTTTGATTAATTTAAATCATGATTAAGGAAGTCCTACAATAGTAATTAATTAAAAGCATCATTTAATTAATTACTATGTGAGGGTACAACAGAACTGGTGGTGGAATAGACGTGAAATCTTTGTGTATATTTGCAGGATCTAACTTAGGGAAAAATCCAGAGTATCATGAAAAGGCACAAATGCTAGGTACGTTAATCGCTAGTAATGGATACAGGTTAATCTATGGTGGATCCAAAGTAGGCCTAATGGGCAGTGTCGCAAATGCAGTGCTAAATGAAGGTGGCCAAGTAGTTGGGGTGATGCCTAAAGGCCTATTCACAGGAGAAACTGTTCATACTGGTTTGTCTCAATTAATTGAAGTGGATAGCATGCATGAACGGAAAGCGAAAATGAGTGAAATGGCAGATGGTTATATTGCTTTACCAGGTGGTTTGGGGACGCTTGAAGAATTATTAGAAGTTTTATGCTGGGCGCAAATTGGAATACATAAAAAACCAATCGGTCTTTTAAATAGCAATGATTATTACGACCCCTTGGTACAACTAGTGAAATATAGCATTGATGAAGGATTCTCAAGTGACGGGCATCTATCAATTATGCAAGTTTCTAAAAGTCCACAGGAGTTATTAGATAAGTTAAAAGCTTATCGACCACCACTAATGGAAACCAAATGGAAAACACAGTAAATAATAGGGATGCCTTTTTTATAAGGGTATCTCTTTTTTATTTTGGCTGGTTTCTAAAAGAGTGGGATTGTGATTATTCGTCCCGCCGACTACTATAAAGGCGAAAAAGTGCGTGTTTGGGGCGAATCTTTGCTCTTTTGAGGCGAATCTACGTGTGTTTAGGGCGAATAGTTTACTATTAAGGTTGAATTCACACATTTTTCAGGCGAATCCACGTGAGGAGGCTCATCGATCTCCAGCAAAAAGCGTGATCATTCCCAAAACGGTATGAATTCGTAGTATTTTGTCACAATTTCTATCTAAATTTAAATAAAATATAAGTTTTGAGTAAGAATAAGGGTAATAAATAATTCTAAAGATAGGTGAGAGAATGGAATTCAGCAATGCATATCAACCTGGAGATGTCGTATATGTAATTATTAGAAATCCCCATGTGCAAGGAGTTGCCAATGTCCAAGAGGCAGCAGTTGTAAATAACCCTGACCATCCAGGTGAGCTAGCGCTTTTTGTCTACGAGACGTATTACCCATTAACAGATGAGGTTGCTGTCTATCAAACGTTAAACCAGGCTGAACAGGAATTTAACGAAGCGTTTGGATCGGTTGAAAATGAGGATTATTATGGTTAAACCATTTGTCCCACAACTTGTATATTTTGAGCCAAAGGCACTAGACTTTCCGTTAGGTAAGGAACTAAAGGATAAATTCGAGAAAATGAATATAGAAATGAGAGAAACAACCTCTCATAACCAAGTTCGTAATCTTCCTGGTGACAATGATTTTCAAAAATATAGAAATGCTAAATCAACCTTAGTTGTTGGTGTCAGAAAGACGCTCAAGTTTGATACATCCAAACCCTCTGCAGAATATGCTATCCCATTTGCGACCGGGTGTATGGGACATTGTCATTATTGTTATTTGCAAACAACGATGGGCAGTAAACCTTATATCAGAACTTATGTAAATACAGAAGAAATATTTGATCAAGCGCAGTTATACATGAATGAGCGAGCTCCAGAAATTACTAGGTTTGAAGCATCATGTACATCAGATATCGTCGGAGTGGACCATCTAACTCATACGTTAAAACATGCTATTGAGTTCTTTGGTAAGTCGGAGCATGGATTGCTTCGATTTGTTACAAAATTTGCTCATGTCGATCATTTATTAGATGCAGATCATAACGGACGAACTCGTTTTAGGTTTAGTATTAATGATGATTATGTCATTAAATTTTTTGAACCGGGAACATCAAGGTTACCGGAGCGCTTTGAAGCGGCTGTAAAAGTTGCTGAAGCTGGCTATCCATTAGGGTTTATTATAGCTCCAATTTATCTACACGAGGGTTGGCAACAAGGCTATGGTGAAATGCTTGAAAAACTAGAGGATGCTCTTCCGGATTTTGCTAAAAAAGATTTAACCTTCGAATTAATACAACACAGGTTTACTCAACCGGCAAAACGTGTGATACAAAAAAACTATCCAATGTCAAAATTAGAATTAGACGAATCCAAACGTAAATGGAAATGGGGACGATATGGCATCGGGAAATATGTTTATCAGAATGAACAACAAGAAGATATAAAGGATACAATTGGTGGTTCAATTAACCGGCTATTTCCAAACGCAAAGATAGAATATTTTACTTAACTTAAGAATATAGTTAATTTGACAATAGTTGTGTTTAATGTTTTATTAGAAGTGAATTGAATATAGGAAGTCCACTAGGGGCGCCATCTTGGCTGAGATAAGGTATTTTACCTTTGTCCCTTTGAACCTGAACTGGTTAATACCAGCGGAGGAAAGTGGAGACGGGGATGAGTATGCAGGGTCATACTTATAAGCATAACAACAACCGCTCCATTTTGGAGGCGGTTTTTTTGTTGTTTAGAAAACTTTTGTACACACAGTTTTCTAACTACCTAAGTCTTTACTAGGGCTTCCTTCTATAAAAAAGAAGGAGGAATTAGTATCATGTCATTTTCAAACCAATTAAGAGAAGAATCAGAAGAAATTTTTCAAGGAATCTTTAAGCATCCGTTTGTAGAGGGTCTCGGTAAAGGGGATTTATCTAAAGAGGCATTAGTTCATTATGTCAAAGCTGATTTTGAATATTTAAATGCGTTTATTACTATCTACGGCCTCGCTATTGCTAAGAGTACTAATCGCGAAGACATGAGATTTTTTCATGAAAAAATGGAATTTATTTTAAATAGCGAAATCCATCCACATCGTAATTTATGTAATGTTGCTGGTGTTAATTACGATGACTTAAAAGGCTTTTCCTTACCACCAACCGCAGATCACTATGTAGGACATATGAAAAGCACCGCTCAACAGGGATCAATGGGAGAATTGTTAGCTGCTTTATTGCCCTGTCCATGGACATATTTAGAAATAGGACATTACTTAAAAGACACCGTTCAGCCTGACTTTACCCATCCCTTTTATGAATGGATTACTTTTTATTCGAAAGAAGAAACGGATTCGGTTACTACGGAGCTATGCCGTAGATTGGATAATTGGGCAGAGACTGTTGGGGAGTCGGAAAAAGAGAAAGCTAGAATCGCATTTGTGAAAAGTTGCCAATTAGAATATGCATTCTGGGAAATGTCATACACTTTAGAAGATTGGCCATTCTCATTTCAAAAAGGAGGGTATTAAATGGGTATTATTCCAAGTGCACTAACAATTGCAGGAACTGATCCAACCGGTGGTGCCGGAATACAAGCTGATTTAAAGTCTTTCCAGGAGCGTGAGGTTTATGGGATGAGTGTAGTTACTTCCGTAGTAGCCCAAAATACGTTTGGCGTAACAGACATTCACAATCTACCTGTATCTTTTATAGAAAAACAGTTAGATTCTGTATTTAGTGATATCAAACCTGATGCTGTTAAAACAGGAATGATAGCGACAGTTGATATGATGGAACTGATTGCTGAGGTCTTAAAGAAACAGTCTGTCCACTATGTAATCGACCCAGTTATGGTAGCTAAGAGTGGAGATGCGTTAATGGAAGAGCCATCTAGAGAGGTTATTCGTGATGTATTACTTCCTCTAGCTTCTGTAGTTACACCTAATGTACCAGAGGCTGAAATATTAGTAGATTTTACTATTACTAGTACAGAGGATGCTAAGAAGGCGGCAAAAGTAATTGTCAATCAGTTAGGGGCACAGGCAGCTGTGGTTAAAGGTGGACACTTAACTGGTGAAGCGATAGATGTTTTGTATGATAAACGAGACTTTCATTACTTTAAATCGGAACGAACAAGTACAAAACATACACACGGGACAGGATGCACGTTTTCTGCTGTCATTACTGCTGAATTAGTGAAAGGGAAGGCTGTAGCAGAAGCAGTCGCGATTGCTAAAGAATTCATCACTGATGCAATTCACTATTCATTAGGTATAGGAAAAGGAAATGGTCCAACAAATCATTGGGGACACCGTCTGCAAGGTTTACCTAGTATAGGAGGAGAGTAAATTGAGCGAAATTACAACAATGATTAATACGATTAGAGATAAAAATCCACTTGTCCATAACATTACGAATCAAGTAGTCATTAATTTCACTGCTAACGGTTTATATGCGATAGGCGCCGCACCTGTAATGGCGAATGCGGTTGAAGAAGCTGCTGATATGGCTAGTAATGCTGATGCATTGTCTCTAAATATTGGAACACTTACAAGTCCACAAGTGGAGGCAATGATCATCGCAGGAAAAGCAGCCAACAATAAAGGTATTCCGGTTGTATTAGATCCTGTTGGGGTAGGTGCAACAGCGTTTCGTACAGAGGCTGCAGAAAGAATATTGAGTCATGTCAACGTTTCAATTATCCGAGGGAATGCTGGGGAAATTAGTCACTTAGCGGGCCTAGATGTAACGATGAAAGGTGTCGATACAAAGTTCCAAGGGGATAACAAAAAAATCGCGCTTCAAGCAGTAAAAAGGCTAGGCATTCCAGTCGTTGTTACGGGTAAACAAGATGTAATTACTGATGGGAAGAAGTGCTATCTAATAAACAACGGAAGTGAGTTATTAACTAAAGTAACTGGAGCGGGTTGCTTACTTAGCTCAATCGTTGCGGCCTTTCTAACGACAGGTGACGATATAGTAGAAGCAGCAGCTGGTGCGGTTGGATTCTATGGTGTTGCATCTGAAGTGGCCTCAGAACATGTTAGTGGACCGGGAAGTTTTCAGGTTGCGCTAATAGATGCGCTCTATCAATTAAATAGTGATGTAGTAAAAGAAACAATACAATTAGATTGTTTCAGTGTGGGTGAAAAAGAATGAATATTGATTTAACAGAAAGCATTCGTACTTATTTCATCATGGGTAGTAATAACTCTAGTAGGGACCCAGTACAGATAGTAGAGGAGGCTTTGAAAGGGGGGATATCTCTATTTCAATTTAGAGAAAAGGGCGCAAATGCTAAGGTAGGACAAGAAAAGAAAAACTTAGCACAACAACTGCAGAAGTTATGTAGAGATTATTCAGTGCCCTTTATTGTTAATGATGATATCTCTTTAGCTATAGAAATTGGAGCGGATGGCGTCCATGTCGGACAAGATGATGAGTCGGTAGCTATGATAAAAAGGAAGTGTCCAAATGATTTTATAATAGGCGTTTCAGCTACAAATAGTATTGAGGCAGTACAAGCATTAAGTGATGGTGCAGATTATATTGGTGTCGGCCCTATTTATACTACTAGTACAAAGGAAGATGCGAAGACACCGATAGGTTTAGAAGGTATTGCCCAAATCAGATCGCTTGTTGGTGACATGCCAATCGTTGCTATTGGTGGAATAAAGCTGGAGCATGTAAAAGGAATTCTTAATGCAGGTGCAAATGGTGTATCCGTCATAACAGCAATTAGCCATGCGGATTCTCCTGAAATAGCAGCTCGACATTTGACAAGAAAATTATAAATAAAGGAGCGAATGTGATTAGCTAAGTAGTTCCGATACCGTGGAGAGAATCTAAAATAACAGATGAAATAACATACTAAAACACACTATGTTTAGCACCATAAATAACAGTATAAATGGCAACTGAAAACGCTTGGAATTTTAATGTCCAAGCGTTTTTTATATATTCCCTTGTTAAACTACATATAAGCACCCTTTACTTTAAGTGCATTGATTTACAAACTTTTATCGTAAAAGAAAAAGCTGACTTTAGAACGATTTCTCCTTCCACAACTTTTACTTTATTCACCATTTAATTTTTGAATTTTGGGGAAAACGTTGGATGTGTTCGCTTGGTTAGTCTACTTGCTCCCCAAACTTCTTCCCGAACTCTTCCATCAAATCAATAATAGGAATGAATTCTTTCCCTTTTGAGGTTAATGAATACTCCACACGAGGAGGAACCTCTGGATAAACTTTGCGGCTAATTAAGCCATCCCTTTCTAGTTCTCGAAGTTGCTTTGTAAGAGAACCTTGTGAAATATCCCATAAAAAAGCTTTGATTTCACTATAACGACGCTCTTTGGACTTTAAAAACCAAAGAATGAGATATTTCCAACGTCCAGAGAGTATGTTTTGGGTATAGGCAATGCCATATACTTCTCTTTGTTCCTTTATACATTCTTTCTCAAATCCATCCTTACATATTCTAGACACCTTTTCACCTGCTTTCTACTATTAAGTACAAAAAAATGTACTACGTCAATTTTTATTGCCTACTTTAAAAAGATGAGAAATGATTTTATTCTAGTATATGTAATAGAAGTAATCAATACTTTTTAATATCTAATGAAGATATGTTTACGGTTTGATAAACATATGATTGTGTAATTTAAAGCAGAATAATTTTTTTATATAAAAATTCTTTAGGAGGAACAATAATGAGATTTGGAATTATAGGTGCAGGACCAATTGGGTCAATTATTTCTAAAAAATTAGTTAAGATTGGATATGATGTTAAAATTGCAGATGCACGAGGAATTGAACGTTTGGAAGGAAAAGATTTTGCTGGAACACCTGTGCGTGTAGAGGATGTAATTAAAAATATTGAAATTCTTATAATATCTCTCCCAATAAAAGCAATGCCAAACATTCGGGACATTATCAATCAAGTTGGGGAGGAAGTAATCATTGTAGATACATCAAATTATTATCCATTTAGAGACGGCAAAATTGAAGAAATCGAGAAGGGGATGGTTGAAAGTGTTTGGGTTTCTAATCAATTAGGCAGACCTATCATTAAAGCTTTCAACAATCTATTAGCCTATACTTTAGAAAATGAAGGAACATCCGAAGATTCTAATGGACGAATTGCGATGGCAGTTGCTGGTAATGGTCAATCACAAAAACAAATAGTGATGGACGTAGTAAACGAGCTAGGCTTCGACGCAGTAGATAGTGGTTCTTTAAGTGACTCTTGGAGACAACAGCCAGGAACTCCTGCTTACTGCACAGAGCTAACAAAAGATGAACTAATGATAGCGTTGAAAAAGGCAAATAAAGAAAAAGCACCATTACTACGGGATAAGGTGATGGAAAGGTTTGCAGAGCTCCTTGCGGAAAAAAAAGAAGTTGAATTTTCACATAAGGATATTGTGAATTTAAACAGAGAAATATACAATTCATAAAACAAGTGGTGCACTAAGTTAGAGTGCACCTTATGTATATCCATATATCCTCATAAAGTTACGAAGAAATATGTTCGCCTCTTTCCTTTTTACCGCAAAACAATCCAGAATTTTATTAATAGTTCTGAGAACTTACAAAAAGCCTTTCCAGTCCGAACTCAATTTTTTTAAAACTCAAATTTAAATTTGATTGTGTTTTAAATCCCTCTTTCTTTAACCGTAGCAATAGGTAAGCGTTTGAAGTTATCTCCGGCTTTTCTCCTGCTCCACACGAGCGTGCCCAGTTTCCAAGCACTCCGCGTTCCATCTAACGATGTATATTAACATTTCTCGGCCGTTTTCCAGTCTCTACACAGTATTTTAAAATCATCTGCATAACGCACTAGATATCCTTCTTTTATTGATTGTGCTTTTTGGCGAGAAGTTCACCTTCCCTGGTCTTGAATGATTTATCGAGAGGAAAGAATTCCCACTGGTTTGCCAGCTATTGTCATTATGTTATTTGGATTGCGATTTTGTATGTTAATTAGTATCCTATTTCGTATGTTTTTCCACCGAAAGGAACTACTTATGTGTTAAGCACGTTCGCTCTTATTAGTGCTGTAAACAACAATTAAAGGAAATAAAAATGGTGTTATGCTAAAATAAATGACAAGATTTTATTGAATTTATACAACAGCGAGGATTGATCTAATGGCGAATTATATTTCTGATTTAAGAAAAGACATCGGTTCCCGTCCGATTATTATGGTTGGTGCAGGTATTATGGTTTTTAATGATAAAAATGAACTACTTCTACAACTACGCTCTGATACATTTGATTGGGGGCTGCCAGGAGGTGCAATGGAACTAGGTGAATCTTTCGAAGATACTGCCAGAAGGGAACTGTATGAAGAAACCGGCTTAGATGCAGGGGAACTAGAATTAGTTGATCTTCTTTCTGGGCAAGAGTTTCACTTTAAATATCCGAATGGTGATCAAGTCTATAATGCGATTGGACTGTTCAGAACATACACCGCAAAGGGTCAAGTGATTATAAATGATAATGAGAGTTGTGATCTGCAATACTTTGCTATCGACAATCTGCCTGAAAACCTACATCATACAACGGAAATGGTGATGAAAAAGTATAAAAAAGAATAAGAAAATATCTTCACTTGTACTAAGTCCTGAATGCTTCCATCTCGCATGCTCCGTGTATAAAGCTGAATTTCATCTAGAGGAGCAGAAGGATCGTTATCAAATGCAAATTCAGTAGGAAAAGAGTTGCTCTTTTGGTGGGGGATTCTTCCTGAGGACAAGCGGAATGTTCAAATTTAAGCTTTTTCTTTGTTACACTATATTAAAGATATAAAGGAGGTAGAGATGGATGCGTTTAGAAAATAAAAAGGTAATGGCGTTAGTGGAAGATGATTTTGAGGATCTTGAACTTTGGTATCCAGTACTTAGACTTAGAGAAGAAGGTGCAGTCGTACATTTAGTCGGAAAAGAAGCAAATAAAAAATATGTTGGCAAATATGGTGTTCCTGCTGAATCAGATAAGGCTTTTACAGATGTTTCCGCACATGACTATGATGCAATCTTAGTACCTGGTGGATGGGCACCTGACAAATTAAGACGCTATCCTGAAGTAATAGATTTTGTGCGTCATATGGACGAAACAAAAAAACCGATTGGTCAGATTTGTCACGCTGGATGGGTGCTTATTTCTGCAGATATTCTTAAGGGGAAAAAAGTAACGAGTACACCTGGTATTAAAGATGATATGACGAATGCTGGTTCGACCTGGTTTGATGAAGCGGTTGTTGTTGATGGACACATCATATCTAGTCGCCGTCCGCCAGATTTACCGCCGTATGTTAAAGCATTCGCCGATAAATTAGCTGAGCAATAATACGCACTAATTAATCCTTTCTTGGGTACCTAAGAAAGGATTAATTTTATTGTCTAGGAAAATCTATAAAATGGACTGCTGTGGATAATTAATTCCTAAGTTAGCAAGATCCAGCTCCGGCGCTTACCACCTCGAGGTCTTAAGCTTGTTGGATGTGAGCACAAAGGAAGGCAACTTAGAATAATCTTCGCAGAAATAAGTGCTTTTCTTATTTCGAAGGCGCCTGCGCTTTTGTTCTTGTCAGGAAATTTTAAAATTGTGTGAAACAACCAAGGTTTCTATTTCGTATAGATTAGCAGGTAGTTGCGGATAGTAACTATGTTTTGAAGAAAATCGATACATTGGATTTACTGTTACTATATTAAAAAAATGGAGTGTTTTAGTTGGATATTATTATTTGGTTACTTATTGTGGCATGTTTTGTTCTAAGTTTTCTAGGAATTATCTTTCCACTTATCCCTTCTCCATTAGTATTATGGATAGGATTTTTAGTATACTTTTTCTTTATTGCTGATAACCTGTCATTCATTTTCTGGAGTGCAATGGTTATTTTAACCATCGTTTTAATAATATCTGACATTATTGCTAACAGTTATTTTGTGAAAAAGTATGGCGGGAGTAAATGGGGGGAAAGGATTGCGGCTATTGGAGTGATTGTTGGCTCATTTGTTTTTCCACCGTTTGGCATTATACTCGTTCCTTTTCTTGCTGTTTTAGTAGTGGAAATTATGCAAAAAAGGTCTACGGAAGAATCTTTTCGAGCAGCTATAGGATCATTACTAGGGTTTCTTGGTGGCGCATTTGCTAAAGTTATCATTCAAATTGTCATGATTGTTTGGTTCTTTATCGCTATTTAACGAGATACAAAAGTAAAGGTATATCATCTAATGAAATGAACTGGTTGGAGTAGTATTACTATCCCAACCAGTTCTTTTATACTAAAATTCATTTTCATTAAGCTAAAGATGCTTTTTGTAAACGGATATCTAATAAATAATTTCCAAATGGAATGAACGCAACGAGCACAGAACTGATAATCCATTTCCAAGACCATTTAATTCTGAGTGTTGTGTATCCAATTACTGCGATATAAATGCAGAAAAAAGCTCCATGTAAAGACCCGACAACCGTAACTGCTTCTGGAAACTCAGCTATGTATTTTAATGGCATAGCAATAAAAAGCAGAATGATAAGGGATGTACCCTCAATAAAACCGGATAATCTAAAGATGCTTATCGGGGATTTTAACAAATCAATACCTCCATTCTAAATGTATAGTTAAAAGTATAAAGGATATCTGCTTTTAAAAAAATAGTTAAGTATATTTAATAGCTAAACTACTACTTTTTACATATAGATAAAACGAGGGGGAATGGGAGTGAGAAGAACTGGTGAGGTTATTCTAGGTGTAAGTGGATTGATTATAAATGCATTCATATCTCTTTTTACAATTGTTTTTTTATTTGCGATTAAAAGAGAGGGTTTTAGGAATGAATTACATCAATTATTATTGAAAAATGAACCGGTAAGAATGCAAGAAATTGAAATTGTTTTAGCTGCTGGAGATGTACTAGGCTGGGTTATTTTAATTGGAACTTTTATTGGAATTGTGTTAGGTCTAAAAGCTGTCTCTTCCTTGAAAGAAAATGAAAATCCAAGACGTGCTGGAATACTCTATATTATTGCAGCAGTTTTGTCCACATTATTAACTGTTGGTATTGGCTGGTTATCAGGAATGTTATTTCTAATTGCTGGTACTTTGTGTTTTGTTCGAAGAGACTAAAACATTAGAAAGAAACGTAAATTTCTTTTTTTATTATAGGTGGAGTATAGTTTTCAGAAGCTGTTAGAATAATAGTCAATACAGATTGTTAACATGAATTAGAAATTCGGGTTAGCAAATAGAGGGTAAGGGGTATTTACATGTCAATTAAAAGAGCATTAACTATTGCTGGTTCTGCAGCACAAGGTAGTGCGGGAATACAAGCAGATTTAAAAACATTTCAGGAAAGGGATGTTTATGGTATGGCAGCAATTACTGCGATTGTTGCTAATAATCCGGTTACAGGAAAAGGTATCTTTATTCATTCAACCGAACAAATTGAAGCTCAGTACTACGCAGCTGTTGAGCATGTAGGCGTAGATGTAATTAAAACTGGTATGCTATTTTCAGAAGAGATTATTGAACTTGTTGTAGAGCTTTTAGCTAAAGCTCCGACAAAAAATATAATAGTTGATCCAGTAATGATAGGAAAGATGGGATCACAATTACTACAAGATGATGCGATAGAGGTTATGATAGAGAAACTGTTCCCACTTGCAACAATCATTACACCCAATTTACACGAAGCTGCTCGTATTTTAAATATAGAGAAGATAAAATCAGTTGATGAAATGGTACAAGCAGCAAAAAAGTTGCATCGATTAGGACCGAAATATGTATTAGTCAAGGGTGGATCGTCACTTAATGCAACTGATATTTTGTATGATGGTGAAGTTTGTCTGGAATTTAAAGCAGAGCTGATTGATACTATTCATACCAGTGGAGCTGGTTGTAGTTATTCAGCAGCCATTGCAGCAGAAATAGCCAAAGGAAAGTCTGTCAAAGATTCGGTTGAGCTTGGTAAGCAATTCATAACAATGGCGATAAATCATGCTTTATCATTCGATAAAGGAATTGGTTCAACCTATCATGCAGCTTTAAGGAAATATGGCTGATAAGTAAACTTGTTAAGGTAATAATAACTAGATATCCTACTGCTCGATCTAAAAATTCAGAAAATGTGTTATAATTTTAGTAATGATATTTGTTTATACATATCAACAAATAATGGTGGGTGAATGGTTTGGACAAAGAAAAACCCAAGTTTGGACGGGGAAGAATTACGGTTTATGTAATCGTTGTAGGAATAGCAATTTATTATTTAGCGTCAGCAATCATAATCTAAGATAATATCAAGCAAAAAGCTAGGGGCAATCCCTAGCTTTTAGTTTGAAATTCAGTTGAGTTTATAAAGGTCTGGCCTTCGATCTGTAAAAATCGGTATCGTCTTTCTAACTTTATCAACTTGGTCAACATCGATATGGCCATATAATATGGTTTCTTTGTTTTGTGCCTCAGCAATAACTTCTCCCCATGGGCCAATAATCATGGAATTTCCACCAAACTCATTATTCGGATCGGACCCAACTCGATTACAGGCAATCACAAAACACTGATTTTCGATAGCTCGACTTATTAAAAGTGCTTTCCAATGGTCAATTCTGGGCTCAGGCCATTCAGCTACAACGAAAAGCAATTTGGTATCGTTTAGCATATGTGTTCTAATCCACTCGGGAAAGCGAATGTCATAACAAATGACACCAGCACTTCGGTGATTCTCTAATTGAAAAATCCCATCGTCGTTGCCCTCTATTAAATGTTTTTCCTCATTCATAAGACGGAATAGGTGAGCCTTACTATATTCTTTAATAAGCTCTCCCTTTCTGTTTATCACAAGCATTGTATTGGTAATATCATTATCTAATTTTTTAGCAATGGAACCGGCAATGATCGTAACGTCGTATTTTGTTGCGAGATTGGATAAGAAGTTAATAGCATCTGTGCCGTTATCATCTGCAATTTCATCTAACCGAGTTAAATCATAGCCAGTTGTCCATAACTCTGGTAAAACGACTACGTCAACAGGATTGTCAGTTGCAAAATTTTTAAAGTGCTCTTCAACCTTCTTCTTGTTTTGTACTGGGTCCCCGTAGGTTATATCCATTTGAATCAAAGCGATATCAAGCCCCATGTAAAATCATCTCCTAAACTTTAATTAGCGAATTAATTATTGATATGATTCTCTAAGAATTCAATAGCTTCTTGCACTTGTTCTTTTTTAGAGACATTCATCAGGTGAATCGATTCACCTGGTTTGACTGCATTAGTTGAAATGGTTTCAATAGCAACGTTTACGTTTTGTTTAATGCCTAGTTCAGACAGGCTGATTGGTAACTTTAGTTTCTTATAATGTGGCAAAAGATAATTGATTTCATCAGGTCTATTTTCCAATGCTAGCTGGACTAATATACCGTAAGCAACCTTTTCCCCGTGTAAGTAACTGTGTGTCTTTGGAACATGAGTGATCGCGTTATGGATGGAGTGTGCTCCTGAGATTCTTCCGTACTTGTCTCCGAAACCTCCGACCATGCCAGCTGCTAGAATAATAGTTTCTACTACTTGCATAAAAGCGGGTGAGATTTCCTTTTTTTCGAGGGAGGATATCGCCTCGGGGCCTTTTTCTATTAATACATCACGGCATAGTTTTGCGGCATGTAAAGCAACTTCCAATGGAATTGATTTGGAAGGTAAAGCTCTTGTTAAGACATCGGCTTCATACCACTTAGCTATTGTATCACCAATACCAGCTCTGAAAAATGATGTTGGTGAATCAATGATGATTTTCGGTTCTACTAAGACCATAAACGTGCTCTTTGGAAAAATAATGTGCTCAACATAGTTGCCTAGTTGATCATAAAAAACACTTAAAGGTGTAAAAGGGGCACAGTTTGAGGCTAAAGTAGGTATTAAAATAACAGGAATATCTAATGAATTACCGTTAGCCTTGGCTATATCTACTATTTTTCCACCACCTACGCCAATAATGACATCTGCATTATTTTGTTCAATAATAGTGTTAATACGTTCAACTTCTTCGTGACTACATTCCCCGTTATAGTTAATTTTAGTTACGGGGATACTTAGATTACTTAAAAAGCCCTTTGCAGCGTTCCATGATTTCTCTCCATGGATAATAACAGCATGTTTGAATTTTTGTTCTGTTAATTTTTGTGGTAGTTCTTGTAGTACCCCTTCGAAACACTGATAGATGGAAGGTGCTCCTTGGACTTGAATGTTTTCCATTAGTTTTTCACCTCATTAGTATGTAGTTGTTTTAAAAAACACCTCCCTACTAGGAAGATGTTTCACGTTTTTTCGCCCTCTTATCTAACTTGCGGGATTTGTACATGACGAAAAGTTATAACTGGCCGGAAAAATCCCTACCAACATCTAAGTGCGAGTGTGTTAAGTTGTTGATATTATGACACCGCTGGTAGGTACTGTCAATATTGAATTGACAGAAAAGTCTTTACAAATTATTGTATAGTGTCTAAGATTAGTAACTATAATTTTATCGAGCCGGGAGTGGAAAAAATGCACCGCTTTGAACATTCTGATACTTTACAACGATTACCTGAACAGTTTTTTGCAAATCTTGTTCAAAAAGTTCAATACTTACTTAGTCAAGGTTATGACGTGATAAATCTAGGCCAAGGGAATCCGGATTTGCCAACTCCTCCTCATATAGTGGAAGAATTGAAAAAGGCCGCTGATAATCCAGCGTATCATAAATATTCACCTTTTCGTGGCCAAGCATTCCTTAAGGAAGCGATTGCTACTTTCTACAAACGAGAGTATGGTGTGAAGCTTGATCCTGAGAAGGAAGTAGCTATTTTATTTGGTGCTAAAACAGGATTGGTGGAAATCAGTCAGTGCTTACTTAATCCAGGAGATTTAGCATTATTGCCAGATCCAGGTTATCCTGATTATATGTCTGGAATTGCATTAGCGAACGCAGAGACAGAACTGATGCCGTTATTAAGTGAAAATAATTTTTTGCCAGATTATTCAATACTTGACCAATCTGTTTTAGATAAAGCAAAACTAATGTTTTTAAACTATCCTAATAACCCTACATCAGCCACAGCAACAAAACAATTTTTCGATCAGACAATTGAAATTGCTAAAAAGAATGAAATATGTGTTGTTCATGACTTTGCCTATGGTTCATTAGGCTTTGATGGTCAAAAACCGCAAAGCTTTCTGCAGTCTGAAGGTGCGAAAGATATCGGGGTAGAGATGTACACATTATCCAAAACGTATAACATGGCTGGTTGGAGAGTTGGTTTTGCAGTCGGAAATCAATCTGTCGTCGAAAGTATTAATTTAATTCAAGACCATATCTATGTCAGTTTATTTGGAGCTGTTCAACAAGCAGCAGAAATGGCTTTATTGGGCGATCAGAATGAAGTAGAAAAACTGGTTCAGACCTATCAGCAACGACGAGATACTTTTGTCGATAAATTGCACGAGATTGGCTGGAAAGTGGATCCGCCGAAAGGAACGTTCTTTGCATGGTTACCCGTACCAAACGGCTTTACATCAGAGCAGTTTGCAGACTTGTTATTAGAAAAAGCGCATGTTGCTGTTGCACCAGGGAATGGTTTTGGTGACAAGGGCGAGGGGTATATCCGTGTTGGCTTACTCGATAGCGAAGAAAGATTAACAGAGGCAGTCAACAGGATCGGTAAGTTAAATTTATTTAATTAAACGGTTTTGATATGAGCTAAATATATGTAAGTAAAGAGCATCCTTCGTGGGTGCTCTTTTCGTTTAGGTAGTTTGACAAGTTCTGTTCATTTGTATATATTGTATATACTATATATATATAATTAAGTGTTGGAGGAGATATCTAATGAACATTTTAATCTCCACGAGTAGTAAAGTTCCGCTCTTTATTCAAATAAAAGAACAAATCAAGCAACAGGTTTATCAAGGTGAACTAAAAGAAGGGGATGCTCTTCCGTCTATGCGAGTGTTGGCTAAACAGTTGAAGGTTAGTGTAATCACTACTAAACGTGCATATGAAGACCTTGAGATGGAAGGTTTTTTAATCTCATCGGTTGGTAAAGGTACATTTGTTAGAGGGCAGCAGCCACATGTATTAAAAGAATGGAAAATTCGCGAGCTGGAAACTGAACTTGAGAACGTGGTATTAGAGGCAAAACGGATAGGCTTAACAAAAAATGAGTTAATCGAGCGGCTAGATATCTTTTATGAGGGGGATGGATAATGAATCCAATTGAAATAAAACAAGTGAGTAAATCATTTTCAAACTTTTCAATAGATAACCTCAATTTAAAAATTCCAAAGGGGTTTATTACGGGTTTTATCGGACCTAATGGAAGCGGAAAGAGTACGACGATACATATGATTATGGATACTTTAAAACCAAGTAAAGGTACGATTAATCTGTTTGGTACACCAAATGAACATGCAAGTGTGAAACAAAAAATTGGGTTTGTATATGATGAGCTCTATATGTATGAAAACTTTACTATTAAAAAAATGAAGTCATTAATTGCTCCATTATATAGTAATTGGAATCCAGACTTGTTTAATAGTTACTTAAATAAGTTTGATCTACCAATTCAAGTTAAAATCAAAGAATTCTCTAAAGGAATGAAGATGAAATGTTCGTTGTTATTTGCTTTATCACATGATCCAGAACTACTTATCATGGATGAGCCAACTGCAGGACTTGATCCCATTTTCCGCAGAGAACTAATTGATTTATTGCAAGAATTGATGATAAATGAAAACCGGACTATCTTTTTCTCCACCCATATTACCACCGATTTGGATCGTATTGCCGATTATATTGTGTTTATTAATAAGGGTGAAGTGGTTTTCCAGAAGAGTATGGAGGAAATTGATGAGAATTATCATTTAATTAAGGCTAAAAAAGAATGGCTTGATGCAGATACTGAAAAATTATTTATTAGCACTCAACAAACAGAACAAGGGTTTACTGGATTATTTGAGGGAGATCACTCCGCATTTACGGACTTTCCTGATGATGTAGTCATTGAAAAGGCGTCGCTCGAGGATATTATGTATTTCATGACAAGATAACACTAATCAACTTCGAAACAGGGTGATTTAAGAGAGGTGGTACCAGTATGCTTTCCTTGCTCAAAAAAGATTTAGTCCTAAATCAGCGACAGTTCATTGGCGTTAGTTTAATCATCTTAATCACATCATTTTCATTTCCTACTGCACATTTTTATATATTTTTTTCGTGCATATTAACTAGTAACTTATTTATGTCCGACTCTAAAAATCATGTGAACCGATTTTTACAAAGCTTGCCTGTTAGTAAATCCTTAATTGTGAAAAGTCGATTTATCTATATTTTGCTAGAAACAACCTTTTTTATTTTATTATTATGGGGAATAAATGCTGTAGCTTTTTATGGCAATGCCTCTAAATTTCCATGGGAACAGATCTACTTATATACATTAAATGATATCTTGTTTGTTTTTGGTATCGTACTAATTATTCAGGCCATTAGCATTCCTTTATACTATAAATTTGATTCAGTTTTACTTGTAAATAGTATGCAGGGAATTGTCGGGGCCATATTTTTAATAACGATTCTATTTGGTGTGAGAGCTGCAAAAGCAAATTTTGAAGGTGAGCATTTTTTTGCAAGTCAAATGACTAAAGGCTTAATGGAATGGTTGAGGAGTCCAGTTCCGTTTAGTCCGGTAGTTTTATTTGTCTGCTCGTTAATTTTGTTTTTTGTATCAATGAAGGGGAGCAAAGAGTTGCTAAAGAATACAACAAGGATGGATTAATAGAGACTTAACTGAAAGGTGGGAAGGAGATGAAATTATTGGTACAACTTATTAAAAATGATTTCATATTAAATATCTGGTATATTGTTTTTTTTACATTACTTTTTCCGATTACGTTTATTGTTGATATAGACCCTTACTTCCCATATCTTATTCTGTTTTTGTTTCACATTTTGTTTATTTATAATGTTCATAGCCGTGAGGACAAAGCTAAAATTAATCGATTTCTAATAAGCTTGCCGATAAAACGAAGTAAGCTAATTTTTAGTCGGTATCTATTTTTCTTCATCTATATTCTGTTCATCTCGATGTATCAATGGATTATTTTTGAGCTTACTAGTAATTACTTTGAACACATAACAGCTCAACTATATGGTGTATATCCTATTTTAATAACTTTTGCTTTGGGTCTAATTCAAGTTTTAATTTCAGTTCCTCTCTACTATTTGTTTCATTCGAAAATACAAGAAGTGTATATGGTTCAATATATAGTATTTTTTCCACTTATCTATATTAGTACTGTATTACAGACTGCCACAGATGGTGGTGGAATTGCCTTACTTGCCACAAATATAAGACCAATTTCTAATGCACTTACTTTATTTGCAATTGTATTTTTGTTATATTATCTTTCAATTACCCTTTCTAAAAAGTTTTTTAATAGAAAGGATATAACTTAAGGATTTACACGAAATACTACAATGGTCGGAGTGAAAAAATTTATTCAAAACGAGCCTTAATATGGTATCTTAAAGTATGATTAGATTTATATAGTGAGAGGGAGATTTCATGACTAAAGCGACAGTTGGTATTATTTTTGGTGGTAAATCTGCAGAACACGAAGTTTCATTACAGTCTGCTAAAAATATTGTAGATGCAATTGATAAAAATAAATATGATGTTGTATTAATTGGGATAGATAAAGATGGCAAGTGGCACTTGAATGATCAGTCCTCTTATCTTTTAAATGAAGAAAATCCAAAGCTTATTCAACTAAATAAAACAAATAAAGGTGTGGCCGTTGTACCTGGTGAAAGTACGAATCAGCTGATTAATGCAGCTGACTCACAGGTTTTGGATCAACTGGATGTAGTGTTTCCGATATTACACGGAACATTGGGGGAGGATGGAAGTATTCAAGGAATGCTCCGAATTGCCAATTTACCGTTTGTTGGAACGGGCGTTTTAGGATCTGCTGTAAGTATGGATAAAGATATCGCAAAAAGATTATTAAAAGAAGCTGGTATCAAAGTCGCAGAATCTTTTACTTATACAAAAAATAAATTGAGTGAAATTAATTATCAAGTGGCAAAAGAAAAACTGGGATTACCTATGTTTATTAAACCAGCTAATCAAGGTTCATCTGTTGGCGTTAGTAAAGTGAGAAACGAACAAGAGTTTTATGAGGGCATAAAAGAAGCGTTTCAATATGATTATAAAGTATTAATTGAAGAGACAATTGTAGGTCGCGAGGTAGAATGTGCCGTACTTGGTAATGAAGATCCAATCGCTTCATTACCTGGCGAAATTTTACCGCAGACAGATTTTTATTCGTATGAGTCTAAATACATCGATGAAAAAGGCGCTGATTTAGCTATTCCTGCTGAATTGTCAGATGACTTGACTAAAAAAGTTCAGGAAAAAGCTGTTGACGTATTTCAATCACTAAATTGTGAAGGTTTAGCACGGGTCGACTTTTTCTTGTTAGAAAACGGTGAGTTAGTAGTTAATGAAGTCAATACACTCCCAGGTTTTACGAGAATAAGTATGTATCCTAAGCTTTGGGAAATTAGTGGAGTATCGTATCCAGAGTTAATAAGCAAGTTAATTGAGTTAGCTATCGAACGTCATAAACGAGATGAGCAGCTGAAAAATGCTGTATGGGAAGACTAATATCAATTAATTCCAACAAAGGTGGATGATGTATATCCATCTTTGTTTTTTTAGTTTAGCGTACAATTATAAAAGGCTCTATACTAAATGTGGTGGTGTCCTCAGTTCTATCAAGGCTTTAAAAGAAGTCAAAAAAATACACTCATTCCCCTCTCTTTTGTTATCCTAAAGTTGTCGAGACAAAAGGAAAAGGAGAGGGAA